>NZ_RHNX01000023.1 GCF_003946335.1 Levilactobacillus fujinensis
GCTTGAATAGCTCATCGATTGTTGTTACATTTTTTAAAGCGAATTGACTTCGCAAATAAATATTTTGGGTTTGATACCAAGTATCAAACCGCCCTACACATATTTGGTTTGTCGAAACAATGTTCAGTTTTCAAAGGTCTACCAAGTTATCAGAGAAACAAGTGCTCCGTGACAACTTTTAAAGTATATCATGTCGTCAAATACCTGTCAACAACTTTTTAAACATCTTTTTGAATAAATATTGATGTTTCCGAACCAAGTTGAATAAATATTCTCAACAACGTTTACTACTATATCAATAATCAACCAGACCGTCAAGCCTTTTTTTAAATTATTGAGGAAGCAACTTCTCGTTGCTGTCACAATGTTTGCACACATAAATGACAACAGAAAATAGTTTACCAATATCTGCCGCAACGGTCAAGGGGAAAATGAATATTTACTGAAATTAATTTCAGCCATCCTCTCTATTCCCTGAAAATAGGACATCAAACCACCACTAAACCACAAAAACTGGTCTACTTCATCTCGAAGTGCCGGCTGCATAATCACGCACTCCACTTATGGTACCACTAAGTGTCCTACCGCCTCTCTCGTCTCAAATGGATAAGTCAAACTAGGTAATACTATTGCCCACATTTTTCATCCGCGGATTTCACTGGCCTTTTGATTGTCCTCCGATAACACCTATTTTCAAACATCTAGAATCCCCCCTCACTCAAAAAAAAAGTCAATCACCTGCTATCGTGATTGACTTCTTTCATATAGAACTAATATTCTATTTTAATTCAGGTGCATCAGTCTTGTAATCGGAAACGGTACTCTTACCATCATGCTTAGCAAGCACACTCGTCTTTTCCTTTTCCTCAGCTTCCGCTAACTGTTCCATTGCTGGCTTCAGCTTATACGTAAAGTCCGTCTTATTGACCTTTGTAAAGTTCTTTGGTGTATAGAACCGCAGCAGATCCCCGTAAATTACCCGATCAGACAATGAGAGTTCAGTTGTAACGTGATTTTGTAGCTTAGCGACGTCCTTCTTCTGCGCCGCCGTCAAGGTCAGTGCATCTCCCGTCTTGGTATCATAAACGGTCCCACCAATCTTGGTATACTTTGGCGAAACAAAGTTCCCATTCCGAAAGGCCACGGTCTGATTGCGATTTTTAGCCAATAGGTCTTGGCCAAACTGAATCGTATCTGTATTCTTAACCCCTAAGAGGTCCAGCAACGTTGGGAGCACATCAATCTCCCCACCATAGGTTGATTGAATGCCCCCCTTAAGACCCGTCGCATGAATCATAAACGGCACCTTCTGGAACTGGGCGAGATCGTAGTTGGTCACTTTACTCTTGCCCAATAACTGTGCAATCGCTGGCCGGTGGTTATTTGAAATTCCATAGTGATCCCCATAGGCCACAATAACACTATTCTTATAGAGTCCCGCCTTCTTCAGGTAACTGATGAACTCACCAAATGCCTGATCCAAGTAATGTGCCGTCTGCACGTAAGGATCGACGGTCTTGTCCCCAGTCTTGGTTGCTGGGAAGTCTGTGTTCTTCTTATCCAGCTCATAAGGATAATGGTTCGTCAACGTAATCAGCTTCGCATAGAAGGGTTGCGGTAACTGTTCGATGTACTTAGCTGACTGCTTGAAGAAGATCTTGTCCTTCAGGCCATAACCAATACTATAGCCCGACTTCTCTGTATAGTAGCTGGAACTAAAGAAGTACTGGTAGCCCCATGACTTATACGTATTATCTCGGTTCCAGAAGCTAGGCACATCCCCATGGAATGCTGCCGTGGTATATCCGGCTTCTTGGCTCAAAATAGCCGGTGCCGCTTGGAACGTGTTCTGTGTCCCATAGGTCGTCATAGCTGACCCCTGTGGTAACCCAAATAACGAGTTTTCCAGCATCATTTCGGCATCAGAGGTCTTCCCCTGGGCAACCTGATTATAGAAGTTCTTATAAGCCAAGGTATTCTTGCTATGATAGAACTTATTCAGTGTTGGTGTTACTTCCTTACCATCCACCTTATAATCAATCAAAAATTGCTGGAAGCTTTCCAAGTGAATAATGAAAACATTTTTTCCCTTCTCTTTACCAAAGTAGGAAACGTTTGGACTTACCCGATTTTGTTTCAGGTATTTTAAAACACTCTTCATATCGCTAGCGTTGGCACTCGCCCGGGTCGCACTTTCCTTCTGCGTCTGATAGGCGTTGAAGGCAGCGTACTCATTAAGTCCCAAGTATTTCACAATATAATTATTGTCAAACGTCCGGGTCAGTAACCCAGAGCGATCCGCATTGGCCATCCCGAACTCGGCAAACATCAGGCCAAACGACAACACTGTAATGGAGAACGCGTACCGCCGTTTGAACGGTCGTGCATCGATTCGAATCACGTGGGTGACCAATAAAATGATCAGAATCACGATATCAATATAAACAAAGAAATCATAGACGTGCGTAATCTGAGCCAAACTCTTCCCCAGATTATTCCCCACGTCACTAGAGCCCTTCATAATCCCAAATGAGAGGAAGTCAGAGAACTCTCGGTAATAGAGTACATTCGCAAAAATCCATGTGGACTCTAATACATCAATAATCAACATCAGCCAATAAGCTAACCGCCCGCGGAAATAGAGCGCAATACCGAATACTAGTAAGGCAGCTGGAATCGGATTAATCAACAATAAGAACTGTTGAACATTCCCCTTAGCCCCCAAAGTAAATTCGGTCTGATAGGCAATGTAAGTTTTTACCCAAAATAAAACGACGATCAACAGGAAAAAGCCCATTCGGCTGTTTACCCAGTTCGTCTTCCGCTTAAAAAAGTTCGCCATGCGATTGCCTCCACAAAATAATTAACATCACTATAGTATAGCTGATATTAACGGGTAATCAATGTGATTCCATAACCTTTGGAAAAATGCAACTTTTTCCCGGTATAAAAAAACAAAACTATGGCACCCATAGTTTTGTTAGTTATCCGTCAACAAATCAAACAATTCGATAGCTACTAAATCGATGTTATCAAACTCAAAAGTCGTTTCCGGGTTGTGTTCGGTTAAGGTGTAGGTGTGGCTCAACTGGTTGTAAACAACCGTTGCCTGCTCAACGCCTTCCTTTTCAAATCGACGGGGTTGTGGCTCGTCGGTGGCATCCTCTTGCATCGCCTTTAAGCGATTGATAATGCCAATCAATTGAGATTCTTCCATGGTTGGTCCCCTTTCTAGCTTTCACTAATGATTTTACCAAACTTGAGGCGGTATGGCACGCCCTAATGCAGAAAAACTCACTCATTTGGCAAATCCTTTTTTTCAATGACCTTATCTGGGGGAATTACCATCGCAACTAACCCCGTCAGCATGCCAAAGTAATAGGTCAGTAAGCGCCATAGAATCATTGCTAAAACTAATTTGCTATTTGATGAAATATAACTCCGGAAGATCATTTCAAAGCTATACTCGGCCCCCCCGGACCCACCTGGAATAGGAAACAGTGAAATCACCATGACAATCAGTACATGTAGACTAGTCACCATAACAATATTGGCCGTCGTATATCCCAGCGCTAACATGATAAAGTACGGGATCAAATAATAAAACATCAGTTGGAAAAAAGTGATCACAAAGATCTTAAACATCAATTTTCCCTGTCCACTGATCCGGACACTTTCATGGTAAAACGAATCGATTTTGCCGTTAATATTGCTCTCCATTCGGGTGAAGCGGTCTTTTTTCATAAACCACCGACAGGGATACAGAACGATCCCCACCATTTTTTTCGTGAAAGCATGCCAGAACATCACCATCAGCAGACCAACAATGACGGCTAAATGAATCGTAAACCCAAACACGACTAACCAAACTAAGGCGTGCAGTTTATCCTGAATGTCGTTAAATCCGATGACCAAAGCAATTAAAAAGTTAATCACAATCATCGATTGGTAGACCACGAACTTCATTAGGAGTACCGAACTGGCCTTACCGGCATCGACCCCTGTCTGCATCAACGCAATTAACTGTGCCGGTTGTCCACCGGAAGAAAACGGTGTGATCCCATTAAACAGCTGTTCCACCATCGGAATTCGTAAGGCATCCTTGAACGTAAAGCCTTCGATTCGATCCGAAATAAAGACTTTGACGATAACAGCTTCCAAGCCGAGATATAACACCATACACAAAATAGCGACCCCAAACCACCAAAAATTAATGTGCACGAAGTCATTGATTAAAACCGAAAATTTAATGTCACGTAGCGAAAAGGCAAAAATTGCAATCCCCAAAAGCAGCATTAAAGTGAGTACCCATTTATTTCGACGTGACATGCACTTACCCCTCTTTTGCTTGTTGCTGATAGAACGCCCGCCAAATTGTGGTCAAGTGTTCTTCAGAGTAGCGCTCAGCAGCCGCCAAACTCTGTTGATGCCAGTGTTCCATGGCTTCTGGCTCCTGTGGTAATTGCTGAAGTTGCTGGTTCATTTCCGCATAGTCCTTTGCTGGTTGATAATCCCCGGCAATGATGGCCTGATACAGGTCTAAATCACGCAACAATACCGGTGTTCCGGTACTAAAGGCCTCCAGAACGGACATTGGAAACAACTCGTTAAATGATGGTAATAAGAATAAGTCTGTCAGGTTGTAGTAGTCAACTAATCGCTCACGATCCACAATCCCAGGGAAGCTCAAATTAGCGGGAGGATTATCAACGACTTTCTTCAAGGCAGCATAACCATCCGTCATCCGGCCAAAGGAGAATCCACCAGCCCAAATAAACTGAAGTTGCGGATTATGCCGTGCCAGTTTGATAAAGTCAAACAAGCCTTTTCGTTCTTGAATCTGACCAATCCCGAGTACCGTAAACTTTTGCCGGTCATAACCGTACTGATCCCGTAAAGCCTGCTTTTTGTCAGCTGTCACGGGATAGAATTCCTTACGACTCACAAAATTCGGAATGTATGTCACCTTATCTTCAGGAATCCCGTAAGCCACTAGCTTTGGAATAAACGTCGGGTTGACCACTACGATGTGATCCATCCGCTTATAAAAGGCAATCACGTATTTATAAAAAATCGACCGGAAGGGTTGGGGAATCTTCAAGCTTCCCTCTAAAGTTTCCGGCAAGAAATGAACGTAGCCAATTTTTCGGCCGCGTCCAGGTAAGAATGTTGATAAGTAATAGGAAAAATTAATCGTATGATAATGCGTCAAATCCGCGCGACCATACTTATTGACCGTCACCTGAAAATCATCGCCTAGACGGGTGCGCATCAGATTCATGAGCTCATTGTAAGCACTGCCGACACCCTGTCCTTTGACAGAATCAGCAGCGGAAAACATGTTGATTTTTAACATCCAATAACTCCTCTAATTGCTAAAATCCGGGGTATCCTCGTGAGCAGCTTCATAGTTTGCCTGTGCATCCTGATAAAAGCCAATGATACGTTGACCAAAGGTATCGGCAGAAATGTCAGCTAATTTTTTTGCTAATAAGTCCGGGTCCTGCTCTTCGTCTCCATGCCGCAGATAATCAACCACGTTTTCAATCATCTTAGCTGGCTCCTTAAAGGTGACCCCCAAGGTCCGACTCGACAATAGGTCATCGGTATAGGGACTGGTCATAACAACGATTTTTGTTCCAGCCGCCATGGCTTCAATGTAGGTCAATCCTTGTGATTCCGAATCTGACGAGGATAGAAAGACATTTGCCATGTGATAGTATCGGAAGACTTCATCGTTGCTCACTTCACCGGTAAATGACACGTGATCCGTTAACCCAGCATCCTTCACCTGTTGTTCCAGATCTTCTCGTGCTGGACCATCTCCGACAATTAAGAGTTGCGCTGCGGGCACCTGTGCCAAAATCTGTGGCATAGCTGCAATGCTCTCCTTGATGTTTTTTTCGTAGGCCAAGCGACTCAGCGAAAGAATGACGGGGGTATCGGGCTGATAACCCAACTTCCGCCGTAAATTAGCCGTGTCCGGCTGCTCATATTGATGTAAATTGACGCCAGTTGGAATCACGCGGATAGGGGTCTTAACCCCATAATCCGTTAAGGTCGTTAACACGCGATCACTGGGCGCAACAACACCCGTCATGTGATAACAAAACGCTAAGGTCGCCTGCTTCACGTGGACCGGCTTCAAAATTTTACCGTTAGCCACATAGTGTAAATAATCCTCGTACATGGTGTGATAAGTATGCAGGCACGGAATTTCCAAGTTACGCGCCACAAACTTACCGATCCACCCCATCGAGAACTCCGTTTGCGTGTGGACAATGTCTAAATTTAATTCCTTCGCAATTTGGTAGGCTTGAAAAAGTCCCCGCACAGCAATCCGTCGTTCCGTAAACGAAACGAATGGAATACTTGAAAAACGAAAGACGTTCCGCTCGTAAACGTTACGTTCAACGTGCGGATCAGTCGTCGTAAAAATATAGACCTGATGGCCTTGTTTTTCTAATTGATCTCGCAGCGTCTTAATCGACGTTGCGACCCCACTTACTTGAGGGAAATAGGTATCTGTAAATAAGCCAATGTTCATTGCCAATCCCCCTTGCGTCTGTGTTTGGCTAGGTTCTCTGGAATAACGCTTTGTACAGTCACCACAATTATATGGGTTTGGCTAGGTGATTGCAAACCACAACCAGCTACTGGTGAAAAATAGTCCACTTCTTGGGCCAATAGTTTTAAATGATAGCATAACTCTATTTTCAAAATCAGACTCTATTTTAGACACCCAAAAAGCACCAGCAACAGGTCCATCCCCGTTCCTAGTGCCATTCAATTTCTATTTAACCCAATCTTTTGGTTACTTCTGCAGAACGCCTGGAACTGCCGCTTGAACCATAGTGATGACCTCTTGACTGGTGCTAGCCGAGTTCAATGCTGTTTCAACCAACGACTGGAGATCGTGAGCGTTGAGCTGACTGATCAGCTCACGCGTCTTTAACACGGCACCCGCACTCATCGAGAATTCATCCAAACCCATGCCTAACAAGAGGGGCACAGCGATTGGATCACCAGCCATTTCACCACACATGGCAACGGGAATCCCTGCTGCGTGACCGGCGTGAATAATTCGATCGACCAGCCGCAAAATAGCCGGATGATACGGTTGGTACAGATAAGCCACGTCTTGATTGGTTCGATCGGCAGCCATAGTATAGCCGATCAAGTCGTTGGTCCCCACACTCATGAAGTCGACCTCTTGAGCAAATCGATCGGCCAACATGGCCGCTGCGGGTACCTCGACCATCATTCCCACTTTGACTTTCCCCATTGGGACCTGCGCGGTAGTAAGTTTCGACCGCTCATCATCGTAAATGGCCTTGGCCTGACGGAACTCATCTAATGTTGCAATCATAGGAAACATGATCCGTAGATGGCCAAATGCCGAGGCCCGTAACAAGGCCCGCAATTGACTACGAAAAATATCCTGATGTGCTAAGCTCTGCCGAATGGCGCGTTCACCCATGAAGGGATTGTCTTCATGCTTAGTCTTTAAATAAGGCAATGGCTTATCCCCGCCAATATCGAGAGTCCGAATGACCACCGGCCGCGGTGCCATGGATTGGACAACTTGGCGATAAACGTTAAACTGTTCGTCTTCCGTTGGCAACTGATCAGCATCCATATACAAAAACTCGGTCCGCATGAGTCCGATTGCCTCCGCACCATTTTCTATCACTGACGGTAAATCACTGGCCGTTCCGATATTAGCCGCCAGCATAACCCCGACACCATCTTTAGAAGTCGTCTCGTGATGCCGTAATGTCGCTAACCGTTGCTGATTAGCCACCCGCTCCTGCATGTCTCGACGGGCCGCAGCCAGTTCATCTACCGTTGGTTGAACAATTACGTTTCCCCGTGTGCCATTTAAGATCACCGTTCCGCCATCTGGAATTTGCTCGGTCGCATTTTGAGTACCCACCACGGCTGGTAGGTTTAAATTTCGCGCCAAGATTGAGGAGTGAGACGTCCGCCCACCAACGTCCGTAATGAATCCCAAGATGTACTTGGTATTCACGGAAACCGTATCACTGGGAACTAGGTCGTGTGTCACCACAACAACTGGATGATCGACCAAGGCCAAGTCGGGTAACGTGATCCCTAGCAAATGACCAGTCAGTCGTTTCGTCACGTCATGCAAGTCTGTAATTCGTTCTTGCATGTAGGGATTATCGGTCAGTCCCTGCAGGGTGGTTTCGTACCCGGTCGCGACATCCGCTAAAGCTGACTCGGCATTGATGCGTTTATCTTTAATGTTTGCTTCAACTGCCGCAATCAATTCTGGGTCCTGAAGCATCGCAATGTGCGCACTAAAAACCTGAGCACTGTCAGCGCCCAGGTTTTTAGTTGCACGAGTTTTAATCGTCTCAATGTCTGAGACGGCTGCTTCAAGGGCCTGATGGAATCGATTTAATTCGGAATCAAGATTTGTGATTGACCGTCGTTCAACGTTCAGATTTGGTTCAACCAGGCGGTAAGCCTGACCGCAAACCACACCATCACTGGCGGCAATTCCCTTGAGCATCGCCCTCATTAGTCAGATAAACCCTCTTTTTTCAAAGTTTCAGCAACAGCGTTCATCGCGTCGGCTTCGTCGTCACCATCAGTTGTGATCGTGATTTCAGCGTTTTGACCAACACCTAATGACATCACACCCATGATAGACTTTAAGTTAACGGACTTGTCTTGGTACTGTAAGCTAACTTCTGAGTTAAACTTACTTGCGGCCTGTACTAATAAAGTAGCGGGACGTGCGTGGATACCAGTTTCTGCTGTAACATGAAATTCGCGTTTTTCCATAATTGATCGATCTCCTTTAAGCTTAGGTTGATTTCCTTACTGAACGTCATTCGTCTTGACCTGCGCATTGGCCAAACAACCATTTTTACGAATAACGTCTACCTACTAAGAATATCAATCTAGCCGATAAATTACAAGTTCTATGTGAACCGCTTTCATCAAAATAGCCCTATTCGCCGTCATTTCCGGCATCGTGATCGTAGTGGTAAATCAATTGCCCATTCTTATTGGCTTGACCAACCACCCGTTTCCGCGTGTCAAACAACATAAAGGCCTTTTGAAAGGCCGGAAAATCTTCCGGAGTCACTTCAAACTTCTCAATTTTCTTATCCTTTAACTGATTCATCAGGTCCGTAAAGTCTTTCGCCACCTCTTCACCCCCTCATGACTGTTCATGACACTTTGCTAGTAACGACGTCCAGCCACGATGGCGTCACGCTGCATGCATCGTACTAGTCGTCAGTGAGCTAACTCACCCATTATACAAAAGATTTTCACTAAAAACACGCCAGCAAACTTCACCTGAGAGATTAATCTCAGATCAGAACCAAGGATTGAACGACTCAAAACATCTATTATGACTGGTGTCACAGCGATGCAGAGACTGAAATTGGACAGCGGCGGTCAATTTTCGCCTTACCGGCCGACCGATAAGGCGAAAAATACCTACACGATCTTCTACATCTACTGGCCAAAGAATGACACCCACCAAAAATTAAAAAAGTTGATTATTTCAGGGAGTCATTTTAGCATTCTCTATGCGGGAGTGCTAAAATGAAGTCGTTCGCTAGAGAGCCCCTGACACACGGGACTTTCATCACCAAACAAAATACTTGCACGGTGAAGGGAACGCGGTATAATGTGGTCAATGGTCAAGAAAGGTCAAACCTTTTCGGACAGACCACGTGGGACCTCTCACGAGAAATCCAGGCAAGAAAGGAGACGACAAGATGCTATGTCAAAATTGCCACCGCAATGAAGCAACGATACACCTATATATGAGTGTAAACGGGCAGCGGCAACAAGTTGACCTATGCCAAAATTGTTACCAACTGCTTAAGCAGCAACAAAACGATTCTGGAAATGGAGGTGGCCGTATGGCACAAGATCCATTCGGCTTTGGCAACCTGGATGATATTTTCCGGGCAATGCAAGACGGTAACGCCAATCAAGGTGACTACCGGCAAGCTGCCGCACAGCAAAATCGACCAACACAACCAGCTGGCAATCAAGGTTCCGGCAACGGACTGCTCAATCAGTACGGACTGAACCTCACCCAGTTGGCTAAGGATGGTAAGATTGATCCCGTCATTGGGCGGGACAAAGAGACGGCTCAAGTCATCGAAATCCTCAACCGCCGGACTAAGAACAACCCCGTTTTAATCGGGGAAGCCGGTGTTGGGAAGACGGCGGTCGTCGAAGGACTCGCGGAACGGATAGTTGAAGGTAACGTTCCCGAGAAGTTAACAAACAAGCAAATCATTCGGTTGGATGTTGTTTCACTGGTTCAAGGAACCGGTATCCGTGGTCAATTTGAGCAACGGATGCAACAACTGATGAAGGAAGTTCAGTCTAGTCCAGACATCATCCTGTTCATTGACGAAATCCATGAAATCATGGGTGCCGGTAATGCTGAGGGTGGTATGGACGCTGGTAATGTGTTAAAACCAGCTTTAGCCCGAGGTGACTTCCAGCTGATTGGGGCCACGACTTTAAATGAATACAGAGATATTGAAAAGGACCAAGCCCTAGCTCGACGGTTCCAACCCGTTACGGTTGATGAACCGAGTGCTGATGAAGCCATTGAGATCCTGAAAGGGATTCAAAAGAAGTATGAGGATTACCACCACGTTCACTACACTGACGACGCCATCGAGGCTGCCGTTCGGTTATCTGACCGTTACATTCAAGACCGCTTCTTACCTGACAAGGCCATTGACCTGTTGGATGAGGCCGGTTCACGGAAGAATTTAACAATCAACGTGGCTGATCCTAAGGCCATTGATGAAAAAATCAAGTCGGCCGAAACACAGAAACAAGCTGCCCTAAAGCAGGAAGACTATGAAAAAGCCGCCTACTACCGCGACCAGGTGACGAAATTGGAGAAATCCAAGGCGTCTGCCACAAACGCCGATCAAAATCAATCGGCTGAAGTCACGGTCAAGGACATGCAAGACATCGTCGAAGAAAAGACCAACATTCCAGTTGGTGAATTACAAGCTAAGGAACAACATCAACTCCAGAGTTTAGCTAGTGATCTTGAAGGTCACGTTATTGGTCAAAACGAAGCCGTTGATAAGGTTGCCCGCGCAATTCGCCGTAATCGGATTGGTTTGAACGGCACTGGTCGTCCAATTGGCTCCTTCCTCTTCGTCGGTCCTACTGGTGTTGGGAAGACGGAATTGGCTAAGCAATTAGCAAACGAACTCTTTGGTTCCCAAGAAGCCATGATTCGGTTTGACATGTCTGAGTACATGGAGCCGCATTCAATTTCTAAGTTGATCGGGTCACCACCTGGCTATGTTGGCTATGAAGAAGCTGGCCAATTGACCGAACAAGTTCGGCGCCACCCTTACACCCTGATTTTACTGGACGAAATTGAAAAAGCTCACCCCGACGTCATGAATATGTTCTTACAGATTCTTGACGACGGTCGTTTAACCGATTCACAGGGTCGTACGGTGTCCTTCAAGGATACACTGATCATTATGACCAGTAACGCCGGTACCGGTGACGCTGAGGCCAACGTTGGCTTTGGTGCTGCCGCAGAAGGGAAGACTCACTCCGTTCTGGGTAACTTAACCAACTACTTCAAGCCAGAATTTCTGAACCGATTTGACGATATTCTCGAATTCAACTCCCTCACCAAGGAAAACTTGATGAAGATCGTTGACTTGATGATTGGCGATGTTAACCAGATGTTGGCAGGCCAAGGTCTCCACATCCACGTTACGGAACCCGTTGAAGAACAGCTTGTCACTAAGGGCTACAACCCTGCGATGGGTGCGCGGCCGCTACGACGAGTCATTCAAGAAGAGATTGAAGACCGGATTGCCGACTTCTACCTTGATCACGCGGACGTTAAGAACCTCGTAGCCAAGATTGAAGACGGTAAGATCGTCTTAGCTGCCGACACCGAAGCTAATGCTGCGTCAAAGGCAACTCCTGATTCTGATAATAACTAGTTTTTTCTGAGTGGTCGTGCCTGTTGGTGCGGCCACTTTTTTATGGTCCCTTCTGAAGAAAGTTTATGACTAAATGAGGCTACGTCGTCCAGGCATTGCCTTACCGGTCGGCAAATATGGGTTGAATCGGTACGATTGCCGCCAACAATCACCCTTACATTTCTCGCAGAACGCTCTTGACGTACCTAGCACTTCAAAATTGCCTGCCACGGGTGCAGTGAATGCGGTATACTAGGTTTTAAAAGGAAACTTATGGAGGTGAGACGAAATGGCATTTTTTGACTGGTTGCGACGCTTGATTGAGCCAACTCCCCGGCGCGGGCCTAAACATGCAATGCATCGAACACCCACGCCGTCTAAAGTGACACCTGCCATTTCCGACCGCCCACAACCAGCACCAACCGCTACTGTCTCACCGGTAACGACTGCCGTAGAAAAACCATCAGTTTCTGCCCCAGCCGCTACCCTAGTGGTTCGACTCGTCGATGAAAGCAATCATCCCCTGCAGCCCGCTCTAATTTTAACGGGACAGCTGAATCACGCTGTTCGCTTCCGCTTTCCAGAAATTCCGGGTTACGTGCTGACCCATACGCACGGTTTTACGCAGGATTTCATCACCGAATATGGGTTAACGACCCTCACCTATCAACGACAATGGGGCCAACCTGTCGTTACCTATTTGATTGATTTCGACAACGGTCAGCTTTTAACCTTACCGACAATTCACCGTGGACGTCTCGACGGGCGCTATCACTTAACCCCACCGGAAGTTCCCAACTATCGCATTTTTCAAGCACAGGGTGCGCAACGCGGTCAGTTTTCACAGCTTGCCCAACGCGTCATTTATTTCTACCGTCGAGAGGCTTGGCAAACTGTCCAGCGCGTCCACCAGTACGTCCTGCTTACGACGGACCATCAAGTTTTAGATCAGCCAGCGGGGCAACCCTATGGCTATCAATTCCCAGCACATTCACTCTGGCGATTGTTCGTTGTCGTAACTCGGACCGATGGCACTGTTTGGTACAACCTCGGTGGTGAACAGTGGCTTGTGGCCACCGAAACTGCCTTACGTGACCACCCGCTTCCAACTGCCTTACCACAACGACATCAGTGGTCGGTCCAGCCATTTGAACGACTAGGCAGCGTTGACTATGTCCCGCATGCCGCCGTGACGATTTTTAAAGAACCGTATGGCGAGAGCATTGGCCAACTTGAACATGGTGAACCACTAGATGTTCGCGGACGCATCGTGGACGACCAACAATTGGTCTGGTATCAAATTGGCCCCGATGCCTACATTAATGCTAATTATGTCCGATTAGTCCCTATCGCATCCGCTTAATCCTATCACTTTTAACGAAACAAAGAACCGCAGCTGACTCCCTCCTCCAAGGGATAGCCAGTTGCGGTTCTTTTCGTTGCGGAAATACTTAGTCCAACTCGCCGATCAATTGCTGTGTTCCGCGTTGCTGCCAGCGTTTGGCAACTTCGAGAACTAGCGTTGGCACAAAGACTGCTGGAATCACAATCAGCCAAGCTACTGCCGGCAAGGCTACAAGACCAAACATACCTTGAATTCCCGGTACCATGGCAATCAGTAAAACTAAACCGATGGCCAACAACATTGCCCCATTTAACACGGGATTACGTTTTAGACTCATCAGCGTCAGTGGCTGGCGGTCTTTGATGGCGTAAATGTCGATCATGGACCCCATCGCGAGAACTAAGAAGACCATCGTCATCCCAACCGTCGCCTGACCAGCTGATAAGCTAAACCGGCCCAGTGCGTAAATTCCCAACGTGAGTCCCGTAAATGTCACGGCACGAATCGCTAAGCGACCACCGAGCCCTCTGGCAAATAAACTTTCATCGTTGGCCACTGGTGGTTGCGCCATCGCTTCCTTTTCGCCTGGCTCACGGCTAATGTAGAAGCCTGGAATTCCATCGGCTAACACGTTGATCAACAGAAGTTGTTCTGCCAATAGTGGCGCACCCCAACCCATGAGGACCGCTCCCACCATCAAGAAGATCTGGGCAAAGTTGACACCCACTAAAAACTCTACTGCTTTTAAAATATTTTGGTAAACCGTCCGACCTTCACGAACCGCCGCAATAATTGTGGCAAAGTTATCATCCGTTAAGATCATGTCTGCGGCACCTTTAGAAACTTCAGTCCCCGTGATACCCATGGCAATCCCCACGTCGGCCGCCTTTAAGGCTGGCGCATCGTTCACGCCATCACCCGTCATAGCCACCGTCTTGCCTAGCTTTTGCCAGGCCTGAACGATTCGAATTTTGTCTGCTGGGGAAACCCGCGCATAGACCGCAATGTTTTCGATCTGCGCCGTCAATTCTGCGTCCGTCAGCGTCCGTAATTCGTCACCAGACATCACCAGTTGTCCCGGTGTCAGCAAGCCGATTTCCTTGGCGATGGCCTCTGCCGTCACCATGTGGTCACCCGTGATCATCACTGGCTTGATACCCGCTCGTTTAGCCTCACGAATGGCTGGAATCACTTCTGGCCGCGGTGGGTCAATAATTCCCACCAGTCCGGCAAAAGTTAACCCCGTTGCTAACGCGTCCCAATCGACAGTTGCCGTTGGCCCGACCACCTTATAACCTACCGAGAGGACCCGCAGCGCGTTACGACCAAACTCATCATGAACTTGCTTCGCAGCCGCTTGTTCTGTCGCCGTCCAGGTCACGGGTAGCCGATCAAAGGCCCCCTTCACAATAACTAACTGCTGACCGTCCTTGAGCCGGTGAATCGTTGCCATCGTCTTTTTCGTTGAGTCAAATGGATCTTCGGCTACCCGTGGTGCCTGTTGTTCAAACTGTGCCCGACTCAGCTCGTGCTGGCCTAACCAGCGTACGATTGCGAGTTCCGTTGGGTCCCCAACCGTCTTTTCCTCACCATCAGTCAATTTGATCTCGGCGTTCGTCGCCAAGCCCAGGTAACGCATCAGTTGTTTGCCAGCCGGCGTCATCTTTTCTGCGGCCACCGGTTGGTCACCCGGCGTCCAGTAACGCGTAATCGTCATTTTGTTTTGCGTTAACGTCCCAGTCTTGTCGGATGCAATTACGTCGACGCCACCGATTGTTTCTACGGCGTTTACCCGTCGCATAATGGCATTGCGCTTCGCCATCCGCTTGACCCCGTGGGCCAAACTGATTGTTACGATAATTGGTAACGTTTCTGGAACCGCCGCCACCGCCAATGAGATACCGATCATGAGGCTGTCCGCAAGTCCCTGGTTTTGCATCCAGATGCTGAGGGCGAAGATGGCCAGACCCCCGATAACAGCAAACGTCGTCAACCAGCCAGAAAGACGGTTTAAGCGTCCCTGTAACGGCGTTGCCCGTTTCTTGGTCTTGTTCAACAGACCCGCAATCTGCCCCAGTTCCGTTGCCATCCCCGTCGTGATGACCTGCATCACGGCCGTTCCAGCGGTCACCGCCGTACCGGAGAAGACTTGTTGGTCGTCCGCTAGCTTGTCGAGAGCCGTCACCTTTTCTTTGTTTACCGGCACGCTTTCCCCGGTCAAAACGGCTTCATCGACCGACAAGTTTGTACTTTCCAACACAATACCGTCAGCCGGAACTTGGTCGCCGGCCTTAAGTAAGACCAGGTCGCCCGGCACGATATCTTTGGCCTTGATTTCTTGGGCGATATCCTCACGCCGAACCGTTGTCGTAGGCAGGCTCATCGATTGCAGGGCTGCCAGCGCCTTTTCGGCTGAGGCTTCCTGGTACATGCCAATCACCACGTTGATGACTAGGATTGACCCAATCACAATTGACTTTGTCCAGCCCCCACCCTGAAATAACGCCATGTAGCTCGCCAAACCAACCGCGAACAATAGGACCATTGAAGACACGTCGCTCAAATGGCGAACCACTTGTCGCCATAACGCAGGCTTCTTAGCTGCTACTAATTCGTTCGTCCCATGCTGGGCCAACCGGTCCGTCGCTTGTTGTGTCGTTAACCCCGTTTGGGCCGTTAACGTTACGTTTTTCATCTCTTTTCTTGTCATCTTCGTATCCTCCACTGTATAAATGAATTATCATATCAATTACTATAATCTTATTATTACTAAAAGTTTTGTATAGACTGTGGCAGAATTGTGAAGATTCTTGGAAAACTGAAAAAATTAATTCATGCGCGTACTGCTGAACTGCGACGACCAGCGATTCTGCCGGTTAGTAAGGTGCTGACTGGTCAATGTTGCCTAGTTTTGATCTCAATATTGCTGTTACAACAGTCATACTAGGTATTTTAGAGTTTTCTTTAGTCCTAGTGCGATAAAATTCGCCATAAAAATTCATTCCACAATTCTCAACCATTCGGCCAAACAAAAATAGCTCGCACAATCTGGGTTATCAGATAATGCCAGCTATTCTCATTTAAAGTCTATTTTTACATGCCTTACGTCATATGCAAGAAGGGACAGTTTTTTTATCCACCGCAAAGGATGATTAAAGATTACGATCCATGTTAAAAGTCAATTTAGATAATGTTAACCCTTTTTCAATCAAGTCATTCGTAAACTTCGTGGTCTTGGTCCGCATGTCAGCAACCACTTTATGATTTTGATCGGTCAGGTAAGCCGTCAGGTCATTCCCGGACAGGTTCTTGGCATGGGCCAACGTGTTAGCCACGTGTGTTCGCAGATTTTGCTTAGCCGCCGTCACATAGTCCACATCCAACTCAATAAAGTTTTGGTAGTGGGATTCAACAATCATCGACAGCTTTCGGTACATCCAGTAGGCACTCTTATCGTCCAGATGAACTGGCGTTTCACTGTAAGCGTCATCGGTATCCGTGGCGTTAGCAAAGAACGGAACGTATGGACTGAAGGCTGGTACCCCGAAGCACAACCAGAAAATGGCAGAACTTTCTGCTGGCACATCGTTTCTGATCTGCAATACATGTGAGTTTTGCGTCCGATTCATTGAAATTGGCCGGAACTTCAGTCGGTCTGCATCGGCACCCTGGCCTAACGGATCGTACTTGGTCTCATTATAGTGGGAACTCAAAATATATTCGACATCTTCCACACTGATTTTGTGACTGGTCCGGCAAATAAATGGCAATTCACTAGACTGGGGATCTTGTTCAATTTCTGGATTCAAAACGCGTTGTCCAAACCAGACCCGTGGCGTGTTGTAATGCCGATCCTTTTCGGTACTGGTCCCAAAGATATGGCGGAAATTCCAACCATTTTGGTCGGGATTCAAGTGATTTTCGGTTACAAATTCTTGAATTCCTTCGGAGTACATGAAATTGTCAGGGTCATCGAACGTGACCTGTTGAATGGCGACCTGGTTCGCAGCGACCGCATAGGCGTCATCTGGAATGCGCTGTGCCACCCAATGGTGACCCGTGACGATTTCCATATACCAAACCTCGTCGTGATCGGAGAACAGCACCCCATTGCCTTCAGGGGAACCATATTGTTTGATCAAGTTACCCAGGTAACGAACCCCATCACGGGCGGAGTTAATATATGGTAAAACCATCGTTTGAAGTGAGTCTTCGGCCAGACCATTAGCAACTAGCGGGTCAAAGGCCAGAGCATCAGGATTACCATAAACACTTTCGGTAGCACTCATCGCCACGTTCTTTTCGTTAAAGCCACTTTCGGCATAAACGCCTTCCTTGTCGACTTCCACGTTGGGGGTTGCTGAGTAGCGGTACCCGTCGCTAGGAATTGGCGCCGTGAACCCGTTTTGATTCGAAGTCCAGGTCCGTTCTGGCTGGTCATGTTCCGCCGGATGAACATAGAACCGTTGTGGGGTCAAGGGTAAGAAGGTATCGTCATTTCTAGCGATGAGGGTCGAGCCATCGACTGTTGCTAGCTTGCCGACTAAAACGGTCGTGCAAGCGGATAAGTGTTTTGCTGCTTTCATAACTAAAACCACTCCTTAATTGATTCATCTGCTAATGGTCCGCTTCATCATTTAATCAGTATCCCCCTCACCCTATTTTGCGAAGGTAGATTTTGACCTGAACAAAATGAACGAACCGTCCCGTGTACAGAGACTATAAACATTAGTGTACCCCTTTCAGCCTGCAAACACTAGTCCGAGGCTATTGGCCTAGCCAGTGGCCAATGGTAACACTTTCACGAATGTGTTGACATTCCACTGAGGTTGTGTAAAATAGAGTTGTAATCAATTAAGATGTTTTTCACATGTTCATATTTGTGAAAACATCAGCATGTGTTAAAAACTTGTTTTGGGAGGCTACACCATGAAAGTTACAGTTGTTGGTTGTACACACGCAGGGACCTTTGCCATTAAACAAATCTTAGCAGAACATCCAGACGCCGAGGTCACCGTCTATGAAAAGAATGATAATATCTCGTTCCTATCTTGTGGGATCGCCCTTTATCTCGGTGGCAAAGTTGCTGACCCCCAAGGTCTCTTCTACTCCAGTCCTGAGGAATTAAAGCGTCTTGGCGCCGACGTTCAAATGGGGCACAACGTCTTGGCAGTCGACCCTGACCAAAAGACGGTCACGGTTGCGGACTTGTCTACTCATGAACAAGTAACGAAATCCTACGATAAACTCGTCATGACTTCTGGTTCTTGGCCCATCATCCCCAAGATTCCTGGTATCGATGGCGATAAGGTCAAGCTCTGCAAAAACTGGAATCACGCCCAAACGCTGATTGAAGAAGCCAAGGGTGCCAAGCGTATCACAGTCATTGGCGCTGGCTATATCGGCGCTGAACTGGCCGAAGCCTACTCTACAACTGGCCACGACGTGACGTTGATCGATGCTATGGATCGGGTCATGCCAAAATACTTTGATGCCGAATTCACGGATGTGATTGAACAAGACTACCGTGATAACGGTGTCAAATTGGCCATGGGTGAAACCGTTCAAAGTTTTGACCAAAGTGGTGACGCCTTAACGATTACGACCGACAAGGGACACTACGAAACTGACCTTGCCATTCTGTGCATTGGCTTCCGGCCAAACACGGCACTACTCAAGGGCAAAGTCGATATGGCCAAGAACGGCGCTATCATTACGGATGATTACATGCGGTCATCCAACCCCGACATCTTTGCAGCTGGTGACAGTGCCGCCGTTCACTATAACCCAACGCACAAAAACGCCTACATTCCGTTGGCAACCAACGCCGTTCGGCAAGGTATTCTAGTGGGCAAAAACTTGGTTAAACCAACCACTAAGTACATGGGTACACAATCCTCTTCTGGCTTAGCCCTGTACGGCAGGACCATTGTCTCGACCGGATTGACCCTGGCTGCCGCTCAGCAACAAGGCATCAACGCCGAACAAGTTATCGTCAAGGACAACTACCGGCCAGAGTTCATGCCAACCACGGAACCCGTCCTGATGTCACTGGTCTTTGATCCAACCACCCGGCGGATTTTAGGAGGCGCATTGATGAGCAAATACGACGTGTCCCAATCCGCCAACACCCTTTCCGTTTGCATCCAAAACGAAAACACGATTGACGATTTAGCTATGGTCGACATGCTATTCCAGCCTAACTTCGACCGGCCATTCAACTATCTCAATATTTTAGCTCAAGCTGCACAAGCTAAGGCTGACAGTTTAACTGGTGTTAAAGCTTAGTCCCTATCTGCCAACCGCTAAGGCGATGGCGAGATTAGGATGCCTAACTTTTGTCACGGTATCGTTACTATAACAGTCATACTAGGTGCTTTGTAACCTTCAATTTTCAATCTCATTCAAACCAACTTAAAAATGTGGCTGGGACATAACTCAAAAAGTTGCTTCTTTCAGAGTCTAACGATTCTGAAAGGAGCAACTTTTTATTTACGCTTAAAGATTGAAAGCCAAAATGTTTGCGTTACTCTTGCGACAGTAGGGATTATCACGGCTAGATTAGTGAAAACAGCCGCACTCCGGCTTTGATTGTGCTCGTCAATTTCAATCATTGAATCCAGGTAGTTGTTAGGGTTTAAACGTAAAACAATAACGCTTCTGTAGGCATAATCCACGTTGCCTCAAACCAACTACGTCAGCCGAGAGGTCGGCAGATATGGGCTCAGGCGCGTCGTTCTACTTAGTCAGCAGGTGGGTTCCCTGCCGGCTTAGTAGAAAACCAAGCTTGGAGCCTCGGTCTTTTCGAGGCTTCAAGCTGTGTTCGCACCGATCCAGCCCATATCTGCCGGCCGGTAAGGCGATAGTTGGACAGCGTTGCCTAATTTTAGACCCAGTATCGTTGTGACAACGGTCATAATGTGTGTTTCGGGACTTTCAACCTTCAGTTTACGCCACTATGGTGCCGAAACGTGTGCCATAAGGCAGTTTATTACGCTTAACCCAATAACAAAAATCATGTCAGAATCAGGCATAATTTCTGCTATCACGTTAATGCTCGCAAACTAACCGCTTTATGTCCCGCTCTGATTTTTTACAGAAAAGCTTTTCCCTACGCCGGAACATCATTCAATGTCCAGGTCAGGGTCCCTTCATACGTCCCTGCAACCGTACCGCCACCTACCTCAAGTAGTAAGCCGGTGTTATCTGCCCAGGTATCCACCACATCCGTTAGTTGATCTTCATCCGTCGCCTCACCCTGATGAATCGCAATCGGCGTGCTCGAAATGAGTGTCCGGTCGTCGCCATTATGGTAATAGACGCCACCAGTCAGTTGCTGACCCTTAGTGGATACAAACGGGGTCCCAGTGACCTGCAACGACCACTTGGCGCCCGCTTCTCGGGTATCTAATACCTTTAGTTGCCAATCCGCCTTCCGTTTGATCCGTTGCGTAGTCCCCGTTAAGACTGTTGGGGCGAACGAACTCTTCTCCGCGACCGTGTGGAAAGTCAACTGCCGTGTCACCGTGATTATAAATTTCACCTGATTAGAGACATTGCCATACGGATCACGCGCCGTGACAGTCAAGCTATTTTCGCCCGCCTGTAATTTCTCTGCTGGAATCTGCACCGTAAACTGCCCGCTGTTATTATCGCCATCATCTGGAATCGTAAATTCGGGTAATACCGTTCCATTTAGTTGCGGTTGAATTTGAATGTCGCTGTTGTCTAAATCAACACCGTCTGGAACGACGACTAACCCTTTCATCGTAGCGCTTTCATTTGGTTTAACCGTCGTGCCGCTTCCCGACAAAGACAGCAAGTGCAACGCCAACGTTGGGTTTATCGTAAAAGCTATCGTATCTGCAGTGACTACACCGTTAACGGCGCTAAACGTACTCCCACTTGCGGATACCATCACCGGCGATTTTACATCTGCCGTTTCTCCCATGAGAGAAATGGTCGCCGTCGAATTTTCCTTTGACAACCCCTGGTTTAACGCCACATCGAGCTGATTGTCTACCAATTCTCGCAGGTCGATCGTCTGACGACTACCATCGGCATAAGTCACCCACGCCTCCTGATAGTCCAGTTGTTCTGGTAGATTTAGTTGCGCGGTCACGTCCTGCCAATCCTGTTTTCCGGCCACATAACTGAGCTGATAATCCAGTTGAAAAGGATCACGTCCCTTTAAGTTGTCGCCGTCAGTCACGACCTCACCCGTACGTTGATTGGTCAGCTTAGTCTGCGCGGTGACATCCACCAACCCGGGAACCTCTTCCATCACGACTAAATTGTTCTCATAGCTGTCACCGGTGGCCCCCGTAAACCCCCAACGAACCTGCCCAGTCTTCTGCGGATCGATTTTCGTTACATCCACATCAACCGTTGCTTGATTTCCTGGTAGCTCGACACCAGTAGCAGCGTCCTTATCGTCAAACAAATACGTCATTTTCTGTGCGCCGGCATCCCAATCAAGTGATAAATGGTGCCACGTCCCGTTTGCCAAGAATGTATTTCCTCCACTGATGACGCCCTCATGTCGTTGTGTGGCGTAGTAGCCTGAGCTATAAATCGGGAAATAAGTGACCGCTCGCACCATTTCGTAAGTGCTTGCTTCACCTGGGTAATTGGTTGCTAGGTGCGGACCATTCAGCCCCACATCAAATGAATCGGCGTCGCCCGCATTGCCATAGCTTGTCGACGTATTCAGATGCGTATCAAACTCCAGCGCCCAACTATTCTGAATGGCCGACTCCGCAACTTTAGTCGGTGTCGTCTGCCGCTTATCGGTATCGACACCCCAGACGCCGAGCGTTTCACCGGAAACCGTCTTGCCAAAGGTCGGCGTGGCCGCAAGCTTACGGTCATCATTTTGCAACACAAAGGCCATGCCATCCGCCGCTTTCTTCCCGGCATTCCCGAAGTAAAGCCACATAGAGGCTGCCTGGTCTTGATTGAGATCAAACGTGTTCTCATTCGTCGACCAGAGCGCACCAAATTGTTTTTTGCCATTATTGATCCGTGCTACCTGTGTCCCCGTAATGTTTGGATTCGTCGTTGTAACCACGGTGGCAGAATTATTAGCGGTGGTTCCCGGCGTAAAGATCTGTGCCAAGGAAATCCCCTGTGGTGCGGTTTTCAACGCCTGGTCGTAGTCCGCATCGGCGCGGCCGACCGCCTCTATATTCAGTACACCCAAACTCACTAATAGTCCCAACCATACCTTCAATTTCATCGATATCCGCTCCTCTCCTGCCCCAAAAATAATATTGGCCCTTAATCACGTTGACTAGAACTCTTTTTCAGCATTAGCGTATCATGCTTTAATCTATCACATGATAATTAGGCAAAAAATAACGGGAGCGATTCGAAATTTGACCGAAAAAAGGCCTCACCCAAGTCATTCGATCGGGTTGAGACCTTTTTGAATTGAATTTAAGCCTGCAGATTAAAAACAAAAGTTGAAAATCAAAATGTTCACTTTACTCTTATGACAATTGCCGCACCTCGGCTACCAGGACGGTAACTTTCCCACTGGCTTAGTAGAAAATTAAGCTTGAAGACTCAACTCTCGCAGCTTACAGTTGTGTTTGCCCCGTTCCAGCCCATAACTGCCAACCAGCAAGGCGATGATTGACCGGCATTACCTAATTTTAGGCTCAGTCTCGTTATTACAACAGTCATAAGTGATATCGTAGAATTTTCAACCTTCAGTTTAAGCTTATAGCTTCGACGTTAGCGTAACGTCAGGATACTTGTCCTGGAACCAGCGTTCTGCAAATCGGTTTTCAAATAGGAATAGTGGTTCGCCATGGCTGTCTTTGACCAAGAGATTTCGAGACGACGACATGCGTTCATCCAACTGATCTGGATCGATCCACCGCGCGGTCTTCTTGCCCATCGGTTCCATGATCACTTCAGAATTGTATTCGTTTTGCATCCGGAATTGGAAGACTTCGAACTGTAGTTGACCCACAGCACCAAGAATGTAGTCCCCGGTCGAGTAGGACGTGTACAGTTGTACGGCCCCTTCTTGCACCAGCTGATTGATTCCCTTGTGGAAGGACTTCTGCTTCATGACGTTTTTAGCCGCGACCCGTACGAAGAGTTCCGGCGTAAATTGCGGTAATTTTTCAAACTTGATTTTGGACTTACCCGTGTAAATCGCATCCCCAATTTGGAAATTACCAGTATCGTACAAACCGATGATATCTCCGGCAACGGCAGTTTCCACCGTTTCCCGTGTATCGGCCATGAATTCCGTCACGTTTGAGAGCCGAAGCTTTTTGCCCGTTCGCTCCTGAATAACGTCCATTCCCCGATCAAATTCGCCGGAACAGATTCGCACAAAGGCAATTCGGTCACGGTGATTCGGGTTCATGTTGGCTTGAATTTTGAAAACGAAACCAGAGAATTCTGGATCAGTTGGCGCCACATCAATATCTTCTTCGGTATGATGACTAGCAGGTTCTGGCGCATATTGGAGATACGTTTCAAGGAACGTTTGTACCCCAAAGTTGGCCAAGGCTGAACCGAAAAACACTGGGGTTTGATCTCCGCTGGCAATTTTTGCTTCGTCAAATTGGTTGCCGGCTTCACCGATCAACTCCATGTTGTCACGTGCATCCCGATACCAATCGTCGTCTTGAATGGCGTTGGGCTCAACTAAGTCCCCATCGTCATTCAATGGCAAGTAACGGTGATCCTCATCTTCGGGCCGGAATAGAGCCACACGTTGGTGGTAACGGTCGTAGAGACCCTTCAATTCCTTGCCCATCCCAATTGGCCAGTTCATCGGGTAGCCTTCAATGCCCAAGACATCTTCCAGTTCAGCGATGAGGTCCATTGGATCACGGCCATCTCGGTCTAACTTGTTCATGAACGTAAAGATAGGAATGCCCCGCATCTTACAGATTTGGAACAGCTTCTTGGTCTGAGGTTCGATCCCCTTAGCGGAGTCAATGACCATGACGGCGGAGTCAACCGCCATCAATGTCCGGTACGTATCTTCAGAGAAATCCTCATGGCCTGGCGTATCCAAAATGTTGATCCGCTTGCCCTGATAATTGAACTGCATCACGGAACTCGTCACGGATATTCCCCGCTTTTGTTCGATTTCCATCCAGTCGGACTTGGCGAAGTTGCCGCTCTTCCGCGCCTTAACCGTCCCGGCCTCACGCACAACACCCCCAAATAACAGGAGCTGTTCGGTGATCGTCGTCTTCCCGGCATCGGGGTGAGAGATGATGGCAAACGTTCGACGCTTAGAAACGGCGTCAGCTAAATTTTTTTCACTCATATGGTTTCCTCACAAATTTCATTTTTAGTTTAAGTAACAGTCTCTATCGTTTTTAAACGTAACCTTTAGATTTTAACATATCCTAGCGCTCATAGCGGTTTCTGTTCTTAGTTACAATTTATTTCGTCTTTTTTTCATAGCGATTAAATTTTAACACATCTACGTCGACAATTCACGGTTTGTTCGCACCCGGGGCATTTCGTGGTATGATAATAAAATAGAACTTTAAATCGGGTGACTCATTATGGCTACCCGATGATTTGGAAACGGGTGAAACTATGTCGGCGTCTACTGAAGCCATTTTAATTGAAATTGTGTTCGGTCTAGGAGCGCTAATTGTAATTGGTGGTCTGCTTAGTCTGGTGGTCATGAAGCGCCACCACCAATCGATGCGCCCCGCGATGACCGTCGTCCTGTGTGGTGCGGGACTGGTCATTATTGCAATTCTCCTGAACGTTTTGGTGTTTAAAACTTACGATCATGTCCGCGTGAAGAAGAACCAGTATTATGAGGCCACCAGTCTGACCACTAACATGCGGGCCTCACTGGCTAGCAGTCGCACAGCCAATCAGCCGGTCAGCACGCAGTCCAAGAAGGCCAGTAAGAACGTGACTTACCTGATCAAGCATCTGAACCAATCCAAGATAGCGGTCAAGCGCGCCCAGGTGGCACAACACGAACTGACCACGCAAAAGCAACCCGATTTAAAGTTAGTTCGCCGCAACTATCGACTAATCTTAACCGGTTACTTTGCGGGCATTATCCGCCAACCGGCAACGGCTCAGCGTGTGAGTCAACACGCCTACCACCAAGTCACCACTTACAGCCTTACAAAATAAACAGGTTTTGCCGTTTCCCAGTACGGGACGACGGCAAAACCTGTTTTTGATTAGTAGCTGCTTCTTGAATTTTGAGATTTCTTACGCCTTAACGGTGGCCAGGTATGACCAACCATAGTGCCATAATTTTATGCTACCCATTCTTCTCAATCTGTTGAACCACATAGTTCACGATTTTCAAAGAACTCAGCCCATCGTCGATCGCACAAAAACGTCGATAGAAGTCCATGAACTTCTGGTTGTCGCTCATATCTGGTGTCTGTAGCTTTTCGCCAATTTGTTCTAACAGTTGCTGCTCGTTATGCGCAATCTCGCCTGGTAAGTCCTTCTCGTAGTCGAGGTAGAAACCCCGCAGTTCGTCCTTGTACATGTGGTAATCGTACGGATAGAACAGAATTGGCCGCTTGAGGTAGGCAAAGTCGAAGAAGACGGAGGAATAGTCCGTAATCAGCATGTCACTGATCAGGTACAGATCCGAAATATTGGGATGGTTGGAGAAGTCAAAGACGACCCCTTCATACCCACTGATATCCAACGCATTGGAGATCAAGTAATGCATCCGTAAGACCAGCACGGCATCCTGACCGAATTTTTCTCGGAATTCATCCAGTGAGAATGGCAGTTCGAAGGTATACTTTCCCTTCTCGGCAAACTGATTATCCCGATAAGTCGGCGCGTACAAAACGACCTTCTTGTCCAACGGAATTCCCAATTGCTGCTTCAAGGTCACAATGTCGTCCGGCGTACTATTGAGCAGTTCGTCGTTCCGGGGGTAACCAACCTTCAGAATCTGATTGTTAAAGCCAAAGGCCGACCGGAAGATCCGTGTGGAGTAATCGTTAGGCGAAACCAACGCATCCCAGCGATTGGCTTCCTTGACGAAGTTGGCGTGATACTTGACCGTCGTCGTTCCAGGCATGGAGACATTTTCAATGTCCAGACCCAGCTTCTTCAGCGGTGTCCCGTGCCAAGTCTGAATATAAGTCACGTAATTTGGCTTGCGAACCCAAGCAGGGAACCGCGCATTACTGATCCAGAAACTAGCCTTTTCCAACGTCCGAACCCACTTAGCCGTTCGACGCACAACAAACGGAATTCCGTTTTCCTTACAGAATCTCTTCTGTGACCGGTCGATCGACCAAATAAAAGTAAACCCGGGGTAGAGTTGCGTAAACAACTGGTAAATCGCATACGGAGAATCACTGACTTGCCGCCCACCAAAACTTTCAAAAATCAGCGTTGGCTGTTCAAATGGCCGGTGCCCGCGCTTAAATAGCCGCCGCATGTAGACCAGGTTGATCTTATCCATCAGCAAGCTAACCAGCTTAGATGCACTTCCCAACTTGGCCGGAACACCAGCTAAGCGTTGTGGTAAGGTTGGCGCTGCCATTTCTTGAACTCGGATTCCGTTGTCGAACCGTTTTTCAATTAAAATCAGCCGGTGATTGCCAGTAACGGCTTGTGTTACTTGACCAGCCAATGATTTCGACAAGACCACGCGCTGTTCGAGTTCCTCATCCGCAACGGTTGAGCGAATGAAGAGTTGCTGCGTCGTATTGGCCGCCAAATCGGATAGTGGAATCGCCGCCGTGAACAAGCCGTGGAGGCTCATTTTAGTGATGGGCCACTCCGCAGAACTATCTTCCGTGACATTTTTCAAAACCAGTCGTTGATTAGTGATGGGCTGATTATTAATGTGACTTGGCCCAATGATCTGTAATTGGTCGTCCTGCAAGTTAATTGCATTGATTGAGAACTCGTCTTCAGCCTGTTGCGTATGCATATTGAAAAGCGCCATGCCATTCGCATCGCTGTTTAACTGATAGTAACTAGTCAACGTGAACTGGTGCCGATCACTCAAGTATTCACTTTCAACCTGAATGAGGCCCCGGGTAGTCTGTTGCTGAATATTTAAGTAAAGTTCCCAGCTAAACTCGCTCTGGCCTTCCGCAGCAAACTGCAGGTCGGCGGCATTAATACGTAACCGGACAACCTCTGAGCTGACGACCTTGCTAATCGGGACCGTCAATGACGCCTTCGTCTGTTTTTCCAGGAAGGTGACCGCTAAATCGTCAAACGGTTCCGGCACGTCGATCAATTCGAGTTCGAGTTCTTGTAAATTCTTTTTATGATGTAATCCAGATAAAATCGCACGCACGATGGAAAAACTCCTTAGTAGTTAAAAATCAGCTGGTTCGGCATTTGTGGTGAAAAGACGGCATTGACCGCCAAATCCACGTAAAGACGTGTGTCAGGGGTCAACAACCGACCAATGACGGCCTGATAGAAGGCATACACGTCATCGAAACGGCGGTAGTTGGAATACGCCAGCACACCATAGTAAGTTTCTGTCGTTGTCACGATTTGCGTGTGATCAACTGCAGCTGCTTCAGCCTTGGTGAGTTCTCGTTTGGTCATATTAGCGGCCTCAGCACTCAGCTTGGCGTCGGCAAATTTCGTCGCAATCATGGCCGATGAGGTGCTTAGGTTCAAGACTTGTTCAATCGGCCGTTCGTGACGGACAAAACGCAAGACGGCTTCCCCTTTTTTATTCAAGAGATAACTGGTCTGGGCGACTTCACCCTGAATCTTTGCCACGCTAACGACCTGGCCATTCAACCCATAGGTATCGACCTGGGCCAATTGGTCACTATGATACTGACGCAAAACCATAGGCGTTTCATCGTCTAATTGCCGTAGTTCAGCCACCAGGTGGCCGGCATCTAAATAACGTTTGACCTGCTCTTGGTTGTCAGCGAATAAGCGCTCATCAAACTGCGTTAGATCAACAGCATGGCGTTCATCTTCAGTCAGTGCCAACCCGGATTCCTCTTCAAAGAGATCCGCCAACGTAACGAGGTTTAAGTTTGCCACGCGGTCCTCCTTCTCAGCAAGCCGATTAAGGTACTCACGCACCGTCCACACCGCTTCAAAGTTCACCATAGCAACCAACACGCTCACGCGATGGCCTTGCCGTAAAGCTTTAATCAATTGGGTCGAAAAATTGGGCTTGTGCATCCCGTCTAAGGACGTCACTAAGAAAATAATCTGTTGCTGCATGCGTTTGCCTCCGTCTCCGCTCTAAAAAAAATCCCTAGTCTGCGACTAAGGATCATTGCCAACACTACTCTTCTTCCTTCCAGTCGTCTTCTTCTGACAGGCCGAGGTCGTGCTTGATTTTGGTCGTGGAAATACCTTCAGTCCGTGGTAAGTAAATAACTTCACAGTAATCCTTCAAGAAGTCAAACTTGCCCTTCCAGTCATCACCCATCACAAAGATATCGATGTCGTTTTCTTGGACGTCACGAATCTTTTGGTCCCAAGTCGTTTCGGGAATCACGTGATCCACATATTTAATGGCTTCCAAAATGTACTTTCGATCTTCGTAAGACGTGTAAGCCCGCTTTCCCTTTTCGGCGTTGAATTCGTCGGAGGAAACACAAACCGTCAAATCGTCACCCAAGGCCTTAGCCCGCTTTAATAACCGGATGTGACCTTTATGTAACAGGTCAAACGTCCCGTACGTAATTACTTTTTTCATGTAGAATCTCCTACTTTATCTGGTTAATTTCCCCCACCGTCTTCCAGTCAGGGGCGCTAAAAAATCCAATAACAATCTAAATAGTAGCATATTCAGCGGTCACGTCAACTTCAAACCGCAAACGTTAGTCTTTTCTTGATAAATTTGAGTCCAATTTGGGGGTTGGTTTATCTGGATGTTCCAACTGCCAAATGCTGTACAAGTACTGCACCACCGTCTTAACCACAGCATACAACGGTACCGCTAAGATCATCCCCAATAGTCCGGCAATATTTCCGGCCGCCAACAAAATAATAATGATGGTCAGGGGATGAATCTGTAAGCTCTTGCCAATGATGTTTGGATAAACCAAGTTGCCATCAATCTGTTGAACGACAACGACCACGATGATCACATAGATAACCATGTTCGTACTGATGGTAAAGGCCACGATCATTGCGGGCAGAATCCCAATGTAAGGGCCAACGTAAGGAATTAGGTTGCACAGACCGGCAAAGACGCCGAGTAACAGTGCGTATTTCTCACCGATCACCATGTAGCCGACCGCCGTAAACGTCCCCACAAACAGGCATTCGAGAATCTGACCACCCACGTAACGTGCAATCGTGCTGTTCATTCGGCTCAACAGTTCCGCTGTCTGGGCGCCATGTTTCTCGGGCAACCACCGGCGAACGGCCGGCATGAATCGTTCGCCATCCTTTAACATGTAGAATAACATCACGGGAACGGTCACAGCCGTTACGGTTACCGTCGTCACAGTACCAATGACGGTGCCGATTCCACTAGTCAAACCGCTCATGAAGCTCTCGGCATACTTGGAAAAGGCACTCTGAATCTGGGTTAGGTACTTGGAAAAATCAATATCCTTAAAGATTGGATGGTTAATCAGCTTGGCTAATACGGCTTCACTAGACTTAGCGAAGTCCGGAATGTTACCGATCAAGTTAGAGACCTGCGTTATCAACCGCGGCACGAGCCACATGCCACCAGCAACCAGGAGAACGATCAACAAGAGAAAGACGATGGCCACGGCCGCCGTCCGGTTGATGTGAAACTTTTTCCAACGAACCTTCTCTAGTAACTTCACGATGGGGTTCAACAGATAGAACAAGACTCCTGAGAGTAACAGTGGCGCAAAAATCGTAGAAAGAAACACCCCAATCGGTGAAAATAAGAAACTAATTTGCGTACAAACCCAAATCAAGCCAGCAACAATCAACAGTTCCAGTGACCAGAACATGACGCGCGAATTGGCAACCCATTTCATCGGCACTTCCCCCTTCTTTGCTTGCAACGTTTTAAGCGTACACTAAGCGGCGATTGACATTAATCCTAACAACCAAATAAGTCCGCACCTGGCTTGTTTGGTTGTCAGCTAAAAATTGAGTTTATGATTGATGTGGCAACAATACTAAGACTAAAATTAGGCAACATTGGCCAATCATCGCCTTACCGGCCAGCAGACAGGGGCTGGAAACGGGACGAATACAGCCTGAAGCCGCATGTCATCATTTCATATACGGTCATTTACTCCCCCATATGATTTTAAAAAAAGGAGCCAGCCACGAATGGACTTGCTCCTGGTGGTGCGGAAGACAACTCTTACTGATCATTCGAGCGCCGCAGTAACTCCTGATACCGTTGATACCAGAGGTCAACATAGGCTTGAGAAAAGGGACCCTTTTTATGGTTAATCCAATCGACGAGGGTTAACACGTTGGCCTTCAATATCCGGTCGGTTTCTGGGCCATAGTGCCACCGTTGACTGAAATCTTCATATTCGTCAACGTCGAGCAGGCGTTTTTCACCATCCGGAAAGACCTTCACGTCGAGATCATAATCAATATACTTGAGTGCTTCCTTATCCAAAACATAGGGAGAAGCCAGATTACAGTAATAGCTGACCCCATTGTCTCGAATCATCGCAACAATGTTGAACCAATAATGCTTATGAAAATAAACGATTGCGGGCTCACGAGTCACCCACCGCCGTCCATCGTCTTCGGTGACCAATGTGTGGTCATTGACGCCGATGAGGGCGTTTTCGCTTGTTTTGAGTACCATAGTGTCGCGCCAAGTTCGATGCAAACTTCCGTCGTGCTTGTAGCTTTTGATCGTAATGAAGTCGCCTTCCTTAGGTCCTCTAGCTTCGCGCGTCATGTATAAACCCTACTTTCTAAGTAACGGGTAACTATAAAAATTCACTCAATATTATACCAGATTAGGCGCTATTAATGAATAGGTTCAGACCGATTCCTCAACAAAGTACTAGGTCTGTAACAAAACTTAAGGTAAAGTATAGGTTGTATCCTTGCTTCGTATGACCCGGCTTGCTAAAAGGGGCCGGGCTTTGCTTTTGATTGAAGGCGGCCAACACTGCGCGTTAAAACCGGAAACGCCCTGACTTGTCAGTGAGGACTCTTTCCACTGACTTAGTAGAAAACCCACCCCGTAGACTTGGCATTCTCGCAGCTTCAAGTTATGTTTGCCCTGGTTCCAGCCCCTATTTGTCGGCTGTTAAGGCGTTGGCTGGACTAAGCCACCTAACTAACTTCAGCCTCAATATTGCCGTTACAGCAGGGATAACAAGGGGGTGGAAACTTTCAATCCTCTTGTTCGTCTAATCCTACTACCGCTAAGCCTGACAGGAAGTTCGGATTTTTTCAATATTTACGCAATAGATTAACTAATGAGGTGAATAAATTATGACACAAACTCCTTTAAGTACCTTTGAACCAATGATTCCCCAAGTGGCCGAGCTGCTGGCTGATGATGCTACGTTGCTGGCCTTCTTTAACGATTTGACCGTGGGCTATCAACGGGAGTGGGCCCGCTACATATTCGGTGCTAAGGCTGAAGACACCAAGCAACGCCATATCGTCGACATGCGGCAGATCCTAGCAGCTGGTTACAAGTCTAAACGGGCTTACGGCAGTCGACCTAATAAGTAATCGAAGCCCTAAAAAACACGTGATCCAATCAACTCTCATTGGGGAGTGACTGGATCACGTGTTTTTAATTTGAGTTAAGTGTCTTTGGACACACGCTCTTTATTTCAATTCCCCAGCTATCAACAGATTCCAAATCTGGACGGCCGCGGTTTGGGCCAATTGGTTGGGTCGGTAATAGTTGGTCAACAGGATAACCCCATCCTGACCATTCTTAGTCAACATGGCCGTAGCCTCATAACCGTACGCCAATCCGTGAACGCGGATGTAGTTCGGGTAAACGTACGCACCACCACCATACATGGACGAGGACCCAGGTGTCAGCAGCACGTTGACATCACTTTGTGGATACAACTTTCCTAATAACATATTGCGCTCCCCAACGTAGAGGTCATGCGCTGACATGTAGACTTGACCAGTCCCAAACTGATAATACATGGACGCCCGTGACTCTGGATACCGACTCGTATAGTCTGCTGCCACGTTATTGTCGTTGTTATTTTGATAGCCTTGCGAGTAAGTCTTACTATGCGCCATTTTGAAGACAAAGCCCGTGTGTTTCAGCCCCCACGGTTGGATAATATTTTCCGTGAAATACTGACGGTAACTCTCCCCTGTCACTTGCTGGATGATTCCCGCCAACAGCATGAAGTTGACCGGCGAGTAATCCCACTTACCAATTTGACTCGGTCGACTAATGACGTTCTTCAGGATAAATTTCAACATGCCATTCTCAGAATTCAGCTTGTTCGGAAAGGCCTCTAGCGTGAGCCCACTCTTCATATCCAGCATATCACGTAACGTGATGTCCTTTGCCCCAGTAATCTGCGGGTAGTACTGCGCCAACGTGTCTCCCAAAGACAACTTCTGTTCGGCTGCCAACTTCATAATCAAACCAGCAGTAAAAGATTTTTGAACCGAGGCCAGTTGATAGACGCTGTTCACACCGTTTCTCTTTTGCAACGCCGCATCCGCGTACCCCATGCCCTTTTGATAAATGACCTTGTCCTTGTGAACGACTAGGGCCGTCCCCACGAACCGGTTAGCCCGTAGAATAGCATCGACCTCTCGCGTTGCCGCTGTCGACTTAGGCGTGACCGCCTTCTTTTTCTTCGGTGTCACCACGCGCTTAGGCTTGGGCTTGACCACTGAACTGCTGCTAGATGATGACTCCTGTTCTGCCTGTGACTGTGTTTGGTTGTTGAACCACCAAGCTAGACCCAGTGCGATGCCCACAATCATCCCCATTGCAATGACAGTACCCCATACTCTTTTTTTCATAACAGGTGCCCCCTACCTGATTTAATTTTTAATCCGATTCCCCAAAATCGGCCAGCCAACGACTAATATCATCGAGTTTAAAACCTTTGCGATACAAGGCTTGCTTCGTTTTGTAGGCCCGTTCCGATGCAGCCAACGCGCGATAACGGTGCCACATTTTTTCACCCTGCTTAGCCAACAGGTCCTGTTGCTCATCAACGTCTGGCGTCAATTCTAATGCTGCCAACATGGCACCAGCTTCATCACTGTTAAATCCACGCGTCATCAGTCCCTGACGAATTTTCTGCTGTTGTGTGCCAAAAGCCTGACGGTGATAACGTCTAGCTAGTTTCTCCGCAATGGCCGTCCCCACGGTCATGCGTTCTGCTGGCGTGTATTGCTTTAGCGCGTCGTCGATGACTTGCTCACCCACACCCTTTTGGCGCAAGTTCTGTCGAATCACGCGTGGTCCCTTATCACTGGTCGCCATCATAGTTCGCACATAGCTACCTGCATACTGACTATCGTCTACTAGCGACATTTCTCGCAACTTCTCGAGTGTCTGATCAATCGTTTCGGGTGGAATCTCCAACGTTCCCAATTTATCACGAACTTCTTTTTCCGTTCGTAGCTGGTTGGATAAATAATCTAGTGCCCGATTATAAGCCTTAGAAACATCATCAGCAGTCGCTAATTGGCTTTCGAGGTCTTTATCGACCTCCATGCCCTTAAAGAGCCGGAAGTCGACCAGCACGCTCTCACTGACTGGAAAAGCATAGTGCCCGTCAACGTAAATATTAAACCGGCCACTGCGCTTTTGTGCTTCAATCATGGTAATTTCAGCCATGCAGTCACATCCTTTACGTTATTTTTTAATGGAAATTGAATGGAACATCAACCATACTGACAATCTTATACTCATTCACCTGACTAGCTAACGCTAAGTCAGCGGCGACCTGAGCTGTAGCTAGCTGTGCCAACACGATTAGTTGACAGGTCGTTCCTTAGTCCGGAGCGCTCTCCAAAACGGTCACATCTTCTGGCAGCCACAGTGCAAGCATTTTACACGAAAACCGTTTCTAGCTTTCAATCAAGCTTCGCAACTATTTTACCAGTTCTCTAGATGCGATGCTGAACTTAACGGGTAATTAGTTAAGCCATCATCTTTTCCCTAGCCACATCGTGTGTGGTCGTCACGGCGCCTAGCCACCAAGCGGTCAACCTGCTATAATTAACGGCATACTGACAAGGGAGTGGTCAAATTGGCAACGGCACACGTAGTATTTGCCACAATTACGGGCAACAATGAAGATGTGGCAGATATTGTCACGGAAAAATTAGAGGATCTGGGTTGTCAGGTCACCGAAACGGAGATCTCGCAAACCGATGCAGCGGAATTTGAAAGCGCCGACATCTGCGTTGTTTGCGCGTACACCTATGACGAAGGGTCCCTCCCCGATGAAGGGATGGACTTTTACGAAGACCTACAGGAACTCGACTTAGCCGGTAAAGTTTACGGCGTTGCGGGATCCGGTGATACCTTCTACGGGGAATACTATAACACCACCGTCGACCACTTTGACCACGTCTTCCAAATGACTGGTGCCACCCGTGGCGCGACCAACGTGAAAATCAATTTGGAACCCGATCAAGAAGCAATTGACCAACTCGATCAATTTGCTCAGGGCCTGGTCACCACGTTTCAAAAACAATCGTCTGAAAAGTAAGCAACCGTTTAAACCAATAAGGATTGAAATTACCTGGAGTCACCAACGCACGCAGTCAAAGTTGACTGCGTGCGTTTTTTAATGCGTTAGCTAAAGACTGTAGCCTAAAATGTTCGCCTATTTTTTCTTAATTCGATACTTGAGTAATTGTGGGATTGCAGACTGCTCCGCAATGTCCCCCTCCCAGAGTTCCTGAATAGCTGCGTTCAATACGGCACCAAACATCAGGATCATCCCGGTAAAATACAGCCAGAACATTAACACGATAAAAGTTCCAATGGTCTTATAACTGTCAATGTTATGGACGAAATACTTCACGTACAGTGAGAAGGCTTGCGATAAGAACAGCCAACCCAACGTTGCCGTTAACGCCCCAGGCCAGACGTAGCGCCATTTAATTTTAGCACTGGGCACGAAGTAAAACAGAATCATCAAGACAAAGAACGTGACCAGAAATGTCACTGGCCATTTGATGGCATTGACGTAAGAAATCAGTCGCGTTGATAGATGCAGCAATGGTGTCAACTGTTCCAAAACAATCTGCCCAAAACTAAAGAACAGCATGAGGGCGAAGAGCAACACAATCAGTGCGACCATCCAGAAGAATGCCACCACACGACTAACAAGAGCATTTTGCTTGGAAACACCATACGCGCCGTTGACCGTCCGTTGGAACGCCGCAACGGCCCGTGATGAGGACCACAGGGAGACGATTACCCCGATGGACAAGACACTCCCACTCTTATTGTTCAAAAACGAGTGGATAATCGGCTTCAACATGGTAAAAATGCTCTCAGGCACAATTGGTTCAATGCTATTGAGGACGGACGTCGTATCAATGTGTAGAAATGGGAGCAGACTGGCCAAGACCAGTAACGCCGGAAACAGCGACATCAAGACATAGTAGGCCAAGACGACGGCTGAGTCAGAAACATTCGCCATTTGAAAGTGCTTAGCGATGGTTTGAATCACCCGCACGATGGGGGCAAAGCGTTTGCGCCACTGACTAGTCACGATCATCTGGCTCCTTTCATATTAAAATGACCCGTAGTCCTCCGCGAACTTTAACGTGCCAATCATTTTTTCGAGTGTTTTTCGGCTGAAGCGGACCCGTTTGGCCTGACGAAAGGCCTCAATGAAGGTCTTTAGGTCTTCATAATTGGCAACCGCCGTGCAGTTGTAAGCGTCACTGGCGTTCAATTTCGTCTTATTCCCAACTACCAACGAGTTGCTATGGTCGTAACGGTCGTAATAATTATAGTAAACCAATGGCTTCACAAAGTCGATGATTCGATCATTTTTATTTTCCAACTGCTTGTGCATCGTAATTTCACTGTTAATGTAGCGCACTAACAGCTTCGACGATAACTCGGCCTGGGTTGCAGGATTACTGATCCCTGTGTGCATGGTAATCGTCCGTTGCCCACGGCCCTCCTGCTCCAAGCTCATCGTGTATCCCTGCGTTAAAGATTCATTTTCTTCGGATAAATTCGGTAGGAAGAAGCGGTCCAGTCGATTCGTGAGCATCTGTGACGTTTCCTTCTCCTTCTCTCGTGAGGATAAATTCACCGCAGAAAAATCATCCAAGCTAGACGAGAACATCTCTTCCGATAGATCATGGAAGATCATTCCCCGCCAATACTTGCTTTCCACGTTGATGACGCCAAATGAGGTGACCAACAAATTGTCGATCTGCATCACCCGCCAAGAATCCCCATCGTTCATCTCCTGGGTAACGGGATTCTTTACCTTATTGGCAAAGTGAACATTTCGAAGAATCTGATAGTCAAACCGTTCGTTCTTTTTCTGTGCGTCCAAATGAATATCTCGCATAATTTCTGATAATTGTTCAGTGGTCTTAATTTCGGCCCGGTCATACGCCGTCTCAGCCATTAGCATTGCCTCCAATTGTCTTCTGAATCGCATCCAAAATATATTCCGCCGCGTGCCCGTCACCATATGGGTTCTTGGCTTGCGCCATTTTATCATAGGCTACCTGATCAGTCAGTAAACTTTCCATAGCCGCTGTAACTTGCTTTGGGTCGGTCCCAACTAACTTTAGGGTGCCATTGTCGACCCCCTCAGGCCGTTCCGTGGTGTCCCGTAAAACCAAGACTGGTTTGTTTAATGACGGGGCTTCTTCCTGCACACCACCGGAGTCGGTCATGATAAAGTAACTCCGGGCTGACAGGTTATGAAAATCAACCACATCCAGTGGGTCGATCAAGTGAATACGATCCATACCATCCAGCTCCTCGTGGGCTACGCTCTGGACAGCCGGACTCAAGTGTACGGGATAAATAACTTCCACGTCGGGATGAGCCTCTACCACTTGCCGCACAGCGTGTAACACGGCATGCATTGGTGCCCCTTGATTCTCGCGTCGGTGCATGGTCAGCAGAATCAAACGGTGTCCCGCTTTCACTTGGTCCAAGACCGCATGATGATAGTTTGCATCGACCGTTTGCTTCAAGGCATCGATTGCTGTATTTCCCGTCACATAGATCTGCTCGTCTGGATGTGCCTGCTTCAACAGGTTGGCACGCGATAATTCCGTGGGGGCAAAGTATAGATCACTTAAAATGTCCGTCAATTGTCGGTTCATTTCCTCTGGATAGGGCGAGTACTTATCCCAGGTCCGTAAACCAGCCTCCACGTGACCTAGCAGCGTTTGGTGGTAAAAGGCACTGACACTAGCGGCAAAGGTCGTGGTCGTATCCCCATGGACCAAAATAATATCGGGATGGGCCTCAGTCAACACGCTATCTAAATGCGTTAAGACCCGCGTGGTAATTTCACTCAACGTCTGTTTAGGTTTCATAATATTCAAATCATAATCGGGTGTAATATGGAAAATTTCCAACACTTGGTCTAACATTTCGCGGTGCTGCGCCGTCACAACCGTAATCGGTGTAAATTCACTCGGTCGTTGTTGCATCGCTAAAATAATCGGGGCCATCTTAATTGCCTCGGGCCGTGTTCCGAAAATGGTCATGACTTTAATTGGTTTCGTCACAATTTTCCCTCCAATGATGATGCTAATTAAGGTCAATTATAGCAGATACCGCCGCCGAGTGTTACGCTATCCGATCCATCCCCTAAAATAACCCCGCTTGCTTTTCCGTTCTTAAATAGTTGTCCCCAACAATAGCTGGTGGCATGCTAAGGCCACCTCCTTAACTAATTGTGGCGGGTACTTTACCCGTTATCATTTCTGAGGGTTATGCTAAATTTCAAGTATACTTAATTCTATTTTCCTACGGTCACCAGGATATCCATAGAAGCAAACCAAGCCAGTGGTTAAAAGCCAAATTGTCCACATGACTCTTGTGCTAGTGAAGATTGCCACTACGAAATTAATGGCCATGGCCGTGCTCCGATTCCGATTGTGCCCGTCAATTTCAAGCACTGAATTCCATGTAGTTAATCCGGTTTATGTATAAACCGATAATGTTTCTACAGACATAATCTATATGCCCATGTAAGCCGAGAGGTCGGCAACTATGGCCTCAGGCGCGTCGTTATGCTTAGTTGATGGGTAACTTTCCCTGCTGGTTCAGTAGAAAACCAAGCTTGGAGACTCGGTATTTTCACGGATTCAAACTGTGTTCGCACCGTTAATCCCATCCAGACCATAGGGGGAACTTAATAGCCAGCTCCCAAAAAATGCGGTAAGATAGTACCGTTGTGAAAGGAATGTCTGTGATGAAAAAAATTAGTCTGGTCGTTCCTTGCTATAACGAGGAGGAATCAATTCCACTGTTTTACCGAACCGTTAGCAAGGTGATCGATTCTATGAACACCCCTACCCCGACGGTAACACCGGAGTATATCTTCGTGGATGACGGCTCTGATGACCGCACCCTTGAAGAAATGAAAGCCTTACATCAACAGTTTTCGGAGACGGTCCATTATCGGTCCTTCTCCAGAAACTTTGGGAAGGAATCGGCGCTCGCTGCCGGCTTGCAAGCCACGACTGGGGACGTGGTGGCAGTCATGGACGTCGATTTACAAGATCCACCTGAGCTCTTACCAAAAATGTTCACCTTGATTGAACAGGACGGTTATGACTGTGTGGGCACAATTCAAAAGGAACGCCGCGGTCAAAGCCGCATTCGGGCGTTTCTGTCATCCAGTTTTTATCGGGTCATCAACTGGCTATCCGATGTCCGCATCGAGCCTAATGCCCGCGACTACCGGCTAATGACGCGTCAGTTTGTCAACACGGTGCTGTCTCTGCCAGAGTTCAACCGTTTCTCTAAGGGAATCTTCAGTTGGGTCGGCTTCAAGACGACCTACCTCACCTATGAGAGTCAGCCCCGAGCGGCTGGCAAGACGCATTGGAACCTGCGTCAGTTATTCTCGTATTCGATTGAAGGCATTATCGACTTTTCAAGTGCGCCATTGCGGCTAGCAACTTGGGTCGGCGGCATTTCATTTGTTCTGTCATTGATTGGCATGATCTTTGTCTTCGTACGGGCGCTGACAGTAGGTGGTGCCGTTGCCGGCTGGCCGTCTCTGGTGGTCATCTTGCTTTTGATTGGCGGTATCCAGCTTTTTTGCCTGGGAATTCTCGGCCAGTATATCAATAAGATCTACCTCGAAACCAAGCATCGACCGAAGTTTATCATCCGTGAAGAAAAATAAGGCTCACCAAATAAAGAGCGCCGTGCACCTTCTCCCAATCGGAGAACGGACACAGCGCTCTATTTTTAGGCACCAAATTAATCTTAGTGCGTAATAATATCTAATGATTTCAATAAAACATCTAAATTAGTGGATAATCATGTTCATTAATAAGACCATGAGCAGACCTACTACCGAGATAACCGTTTCCAGCGTCGTCCAAACTTGGAACGTTTGCTTGACGCTCAGGTCAAAGTACTCGGAGAACATCCAGAAACCAGCATCGTTCACGTGAGAAGCAGCTAAGGAACCCGCACCAATTGCTAAAGCAATCATAACGGGGTCAGCACCTAACGTATGCATCAACGGCGTAATCAGTCCGGAAGCCGTCATCCCAGAAACCGTAGCCGACCCCAATGAGATCCGCAGAATAACGGTGATCAACCAAGCCAACAGAATTGGTGAGAACTTGGAATGCATCATCATCTCTTGCACCGCTTTACCAACCCCACCATCGATCAAGACCTGCTTAAATGCAGAGCCCCCAGCGATGACCATTAACAGCATCGCAATCGACTTGATGGCATCTTCCAACGTCGCACTGATTTCCTTCATACTCCGACCACGATGGAAACCCATGGACCAAATGGCAAAGAGTAACGCAATGACCATGGCGATGACTGGATTCCCCAGCATCGTGATCACGGCATCTAGACCATGCGGATTTTTCGGCGCAGTCCCCCCGTTAACGACCATTTGATAAATCGTTGCCAGGATCATGAAAACAACTGGAAATAATGACGTGAAAACGGCTAAGCCAAAGCCTGGCGTTTCCTTTAAGTCAAATTCCTTCACTTCACCAAAGGCGGGTAAGGACTTCTTAATGACAAAGAGATCTGGGTTAAACCGACGAATGACCCGCGTCCAAATTGGACCAGCAACGATCACACACGGAATGGCTACGATAACCCCGACCATCAACATTTCACCGACATTAGCGCCCAAAGCGGTCGCAACGGCGGTTGGGGAGGGTTGGGGTGGCAGGAATCCTTGTGTAGCCGACAGTGCGGCCGCCATTGAGATTCCCAGATAGAGGAAAGGTACTTCGGCTTCCAGAGCAACCGCGAACACGATTGGTGTCACCAAAACCAGTCCCACTTCAAACAACAGGGAGATCCCGATTAAGAAGGATGCCACCACAATGGCCACCTGCAACCGTTTCTTCCCAAAGATACTGATCAAGGTCCGGGCAATTCGGTACGATCCACCGGCGTCAGAAACCAACCGGCCAATCATCGCTCCAAAGCCAAAGACGATAATCAGTTCGCCCATGGAGCTACCGATCCCGTTTTTGATGGAATCCGCAATGTTTGCGGGGTTCATGCCTAAACCAAGTGCTACTAAAATAGACGTAGCAATCAGCGAAACGAAGGTATTTAACTTCACTCGGATAATCAAGAAGAGCAATAGTAAAATACCCAACAACAAAATCACGAACTGCATTCTTATTCTCTCTTTTCTTATGCTGATTCTAACTAATCTTGCCTGCCGTAGCAAAACTAGCAACTCGCATAAGAACCATTGTATGAAAAATATTTTCAACTTGCAAGTGGCCAATTGAACATTATTTTCATATAAGTTCGTCAAATCGTTGTGAAACCGCTAACGGACAATCATTACGGAAATTGGAGAATATTTTGCCATGTAGGCCGCCTGGCTCCCAAAATATTTACGAACACCTGATTGTGACAGTGACCCAACGACTAATAAGTCTGGCTTAACTTCTGGAATAATCTTTTTAACAATGGTCTCACCAGGGTCCCCCTCACCAATAATAATCTTAACCTTATTGATGCCGAAACGTTCGGCCAACTTTTGGTACTGCTGCAGGTGATGCTGCATGTCGGCACGCTGTCCATGCACGTAATCCTTACTCAACGCCTGATAAATGTTCATGTTGTCCGATTCCAAAATCGAACAGATGACCAAGTCGGCATCATCAAATTTTGCCCGGTTCATCGCATAACGAAAAGCCAATTGGGCATCAGGTGAATCATCCACCCCAACTAGGATACGGGTAAACTTCTTTGGATTCATTGATTCTGTGTTATCCATTAAGAAACTCCTCCTCACTTATTTGACTACTTTCATTATAACGGAAAACGATTCCATTGGGGAGCTGAATACTGGAAAGACACATTTCAAAGTTGGATTGACTAAAAGCTTTTCGACCTGTAGCTGATAAAGGTTACACCTGCTGTGGGAACACTTCCGCCTAAAGTTCAGGCTTTTTTACGGTTGACGTCATCCCTGACCACCACCGACTACTCTTTTGACGCACGTTTCGGGCATGTAAAATTGACTAACAAAAGAGCCTGGGAGGTTTCCCAGACTCTTTTCAACCGAATAAATCATATAAAATTGGCCCCACCCGGACTCGAACCGGGATCATTCGCTTAGGAGGCGAGTGCCCTATCCAGTTGTGCTATAGGGCCATAAAAAGATCCGCTACTAATTTTCACACGGATCTTTCAAATTGTAAAGGACTACTTCTGATTCTGTTCGTCGTGGTCCCGCCACTTCTTTCGCATTCCCTTGTTTTTAGTGTGCCGATTTTTATGTTTCTTTTTCTTACTAGGATTGCTGACAACGTCCTTAACCGGCTTGGCGGCCTTCTTCGCAGCTGGCTGATCCGTCGGTTGCATCGCTACTGGCACCGTTGCGTCATCCTTCTTCGAAATTACCGGTACACCTTCTTGACTCGGGGCTTGCGTTGCCACTGGCGCTTTAACTGGTGCCGTTGGTCGCTCCGTCGTTAACGTCCGCCCGCTGAAATAGACGGGAACTAATTCATAGTCCGTGTCCTTCAACATTTTCTTCAGGTCTCGCAGGTCATGGTCATCACCTAAACTGATAACCTGACCCGGCTCACCCATCCGTCCCGTCCGGCCGACCCGGTGAACGTATTCGTTAACCGAACTAGGTAAATCATAGTTGATCACGGCTGGTAACTTGGGAATATCCAATCCCCGTGCCGCAACATCGGTGGTCAATAACAACCGAATGCGACCCAAGCGAAAGTCCTGTAACGCCTTTTCCCGTTGCACTTGTCGCAGGTCGCTGGTTAAACTGGCCGCTGACATGTGTTCGTGATAAAAACGCGTTGCCGTTTGTCGTAAGGTGTTCGCCTGCTTGAAGAAGACCAACGCCCGGAAATTTGGCATGGCCAACATCCGCTTTAACATTTGATTCCGTTTGCCCATCCCAACCTCGAGTAGGCCGTGACGAACGACTCCCTGCGTCTGGTCTTGTTGCCGAACGTCAATGCGTTCCACAGTCTGGCCAAACCACTGATCGAGTTCGTGTAAAATTGGCGTGTCAGTGGCTGAGAAGAAGCCCAACTGCACTTCCGCCGGTGCGGCCTGCGCAATCGACCGAACCGTGTCTAACGTATCACCCGTTAATAAGTCGTCGGCTTCATCAATGATGAGTAAGGAAACTAAATGGAGCTTCAATTTCCGGTCACTCACTAGGTTTAGGACCCGACCGGGTGTCCCGACGATGACTTCTGGCCGCTTTTTCAGCCGCTCCGTTTGCCGCTTAACGTTGGCACCACCAGTTAGGGCAAGCACCTGTAAATCTAATAATTTGGCCCAGTCACGCATGACTCGGCTAGTTTGAATCGCTAATTCCTGTGAAGGTTCCAATACGATCAATTGGGTCCCATCACCGGGTAAAAGATTCGCTAGTGCCGGTAAAGTAAACGCTACGGTCTTACCAGAACCCGTTGGGGCTAACCCCAAGACATTGTGATCACCGACCATTGGTTCGTAAACTGCGGCTTGAATGGCCGTTTGTTCCGTGTAGCCCAAATCTTTAAAATGAGCTTCAAATTGTTTTAACATACAGTTTCCTTTCTGTTAGTGCGCATCGGCTGGAAAGCTCAGGTTAGCTGAGACACGCAAGCTGTAAAGTACCTGATTGACAGTCAAACTCCACTGTAACCAGCGTTGATAGTCGCGCGCGTTTTGCGGCTCAGTTGGGGCCTTTAAGACCCGTGCAAAGTCCATGACCTCTGGTAGCATTGGGTTGGCCAAGTCGCCTTGACTCAAATCCTTTGCCTGCCCATCCGCAGCACGTTGTTCGACGTGCGTCAGTTCACCAGCGCTATCAATGGTGATGGTTTCTTTCAAACCGTAGATTTCAGAAAGGCCGTACGCATTACTGGTCTTCCCAAAGCTGACGGTCACATCGAAGTCGCCGTACCGGAGAACTGCAATACCCTTACCGTCCGCACCAGTCTCAACTAGCGTGGGGAAAAGCTCGACATGACTTGGCTGACCAAACAAGGCCACCGCCACGTAGATAGGGTAAACCCCAACATCCTGTAAGGCACCCGCAGAAAATTCTCGAGTAAAGATATTTGGCCGCTCGCCCGCTAAAACCTTGTCATAGCGTGAAGAATACTTCATGTAGGTAAAATTGGCTCCCTGAATGGTCGGTAATCCTGATAACGCCGTTTCAATTGCCTTGAAATTTGGCGTGTGCACGTGCCGTGCCGCTTCAAAGAATCTCACACCTGGATGCTTTGCCAATGCCGCCTTAAAGGCGATCATTTCACGTTGATTGCTGAATGCTGGCTTTTCAACGATGACCGAAATATCTTCAGCAATTGCAGCCATGGCTTGGTTAAAATGCAGACTATTTGGTGAGGCAATGTACACGACGTCTAGGTTGGCCTGCGTCAACATCTCATTGTAATCTGTGTAGCCAGTTTCCGCATGATTCTTGGTAGCAAATGCTGCCGCTGTCTCCGGGTGGCGCGAATAGATGCCCGCTAGCGTGAACTGCTGAGATAAAGCCAACGCCTCAACTAATTGTTGTGTAATCCAGTTAGTTCCTACCGTTCCAATTCGAATCATCATAATCCCTCCAGAATTGATTATTGTTTTAATAAACGTTTCTTAAGTTCATCCATTGATCAGTGCGGGGTTTCCCAACGAGCTTACATAGAAAAACAAGCTTGGCGACTCGACATTTTCGAGGCCTCGAATTGGGGGCACCCCGTTCCAGCTTATATCTGGTGACTGATAAGTCAATGATTGATCTAAATTCCCTAATTTCGTCCCAATATCGCTGTTACAACGGTCATAACCGGTGTTTTGGAATCTGCAATCTTCAGTTACTAACCTAACCAACCACAAAACCAGTTGTCTTTTTCTATTTTAACAGTCACACCGGCGTCGCGATAGCTCTAGAATTAATTTTCCGCTAAACCGGGGTAATTGTTAAGGCATTCGCAGCTAAAAATGGTATATTGAAGGTGGAAATCTATTCAAGGGAGGGATTACCGGTGAAAGGTCGGGAAATCGCACTATTTGGCATTTCACTCGTCGCTGGCTTAACGGGCGGCTTTTCGTTACGGAAAAAGAAACAGCCACAGCCAAGCGAGTCACCGCTATTCTATGTGGGCACGTGGCAGTTTGTTGACCCCCACAATCAACGGCGTCACCGGTTAGCAATCAGTCCTAATCTTGACGTGCAGATCGATGATCATCCGTTACAGGTGCGGGTTCAAGACCTTAACGAGCAACAGCTGACATTTCAAGATAAATTTGGCTATCACTTGACGATTCACGCCAACGAGCGCCAACCAATTTCTTTCTTCGATGAAGCCGACGACTGCACTTACGCCGTCAAGCCACTGACTGACAAGAACGATTAGTTAGGGTCTTATGCTCTAACTTTTTTATTTTGAGCGTAATTTGAATGATTGTGCTCCGACTTACAGCGCAATCAAAAATTTCAACTCACAATCATGCAAAAATGAAGAATGGAATAAAAGGCGGATATGGGCTCAGGCTCGGAAATTTCGAGACTTCAACCTGTGTTCGCACCGTTCTCTAGCCCATATCTACCGACTGGTAAGGCGCTGATTGGACTAAATTGTCCTTTTAACTCATGCTTCAGCCACATCAACTTGACTAGAGGTAGGAAGCGTGTGGGACATAACTCAAAAAGTTGCTTCTTTCAGAATTATTAGATTCTGAAAGAAGCAACTTTTATTTACGCCCCTATGGTGCCGAAACGTGGGACACAAGGTAGTTTATTGCGCTTACTCCGATAGCAAAAGCTATGCCAGAATCGGGCATAATCCCTGCTATCACGTTAATGCTCGCAAACTAACCGCCTGATGTCCCACTCTCCTCATTTACATTTATTAAATTATTCCGAATATTTCGACCAACTTTGGTGGGTGCCGTTAAACACAGAGACGGCCACTGCATGTTCCTGACCGTTCTGAGTGATTGACGCGTTGGGATCGTACTCGATGAAGCGAATCTGAGCCGCATGACCAACCAAGTGACCACCAGCAATCCAGTAGTCTTGCTGCGGCAAAACCGGTTTGACGAATTGGTTTAACACCTGACGATTAGCCAAGATGACAATTCCCTGCTGGTAGTGCTGCTGCAGCAAGGTAACCAGTCGCTTTAGCTTCTGTCCCTGAGCCGCCATCGTCGTGTTTCCACTGTTATAGTCGCCATAGTAGCTCACGTTGATGGCAATTGGCAGCGACCCAGAATTTGTCCCAACCGTCTCAACGACATGGTCGAACTGATGCTGTGCTGTCGTCGTAAAACTAAACGTATGCACGACGCCGACTTTAATGTCGGCCCCCTGTGACCGTGAATAGTTGTCGCTAAAATCATCGTCCGTATAAGTTGCTCCAGAAGTTGCTTGCAAGTAAACAAACTGATGATGCTTGGCCAGCTGCTGAAAATCAAGATAACCGCTATCTTGATTTACGATGACCCCCCGGACCGGATAATTGGCTAATTGTTGTTTCTGGTGCGCCTGCCACTGAAACCAGCCAAAACCAGCCACCAGCAAAACAATGACGAAAGCGCATAAAGCCCACCATCGACGTCGATGGTGCCGGCGGAAGGTGTTCTCATATATTGGTTGATAGTCGCGTCGTTTCACCGTCGATCACCGTTCCCCTAATCTAGCTTGCCATCCAACATTCTCCGGATAGCGGAATATTTCCATTATACCATGCCGATTAGGATTCGTGGCGGGTCTGTTCGATTACGTCGCGGACCCGTGTCATGACCTTGTCAGTCCGTGAAGAAATGCGCAAGATAGTCATCATAAAAAGACTGTCGAGGATTGTCAACTGTGAAATCAACGAATACATGCCTTCCGAACGGTACTTCACTTCATCCGTTAATGAAAGAAAAGTCACATCTGCGGCCTGGGCTAGCGGAGATCCACTGTAACTAGTAATTGCAATAATTGTCACGCCACTGTGCTGAAGCTCCTTAACAATATGTAGTGTTTCACGATTCCGACCTGAATGGGAAATCACAATCGCGCAATCGGCATCAGTCATTTTAGCGGCTTGCATCAACTGAATGTCATAATCCGGATGATACATGACGTTTAATGACGTTCGAATAAACTTATGGTAGCCATCCAAAGCTGCCACAGATGACCCGCCTAGCCCAAAGAAGGCCACATTACGGGAGTTGATCAATTTCAAGACTGCTCGAGCAAGATCTTTCTCGCTCAAAGCTTCATTAGTAGCCCGCAAAGAACTAATAGAAAATCCGAAAGTTTTGTTCGCAATCGTTGCCAGTGAATCCCCTTCAGCAAGTTCTGGAAACGAACTAGGTTGTTGTGGAGTCTCCTCGGTTGCCGTATGCGCCAATGCCATGGTAAACTCCCGGTAGTTAGCGTAGTTCATCCGTTTAACGAACCTTGAAATGGTCGCTGTAGACACCCCGGTTGCGCTAGCGAGCTCCTTGATCGTCATTTCACTGACCAGTGCCGGATTGTCTAAAGCCAGCTGGGCCACCTTTTTTTCTGTGCGGGACAACTGATCATACGTTCCGCGAATCTTCCCCGTTGTTGAGCGTGCGATGGTCGCCGCCCCCTTTCTCCAGATTAAATTTCAATTTATTTTAGCTTTTGTAAACATTTTACATCATATGACTTGAAATGTGAAACTTTTTTACATATAATATTCCCTGTCAGAAAAATTTCGCATCTTGCAAAGGAGATTAATTTCATGAAACTCGGATTGATTGGATTAGGTAAAATGGGGCTTAGCCTTGCAGAAAACGCAATGGACCACAAGCACGAAGTTGTCGGCTTTGACTTAAACAAGGACTTTGTTGACAAAGCTGTTGCTGCTGGTGCTGAAGGTGCCAACAGTTTGGAAGAAATGGTTGCTAAGTTGCCTTCTCCAAAGATTGTTTGGGTAATGGTACCTGCCGGCAAGCCTACTGATGCAACAATTGAATCATTGAGCAACTTGCTGAGTAAGGGCGACATTTTAATCGATGGTGGGAACTCCTACTACAAGGATTCACTGCGTCACAATGAAATCCTCAAAGCTAAGGGCATCGACTTCTTCGACTGTGGTACTTCAGGTGGTATGGAAGGCGCTCGTTCACACGGGAACTTCATGATCGGTGGCGACAGTAAAGAAGCCTTCGAAACGATTCGTCCATTATACGAAGACATTTCTGAAGCCGATGGTTACCTTTACACTGGTAAGGCCGGTTCCGGTCACTACTTGAAGATGGTCCACAACGGGATCGAATACGGTGAAATGCAAGCCATCGCCGAAGGTTTCGAAGTTCTCGAAGCTTCCGACTTTGACTACGACAACGAAGCCGTTGCTAAGGTTTGGAGTCACGGTTCAGTTATCCGCGGTTGGCTCATGGAACTTGCCGAAGAAGCCTTCGCTGACGACCCAGAGTTAGACAAGATTGCTGGTCGTATGCACGCTTCTGGTGAAGGTCAATGGACTGTTCAAGAAGGTTTGGACAGCCACGTCCCAACACCAGTTATCGCTTTGTCATTAATGATGCGTTACCGTTCTATGCAAGATGACACCTTCACCGGTAAAGTCGTTTCTGCTTTACGTAACGGTTTTGGTGGTCACGCCATGGACAAGGCTGACAAGTAAGCCTTTAAACGAAACCACTTGTAACTTGTAACATGAAAGGAAGAGCATTATGGACTACATGATTGGGGTCGATATTGGGACAACCAGTGTCAAGACCGTACTTTACGATACTGCGGGTAAGATGCAAGGCTATTCAAACAACCTGTATCCCCTCTATCAAGATGTGCCCGACATGGCTGAAGAAGATCCAGATGAAATCTTCTCCGCCATTATCGATGGGATGACCACGGTAATGCGCAAAGCAGACTTGAAGAACGGCACGTTACACGGCGTTTCTTTCTCTGCTGCCATGCACAGCTTGATCTTATTAGATGATGATCATAAGCCTTTGACCCGTGCAATCACTTGGGCCGACAACCGAGCTGTTAAATACGCGGATGAACTGCGCGAAAATGGCGTCGGCAAACAACTTTACGAAAAGACCGGGACACCAATTCATCCAATGACGCCATTGAGCAAATTAATCTGGCTACGTAATGAACAACCAGACCTGTTCAACCAAGCACGTTGGTTCGTTGGTATCAAGGAATACGTTATTTACAAGTTGTTTGGTGTCTTACAAGAAGACTACTCAATTGCCAACGCAACTGGGCTGTTCAACATCTTCAGCATGGACTGGGATGACCAAGCCCTCGAAGTCGCTGGGATTACCCGTGACCAATTGCCTAAGCTAGTTGATACGACTGATCAGATTACTGGGATGAAGACCGACTATGCCGGTGTAATCGGCATCGACCCCCAAACGCCATTTATCATGGGTGCCTCCGATGGTCCCCTGGCCAACCTGGGTGTCAACGCCATCGATCCTGGTGTCGTTGCTGTCACTATTGGGACTTCCGGTGCCGTCCGAGTCGTTACCGACAAGCCGAAGATTGATCCTAAGGGCCGGGTCTTCTGCTACTACCTGTCTAAAGATCATTGGGTCGTTGGTGGACCGGTCAACAACGGTGGAATTGTCTTTCGTTGGGTCCGTGACCAACTCTTCGCTCCCGAAAAGCTGACGGCGGAACAAATGCAAATTGACTCCTACGACCTCTTAACTGAGATTGCAGCCAAGATTCCTGCTGGTTCCGACGGTCTCATTTTCCACCCATTCTTAGGTGGCGAACGGGCCCCAATCTGGGACGCCAATGCTCGTGGTTCCTTCTTCGGTTTGACCCGGACCCATTCACGGGCCCACATGGTTCGTGCCGCACTTGAAGGAATCGTCTACAACCTGTACACCGTGATGTTGGCCCTCGAAGAAGTCGTTGGTAAGCCATCTAGCATCCAAGCAACCGGCGGGTTCGCCCGCTCTGCGCTTTGGCGGCAGATGTTAGCCGACATCTTCGAACAAGACGTTACGATTCCAGAGAGTCCCGAAGGAACTGCTCTGGGTGCTGCCACGTTAGGCATGTATGCTTTAGGGATGATCGATGACTTGTCCGCCGTGAAGAACTTCATCGGTGTGGCTAACGTTCACCACCCTAATCCAGAAACCTTCCCCGCATACCGGGCCTTGGTGCCAATCTACATTCGCTTAAGTCGACAGTTACAGTCTGAATACAAGAACATCGCTGACTATCAGCGTAAGTACGTTCACAAATCAGACAAGAAATAGTTCTGTGGACTTAGTACTTTCAGAAAACTAACCCGTTAAATTTAGGGATTTTGAAACTAAATCGTATACAAATCTTTAGGAATCAAGTACAATGTGTTTAATCACATTGAGAAGCCAGTGTTTTCACACTGGCTTTTCAAAATTCATTCAATGAAAGGGCTTACTTAAAATGGAGCTTATAGCACTTTTAATTGGGGTTATCTTCTTATTGGTCCTCATTATCAAATTCAAGATCAATACTTTCGTTTCCCTGATTCTTACCTCCGTTCTGACAGCCATGCTGTTAGGGATGGACCTAACCAAGATTGCCACGACGATTGAGGCTGGGATTGGGAGCCAACTTGGCGAACTATCCTTAGTCTTTGGATTCGGTGCCATGCTGGGTCGGTTAGTTGCCGATGCCGGTGGGGCCTACGTTATTGCGACGACACTGATTGATAAATTCGGGAAACAACGTTTGCAATTAGCCATTATGTTAGCATCATTCATTCTCGGGATTGCTTTGTTCTTCGAAGTTGGGATGGTTCTGTTGATCCCTATCGTCTTCGCCATTGCCGTTGAAGCTGAAGTCCCAATTCTTTACTTGGGGATTTCCATGGCGGCTGCTTTGTCCGTTACCCATGGCTTCTTGCCACCTCACCCGGCACCTGTTGCCATTGCACAAGTCCTGGGCGCTAATGATGGGAAGGTGCTTCTGTTTGGTTTAGTTGTTGCGATTCCTGCAGCTATCGTTGCCGGACCCATGTTCACGAAACTTGCGCAGAAATTTGCGCCGGCCGCATTTGAACGTAAAGGAAACTTATCTTCATTGGGTGAAGTTAAGACCTTCAAGCCTTCCGAAGCACCTAGCTTTGGTCTGTCCGTTCTGACTTCCCTCTTCCCCGTTATCTTGATGGCCATCACGACCATCTACAAGATGACGGTCGATGGTGGGGCAACACCAACTAAGAACGCCTCACTGTTAGACCAAATCGTTGCCTTGATTGGTGATCCCGCCATTGCGATGTTGATTTCATTACTCGTTGCCATGTTTACCATGGGCTGGGGGCGGAATCGGAAGACTGCAGACATCATGGCTACTTTGGAAAATGCCGTCAAGTCAATCGCGATGCTGCTGTTAGTTATCGGTGGTGGTGGCGCCTTCAAACAAGTCCTCATCGACGGTGGTGTTGGTAAAGAAGTTGCTAAGCTCTTCATCGACTCCAACATGTCTCCACTGATCTTAGGGTGGTTGGTCGCTGTGGTTCTCCGGATTGCCTTGGGTTCCGCAACTGTTTCCGCTTTGACCGCTGCCGGAATTGTGGCCCCATTGATGGCACAGTCCGGCGTTGACCCTGCCCTAATGGTTCTTGCCATTGGTGCTGGTTCCTTGGCCGCATCTCACGTAAACGATGCTGGGTTCTGGATGTTTAGAGAATATTTTGATTTAACTGTTAAGCAAACGCTGAGCATTTGGACGGTACTGGAAACCGTGATTTCCATCGTCGGGATACTGATTGTGCTGCTGTTGAACATGGCATTCCATTAAATTCTAATTTCTGACAAATCAATTCGAGTTTATGAGGGTTGGGACAAAGGTCCTGACCTTTTTTTATTGTCTCTGAAGGTTGAAAGTCCCAAAACACTCATTATGACTGTTGTCACAACGACACTGGGTCTAAAATTAGGCAATGTTGTCCAACCATCGCCTTACCGGCCGGCAGATGTAGTTAGTCTGAGTAACATGGATCATGTCGCTAGGAACGCTGTTGAATTATGCTTAAACTTTAGCCGCCACTTGGGATTCAGTGATTGGAGTTGACGCGCACAATCAAAACCGGAGGCGGCCAGGGATGCAGCTAGCCGTGTCGACAATGTTAGTCGGCGTTTTGAAGTGCAAGCAAAATGTTAGACACTTTTCTAACCTAGGCAACTAGCATCTTCTGACAATACTCGACTGGGGT
>NZ_RHNX01000024.1 GCF_003946335.1 Levilactobacillus fujinensis
TGGGGCAGTGTGCCCCTTTTATTATACAGAAAATGGCGTCGACAGATTTCTCTATCAACACCAAATATCATAGAACCCTTTTATTTACGTCACTATGGTGCGCCATAAGGCAGTTTGTGCGCTTAACCTGACAGCAAAATGCGGCCAGTACCAGGCACAGTCCCTGCTATCATGTTAATGTTTGCAAACCAACCACCTTATGCGCCACGCTGACCTTTTTTATCCTCATGATAAGCGATCCGAATGGTGTCGACGACAAATGATGGGAGGCTAATTAAAAGATAAATAGCCGCTAGTCCATTGACTAGAATTGTCCACCAAAGGTTGCCCCCAACGAACCATGCAATGGCTTCCAGTGCGGCAATCGGCCAGAATAAGTAAGTCAAAAAGCGGCACCACTTCGAGTAATGCTTGGTGACACGGTTATAGCCCAACCAGTGAAAAATGAGCTTGCGATTAAGTTTCATGCTGTGGTTCCCCTTCCCCCAATGAATTTCAGTATAGCACAAGGGGTAGGCGAAGTGTATGAAGCCTGCACCTTAGCCAAAACGGTCCCACAACGAGCATAATTGCCGGCAGTTAGGGTGTGGGAATCTCTTGCTGTATCTAGGTTTTAACAAGGATAATGTTCTTTAAAGTAAGCCGCCATTGTCAGCAAATGGTGCTCCAGGCTGAGCCGTTTGACGATGCCTAGCCCCGGAAAGTGCTGTGTGTCGTGGTATGCGGCCAAAGCCAGTGCTGCTGGTGTCTGAATCGCCGCTGACTGTTCTGGCAACCACGCCGCTAATTTTGCCACTGCTTGGAAGAATTTTTCCTTGGGATGACGATAATCGTCACGGTCATCGGACACAAAGCGGTGAATCCGCAACTGATCACCGGCAAAGTAAGTCAGGTGCAGGGTGACTGCACGGGACGGGTAGCCGTGTTCGCTGTAGTGGGCGCCGCCAATTGTGTAATCGCTGACACTGGAATAGCCGTCAAGGATGGCGGCTTGCCAGTCCTCACTGAAAAAACCATCTTCAATGTCAGCATAGCTGCGGTCGTGCTCAGGAATCCAGGCGTGGTCGAAAAGACTACCGGTTGGTCGCGTGAGTAGCTGACGAATCCGAGCCTCCGGTGGCACTAAAAGGTAGGTCGGATCGGCCAGCCAGCCAGCGTGCTTGGCGGCGACAAGTTCGTCGTACTGTCGGGCTATCAGCAGTGTTTGTTGCGTGGGCGAAGGCTGCAAGTCACTAGGAATGGTAGTCGGCGTCAAAATGTGACCAATGATGAGGTTAGAATTTTTCACATACGGTTGCCAGTCATAGAGTTTCTGCTGCGTCAGTGCATAATCACTGACGGTCGGATTAGCAATAATGACAAGTGGCTGGTTGTATTCCACGAAGGCCGCTACGGTTTGGGGGAGCGTGCGAATGTCGCGAACGGGCTCAATAATCGGAATAATATTTCGAGGAAGAATGTGTTGTTGGGCAATGTTTTTCAGTGCCAGCAGGTCATATTGGCGACCACGAAAGTAAGGAAAATAGATCATGGGCGGCGCTCCTTAAGTTGGTCTTGAAGCTCGTGGCGTTCTAGGTTGAGTGCATCGATTTCGCTCTGAAGGGCCGTGACCGCCGCAGATTGGGTGTCATCGATGAATTGGTCGTAGAAATTAGCATCAGGGTCGTAGACATCATAGTGTTGATGGCGTTTCTTCAACTCTTGATACAAGCGTTCGGTACTGTACTGTTTGAGACCGGTCGCCATTTGCTTAGCTTTACCGACTTCTCTGGCCTGCGAAGCGATGAAGCGGGTGGTTAGTTCCGATTCGGGAACCTGTAAGTCTTGGCGGCGTGGGGGTCGCGTGACTGTCAAATACCCCGGCGTAGTGGGCGCCTCAGTCGCCGTGGCCAACATCTCTGGGTCAAATGGACGGTAGATCAACACGCCGATATGTGCAGGAATCTCGGCGGCAACCGCTTGATATAACTTTAGGGGTAGGACAAAGTAGTTGTAGTGACCGACAAAGGAGAGCTTGGCCTTGGAGTGAAAGTCGCTCTTGGTGACCTTTAATTCGTAGCAGCGCCATTCAATCGTCTTATCTGCTAATTCCTGGTAGCTTAAAGTGTCGACGATGCCAGCGTCATCTGGCATGGTGACCTCCTCGACGGCAAAAGCTCCGGCTTCGCGGCAGTAGGCATAGAGGGTGGCTTCCATGGCCAATGTTAATTTTGTCTTCATTGTGAGACCTCCTGGTGCCAAAAGTTCTGAACGGCAGTCGGCAGCTGTTCCGGCCGGTAGATGCGGCGGAAGTGCTGCCAGTGACGGGGATAGAGCTGTGTGTAACGCGGACTAGCGAAGCGTTGATCCATCAGTAAAATGATGCCCACATCGTGAGAGCCACGAATCAACCGGCCGGCTGCCTGAAAGACATTGTTCAGTCCCGGTAGTTGGTAGGCATACGCGAAGCCGTTGTGTGCGTCTTGGTCAAAATAATCGCGAATCAGATCAGTCTCGGGATTGATGCCTGGCAGACCGACGCTGACGATGCCAACACCAATCAGTCTGTCGGCCTTCAAGTCGATGCCTTCAGCGAAGATGCCACCAAGCAGGGCGAACCCCACCAGTGTTGTGTCCGGGTTAGACTGAAAGTTGGCTAGAAATGCTGTCCGGTCCGCTTCGGCCATTTGTGCTTGCTGGCTAACGGTCTGAATGTACGGATAGGCCATGGCAAAGGCCTGACTGACATCGAGAAGGTAGTGGTAGGACGGCAGAAAAATTAGGTAGTTCCCGGTTTTGCCGTCGACCAACGTCTTAATGGCCAGCAGAATGTTGGCGAGGTTGGCATCGCGCTGCTTATAAGTCGTTTGGATATAGGTCGTGACTAGAATCTCTTGATGGCGCGGTTCAAAGGGAGAATCGAGGCGGTAGGCCAGACTCTCCTGATCGCCACCCAACACCGTTTGGTAGTAGTCCATGGGAGAGAGGGTCGCTGAGAACAGAACGGCACCATGGCCGAGGGCCAGACTGTCGGCGAGAAAGGCGCTGGGGTCCAAGCAGAGTTCCTTTATCATGATATTACCGTCGTCGATTTCTAAGCGCATACGATAGGTGTCGTCGTAATATTCTCCGATCCGCTGATAGCTGATGGCGGTGAAATAGTAATCGAGAATGGCCTGGGTAAAAGGTGTCTGCGGTTGGTCGACCAGCCAATCATGAATGGCTTCGACCAGGCGACCGAGGTCATGTTCAAAGTTTTCGGGTGGCGTGAGAAATGTGCTGTCCGTGCGACCGTCCGCAAGCAGTGGCGCACAGACATCGTCAAAGGTGGCGCGTAGGTCGGTCAGGCGGCGATGTAATTTTTTACTAGCCTGTGGTAGGTCGCGACTCACTTCAACCAAATGGTCGAGTGGTTGGCTGCTGATGGCTGCAGAATACATATCTCGCGAGCGACTGACCAGGTTGTGGGCTTCGTCGATCAGGAAGAAGTTGTCTGGGTCCTCGGTCGCAAAGAAGCGTTGCAAGTGGACTTGCGGGTCGAACAGGTAGTTGTAATCGCCAATGATGACATCACAAAAAAGACTAGCGTCGAGTTGAAATTCAAACGGATCCAGCGTGTGTTTGCGCGCGTAGTCTTCGATAACTGGTCGCGTGAGTTGGTCGTTGTTTTCAATTAAGTCCAGCAACGCCGGTTTGAGCCGGTCGTAATAGCCAAGCATATAAGGGTTCTCTTCGGGTAACAGGTCGGCCTCTTCGGGAAAGACGATTTTTGCCTTGGCGGTGAGCGTGATACTCTTAAGCTTGAGTCCCTGACCGGCCATGAGGGTAATGGCTTCCTCGGCGACACGGCGGGTACTTTGCTTGGCAGTTAGGTAGAAAATTCGTTGAATGACACCTTCACCGACAGCCTTAATGGTAGGAAAAAGGGTGGAAATCGTCTTCCCAGTTCCGGTCGGTGCCTCGGCAAAGAGCCGTTTACTGGTAAGAATGGTCTTGTAGACGGCCACTGCCAGCTCCCGTTGGCCGGGGCGGTAGTGGTCGAAGGGAAAGGTGAGTTGCTTAATCGTTGGATCACGTCGGTCGCGGAGGTCGGAACGAAATTTAAGCCAAGTGACGTACTCGGTAATGACCTTGTCGAAGAAATCTTTCGCTTCGGTACGGGTAATAGTTTGATTGGTTTGCGTGGTGGTTTCGGTGTTGGTCTGGAAGTAGGTCAGTGTGAGGGTCACGGCGTCGAAATCAGCTTCTTTCGCCATTAAAAGATAAGCGTAAATTTTGACCTGCCCCCAGTACAGGGTTAGGGTGTTGTCGCTAAGCTGGTCGAAGACGGTCTCTGAAGTCTTGATCTCTTCGATGCTAGCACCGTCCGCGGTCAGTGTGACCCCATCGGCGCGGCCATGAAGGAGATAGTCGTTGTTATTTAGTGTGAGCGCTTTGTCGAGATAGTATTCCTTTTGATAGTCGGCACCGCGTTGCTTCTGTAGGCGACGGTGAATCTGCGCACCGAGTAGTGCCGTGTTTTGACTACCGGATGTGCTGCTGAGGTCCCCAGTTCGTAAGGTGAACTCCACCAACTCCCGGACACCTAATTTAATGGTCATCATGCGTCGCCTCACTTTCTAAGTTCTGTTGTTTGCAAATGGCCGCCTCCGGCTATGATTGTGCGCTGCTACGATAAAGGTTATGACAGAGATGATGTCAATTGTGTCATGTGGTGGCCCAAATATTGCGGTAGAAGGTAGGTTGATTCAGTAACCGGTTAGTTTTCGGCGTAGGTAGCGTTTGAATAACACTTACTGATAAACAACAGGTGCCAACTATGAGGAAGACTGCGGGTGTCCCCACGGTGTGGTATCTGATACACACCGTTTGTTTCGCACAATCGGTATCATACCATAGATTGGGCGAAGTTTGAACGCGCGTTCGGCTCGAATTATTTCTTGTGAATTTTTTAGAAAAGTATTGGCACCAGCCATGTAATCGCTTACAATAGAACCAGAGGTGATCACGATGAAAACGATTGGCTTTCCTTTATATGAAGTAACGCCCCCAGTTGACGAAGCAGCCGCTCTAAAGCAAATCTGTTCGCGCTACACAAGTACGGCAACGATCAAGGTTCGCGACGTCGAGCTCAACCCGCAACTCCAACATGAAGTGGCCCAGCTATCTAAGTATGGCGGTAAATTCATTCAAGTGGTTGCGGATGGCCCAGATGAAGCACAATTAGCAGCCGCGATTCATCAGCAGTTGGCAAAGGATCAATTTTGTTATTAAAGAGAAATGATAGAGGGCTAGGTCAATTCCTAACTCTTTTTTTATTAAAAAAAATCCCCCTAAAGTTATAAACTAAAGGGGAACTAGTTAGTCCTGGTTATTTCGAACGCGCTTAACAAATTTAAATAATTCGATCTGATCGGGCTTGGAGAATTTACCGATAGGTGAGTTTTGAAGCATATACTCAGTTGCTAATGCATATGCTGTGTGTACATCTACATATGACATTTTATCTAGACCCGCTTCGCGCCAAAACTTGATAGGGTAATAAAACCGTTTGATGTCTTCTGACTTATTCTCGTACTTAGACGTAATCTTGTAGACAGTCGACTGCTGCCTATCAATCATTACCAGAAGTGCTGGTCGTGTTTTAAAAGTCTTCCCATCATCATAGGGAACAGCAGCAACCACTATATCCATGAGATGAAACTGGGTATCGTTATTCATCGTCATCCATCCAGGATGCAAAGGTTGGTGACTTAGTGGAATTGATAGTGCCGTCATTGTTGAATACTACTTGCTCGATGGGGCCTTCGGTAACTAAGTTGGCCCAATCCAGTGCAGTAGGTGCTTTTTGAATCTTGATTTCGTCATTTTCGTTTAGGGACAGTTGGAGAGTGCTGCCTTCTGATAAATCAATTTTTTTCCGAATATCAGCCGGAATAACGATTTGTCCTTTAGTAGATATTTTAACTTCAAACGTTTTTCCGGTAAGATTTTGACTCTTTTTTTCCATCATGACAATTACCTCCTTTATTTAATACCGCGTTTAAAAGGTAATGATATCTTACGTCTTACTGTTTTACCTTAAGACATTATAATCTATGTTAGTGGAACATGCTAGTTTTGTGCATCGTCCCCCTCCTTGAGTACGTAATCTGTACGGTGTTATTAGTGGATGCTGGCAGTTTTGGTAAGTGTAATTGGAAGGGTAGTTTGAAAGGATATATAGCTGAACTTGTGGTAATAAGTGAAGTTAAATGAACATCTTGACCAGCACGTGTTCAAGGGAATAGGCTAGCGTGTTATTAACAATGGCTTCAATATAGCTTTCGTGACGATTAGCATGTCTACTCCATTTAGCCCGTAGTTGCAGAAACTCATTAGTGTATTCCATCAGAGACCAGACTAAAACGGCCGAATCATTAGCTGACTTGGGATTTTTCAGTTCTCCCGGGGTAAACTGCGATGCCGGTCCTATTCTGACTGATATCAATTCCAATAATTATACGATTGTTCCTATCACTACACCAATTCTTCCGAAGTTTTCACAATAATTTTAATAAACTAGTTTTCAAAATTCGGTTTCAAGAACCTAAATATTTTGAATGCATTAATTAAAACCAGGGAAGCGGCTATTTTTTAGTTCGGCCTCAAGGACCTCAAGAGCCCACAGCCTGTCTTTACTACCACTGTAGTAAATAGAGGGCACAAGAGCATCCCGCCGGACAACTGTTATGTCTCTAAGCTTAGTATTTCTTTAGTTGGGTCTCACTTGACGAACGGTAAGGGATTCGCTAAGCTCGGTTTAGATTGTGTGAAGGGAGTCACCACATTTGGACGAAGCGAAAGTAGCACGACTGTGTCAGATTGCCCCCAAGTACGGTCTGACGTTGGCACACGAGGGATTGATCATCACCGAGGTCAATGGCAAGGCCACAAGCTTGGATACGACCAAGTATATGCCGGACCAATTTATCGATCTGTTGGCGCAAATCATTGCGACAAATATGAAAGCCGATTTATGGCAGTGGCAGTAACGACAAGCGGGGTTCATTTTAACATGGCAAGTTATGATGGCCCACAGCTAAAAATACGAGAGAAGATTTCGGGTCACCGCAATGGCGATTGGAAATTTTCTCTCGTATTTATTTTGGTTTCAATTAGAGTAATGCTAACGAGGTTAGGATTCTTCCCAACGATCGAAGTCCTGCGTGTGGCTAGCCAGATAGGCGATGGCTTCAGATCCCAGCGCTTCGCTGTCAGCTGTGAAGTCGTGCTTCTGGTCGCCTTCGTCAGCATCTGCTTCGTCGCGTAAAAAACCTGCCGCTAAGTCGAGATACTTGGTCCGACGCCCAGCACCGTCGTCCTTAAATAAGCGATCTAGGCCTGTCAAATCGGTTTTAGCTGCCGTTGCAACCTTCTGGGCCAAATTTGGTTGTTTCCCCAATTTTTCGGCTGCATAATCCATGAGAAAATCATTCATATCAACGATAATAGCGTGTCGTTCTGCGCGTTCATTCTTATTTGCCACTTCTGGTCACCTCTCAATCTTAATTCTAGTCATTTACTGGGTAAGACGCAATTAATCCCCCATAGTTGTTGGAACAATCGTGTTTGGGGGTTAACTACCTGGAATATCAAAAATAAATCAGAAATCCGGCAACATTTACCGAAAATTTACACGAATGCGACGAAGAATATATATTCATCGCTTAGAATCAAGGTTGTAAGTTAAGGGGAGGCACCACGAAGATGCTTAGCTTACGAAGTGGTGGTTCTACTATACTTAAAAAAAGACATGGAGTGACAGAGATGAATAAGGGATCAAAGTTAGCAATGGGGATTGCAGCACTTAGTTTACTATTAGTGGGTTGTGGCAAGGCCACGAGCTCATCCAGTAGCAAAGGCAGTAGTAGCGAAGCACTATCCGGCAAGGTGACAGCGGTTGGCTCGACTGCCTTACAACCATTGGCAGCAAAGGCCGGCGCCAACTTCACCGCTAAGAACAGCAAGGTGACTTTAACGGTTCAAGGTGGCGGTTCCGGGACTGGGTTGAGTCAAGTTCAAGCTGGTGCCGTTTCTATCGGGGACTCTGACATTTTCGCTGAAGAAAAAGACGGTATCAAGGCTGACAAGTTAACGGATCACAAGGTAGCCGTTGTGGGAATGGCCCCAGTTGTCAACAAGGATACCGGTATCAAGAACCTGAAGATGGCGCAATTAAAGCAAATCTTTACGGGTAAGATCACTAACTGGAAAGAAGTCGGTGGTAAGGACCAGAAGATCGTCATCATCAACCGGGCCCAAGGTAGTGGGACACGGGCAACATTTGAAAACGCCGTACTGAAAGGTACTGACGCTGTGAAGTCTCAAGAACAAGATTCTAACGGTGCTGTTCAAAAGATTGTGGGTTCTACACCAGGTGCAGTAAGTTACTTAGCTTTCTCTTACTTCACGAACAAGCTCCAAGCCGTTTCCATCGATAATGTAACGCCAACGGACAACAACGTTGAAACGAACAAGTGGAAGATCTGGTCTTACGAACACATGTACACTAAGGGCACGCCTGACAAGGCAACGACTGCCTTCCTGAAGTACATGGACTCCAAGACGGTTCAAGACAGCTTGGTTAAGGACATGGGTTACATCAGTATTCACGACATGAAGGTCGCTAAGGATGCTAAAGGTACCGTTACGCAAAACTAATTTTTAAAAATAGTCGTTTGTCACATGGGTGGAGGTGCGGTTGTAGCGCCTTCATCTTTTTTTAAGGGGGAGTCAACTTATGGAACAAACCAATTTTCAACTGAAAAAGCAAGACGCCCAATCCCACGACGAATGGGATGCCCGCCTGCACCGGGCAACTCGCGCAACCCGTGAAGATTGGATGGGGCGCGGCATCAGTTATCTCTGTATCGGCGTGATTATCTTGGTGGTGGCGTCTATGCTCTGGTTCATTACATCAAAGGGGATTGCCACATTCACCCAGAACCATGTGAGTCTGTGGAAGTTCCTATCTGGGACTAACTGGGCACCTGATCAAGGCCAAATCGGTGCTTTACCGATGATTGTTGGATCGTTTGCTGTTACCTTCGCCGCTGCTATTGTGGCGACACCGTTTGCGGTTGGAACTGCCATCTTTATGACGGAAATTTCACCCAACAAAGGGCGTAAACTGCTACAACCCGTCATTGAACTGCTGGTGGGGATTCCTTCAGTCGTTTACGGATTTATCGGTCTAGCCGTAGTTGTACCATTTATGCGGCATTTAGTTGGGGGTTCTGGATTCGGAATTATTTCCGCAACCTTCGTCCTTTTCGTCATGGTTTTACCAACGATTACCACGATGACGGTCGATAGTTTACGCGCCGTTCCGCGGCATTATAAGGAAGCTTCATTAGCTTTAGGAGCAACACGGTGGCAAACCGTTTCACGAGTGATCTTACGTTCTGCGACACCCGGGATCTTGACCGCTGTTATCTTTGGGATGGCGCGAGCTTTCGGTGAAGCCTTGGCCGTACAAATGGTCATTGGAAACGCGGCAATTATGCCTAAAAACCTGATCTCACCAGCCTCAACTCTGACTAGTCAGTTAACGACTGGCATTGGGGATACCATTGATGGTACGTTGCCAAACAACGCCCTGTGGTCCTTAGCGTTGATTCTGTTACTCATGTCATTATTCTTCAACGCACTAGTTCGATTCATCGCTAAGAGGGGGCAATTAAAGAATGGGCGCTAAACGTACAGATTTTATCGCGACGGTCATCATTGATTTGATTGTGGCCGCGGTGGTTGGTATCCTGGTCTTCTTATTGGCCTACATCTTAATTTCGGGATTACCTCACGTGAGCTGGTCATTCCTAACGGGAACGACCGATGCTTTTAGTGGTGCTGGTGGTATTGGGGTGCAACTGTTTAATTCCTTTTACCTATTAGTTCTGACAATGTTGATTTCCATTCCCATTTCCTTGGGTGCGGGAATCTATTTGGCAGAGTACGCCAAGGACAACTGGCGGACGAGCTTGATTCGTTCTGCTATTGAAGTTCTGAGTTCATTGCCATCCGTGGTGGTGGGACTATTTGGGTTCCTGCTGTTCGTGGTGAAGTTCAAAATTGGTTTCTCTGTTATCTCTGGAGCGATTGCGTTGACGTTCTTCAACTTACCACTGTTGACGCGGAATATTGAAGAGTCGCTGAGTGCTGTTCCCCGTGACCAACGGGAAGCCGGACTGTCACTGGGTTTGTCCAAGTGGAAGACTGAAATCGGAATTATCCTGCCGGTCGCGTTACCAGGAATTGTGACGGGAATCGTGTTGAGTGCTGGTCGGGTCTTTGGTGAAGCGGCTGCCTTAATCTACACGGCCGGTCAAAGTGCCCCAGTCACGAACTTCTCAGACTGGAATCCGATGGATCCGGCGAGTCCGCTGAATCCCTTCCGGCCTGCTGAAACGTTGGCTGTTCATATTTGGAAGGTCAACACGGAAGGATTGGCGAGCAATGCGGCGCAGTTGTCTGCCGCTGCCTCAGCCGTACTGATTATTGCTGTGTTGTTATTCAACTTAGGTGCCCGAGTATTGGGAAACTTTCTCTATCGGCGCGTCACGGCCAGCAAGTAAGGAGGAGCTGCTATGTTAAAACAATATTCATTTGAAAAAACTGCCGTGCAGACCTTCCCCGACAACGTATCTTTAGCGATGCGAACGGAAAACTTGCAGGTCTTTTATGGCGCGAACCATGCGATGCACGATGCTGACCTAGGTTTTCCTAAGAATCAGATTACCGCATTGATCGGCGCGTCTGGTTCCGGGAAGTCGACCTATCTGCGTTCTTTGAATCGGATGAATGACAATATCGCTACCGTGACTGGGAAAATCTGGTATCACGGTGTCGATATCAATGAGCCCAATGTGAACATTTACGAGATTCGACGCCACATCGGAATGGTTTTTCAACGACCAAACCCATTTGCCAAGTCGATTCGCGAAAACATTGTGTACGCATTGAAGGCAAATGGTTTTAAGGGCAAAGCGGAATTAGAAGAACGGGTCGAAACGAGTTTAAAGGGGGCGGCCCTATGGGATGAGGTCAAGGATAGCTTGGATAAGAGTGCCTTGGCGTTATCTGGGGGGCAACAACAGCGTCTATGCATTGCGCGTTCGATTGCCATGGAACCTGACGTTTTACTTCTAGACGAACCTTGTAGCGCGTTAGACCCCATTTCAACGGTGAAGGTTGAAGAAACACTGTTGGAATTACAAAAGAAGTATTCAATTATCATCGTGACTCACAACATGCAACAAGCCGCACGGGTCAGCAGCCAGTGTGCGTTCTTCCATCTCGGTCACGTGATGGAGTACACGCCAACTGCGACAATGTTCAGTAATCCTCAAATCCCGGCAACTCAGGATTACATTTCCGGGAGCTTTGGATAGGCGTTTGAAAATCAAGTGATACGAAGGAGTCGCGGCGTAACGCTCGGCTCCTTTTTACTTACAACTGAAGATTGAAATTGACGTACACAATCAGAGCCGGAGCGCGATCAGTATCACTAGTTACACTTAAAAATGGCACTGACAATCTCTGAAAATCAGATGATGTCAGTGCCATTTTATTTTACAATGATTAGTGATATGACTGCAGGCTGAATTGAAAGCATACGGTACACGAGAAATTCAACGTGTGCTAGGGTAATGCACAATCATAGCCGGCGGTGTTAGGATGAACCGCCCCTGTAGCAGGCGTAGTCCGCAGAAGCCGTAGGCATACAGATTTCCGCTAGCCTAGTGGTGCATCTTGAATTCCAGATAGCGGTCGTTGTACAGTTCGACGATATTCGGTGACAAGTCACGATAGACCTGCAAGTGATCGATGGTCTTCTGATCCGGATAGAATTCTCGGTCATCACGAATCGATTTAGGTAGCAGCGCCTTAGCTTTCTTGTTTGGTGTCGCGTAACCGATGTATTCCGCATTTTGGGCGGCGTTCTTCGGTTCGCTCATAAAGTTTAAGAAGGCATAGATGGCGTTGTAGTGTTGGGCCGTCTTGGGGATGACCAGATTGTCGAACCACAAGTTACTGCCCTCGCTTGGCACGACGTAGTGGAGGTGGCTGTTGTTGGCCAGCATTTCTGCTGCTTCCCCCGACCAATCCACGGCTAATGGTGCCTCATCTTGGATCATGTACATCTTAATTTCGTCAGCAACCACGGCTTTTACGTTGGGAGCTAGTTTGTTCAGACGTTTTTCGGCGGCCAGTAAGGTCTGGGGATTGGTTGTGTTCATTGACTTGTGCAACGTGACCAGTGACATGCCCATGATATCTCGGGCCGAGTCAATCAGCATGACCTTGTCACGGAACTTCGGTGACCATAAGTCGTCCCAGTGCTGGACCTCACTGGCTTTGACCATCTTATCGTTGTACACGATTCCCAGCGTGCCCCAGAAGTAAGGCATGGAATAACGGTTGCCACGGTCGAACGATTGATTGAGAAATTGTTGGTCAAAATTCCCCCAACCGGTCAGCCGGCTCTTATCTAGTGGCTGTAACAGGTGGGCACGTTTCATTTTCGAGACCATGTATTCACTTGGTACGGCTAAATCGTAGTGGGTCCCCCCCTGATTGATTTTGGTGTACATGGCTTCGTTGCTGTCGAAGGTCTCGACGTTCACGTGGTAGCCCGTTTCCTTTTGAAATTTGGTCAGGAGGTTGGGGTCAATGTAGTCGCCCCAGTTGTACAGGTTGAGAACCTTACTGCCAGTGCTCCCACTGGACTTTTCCAGCGACTGACTGGCGTAGGCCAAGAGTCCACAGACGGTGAGTAGGCCCAAGATTAAGCTAAGCAAACGTTTCATGAGGCCACCTCCCGTTTACGGTGTTTACGTTTCTGGCTGGCCTGTTGTATCCAATAGTAGCCGCCGACCAGTAATAGAGAGAAGAGGAACATGACACCGGACAGCGCGTTGATCTCCAGGTTGATGCCTTGGCGTGCCCGCGAATAAATTTCAACGGACAGCGTAGAAAAGCCGTTCCCGGTGACGAAGAAGGTGACTGCGAAATCATCTAGTGAGTAGGTCAGTGCCATGAAAAAGCCCGCGAAAATTCCGGGCGAGATAAAAGGAATAATGACCTGCGTCAGGAGCTGACGGGTCGTCGCCCCCAGATCTTCCGCGGCGTCTAGCATGGCGGATGACATCTCCCGCAGACGGGGGAGCACCATCAGTACCACGATGGGAATTTCGAAGGCAATGTGGCTCATCAGAACCGATCCAAATCCCAGCGGAATTTTGAGCATCGTGAAGAAAATCAGGAAGCTAGCCCCAATGATGACGTCGGGTGAGACCATCAGCACGTTGTTAAGCGTCAGGAGAGACTCGCGCGTGACGCGTTTAGTCGTGCGGTTGATTCCCAGCGCTCCCAACGTGCCAATCAAGGTGGCAATCAATGATGACAATAAGGCGACTAGCAGCGTGTTAGCAACGATGGCCAGCATCCGCGCGTCACTGAACAGCGTCTGGTAATGCCGCCACGTGAAACCGTGATAGTTGGTCATCGTCTCCCCCTGACTAAAGGAGTAGACAATTAGAAAGACGATGGGGGCGTACAGCACGGCAAAGACTAAAATCAGATAAAGGTTAGCTAATTTTTTACTCATCGTGGGGCGCCTCCCTTCGGTTTCTGGTCACCAGTCAGCGTCATGACGATGATCATTGCGACAATCAGGATGACGCCAATCGTGGAGCCCATCCCCCAGTTCATGGTAGTCAAGAAGTGTTCCTCAATCGCGGTCCCCAGGGTGATGACCTTATTGCCGCCAATCAGGCGGGTCAACATGAAGAGAGAGAGCGAGGGGATGAAGACGGCTTGCACACCGGCCTTGACCCCGGGGAGCGTTAAGGGAAAAATAACCCGACGGAATGTCTGCCAGTTGCTGGCACCAAGGTCGCGACTAGCATTGACAAAGGCCGGATTCAAATCGTCGATCGCGTTGTAGATTGGCAGAATCATAAAGGGAATCTGAATGTAAGTCGCTACAAAAATGAAGCTGGCGTTAGTGAACAGAATCTGTTGTGGGCCAATGCCAATGAAGGTCAAGAATTGGTTGGCGAGACCGGCCTGACTGAAAATACCGATGAAGGCGTAGGCCTTGAGCAAAATGTTGATCCAAGTGGGCAAAATGACCAGTAGTAACCAGAATTGGCGGTGTTTGAGCTGATGCAAGAAATAGGCGGTGGGGTAGCTGATGAGCCCGGTGAAGAGGGTGATTAAAAACGCGTACCACACGGAATTCAGCGTCATTTTAAGATAGGTTGCTGATTGAAAATAAGTGCTGTAGTTCCCCAACGTGAAATGGTGACCGAGGTCAAAGAATGATTGGTAAATGATCAACGCGACCGGGGCGATGACAAATAGTGCCAGCCACAGGCCATAGGGGATGAAATACAGCCAAGTTTTACGTTTCGTCACTGCTCTCATCCTCCTCCCCCTCGTAGGTTTCTAGGCGGGCATCGAATTCGGCTTCTTTTTCGCCGAAACGCATGACGTGGAGGTCCTGTGGCCGGAAGGTGATGCCGACACTCTGACCGTCTTCGGCCGGGTTGACGGAATGAATCAGCCAGTCGTTACCGAGGTCGTCGGTCGCCGCAATTTCGTAATAGTCACCACGGAAAAGCTGAGTGTCGATGGTCACAATCAGCTTAGCGTTAGTTGGCTCGGTCAGTGTCAGGTCCTCAGGGCGAATCACGATTTCTACGGCCTCGTTCGCTGGAATTCCGGCATCGGCACATTCGAATTGGCGACCACCAAAGGTCACTTGGAAGTCGTCTAGCATTTTACCGGGCAAAATATTGCTCTCACCAATGAAGTCCGCAACAAAATGATTGATAGGCTCATCGTAAATGTCGACGGGCGTGCCACTCTGAAGGACCTCCCCCTGGTTCATGACGAAAATCTCGTCGCTCATAGCGAGGGCTTCTTCCTGGTCATGGGTCACGAACAGGAAGGTAATCCCGAGTCGTTGCTGCAGGTCACGCAATTCATATTGCATTTCACGGCGCAACTTGGCGTCCAACGCGGAAAGGGGTTCATCGAGTAGCAAGACTTTTGGCTGCATGACAATGGCCCTGGCAATGGCAATTCGCTGTTGTTGCCCCCCAGACAACGCACTGATCTCCCGGTCGCCATAGTCAGCGAGTCGGACCAGTTTGAGGGCGTTGGCGACGCGGGTGGTGATTTCTTTTTTTGGTGTCTTTTTAAGGGTCAGGCCAAAGGCAACGTTTTCCGCTACGGTTAAGTGCGGGAAGAGTGCATAGTCTTGGAAGACGGTGTTGACGTTGCGCTTGTTGGCGGGGACGTCGTTGATGCGCTTACCAGCGAACAGAACGTCCCCCGTGGTTGCATCGGTAAAGCCAGCGATAGTCCGTAAAATGGTCGTTTTACCGCAGCCTGACGGTCCGAGTAGTGTGTAAAATTTGCCGGACTCTAGCGTAAGGTCAATATTCTTTAAAATAGTCGCGTCACCGTAACGCTTGGTGACGTGGTGAAGCGCAATGATGGGTTGTGTCATCAGGCTACCTCCTCTGGGTAATAGATTTAGGTGTAAATTGATGGAGATGGTCACTTGCGGCTAAGAAGAAACTCGTTACTAGCGGGTAGTGACTAACCATAACTGTAATTTTTCTAGCAATAGTTTGGTAATTTTTGCGACGGACTGATTTGTCTTAAGAGACGATGATTTCCGCTGAGCAGAAACGAACAGATTATGCTGCCCGTTCGTTCTAAAAAAGGGTGGACACAACCTGAAATGTAAGTATATTTGGCGGTTGAAATCCAAAAATTAGTCGACAACTTTTGCGTTTTAAAAATGTGACAGAACTTGTTGCAACTCCATTGATTATAGCGGGTTTAGCGGCAAAAAGAAATGGAAAAAGAAGGGGAACATCACAGATGGTTGTGGTAGAAAAACGGCTGTGAAAAATTAGCAAATTAACCAGGTGCAAGATGCTCACTTTAGACAATAAACTATTGACCTCTTCGAACCGTAGCATTAAAATTAAATTAGATTTTCACCTTATTTTAATGCAAAACAGAACTTAATTCTGGATTGAAGGGCGACAACGATGGGCGAGTGTTTTCTACCCGCTAGACGTGTTTCTCTTTCACGCGGCCAATTGGCCAGAGGCGCTTTATGTGTTGGTGGCGGGGCCAGTGTTCGTGTGGTTGGCGTACCGGTTTGTTTGACTACGTGGTTTGAAGCACTACACGAGTTCAGCAGGATAAGGAGCGGTCAACTCAGGATATCTTGAAATGGGCACGAACATACCTTGATTTTTCCCGACCAATCTTTGTGGATTACGAACGAGTCATGAGTGCCAAAGGCTTGATAGAAGTGGGGGATTAGCTTGAAAATGGGATTGAATCCGGATCAATTTGAGTTGATCCGGATAGGAAGCAAGACAATTGAAATTCGGTTAAATGATGAGAAACGGCGCAGCCTGCAGGTGGGTGATGCCATTTGCTTCTGCAACGTGGCGGATGAGACACAGCGGGTCGTCAAGCGCGTGAAGAGTCTGCGACAATTTGCGACCTTTGTCGACCTCTACAGTCACTATTCACCGGTCAGTGTAGGCAGCTCGGCGACGGATGATATCGCCCAGATGGTGGCCGATACGTATACCATTTACACGCCGGAACAAGAACATCGGTGGGGCGTGGTGGCGATTGGAATTTAGAAGAAATAGGGACGAAAAAAGCCATGTTCGCACTGAACATGGCTTTTACTGGTTTAAGTTAGCTGAAAACGTATTTCCAAAGAACAGTTGCCGCAATTGCTCCCGCTATCGGGGCCACGATAGGTACCCAGGCGTAGCCGAACTGCGAGCTTCCTTTGTGTTCAAAGGGCCAAATGGCATGGAGAATCCGGGGCGCGATGTCACGTGCAGGGTTCAGGGCCGGTCCAGTGGCGCCACCGAGGGAGACCACTAAACACATCACCAGAAAACCCAAACCGATAAAGTCGGCACGAGAGTCGACCTTGTCGGCAGTCATGGCAACGGCACCCAGGACTAGTAAGAAGGTCCCCAGAAATTCGTTGACGAATCCGTTAAGGCTACTGCCAGCAGCGTCAATCGTGGAAAAGGTTCCCAAGATGGCTTCGGCGTCGGTCGTCCGGTCGTAGTATGGCTTGTAGGCGATAACGACGGCTAATTGACCGACAAAGGCACCCAGTAATTGGGCAATTATGTAAGGCAGAACCTCTTGCCAAGGAAAATTACCGACGACGGCCGCACCAATCGTCATGGCAGGATTAATTTGCGCACCGGAAATGGTGGCAAACATTAGGGCTGGAATCATGACCCCAATCCCATATCCAAAGCCAATGAGGACCCAGCCACCTTGATACCCCTTAGTTCCTTTTAATTCGACGTTGGCAACGGAACCGTTACCTAGCCCGACCATGATGGCCGTCCCAACAAATTCGGCGATACACCGAATGAATAACGAATAATGCATAATTTCAACTCCACTATAATTTCTGTCATTGTTAGTTTAGCCGCCAGACAACTGGCAGGTCCAAAAAACAACAGTATTACAATCATACGCCACTAGTAGCGTGTTTTCAGTAGTATTTTCAATTTAAGACATAATTGATGGAAACTATCAGAAAATGATTGGTAAACGGCGTAAATTAAAAGAGTCCAGGAAAACTACCGGACTCTCGACAGAGTTGAGTTTAGAAGCGGCGTTCCAAAACGAACGCGCGGCCATAGGTTTGCGGCGTAATTTTCAGAAAGTCTAGGGACTCGTAAAACTTGAGGGTGCGGGCCTCAGGGTCGGTGATGAGGACGGTTTGGCCGACATTTTGATAACGATCCAGCATCTTTTTCATGAGAGTGGTTCCGACGTGTTGTTTTTGATAGGTCGGATTCACGAGCAGGTCTTGGATGTACAAGATGGTATGACCATCCGTCACGCCACGAATCAAGCCGATGAGGTGGTCGTCCACAGTGGCCCAAAGGACGGTGGAGTTCGTGAGAGCAGCCAAGGTATTTTGGGGATGTTGCAGGTAGGCCGTCCAGTCGACGCTACGGTAGAGGCCTAGAATTTCTTGATCGGTCACTTGTGGGGTACGGGTGAAGGTGTAAGCTACCATGATGTGTGTCCTCCCAACTTATTTACAATTCGCTAATTATAGGCGTATTGGTTGGTGGTTACAAGCGGCATACAAGAATTTGGCGGGGGCCCCTGAAATGGAGGATATTTGTAACTGGGGTGAGGATCAGGGGTTAAATGAGACGGCTAACTCATGTAGTCATAGATATTGACTACATGAGTTAGTAGCCTTGGTAAGGTTTTAGGGGGAGGAAAAATAGGATCGGTAACTGGTTCAAATAACATGTGAAGCTTTTCAGTGGCCAAAATAAGGAGTGGGCCGACTTTAAGGTTCAGTTCAAGGGTTTTCCCTTTTCACATACGCCAATAATTTCAACGCTAATAGTACCTTTTCAGTTTGTCAAAACCTTGGATACTGCATCACTTACATAGGGGACGATTTTTAGATTTTTCTTTAAACATTTTAATGAATTAAGGAATAATATTTTATCGTGTTCCGCTAAGTTTAATTGGATCTCTTGTTCATTTTCCAATTCAATTTCATTCGCTAAATAAACAAGCCGTGTATACATAGTCTTCTTCGAGCGGTCTTCTTCGAGTTATCAAAATTGGAATCCTCACCAATAATTTTATTTATAGTGACTTCTAATTCGATTTCTTCTTTGCACTCTCTAATTGCCGCATCTTTAGGAAGTTCCTCACTTTCGGCAAGTATCCCACCAATGGGGAAAAACATTTGCCGTTCCTCTTTCCTTCTTTGTTCTTCGAATTAAAATAATTCCCTTGTTAGTGGGAACAACAATGTGTGAAATAATCTTATTCAAGCTATATTTCTCCCAAATTTAGATCAAGTTTGTTAATCATATAGCAGTAAAACGTTATTTGGGAAAAGTAATCAATTATTGCCAGATCTTTTTAAACGCAAATTGCAATAAATGCAGAGGGTGAAGGACCTGACGAAATCTGATGTTTTGCTAGCCAGTATTGCTTAATTGTGATGCAAGGCGTGTGTAGAAACGTAACGTTATGGTATTTCCTGCCAGTCTTCTTTAGAGATGAAATCCTGTGGCTTAAGTGATTTTTTATTGGTACCAGCTAAGAAGGTTAGTTCTTGAGTGAATTGCGTAATTTGTTTTTTAGTTAGCTCTGGATGCGTGACATGAAAGTAGAGTTTGTATTTGTTTGGGTTATCAATTGGATGCCAACCCCCCTGCCAAAAGCTCAAAAAGGCGATTAAGTCATGGTCGATATTTTCTGCAAAAAAGAGAATGGTTTTGGGCATGGATTGGCGATAAGGTGAGTCGTTAGCAGCAGCAATCAGATCTGCTGAGAATACTTTGAATCCATATTTATGTGCAATCCTTTTCATGGAATGTGCCAGATACGTGATGTCTTTGATTTCAGATTTCATCTTAATGCGGGAGTAGCCAGATTAGGCTCCCACGTTCCCTCCCCCTTTTTCTATGATAAATATTTAACATACACTCAGTCTAATAGGATTAGTTAAAATTTAACAATATTTGGGGTATGTTCGTGTTGGTAATTAACATTTGTACTACCTGTACGTTTAGGGGAGATGCTAACAAGTGATAAAGTTTCACAAGTGCCATGCGGGCATTTGCGAACATTTTAAATGCAGCGTTCTGCTTGAACCTACTAAGGAACTAAAGTGTTTCTGAGTTATAGTGGCAGTAGACGTAGTTCCTTATCAGGTGAGCGATTAGTAAGGTGAACCCGGGGCGTGTCAATGGTAACGGCGTTGCATACATTCTGGACAACAAAAGATAGGTCAAAATAAAAACTGCTAGTCAATTGACTAACAGTCATCATTTTTACCACCACTGGTTTATTAACTTTTGTGATAACCCTGGCTACCATTTCATGATTCTATATGTGATGCTTCAAAAACTGAAAGCCTATAACGACGGTGTTAAAACGACACTTGATTCTCTAAAATAACCTATCAATGGACCCTACCGGATTTGAACCGACGACCTCCTGCATGCGAAGCAGGCGCTCTCCCAACTGAGCTAAGGGCCCAAAACTTACCCATTAATTATAGCACGTTCACACAGAATGTTAATGGGTAAGTTGACTAGATTATGAACGACGGTGACTGTGAATCAAGTGTTGCCAAATATTTTTACTGTCGGTCTGAAGCATGAGACGCTGATACCGGCGGCCAATGTAGAGGGCGAACAGACCAATGGCGGCTAACAGAATCACCAATGAGCCAATCTGTTCACCAAGTCCCGCTGTACCGTTGATGATGCGCATCGGCATAAAGTATGACGAGAAGAAGGGCACGTAAGACAGAATCTTCACGAGCACCGCGTCCAAATTGTTTTGGAAGGGCAGAGCAATGAAGAAACCGGCCATGCTTAACATGACGACCGGTTGTGCGGCTTTAGAAGCATCCTCGGCCTTCGCAACCAACGCACCGCTGTAGGCGGCGAGAATGGTGTAAATAACCACGCCTAACAGCACATAGAGCAAATTTAGATTAAACAAATTATGGAAGACGCCCTTCACCAAGGATTGGTTGGCCAGCACTAGCTTCTTGATCCCCGAATTTTGCATGGCAATCGTGTAACCCAACCAGCCCCCGCAAATGTAGATAACAATTTGCGTCACGATGACTAGTAGGATTCCCGTGATTTTACCAATGAAGTAACTGGTGGCTGTGGTACTCGAGAAAATGATTTCCATAATCTTGGTTCCTTTATCCGACGCAATTTCTTGTGCCGCAATGGAGGAGTAGGTGATTAAGATGATGTAGATCATGGTGATCAGCACCCAAAAGGAGAGGGTCTTGACTAAGTTAGATGTTCCAGTCTTAGCCGAGATGTGTTGCTTGAGGACCGGTGTCTGGGCGAGTGCTCGTTGTTGCTTGGGCGTTAATTTGGCCGTCTGGTAATTTTTAAGCTGCTGATATTGCATCAAAAAGTTTTGGACCTGTGCCTTGAAACCATTGTCCATGGCCGTGCTTCCATGATAGTCTCCGTGGAGTTGGGAGCCACTGGCATCCAATGTGAGGTAGCCAGCAAGATGATTCGCTTTCATGGCTTTTTTGGCCTTAGTAGTCGTGGTGATCTTGGTATTGATTCCCGAATTATGTTGCTGAAGATAACTCTTACGAAGCACTACGGAATCGCTAATAACGGCGACTTGCCGACTACTACTACTGCTGTTAGCACTGACGTAGCTGATGCCAACCGTTAGTGCAATTAACAGAAATGGTCCCAGAATCATGAACAGAAAGCTCCAGGATTTGATCTGGCGTAAGTAGGTCTCAAATGTGACAATCCAAGTTTTAGACATGGTCTTCACCCACTTTCAAACGGAAAATCTCATCTAGAGTTGGCGGCTGTTGGCTGAATTCTTCGATATAGTGACCCTGCGTGAGGGTATCGAAAATGGCTGGACCAGCATTGGCATCAGTCAAATGAAGGACGTAACGGCGGTTATGGCGGTCAGTCACGCTGCCAACACCGGAAAGTGTCTGGAGTTGTTCGGCCGTCCAATCGGTCGTGACGAAGAGTTCTGTCTTGCCAAATTGGTCGCGCACATCGTCGAGGGTCCCGTGCAGGACCACGTCGCCCTTGCGCAGCATGACGAGTTGGTCGCACAACGCTGTGACGTGTTCCATGTCGTGGCTGGAGAAAATAATGGCGGCGCCGCGGTCCCTGGCCGCGAGCACGGCTTGCTTTAAGAGGTCGGCGTTGACTGGGTCGAGACCGCTAAATGGCTCATCCAAAATTAAGAGGTCGGGTTGATGAATCAGGGTGCAGATGAGTTGGACCTTTTGCTGGTTCCCCTTAGAAAGGTCATTGATCTTACTTTTCCGGGTGCCCTTAACGGCGAATCGTTCCAGCCAGTCGTCAATCTGTGGCCGAATGACCTTAGCCGGTTGGCCCTTCAGGCGTGCTAAGTAAATAATTTGTTGTTCAATGGTCAATTTCGTCATCAGACTACGTTCTTCAGGCAGGTAACCGATGTGGTCAAAATCACTGGCTGAAAGGGTGTGGCCTTGCCACTGAATGCTACCACCGTAGTCAATAAAATTTAAAATACTGTGGAAGGTCGTGGACTTCCCGGCCCCATTTTGACCGATCAATCCCATAATCTGGCCATTGGGGACGTCAAAACTCACGTCGTTTAGCGCTTTAACGGAGCCAAATTCCTTACTGATATGCTGAATGCTTAGCATGGCAAATCTCCTATCACGTTAATATCCTTATTATACGCGAACCTGGTAGGGAAACTAAAGACAGCTCGGTACTTTGTAAGGTTAATGTCATGTTGCGGATTAGGTTTGTTCTAAAGAAAGCGGAAGGTTGAACGTCAAGATGTTCACCTTACGCTTGCGATAGTGGGGATTATCACGACTAAATGAGTGGAAAACAGCCGCACGCCGGTTGACAGAGATTTCGCCTGTTGTGGGAAATCCAGAGACAAAAACTGCCGGTCAAGGCAAAGGGCCTGATCGGTAGTTTGATTTATTTTTTAATTTTTAGATTGTGGTTGCGCATCGCTGTTGACCTGTGCCTGCGCGCGCGTTGAGATGTGACTGGGCCGCATGTTGAAGATGATGTTGAGGAATACAGCGGAGAAGCTCCCAATGACCACACCATTGTTCATAATGATCTGAATGGATTGGGGCAGGGCCTGGAAAATCTGTGGGTAGACCGTCACGCCTAAGCCAAGGCCAATTGAAATCGCGGAAACCAATAGATTGTTGTTGTCTTTGAAATCAACCTGCTGGAGCATCCGAATCCCTTGGACGCCGACCATTCCAAACATGACGATCATGGCACCACCCAAGACAGCATCGGGGATGACCGTTGCCAGGGCCCCAATTTTTGGTAAGAGTCCCAGTAACATCAAAAATAACGCTGAAAAATAGAGGGGTTTGCGTGTTTTCACGCCGGAAAGTTGCACGACCCCAACGTTTTCAGAGAAGGTGGAATAGGGAAACGTGTTGAAGAGCCCACCGAGGATAACGGCGATACCTTCCGCACGGTAGCCACGCTTCAAATCTTGAGCCTCGATCTTATGGCCGGTGATTTCGCCCAAAGCGAAGAAAACGCCGGTCGATTCCACCATGGTGGTCAGTGAGACCAGAATCATGGTCAGGATGGACGACCATTCGAACTTGGGTGTGCCAAAGTAGAAAAATTGGGGCAAATGGAACCAACTGGCCTGACCCACGGCCTTTAGCGATACCATCCCCAGCGCACTGGCAATCAGTGTGCCAATCAGAATTCCCGCTAGAATTGCCAGTGACTTCAAGAAGCCTTTGGCAAAGGCATTGAGACCGAGAATGATACCCATGGTCAGGAAGCCAACCAGTAACATTTTGGGATCACCGAAGTTTTTGGCCGTCGCGTCGCCGCCGCCGAGGTCCTGAAAGCCAACGGGAATCAGTGTAAAACCAATAATCGTGATGAGCGAACCAGTCACCACTGGCGGGAAGAAATTCTTAATCTTCGAGAACCAGCCGGAGATGAGGAAAACGAAGATTCCGGCACTAATGATAGCCCCATACATGACGCCAACACCGTATTGGTTGCCAATGGCACTCAAGGGCGTCACGGCTTGGACCGCACAACCGAGGACTACGGGAAGACCGATTCCAGTCAATGGCGTCCGTTTCAACTGTAGAAGGGTTGCAACCCCACACATGAAGATATCCGCGCTGATCAAGTAGGCCATCTGCATGGCATTAAAATGAAGCGCGCCCCCGATCAGTAAGGGGACGATGACGTCACCGGAATACATTGCTAATAAATGCTGAAAACCAAGAATGGCCGCCCGCCACATGGGAAGGGCCTGGCTGCTATCTGATGACGAAACTGGTGTTGCGGACTTTGTGGACTGCAAGAAAAGTTCCTCCTTCTCGTGATGTCCATACGCCGCCAAGGTAATTTATGAAAACAAAAAAGCTCCCTTTGCAAAAAGAGAGCTACTGAAACCTTTACCGACGAACTCTTTTCATCGGCAAAAAGAGTTTCGTCCTCAATTTGCTTATAGTCCAGAGTTTACGGCTCTGGGTAGAAACTCGCCAACCTTATCTTGGCATTATATAGGCAATCACTTATTTTTTTAATTGGAATGTCACTTACTTTACCACTGTGAAATGAAAATGACAACTCGGTCAGTCATTTTTTGATTTTGTGCCAAAGTTGTTTGAAAAGACCGTTGAACCAGGTCAGTAACGGGCCCCAGTCGGCCAAACCACCCGATGAACTATACTTCTTGGGATGGACGTGCGGCCCGGGAATGTAGACTTTACCGGAATCTTCCTTTTTTGACATTTCGTTTCATCCTCTCCGAATTCTAACTAAATTGTACCGCAACTTAGGGTACAATGTGGGTACCCAATTATTTTTTAGTATCTGTGCTAGGCAGCATACGGGATGCCATCGACCTTACTGGCCGGCAGATATGGGTTGGAACGGAGCGGACGTAGCTTGAAGCCTCGTAAGTGCGGTGGTCTCAAGAGCATTTTTTTGCCTAGTCGGTATTTTGAGTCAACTGAGCAGAATGCCGTACTTGAGCCCATATTTACCGACCTCTCGGCTTACGCGGATTTTGATGACAGCGGTAGGTTGGATGCCATAGTGACTATTTAGTTGGCTAGAATAGTGGTCAGTTCAATGATGTGTCATGGAAGCGTACAATCTAAGCCGCAGTGCGACCAGGTTTAGCCAATCCAATAACTATTGCAGAGAGTAAATTAAACCATGAAAGAAGCTGGATAAATCGTGAAGAAAATTTTAGCCATTCATACAGGTGGCACCATTTCCATGTCACAAAATGCCCAAGGAGAAGTTGTGCCGAACGCCAAGAATCCGATTGCCCAAGAAGAAACTATTTTAGCTGGCCGGGTGCAGTTGATCACGGACGAGATGTTTAACCTGCCCTCACCGCACATGACGCCCGTGGAAATGTTGAAGATCAAGCAGCGTATCGACCAGGCTGAGAAAGAGGGAATCGATGGTGTGGTGATCACCCATGGGACGGATACACTGGAAGAAACGGCCTATTTCTTGGACCTGACCCTACCGAATACCATTCCGGTTGTCGTGACGGGGGCTATGCGCTCGTCTAACGAGGTTGGAACCGATGGCCTGTATAACTTCCGTTCCGCCATTGAGGTGGCCGCAGATGACGCTTCTCGCGGTAATGGGGCCATGGTCGTCATGAACGATGAAATTCACACGGCACGTTACGTGACCAAGACCCATACGACCAACGTGGCTACATTCCGGACACCGACGTTTGGTCCCATCGGCATCGTGGCGAAGAATCATGCCATTTATTTCCAGAAATTAATTGATCAGGACACTTGTGATATTGACCACGTCGTCGACCATGTTTACTTGATCAAAGCGTACGCGGGGATGGATGGAAGTTTGTTCGATTTCCTCGATAACGACCAGACGGCAGGTGTCGTCATTGAAGGCTTGGGCGCGGGCAATTTACCGCCACAAACTTTGCCAGCTATTCAACGACTTTTAGACCGGCAGATTCCTTTAGTTCTGGTGTCGCGGTGTTATAATGGCGTCGCCGAAGATATTTATGACTATCAGGGTGGTGGTATCGAACTGCGCAAGATGGGACTGATGCTGTGCCAAGGCTTGAATGGGCAAAAGGCCCGAATTAAGTTGCTGGTCGGTCTCAGTGCCGGTCTGCAGGGCGATGACTTGAAACAGTTCTTAAGCACCGCGGTTTCTTAATGGGATGACAACTGCCTTGACGGGCTATTTCGGTCAATATATGGTAAGATTTTTAGATAAGATAAAGGGGGTCGTCATGTGAATTCAATTGTGAATGATTTAAACCGGGCATTGGCCCAGCAGTTACTGGTCAACGTTTACCAAACGAACCAAGAGGTCGTGTACACCGGCTACGTGACGACGGTCAGCGATACTGGCATTATCCTTGCCACGTACGACGACTATGGATTGCCAGATGGTGCGGTTTTTCTAGCGCTAGACGTGATCGATGAAGTCGAGTTCTCTAGCGATGATCTCGACAACATGGCGTTTCGAATTCAGACTGCCAAAGACGAGGCCTTTGTCAAAGCGGGCGGGTTAACCCTGCACTTTGATGAACGGCGGGACTTACGGCGGCAGGTATTGAGTCACGCCTGGGTCGATCATTTAGTCGTGATGCTGGTCATTGCCAACGACGAACATTTTTACGAAGGTTTGGTCACGGCGGTCGCTGCCGACCAGATTACGGTGCAATTGTTAAATAAGTTTGATTACAGCGACCAGCCTGAGCTCAAATTGAAGCCAGACGATATTCAAGTCTTAGAATTTCAAGGACAAGAGTTAACTCTCCAAGGGATTGCTGCAACACGACTACAACGGCTCAAACACGTTGAACCAGTCAACGTTGAGGACCAGGAGCAGATTCCGGATACATTGCGGCAGTTGGCGGGTAAAGATCCGCTCGTTGCTTTGGTTCCCGAAGAAGATCAAGATTTGTTCTTCGTCGGTCGTATCAATGTGGTCACGGACGATGCCGTGATCATGAACCTGATCGACATGACCGGTCAATTCGGCGGTTATACCGTGATGCGGTTGTCCGAGTTGCACGCTGTGGTGATCGAGTCGGATTACCTGCAAACGATGCGGCTGTTTTCACTGCTTAACCGGTCGCGCCAGCATCAAATTCAACCCGTCTTAAACGATGAGCGCCTGTTTGACCCGACGGTGGACCAATTTACCGCTCGGTTGACACAAGCAGCAGCATTTCGAACGATTATTCGGCTGAAATTTCACGACGGCAGCAATCAGTTGGGTTATCCCAGCCAGGTCGGCGGTGAACGTTTCATTTTTCATGAGGTCGAAGACAACCAGTTAGATCAAGTTGGCCAGGTTTATCGAATCACTGATGTCGATGAAATTGCATTTGGCTACCTGGATGCCTACCTCGTTGAACGACAATTACGAGTTGAGGGCGATTTATAGTCGTTAAATTGGGATCCGGAAATTTTCCGGGTCCCCTACATAAGGAGCTGACAAGATGCAGTGGCGCAAGCTTCCGCGCTGGGTACGCGACACACTTTCTGTCGTGGGCGCGATGTCCGTTTTGTTGATCGTCTATGATGGATTCTTTGCTAAGCATCCCAACTGGGCCTTGGTACCACTTCAAATCGTGTTGGCGTTGGTGGCCGTAGGAGTGTGGAGCTACTTTAGCTACCGTAGTCAGGCTAAACGAAAATTAGCCGAGCAAAAAAAGGCGGCGGCTGCAAAACAACGCGCCGTCGATCAAGAACAACAGCGCGTTGCCGCTGAAAAGCAGGCGGCAATAACGCGTGAAAAAAACTTAGAGCGGAATCAAACGCACCAACAACGGCGCAGATAGGAGGGCCAATGCATGGCGACGAGTGAGTTGAAATTTTGTCCACACTGTGGTGCGGCAGTCACACCGAGCGACGATGTTTGTCCTCAGTGTCAGACGGACTTGGCGCCCTATCGGCAACCCGGTACACCAGCTAAGTCTGCACAGAAATTGAACTTATCCTCGTTGTACGCCAATCCGTACCGCGAGGGGATGAAACGGCTACATGACCGTGACGGGGACTCAGCACCCAAGAAGCGGTGGCATTGGCCGTGGTCAAAGGAGTAAGCACATGGCAGAATTTACAGTTTTGCGGGGTGACATCACCCTGAGTCAGGTCGATGCGATTGTTAACGCGGCTAACACGACGCTTTTAGGTGGCGGCGGTGTCGACGGTGCGATTCATCGCGCGGCAGGGCCTGAGCTATTTGAGGCTTGCGTGCCTTTTAACGGTTGTCCAACAGGTGAGGCACGAATTACGCCGGGGTTTAAATTACCCGCTAAATGGGTAATTCATACGCCGGGGCCCATTTGGCATGGTGGTCAGGAACATGAGGCTGAACTGTTGGCAGACTGTTATCGCAATAGTTTAAAGGTCGCGATGGCACATGATTGCCGAACGGTCGATTTTCCGTCGATCAGTACTGGCGTATACGGTTATCCGCTGGACGAAGCAGCAGCCGTAGCGACACAGACGATTGCGACGGTTCTGGGCCACACAACGACATTAGAACAAGTTCGGTTAGTGGCGTTTGACGATTTAACGGCAACGGCTTATAGAACGGCGTGGGCGAACTTGGTGGATTGAACAAAGTGCGTCTAGCCTAAACTTAAAAACATAAAAGAGGCCACAACAAGTGTTGTGGCCTCCCCAAAGGGCCTGAGGCATTGTTCTCAGGTCCCGTTGTTCGTTAAGGCTTGGTGGAGATGTAACTCTTCAGGGAACTCTGTTCATCACTGGTGGGATCTAACTCACCAGTTTTGATTGCGTGGAACCGCTCAACAGAAATCCGCGACCCAAACGCCATTTCACCGTCAGTTTTGTCGTATTTCTTTTGGTAGGCGATGATTGCTTCAGCCAAATCACTTAATTCTTGACTCATTTAATATCCCTCCAAATGGTAAATCCTAATGACTGCTTAAGTTCATTATACTAAACTTTTTAAAAAGCGGTGAAATTAGTCCCGATATCTGGAACTTTTTTCCGATTTTACTTGATGAACGGCGGAAAATTGCGTAAACTAATATCCAATATGATAATTGGCGCGCTGACTGTTAAATTTCTTTCTCGTAATTGTTAATACAATTTCTTATTTCTGTCACCGTTTTGTGATAGTAAACGATTAAGCTAATTGTTAGATTTAATCGTTATACTAATTAGTGAGGTGACAGGATGAATTTGAAGCGCGTTATTGGGACTCTGACGACCGCCGTGATATTATTAGCAGTGATTAGTGGCCTGTCATGGTTTACAATGGGAAAGAGAACCGTCACCCAATCAAACACACAGCCACGATTCGTGAAATCAGTGAGGCGTGTGCATCCGCACCCAGCACCAGCGGAATAACTTGCGGAATAAATTTCCGCCCCGAAGTCGGGCAACCGGCTGTTTCACTTAAACGATGGTAATCATAATGATTACATGACTACAGTCACTTGTAGTTTATCAAGCAGGAAGTCAGGTCAACCTTCGGGTTGGCCTGATTTTCTTTGTAGAGAGAGTGTGGAACGGGGCGGTTAACTCCTGAGCATTAACGTCATTAAGTGCCCGTTCGGTGGAACCGAGTCGGTGCTTAATGGAGTTAAGCGGAGGGAGTTGCCCCGTGGAACACGTTTCAAAAGTCGCCAGGACAGGGATAAAATAAGCGAAGAACTAGGCTTAACGATCTACGATAATATAAAGTCAAGGATGGCATTACTAAGCGGAGGGAGTTGCCTCGTAGAACACGTTTCAAAAGCCGCCAGGATAGAGAAGTAATCAGCGAAGGACCAGGCTTAACGGTCGATAATAGAAGTTTAAAGACGGCATTCACTAAGTAGAGGGCCATCCCTAGCCATGTCGACGGTGGTGGGCGGCGACAAAAAACATTCTTTGGCTGACGACGTTCCTCGCGGCAAACGAAATTCCTCCTGGCAGTCGGCATGCGACCCTTCCTACAAGTTTAGTGGTGACAATTCATACGGTCGCAAAAGTCAGGTGACTATTTCAGCTTGCAGTCCTTAGCCTAACTAAATATCATCGCAAACAACCGCTGTTAGCCAGGCCAGTCAAGCTGGTTTGCTAACAGCGGTTGTTATTATTTCAGCAAAAAGCCAAATGGAATAGCGCAATCTGACTGGTTTTGTTCTGAAAAAAGGCGTCAACCGACCAAAAGTCGTTCAACGCCAAACAAAAACTGTCAGTTAAAAATGAAACCACTCACTCTGATTCTTACGAATGTCACTGCGAATGCCAAAGAAGTAGATGAGAAACGCCGCCACGGCAATGGCAATAATAATCGTCCACAACCAACCATGCGTGTGAATGAACGTGAAATAGGCGAACCCCAACGTGCTCAAACCAATCATGCCGAGTGTGAACGGGAGGTGCTCACTGTGAATGAAGGCCACGGCCAGTCCTAAGATGACCGCACCACCAAACATGTCATCACCACTGCCATGGGTTCCCAACCCATTGAATAGTGCGTACAGCTCAATCAACACGCCCAGAACTAAGGCTAAGTAGCCGAAAAACTGTACGAAAGTCAATCGTCGTAAAGTTTTCATCAACGACACCACCTTCTCTTTTACAGTGTCTCAATTATAGCGCATTAATGTGACGTTGAGAAATCGGACGCTGAGGCTGCGGTGGGTAATGACCAATCTTCGTGGTCCAAGGCCATTTGCCAAAAATTGAGCTCGTACCAACTACTTTTTTCAAAGGCTGCCAGTAGTTGTGGTGTATTCTCTGGCGTTGCTACGTGGTTCGCTAACGCGAGTTGGTCAGTCATACTACCAGTGTAGTCGTCAGCGTTATAAGTATCGATCCAAGCCTGATAAATGGGGACAGGGGATCCTTGATTCGCTAACGACCGTCCAATTTCAGCATACAGCCAGTAACAAGGGAGGAGTCCAGCCACTGCACCAGCCGGGCCATGGGTTAAGAGTTCGCGGTAGAGGTGGCTCGTGTAGGCATAACCGGTGGGGGCTACCGGAGTTGCGGCAATCTCCGCCGGTGTGATTTTCAAGCGGTCAAAGAACTCCTGGCGAATGGCGACTTCACCCTGACGCAGATGTTCTGCACCGGCATGAAGCTGTTGGGCGACCAAGGCGTCATCGCTTTGGTCAGCGGCGAGGTCATGAATGGCGCCGAATTCTTTTAAGTAGTAGTGGTCTTGAATCAAATAGTAACGGAATGTGGCTAGGGGCAGCGTGCCGGCCTGCAATTGTTGAATAAAGGGATGGCGTTTGGAAGCCTCCCAGCAGGACTTAGTTGCGGTGTGCGCTTGGTCAGTAAACATTGAAATATCTCCTTTATAAATGGACATCAACTTAATTAAGTCTAGGGTAAACCACAGAAGAGGGCAACCTGAACGAGTAGTAAACTGCCACCAAAAAGCCACCAATCACGGGCGACTAATGGAACCGTCTGTGCGTGCGTTCGGGGTGCACCCTCAATAAAACCGTGTGAGGTCATGGCTGCAGCGAGTTGGTCAGACCAATTCATGGCTGCCAAGATGACCTTGAAGTACAACTGTGGTGACCAGAAATGGAGGACTTGGCCGCGCATCATGGCCGCAGCCTTGATGGTAGCAACCTCTGTCTTGATCTTAGGCATCAGATTAAAGGCCGCCAGAAAACCGTAAGCAAATTTAGACGGTAACTTAGCGTTTTGTTCTAGTGATCGGGTCAGCGTCAGCGGTTCCGTGGTCTGGGTGAAGAGACCACCCATGTAGACGTAAACGAATAGCCGTGTGAAGATGACCAGCAGAAAATGTGGTGAGGCACTCCCCCGCAAGGACAGCGACCAGACCAAGGTACTGGAGAAGAAGAGGGGAACCAACGTCAGGTATAACAAGCGTTTGAACGAGACGTGGTTGATCAACATCAGCATGAGACTGACGACAATCAATGCTACGTTAGCCGTCCACACCTGAGCGAAGGAGACTTCCAGCGCGATGAAGACGATCAGTCCTAATTTCAAACTAGGATTCATTTTGCCGCCCCCTCATACGTTAAATGTTGCTGGTCCAAGCGGAGGTGCAGCGTGATCAGTTCATCTAGTCCGCTCAATTGATGACTGATCATGATCAGTGTTAGATTGAGGTCGCGTTGAACCGTGGTCAGAATGTGCATGACAACTTGAATAGACGCAAAGTCGAGTCCCTTTAAAGGTTCATCCAATAAGAGAACATCTGGCGCCATGATCAGCATGCAGAGCAATTGAAGCTTCTTTTGTTGGCCACTACTCAGTGAATAAATCACCTGTTCAGCGTGGTCGGCTAGATTCAGCTGCGTTAGTAAGTCCTGTACCCGTTGTGCAGTGAAGTAATCAGTATTGCCGAAACGACGGGACAAGTCCAATTCTTCGGTCACAGTGACGTTTAAAAATTGAGCCGTTGCCGACTGAAACATCAGACCAACCTCGCGGGCGTACCGTTTGCGTGACAATTTTTGAATGTTGGTGCCGGCATAGGTGAGGTTACCCTGGTACTTGCCTAGGCGAACCAACGCGCGAAATAGCGTGGATTTGCCACTCCCGTTTGGACCGGTGATCAGCGTTGCTTGATGGGCAAATAGTTTGAGGTCTTGCGGCTGAATCAGTTGGCGTTTGCCCTGAGCGATTCCTAGGTGTTCGCCTTGTAAGCGGACAGTTAGGTCGCCATTCGGTTGCGTGACGTGGGTCAAGCGTAGCTGCTCCGGTGTGAAGGCGGCGAAGCGACGTTGGGTCTGCTCAGTCGACAGTAGGCGCAACTTTCCTGTGTCCAGAACCGCCAAGTGATCGACCCACTGCGCGTAGCCACTTAAGTCGTGGTCAGCTAAAATAATTGTTTTTCCACGTTGTGTGCATAGCGCCACTAACTTTTGTAAGAGCGTTAGCCGAGTTGGCGGATCGATGCTAGCAAAGGGTTCGTCAAGCAAAATGACGTCGCTGTCCATGGCAACGATGATAGCTAAGGCGACCTTTTGTTGTTCGCCGCCAGACAAGGCCATTAAAGAGCGCTCCTTGAGAGGCATAATTCCGATAAAGTTCAGCGCCGCGTCGATTTTAGCGGGCATGGCGGCCGGGTTGATGCGTTGATTTTCCAGCGCGAACCGCAGCTCGTTGATCACGGTATCCATGGTGAATTGCGTGCTGGGTTCTTGAAAGAGCATGGCGACGGTCGCTGCCCGTTTTTCGGGAGCAATCTCTGTGAGCGGTTCGCCATTAAAAGTAATCGTGTTCGGTGCTGGTAGGGGCGTCAGACCGGCAATCAGGCGTAGTAGCGTTGATTTACCACCACCGGAAACACCGGTCAACAGGGAAAACTTACCCCCGGGGAAGGTCACGGATAAGTCGTCAAGGACGGACCGTTTCCGCTGGGGGTAAGTGAATGTGAGTGAATTTACAGTTACGGTGGCCAAATAGGTTCCTCCAATTAATGAGTTGCGTTAGGTAAAACGTGGGCCCGGACCAGTAAGTTGTTGATCAACTTAGTTAAGACGCCACCAAAGACGAAGACGGATGCGAAACGAACGGCAAACAACAAGAGTAAGAATGGCAAGTGGTAGGCTGCGTATCCGCTACGGAATAGGTCCCAAGTGAAGGTCACAATCGTCGTGGTCAAAGCGGTGAGTACCAGAGTTGGCCAGTTGTAGCGCTTATAACCGGTGAAGATGAAGCCCAATTCGGAACCAAACCCTTGAACAACCCCGGAGATCAGCGTGCTGGCCCCCCAGATACCACCAAGAAACATTTCAACAACGGCTCCTAGCAGTTCACCTAATGTGGCGGCGCCGGGAATCCGAATGATAAATCCGGCCAATGGCCCCGCCATGACCCAGATACCTAATAAGAGTTCATTTGCTAGTGGTGACAGGCCAAATGGTGCTAATGCCGCGGATAGAACCGTGTAGAGGGGCCCGATGACCCAGAAAATGACCCCCATAAAGATTGCTAAAATTGTGACCAAAATAATATCTCGGATATGCCAACGTTTCATGAATAATGCCTCCTAAAATTTTAGTGACTGGGGTCACCAAAACGAAAAAAATCCCCACTAAATCGATAGTGGGGTTCATTGATAGCTTAAAAGTACGCGTTCCCTTCGCTGGTATTAACCAGAGCAGGTTCAATGGGTTTGATCTCAGCCGCGATGGCACCCCAGTCGTATTTGATTACCCCTAGCGTAACCAATTTACAGGTGAAATGCAACCGCCAACGGGGACAATCGAATCGAGTCCCCAATAGATTCAGCTGCAAAAAGATGGTTTCCCAAAACATTATCAGCACAGATTAGTCGTTTTAATGACTGGGTGTTAGTAGGGGGGGCACAGGTGTCGATTATCGGCAAAATGGTTTTTGAGCACTGGTTTTCAAGCTCGCCTAGCGATGGATTACGGCCAGGTTACGAGCCCAACAAGCAGATTACAAAGTGTGGATTCCCCTTGTTTGGCGGCCAACTGACGTGGTAGTGTAATCTGTAGACATTTCAAGACTAGGGTTTAAGAAGAGAGGATACCTATTATGGGATTATCAAAATTTAAGGGTGTGCTAGTTACCCTGTTAGTGACCACAACGCTCGGTTCTGCCGTGGAAACGCAGGTGACGGCACAGGCCGCGACGTACACCACGGATTCCAGTAAGTCGGTGACCAAGATGGCTTACCACAAGAAGAGCACGACGGGGGCCATTTACAACCAGTCGCACAGCAAGAAAGTGGCGAACTTGAAGACGTATCCCTATACGACTTGGTATGTGACCAAACACGCCACGCTGCGGCATGGCAATTCCAAGGGAATTTACTACTACGTCCAAAATACGGCTGGGAGCGTGAAGGGCTGGGTTTGGCACGGCTATCTGAAGAAGGGTAAGTCGCCATTTGGCCTGAAGTACGCCAAGAGTGCAATTGCCATGAATTACACGACCGGGAAGACGGTTTGGTCTAAGAATGCGAATACGGCTCGACCAATCGCGTCTGTTTCTAAAATTATGACGCTCTACTTGGTCCTGAAGAAGGTCGATGGGAGTGCTTCTAATTGGAACCAAGTTGTAGATACCAGCAGTCAGGGCCTTATTTCGATGAGTCAAAATTCGTCAGTTGGCGGCTTCGTCTTCCATACCGGGCATAAGTACACGGTCAAGGAACTGTACGATGCCGCGTTACTGGACTCGTCGAATAACGCTGCCATTGCGTTGGGCAAGTGGGTCGCAGGTAGCAACGCCAAATTTATTCAGCAGATGAACGCGCAAGCTAAGAGTTGGAACTTGGGCAAGGCCAACTTTGTTTCTGCTTCTGGGTTGGAAAATAGTGACCTGCGTACTTACGGCTATGCCTATGGGAGTGCCAACGCCAATATGGTTTCGGCTAAAGATGTTGCGTTGATTGCCCGGCACCTGATCAAGGATTATCCGCGTATCTTGACCGATGGCGCCGTTGGCTCGAAGACCATCGATGGTCAGTTATGCTACAACTACAATAACTTGCTGTCCGGTCGGAAGTATGCACAAGCGTCCTTGAACGTTGATGGCCTAAAGACCGGCTACACGCCGCTGGCTGGATACTGTTTCGTTGGGACCGGGAAAATGACCGGTAAGCAGCGGGTAATCACGGTTGTCTTACACGATGAGAACGAGTTTACTGAAACCCGTTCCTTGATGAATCACGCTTACGAAAGTAGCAGTATGGCGGAGTAACGCTGGACTTGTGTCAGTTGGGCGCGCTCCGATTGGGGACGTCTAGTTCAGGTCTTGAGGTACCTATGAAAAATTAAAAATGTCGTTATCGTCTGAAATCGTCAGATGATAGCGACATTTTTTGCTGTTTAATTGAAGGTTGAAAGGTCCCAAATGCCCATTATGACTGTTGGCATAACGATACTGAGACTAAAATTGGGCAACATTGTTCGACCATCGCCTTACCGGCCGGCAGATAGGGGCTGAATTGGTGCGAACACAACTTGAAGCCTCGAAAGAATCGAGTCTCCAAGCTTGGTTTTCTACTAAGCCAGCGGAATTCCTGACAACTGGAGTGCGACCATTACCAGTATTGCGTACCTTTTCAAGAACAGTACTGTTAGCGCCAGGGTGCCGCAAACTAGGCCCCCAGCCACTCCGTGGGATCATGAAAGGCCGTTTGGATCATAGCCAACAGCTGGCTAACGTGGTAGCCGTCCGCGACCGCATGGTGGATGGTCACCGAGAGTGGCATGGTCCAGTTATCAGCGTGCTCGGTAAATTTGCCGGCCTGAATGATGGGGAAAAACGTTTGGAGCGGTGTGAACGGTAGCGGTACATAACTGGTGAAGTTAGTCCACGGAAGACTACCGATCATATACAGGTTAGCGCTCTGGGATTGTTTGGGTGCGGGGGTGTGCTGATTGCCGTACGTGGAGATGTCGTCGAGATAGTTTTGATAGAATGTTGCAAAGTCTGGGTCGTAGGCAGTCCACAGGTTAGAAATGGTATGGTCGTCCTCATGAAAAATAGTGTAGGACGGGTGGAGTACCTCATAACGGACAAGCTGGTCATTCTCTCGGCCGATGCGAAATTCGGGAAATCTTGCCATTACTTTCGAAACCAAGTAGAGATAAGTCGGATTGAACTTGTAGTCATGTTTTCGTAGCCAGTCCTGGGTCGCTGTGATATCAAGGTCAACGTTCACCGTAAAGCCAGTTGGCATCATTTTCGTAAAGTAGTAAAAGTATTCGCGCCGTGACCAGGTTGTCAGATCGATTGGCGTCGTAGTTGTATTTAGTGACATAGTAACTCCTTAATGGTATTCGGGCTGACACTTGGCAAGCCACGTTTGTTTGAGTTCCTTTAGCGTCTGACGAAGATTGTCGATGCCAGCCGTGTCCTTCTTCCAGAGAACGCTGTAACTAAAGGCGTCGGCGCCTAGTCGGTTCCAATCTTGTTGCAGGTCGGTATTGTGGTAAAAATTACCGTTCAAATTGGTCTGGTAGTAGCCCCAACGGTTGTGGATGTTAGGGACTACGTCGATGAAGGTTTTGCCAGATTGCTTATTTTTGATTTGGATGACGCCATAAAATGTAGGCGTCGCTTTATATTTTTGAATAATTTCTTTATGATTCATGCTTAGCTCCTTGTGCTGATACGCCAGTAGTCGGTTCCATCAGCGGTACGATCGAGGTAGCCATATTCGATCAATGAACGACGGAGGATGGCGTAGTCAGCGAAAATTGGTTTGAGGATGGCTGTGATTTCGGCTTCCGTAAAGTGTTGGTCGCGGGGAATCTCCTGAACGATTCGCGATAGAATAGCAACGACGGCCTTCTGCTTCTTCGGCCAACGTTTGAGCTGGATACCGACGCTAGATGTTGTCAGGTAGCGTTGCAGATTTTGCTGGTACTCGGCCTGGGTGATAATGAAGCGGTCATCCAGACTACCCGTTTGTTCGGGGACGGATAGCAGCTGATCTTCCGGTGCGTTTGGGTGATCAAAAACGTTATCGTAAATTGCCAGATAGAGTCGTGCCTGTTTCGCCTTTTCACGAAATGTGAATTTCTGATGACGAATCGTGGCAGCAGCTACCTGATTTTGTTTGGCAATATCGGCATCTTTGAGACCGCTGTGAAAGGATTCGAGCAGTGCCCGTTGCTTGGCAGTTAGGGTGTTGTACTTACTGTCGTCGTTGATCAAGTCGGTCACCCGATGAGGATGTTCAGCGTGCACGTGGCGACGAATCATCTGGTCAGCGGGATAAAATTTATCGTTGGCCGCAAATACTTCGTCCGTTGCAAACGTTGCTTGGCAGATGTTGCAGATAAAAGCGGTCGGCGTTTGGTGCCAGCCCTGCTTTAATTCGGTTAGTGTGAGGTCAGATTGTGTCATGTGAAGGTTACTCCTTTTAGCTAGTCGGTAATTGTGGTTGATTGACGACTATCAATAGTCCTAGTGTACAAATGTTTATTATAACTGTCAACAAATATTTTATAGTTTATTTTAATAACCAACACAAAGCCGGGGAATCAGCCAGTTTCACCGCCTTCGAGTTTTCATTGAACAGAAAGCGTGACCAATCGCGTTCAAGCGCGGCATAACAATATTTGTAAGCAGTTTTCGTTGCTTCCTAATTAGGCGTCAGGTACTATGGAAATACTTTGAAGGGGGTACAGTCATGACGATACCACGGGTAATTGCGACGGATTTAGACGGAACGTTTCTGAACGACAGGGGTCGCTATGACCACCGCCGCTTTGAGCGACTCTTAGTGGAAATGAAACAACGTGGGATACGCTTCGTGATTGCAACCGGGGATCCACTAGATCACGCCAGAAGCTTATTTTCAGGCTTGGCGAATGCAACTGAACTAACTTACATTGTGGAAGATGGGGCGTTACTGGCGTTATCGGACGGAACGATTTTAACGTCTTATCCAATGCCCACGGCGACTTGGCGCGCGGCAGTACGATGGATTCAGACGGCGCCCGTTATGGCCGATAACTTTCTGATTGCTTGTGGGGCGGCGACTGCGTATACTGAACTGCCCAGTGATAGTAGTCGATTTCAGGCCTCACGGACGTTTTATCCGAGTCTTACCAGTGTTGCGCGGCTTAGTGCCGTTCAAGATGAGATTCTCAAATTAGATGTGACGTGGCTGAGAGATGATGTTGCCCAGCAAGAAGCAGACTTTAACCGGGTGTTTACCGGAGAGCTACGGGCCACTAGTAGCGGACTGGGTGGACTTAATGTAAGTTTACCGACCGTCAGTAAGGCGGCTGCACTCAGTCAATTGGGGAGTTTGTGGCAGATTGATCCGCTTGAAATGGCGGCGTTTGGTGATTCAGGGAACGATTTAGCCCTGCTACAACTGGTTGGTCAGGGGCTAGCCGTGGCCAATGCTGCCCCTGAACTCTTGGCCAGTTCCAACTCGGTATCGTTGCTAACAAATGATCAAGGAGCGGTCATGGACCAGATAGAGTCGTGGCTAGTTTGAGGTACTTCCGAACCAATTATTTTTTGACCCCCAACACTGTCGTTATCACGTAAAATCATTGGTAATGGGGGTGAGAGGTTATGGCACAAATTAGTCCATTGGGGAAGTATCTCATTGGCTTAGAAATCAGGTGGCATCGCAGTCGGCAAATAAACGCAATTTACCGATCACTGAAGTTGGTTTTCCCAGTCATTCTCCTTGGGAGCTTAGCGGATTTTTTTGATAGCGCATGGCTACAGAAGACAGGCTACTACTACCAAACCTTGGACGTTGGTCATTGGAGCTGGCCACTTAAGGTGTTGCGCGCATACTTTCGGTTAGTTAGTGCCGGAACACTTGGCTTTGCGGCAATCCTCCTCGCGTTTGCGGTGAGCTTCTATTTAGTTGCGTCCGTCACGCCGCATACGACCGACCGGCTGATTGCCGGTATGACGGCCGTAATCAGTTTGAAATTCTTTAACGTGGACCGGTCTTCAGTCCTCGCGTTGAAGCCCGTTCAGTGGCTCTCGACAAACTTAGGCATTCAGGGTGTCTGCATCGGTATCCTAATGGGACTCCTAGTCGGTAATGGCTATCGGTGGTGGCTTCAACGTGAATCAACAGTCGAGGAGAATTTACCCCGGACACTCACGATCACCAGTGGGTGGTTACTGCTCATGGCGGCCTTAGGCTTACTGTGGATCAGTACACAGACGGTGGGGCTCAATGTGGCCTTTGCCAGTATCGTGCGCTGGCCTTTTAAGCTACCACATTTCATCATGGGATTACTGGGATTCAGTACACTGAGTAGTTTATTACAGTGGATGGGTGCACTGGGCCCTTTGACGGCTGGGAGTGGTCAGACGATTGAAACGGCGCAGAATTTGGCCGCCGTTTTGACGCATAGCGGGTGGCAATTGCCACATCCAGTGACGCTCCACACGATTGTGACCGTTTATACGACAATGGGGGGAACCGGGATGGCGTTGGCCCTGTTGTTGGCCATCTTCTTGAGCAAACCAGATGCTTTGCAACGGCGTGTTGGGTGGTTAAGCGCGTTGCCGACATTGGGGAATCTGAATACACCGTTGTTGGTAGGGTTACCAGTAATATTTAGTCCAATCTTAGCAGTGCCTTTTTTACTCGCACCATTGACTTGCACCCTCATTAGTTGGGCTTGTGTGCGCCTCCAGCTAGTGCCGGCCGTTGCTTACCCTTTGGCAAATGGAACCCCGGGTCCGTTGATCGCTTATTTGGGAACTGGTGGTAGTTGGTCGGCTCTGATACTGGCAATTATTAATCTTGGCATTAGCACGGCAATCTATTATCCGTTTGTGAAATGGTTCCAGTTAGCGCGAAGGGGTGAGTGAATATGAGAAGCAAGCGCACGTTTCGAAGCTTTTGGTTGATTTTAGGGGCTATCTTCTTACTTTGCTTGCCCGGATTTATTTGGCGTCCCCATCAGGAAGCCCATGTCCGCGCGAATTATCGTAGTATGTTTGCGCCGGTATTTCTGGTGCCGGGGTCTAGTGCGACGCAGAATCGTTTCAACGCACTGGTCAAAGAACTGAATAAGGAGTCGGGGACGAAGCATAGTCTCTTACGTGTTGAAGTGATGACGGATGGTACGCTGAAATATTCGGGAACCGTCCGCCAAGATGATATGCGTCCGTATATCGTTGTGGGCTTTGAGAACCGTCACGATGGCACTGAGAATATTGAGAATCAGGCCAAATGGTTTGGCATTGCCTTTCGTGCACTACAGAAGACGTATGGATTTAATCACTTTTCGGCGATGGGGCATTCAAATGGCGGTTTGGTTTTGACACTGTTCATGGAAGACGAGTTGGCCGCAACCCACGTCCATGCTGACCGGTTGTTAACGATTGCTTCACCGTTTAATTTGGAGGAGCAGAATCCAACGGTGAATACGCCATTATTCAATCGGCTGCGTGCCAACCGTAAGCACTTGCCCAAGCAGTTGGTCGTATACTCGATTGCGGGCAGTAAGACTTACACGGGAGATGGCATCGTGCCATTTGACAGTGTCAATCGGGGCAAGTATATTTTCCAAAAGCAGGTGAAGAGTTTTACGCAGATGACGGTCACGGGGGCGAATGCTAATCACGCCAACCTTCCGGAAAATCAGCAGATCGTCAGCTTGATTCAACAGTATTTACTTTGAAACAAGGGCGTGGTGTCCGTCTAAATTGATGCCGTAAACTTGGCATAACTATCCCGGAAACACTGTTTATTTCGGTAGCAGTTACGTGTAAACTAGACAGTGAAACGGAGGTCAATGACGAATGATTAAGATGATTGCGCTCGACCTAGATGAAACTTTGCTCAACACGGACAAGACTATCAGTGAGGCCAACGCAGCTGCACTACGACAGTTGCACACAGCGGGGATTAAAGTGGTGCTGTGTACTGGACGACCAATCAACGCCATCTGGGGGTATCTAGAGCAGCTGGGACTAACGACCACGGAGGATTACACGATTACGTTTAACGGGGCGTTAGTGATTCAAAATACGACCAAGGAAGCCTTAGCTCAGAGCGGCTTGAGCCGTAACGATTTCAAGCCACTCCATGCATTCGCGACGGCGCATAGCTATCCGCTAGATGTACTGGATTTCGATCAGGTTTACCCAGTTGCGGATCTCGCTAAGTCGGAGTATCAACAAATGTTGAAGGCCCCAATGACGTTTACGCCAACGGCCTTTAATGACTTACCGGATCACTTGTTCAGTAAGGCTGTTATGGCGACAACACCGGCAGTCTTGGACGATGTGGTGGCAAACTTAACGCCGGCGCTACGTGAGCAGTATCACGTGGTACGCTCGCAGCCCAAGATTTTGGAATTCTTGGCCGCTGATATGGATAAGGCGGTTGGGTTAGGCCAACTGTTAACACACTTCGGCTGGGATTTTAGTAATCTAATGGCTTTTGGCGATGCGGAAAATGATTTGGGGATGATCAAGGCCGCTGGTGATGGGGTTGCCATGTTAAATGGGCAACCAGAAGTTAAGCAGGCAGCCAATCACATTACCCCGAAGAGTAATAATGAGGCCGGTATCGCGGCTTATCTGGAACAGGTGTTTACGGAACTTAAAGATTAACCTGTGCATGTTGCTTGTGTTTGGAAGAACGCTATGGCAGTATGTAAACAGATGAGTGGATGAATTAAGGAAAGATTTGAAGGAGGATTTTTGGTATGAAGCGTTTTTGGATTAAGTTAGGGTTAGTGGTCATGGCTGTAGGAACTTTAGGTGGCGTGGTATCACCAAGTGTTGCCAGTGCCAAGACGAAAGCAAAGCCAACTTTTACGAATACCGATTTAAAGCGTTATTACAAGAGTGATAAATCAAAGACAGCCTTTTATTTTAAGACCTACAAGACGACTGGTAAGAAGACCGGTCAGATGTTGATTCTTGGCGACTTTGGCGCAACGCCTAACGTGAAGTACGGGGTACCAACGTCCATCAAGCTCAGCAAGAACAAGCGCACGTTAACCACCAAGTACAAGCTGATCAAGTTTACGACGACCGATGGCAAGACAACGACGTCATTGACCAAGACCGTTTACACGTTCAAACTAACCAAGAAGACCAGCACGACCTTTACGACCAAACTTACGGGGAGCAAGGCTAGTCGGCGTTTAGGCACGACCGGAACGACTTACACGTATACTAAGGTTAAGAAGAGTCCAGCCGCAGCTTACGCTAAGAAGTACGTTAAGCCAACGTTGTACAAACAATACTTGAAGGCCTTTGAAGATTCTGGTGCCTTAACTGTAGAACAACAAGAAGAATACGCAACGAAGTACGCAGACCAAGGTGTCACCACCATGGTCAACAACTTCAACTACAAATCTTAATGAGACAATCGAAAAAAGTGTCGCCACGGTTATCGTGGCGACGCTTTTTTGCTTGTTCCTAAGGGTTGAAAACCAAAATATTTACCTTGTTCTTGTGACCGTAGAAATTGTCATCACTAAATTAGAGATAACGGCCGTACGCCAGCTGTCAGAGATTCTGCTTGCCGTGGGGACGTCCCCAGTCAAAGAAGAGGTTTTCGGTTTACCGGAAAGCCGCCCAAATCATGCGTCCCCAAGGGCGTTGTAATGCAGTCGAATTTGAACTAACTCGCAAAGATTCGAATGGCACGGTAAATGTTATACAGATAGAGGCCCACACCGATCAAGACGAGTAGGGCAGTGATCAGGAAGCCCCCGCCAACCAATAGCCGACTATTGACGCCGGTGAAGATAGACATGCCTCCTAGTCCCAGCATTAGGACAATAAAGCTGATAAAGGGAAGCAGTTGGAGGACCAGCGCGTGGCGGGCCGATCGTCGAATATCTGGTGCCAGCGGCGTGAAGGCACTAATAATTAGAACTAGCAAAGGGAAGCCAACCGGCATGAAGATAACGCTAAGATAATTAAGACCGTTGATGACGCGGTGTTCGGGTTGAATGATGGGTTGCAAGGCAGCCACCTCCGTTTCGTTTGAGATTGTCCCTATAGTTTAGGGGATTTTCCAATCAGAGTAAAGTCTTTCGACCAGACCATACAAAAAAGACGTCCGCTAGGCGAGCGTCTTTTTGGCAGACATAAATCGTTTTACCACCACGGATTAACCGCTGTCCCATCATCAGGGTGGGGCTAGCGGTCAATCAGGGGATATCATGTCGATCTAGTCTATTTGTTAGCTTTGAACAGAGCAGTTAAGTAGTTCATGAAGACCTTCAGGTAACGGTCCTTGTCAACCATAACGGCAACCTTAACATTTGTAGGTTCGTTCAGACGGTTATCGTCACCGATAGTCCGGCCGTAGGTTTCCTTGTTGTAGTTAACCACCATGTTCAAGTCAATCGTGGTAACGAAGCTAGGGTCCAGAGCAACCCCGACAGCTAGTGGGTCATGCAAAGCACAGCCACCCAAGTTGTCGTTGAATTGCTTGTAAGCTTCAATGTAGTAGTCAACGATGTCGGCAAATTTTTCACCGGCAACCGTGCCTAAGTCACGCCATTGCTGGGTTTCCTTCTTAGTTAAGAGGGTCCGCAGCGTTACATCCAACCCAACCATGGTTGAGTGAAGTGGACTAGTTAAAACGGCGTTAGCAGCTTCGGCATCTTGGTTGATGTTGGCTTCAGCGTAAGCAGTAACGTTACCAGGCATGGTCAAAGCACCACCCATGAAGGTCATATTACCGATCTCTTGGGCAATTTCTGGTGCTTTCTTTAAAGCGGCAGCCAAGTTGGTCATTGGACCAGTTGGTACCAAAGTCAGGTCCTTACCGTACTTATGTGCAGCGTCGATAATGAAATCAACACCGGATTCTTTTTCGATTGCACGGGTTGGGTCTGGTAATTCAACTTCACCGATACCATTTTGGCCGTGAATGTTTGCACTAACTTCCATACGGTCGAAGTGATCTGAAGTTGATGAATGACTTTCACCTAAGTATACTGGAATGTCGGTATGACCCAATAATTCCAAAATCTTCAATGCGTTTTGGCCACCGGCTTCAACGACAACGTTGCCGTAAGAGCCAACGATCCCGATCAAGTCAACATCAGGAGCACCTAATGCGTAAGCGATTGCAAGAGAATCGTCAATACCAGTATCTAAGTCCAAAATCATTTTGCGTTTTGCCATGATATATTGTCTCCCCTTTGATTCTTATTTAAGCTATAAAGCCTACTCTAACTATAATGTAACTGGTTACATTTGGCAAGCTCACTCGCACACCAAGTTGAAGCTGACCCGACTTCAAGGTAAGATAGGGGACAGGTTTAACCGGTTTTAACGGGTATTGTGGGCGTATCATCAATTATAAAAAAATAATTGCTCACGCTGGCTATGCTGAAGGCCAAGCGAAAAAACGGGCTTAATTAGGACTGAAGGGTCAAAAGTAGAGTCACAGTTAGACCACGATGCCAGTGAATCGACTTGTTCATCACTGTACTTGGCGGTGATGTCGCAATTAGGGATGAGAAAGGTTTAGTCGGTAAAGTGGCTAGTTTGGATTGATTCAGGACACGGTCGTTTTGAACTAGATAGAGGATGGAACCGTGTGCGGGCGCTTTGCAACATTGAAAATATAGCAAGCACACCCACTGACTGAGTAGAACGACGTGCCTGAACCCATATCTACCGCACCTCGGCTTACTTGGATATCTTGGGGAGCATAGGTCATGTCGTTAGACCCCTAAAAATTAAGAGACACGAAGGGAGATTAAGGTAATGGCCGAAAAAGAGACCGTGAAGCCGTTCAAACGACGGTTTCAATACCATAATCATTTATTAGATGATGCAACAAAGGAAATGAACGAATGGACCGGGGAGAATAAAGTTGTTGAAATTCACTTGTTCTCCATGTTCACGGAAGTTTTTAAACCGCATGACCGTGACGATGCCGAGGCCTTATTCATTGTTGGCACCAAAGAAACCACGCCCTCGCTGGAAGCCGTTTCGGCGGCCCCGGTGAAGCCCTGGTTGTTTTCGCGCGTCTTTGCGTTGCTGGGAGCTAGTTTTGTTTTACTGGCCATGCTGTTTTTGGTCTTCCGTAGCAACAATGCGGTGCCCGGCATGATTTTTATTGGCTCGTTGACCGTGCCGTTTTCGCTACTGATCATGTTTTTTGAAATCAACGTTTTTCGTAATATCTCAGTCTATCAGTTGATGACGGTCTTTCTGGTCGGGGGAATTCTTTCCCTGGTTGCGACGATGATTCTGTATTCGCTGATTCCATCGGGAAACGGTACGTCGTGGGAGTCAGCCTTGATTGTGGGGTTCATCGAAGAGACCGCTAAGATGTTGGTAATTGCGGCCTTCATTAATCGATTCCATCTCAACTACATTTTTAACGGCCTACTCGTGGGAGCGGCCATCGGCGCTGGGTTTGCGGTCTTTGAGACAGCTGGTTACACGGGGCAGTATGGCCTGGTCACGTTACTGATGCGCAGCTGGCAATCGATTGGGACCCATACCATCTGGTCGGCCATTATGGGAGCGGCCATTATTTTAGCCAAAGAGGGACATCAACCAGTGACCGGGAGCAACATGGTCAAGCCGAAATTTCTGCGCTTCTATTTACTGGCGATTGCCTTGCATGCTATCTGGGACTGGAACGCGCCATTTGCACTATTAAATATTCTCTACTTGCAGCAGTGGCTGCTGATTACTACCGGCTGGGTCGCTATTTTCGTTCTGATCAATGCCGGGTTACGTGAAGCCCGGACGTTACAGGGCCAGCGAATTCTGAAGCGTACTCAGCTGGGCGGATAGAGATACCGAATCACTTTGACGTCGAGTTGCGGATTTTCATGTAATAGCGAGTGTTGTGTTTGCCAAATGGGTCCACGGAACTCTTCATAACGATAACTTCCGACATGACCGGCGACCAAATGACGAAGTGGTGTGACCGTATTGGCGGGAACCTCGCTGTCATTGCCCACCGATCCAATTTCACCGGCTAGATTAAGAATGTGGAGTTGCGGGTAGTGGTACTTTAGCGGCTGACGTCCTGGAAAATCGGCGCCAATGCAGACCAATCGGTTGACCGTTACGGAAGCTTGAGGCCGATGATTCAGATAATCATAGGCAATTGTGCCACCTGAGGAATGGCCGACGAAGTTAACGTGGGTGATGCCGTAGTGGTCGTGAAGTTGATTGAGTACGGTGATCAGTTGACGCGACTGGCGCATGGCGTGCGTGTTATCCTTAAAAATAATCGGAATCAGCGGATTGGTAGTGATGACGTGGTGCTGTTGCCAAGTGACCCGGCCAGTCTGACTGACCCGCGCGGTGAGTGGAAATGAGGCAAGGTGCGGTCGATCTAAGCTCAGCACCATACTGCGCATCGAGAGCCAGGCACCACTATTTCCCGGCAGAAAGAGGGTGGCGGTGTGTGTCTGGGGTACGCGAACCTGATCCAGGACTTGCCAGCGACTGTGCCACCACCAACCGAGGCCACTTAGGACAATTAAAACTGTTATAAAAACGGTGAGGCCGCGGCGATGTTTCACGGTGATCACTTCCTAAAATTTAGAATGGAGTCTTTACTCATGACGGAAAAATACGATATTACCATTGTCGGCGGCGGACCTGCCGGCATGTTTGCGGCTTTTTACGCCGGGATGCACAATGCTAAAACACAGGTCGTAGAAAGTCTGGCGGCGCTTGGCGGTCAGGTTAACGCGCTGTATCCAGAAAAAACGATTCTGGATGTAGCAGGACTGCCCGCCATTAAAGGGCGTGACTTGGTGGCCGCGCAGCAGAAACAGTTGCAGCAATTTCCCTTAACGATTAAGACGGGACAAGCCGTCACCAATATTACACCGAATGCGACTGGTTTCACAGTCACCACGGCCAAAGGAACGACCCAGACGCGTGCCGTCATCGTTGCGGTAGGGAACGGCGCCTTTACACCGCGAAAATTAAATGTGGCTGGCGCGGATGTCTTTACCGGGAAGCAACTCTTTTACAGCGTGCGTGACCTGGAATCGTTTCGTGACCAAGTCGTGATGGTTGCTGGCGGCGGTGACGCGGCCATTGACCAAGCTTTAATGCTGGAACCAGTTGCGAAGTCAGTGACGTTGCTTCACCGGCGGGCGCAGTTCCGTGGGCTAGCGCACATGGTTGACCTCCTACACGCCTCGACGGTCAACGTGAAGACGCCATATCTGATTCGTGATCTGCAGGCTACCGGCGACCAACTCGATGTTACCTTGAAGCCAGTGGGGGTCACGGATGACATGACGCATCAGGTCGTCGACAAATTAGTCGTGAGCTACGGCTTTACCGCCGACCACCACGTCTTGGATGCCTGGGACGTGGATATGGCGGCGGACCAGCGATTAATTTCCGTGGACAGGACTATGGCCACCAGTGTTGACGGCATTTATGCCATTGGCGATGGGGTCATGTATCCTGGTAAACAACCGTTGATTGCGACGGGGTATGGTGAGGCACCAATTGCAGTCCAAGCTATCATGAGTAAGTTTTTCCCCGATCGCCGCGGTCCCGTTCACAGTACCTCCATTACGACTCAACAATAAAACAGTTTCGCCCAAACACCAAAGAAGCTGACCATTCGACTGAAAGATCGAACGGCCAGCTTCTTTAGCTGATACTGAGGTTGAAAGTCTCAAAACACACATTATGACTGTTGTCACAACGATACTGGGCCTAAAATTAGGCAGTGTTGTCCAACCATCGCCATACCGGCTAGCAGATATGGGCTGACGTAGTTGGTCTGAGGCAACATGAATCATGCCGCTAGGAACGCTGCTGAATTATGCTTAAACTTTAGCAGCCACTTGGGATTCAGTGATTGGACTTGACGCGCACAATCAGAGCCGGAGTGCGGCTGTTTTCACTGGTTTAGCCGTGATAAATCCTACTGTCGCAAGAGTAAGATGAATACTTTTGGCTTTCAACCTTCAGTCAGAACTAAAAAATCCGCCCAGCAAACTAGCTAGGCGGATTTTAAACGTGTTATTTACCACTGGTATCATCTTGGTTGGTGATCTTGATCCGGTTGGAATCAGTCGTCTTGTGGCTGAGTTCTGGCGCGTCCGTCTGGTAGAACGGTTGCGTGGACTTATCACCATTTCTGGAGAAGAGACTTGTGGACTTCAGGCCCAGCTTCTTCTCCAACTTTTCTTCCTTTTCGAGCCCGTCTGAGTAATTGTAATCCGATGGGTCGACGGCCGTGAAGCCTTTAGGATGGTAGAAGCGTAGGAGGTTCTTTTGGTTCAGTGAATCGGAGAAGTTCAGTCCTTGATTGACGTGCTTTTGCATCTTTTCAATCTTGGCCTTCAACGCCCCAGTCGGGTGAATCTCCTGTTGTGTCTTATTGCTATAAATGGTACCGTCGACCGATGTGTAGTCTGGGCTGACCCAGTCACGGTTACGGAAGGCGACGACCTGGTTATGTTCCTTTGAGAAGAGGTCGGTCCCAAATTGGATGTACTTCTTGGAACTAAGCCCCATCAAGTGCATAAGCGTCGGCAGGACGTCAATTTCGCCACCATACGTGTGTTCAACCTTACCCTTCTTGTAGCCAGGCATGTTAAACATCAGTGGGACCCGCTGGAGCTGGGCATTGTCGTAATCATCCCAGTCGTCCGGATTGACGCCGAGTAGCTTTGCCAAGCTCTTGTTCGAGGAATTAGAAATACCGTAATGGTCCCCATAGATCATTACCAGCGAATTCTTAGCCAATCCGGATTTCTTCAGATAAGCATAGAATTCTTTGACGGACTGGTCGAGATAGTGGGCCGTCTTGAAGTAGTTGTCGACGGTCTTGTCACCAGTATTTGGCGTCTTAAAGGTCGAATCTTCCTTATCAAGGGTGAACGGGAAGTGGTTCGTGACGGTCAGATACTTCACGTAAAATGGTTGTTGTAAATGTTGCAGGTACTTTACGGAATCGTTGAACAATAGCTTATCCTTTAAGCCATATCCCAGTGATTTATCACCAGAAGTATCGTAATAACTGGCATCGAAGAAGTATTGGTAGCCAAGGTTCTTGTAGGTGTTGCTTCGGTTCCAGAAGCTGGCAACGTTCCCGTGGAAAACGGCGGTCGAATAGCCGGCCTGATCAAAGATGGCAGGTGCGGCCTGGAAAGTATTGTCGTTCCCAAGTTGCGTGAAAAGCGATCCTTGGGGGAGACCAAACGTCCCAGTTTCCAGCATTGTTTCGGCATCAGAAGTCTTTCCTTGACCAACCTCATGGAAGAAATTGTCGAAACTGTAGGTGGACTTACTCTTATAGAGTTTGTTCAGGAAAGGGGTGACTTCCTGACCGTTGATCTTCTTATTGATCAAGAATTGCTGGAAGCTTTCCAGGTGAATGATAATGACGTTTTTCTTTTTGGCGACACCGTAGAGCTTTTTATCTGGAGCAGCGTAATTTTTGTGTACGTATTTCAGGATGCCGGTCAGCTCAGACTTCTTGGCGTGCGACCGTAATTCACTGGTGTGCCCGGACTTGATACCGTCATAAACGGTAAAGGCGTCGAGCCCCAGGTATTTCACCACGTAGGTGCGGTCAAACGTCCGTGTTAGAAGCTGGGGCCGATCCATTTCCCCAAACGTTAGGTTGACGGAGAACGCCAGCAGCGCGGCGGAAGTGACGGCTAAGCCCACTCGCTTGTTGACGGGACGCGGGTCGATGTAGATGCGCCGCGTGGCAATGAGAATTAGGACGACGACTAGGTCGAGCCAAAATAAAATGTCGTGTGGCGAGGTCAGCGCTAGTGAACTACCGGACAGTCCTTGGTCGACCTTCGAGTAGCCCAATACCGTGCTGACGGTCATGAAGTCGGTAAATTCTCGGAAGTAGATGACATTGACGTATAGCAATAGCGTGTTGAGAATGTCAATTAAAAATAAAAAGGGATAAAAGAAACGTGCTCGCTTGAAGTAAAGGGCTAACCCGAAGAGCAGGATGGTCGTTGCGAGGGGGTTCAGTAACAGAATCAAAAACTGAAACGGATCACTTAAATTAAGCTTGAAGTCGACGAAATAGGCGACTAGAGTTTTTAACCAAAACAGGACGACCATTAAGGTCACAAATCCCATCCGGGTCCCTGTCCTAGCCCAGATTCTTTTGAAACGTTCCACGATATTTCGCTCCTTCATTAACACCTGTAATCGTCTTATTTTACCATAGATAGGGTAACTATACTAAAGGCTAAAAGCCTGTGTGGATACCGGCCGAGCTACGGCTGCCAAGAGTTTCGCCTATTGTGAAGGTACTGCGGCCTGAAAGCGCACCAGCCTTCATGGTAAAAAAGACATTTTGTCTATCCTAGCAAAGAACCGCCTCTGCTGGCAACTTTTGGCCGAAGTTTAGGAAAACTTTAAGTCAGATTGTTAAATTGTAACCGCTACCTTGGCATTCTTTGGTACACTAGAGTCAATGGACCTGATGATTTAGGAAAGGTGTGGCGTTGAATGGATAAGCAAGTAACCTTATATGTGGTACGGCATGGTCAAACGTACTTTAACATCTATAATAAGTTGCAGGGATGGAGTAACTCACCGCTAACCGAAGCAGGAATTGCGGACGCCAAGGGTGCCGGTGAACGGCTCAAGGACGTTCAGTTTGCGGCGGCCTACTGTAGTGACACAACCAGGGCGGAACAGACCGCACGAACCATTTTAGCGGCCAATCAGTCCCAACCAGCGGCGCAGCTGACCGCGGCACCATTCTTTAGGGAAGAGTTCTACGGGTATTATGAAGGTACTGATATGGCACAGGCTTGGTACGTGGCAGGGGCACCGCATGGCGTGCCAAGCTTTAAGGCTATCGAGGAGAAGTATTCAATTGGTAAGGCCAAGGACTTTTTAAAGGAAGCCGATCCGTTCCACCAGGCTGAAAACAACGCGGAATATTGGACACGAGTTGACCAGGGATTTGACCTGATTCGGCACAACGAGGCTGTGCATGACGGCGATAATGTCTTGATGATTAGTCATGGCAACACACTGCTGAGTCTGATGGAGCGCTATGGTCAGGGTAAATTTGATCTGAGTGTGCGCCCAGCCAACGGGAGTGTCACCAAGTTACTGTTGACGCCGAATGACATTCAGGTCCTAAGCTACAATCAAAAAGATTAGAAATGAGGTTGGTTTGATGGAATGTAGAATGGCATGGGGAAAATTAAATCCTTGTTATGACGACGCTTTGGCAATTCGCAAGGAGGTCTTCATCGGTGAACAAGGCATCGACCCGAAAATTGAGTTGGATGGGACCGATGAGGATAAGATGCATTACGTGGGTTACGTCGACGACAAACCCGTTACGACCGCACGGATCGACATGCTCGGTGGCAACCGGGTCAAAATTCAACGTGTCGCCACGGTGGCCAGTGCCCGTAAGCAGGGGTACGCGGGAGAATTGATCAAGCAGATTATTAAGGACGCCCGTAGCTCTGATGTCGCCCATATCGAGTTGGACGCCCAACTAACGGCATTAGCGTTCTATGAAGAACTCGGCTTCAAGCCAGTGGGGGACCTCTTCGAAGAAGCCGGAATCCAACACCGGACGGTCGAATATCAGGAAGATTAAATTGTAATTTTGTAACAGGGGTCGGTTGAGAAGTTATCTCGGCCGACTTTTTTTACTAAAGTCTAAAGGTTGAAAGCCAAAATTTTTGCATTACTCTTGCGACAATAGGAATTATCACGGCTAAATTAGTGAAAACAGCCGCACTCCGGCCGTCAGGGATTCCGCTGGCTGTGGGGAACGCTTCCAGCCAAAGGGCGGGCTTCCAGCTCGCCTGAAAGCCGCAAAAATCAGGCGTCTCCCAGGTCGTCCCACGATGTAAGCCGGAAAAGATGAAGTGCCGTAAAATTATTAGACAGAAAGACTAATAATTTTGAGGTGGTTTTATGAAGAAATATACGTTTGAGTTC
>NZ_RHNX01000025.1 GCF_003946335.1 Levilactobacillus fujinensis
GATTGGTATAATAATTCGCGACGCCAACCAACACTAAACGGCATGACCCCAGTAGAATACCGGAATCATGCCGTTAAAAATACTGCATAATGATTTTAATTATTTAGCTGTCTACTTGACAAGGAGCCGCGCCCAACTGGTAAAAATACCGGTTGGCTTCTTTGTTACCTCTTTAGACAGGGCCGGAATCCGTGTTGGAATCGGTGCCTTCCTTTAGTTTGCTAGCCTTGACCAGCATGTCAAAATTGGTACTTCCCGGATTAAACGGCTTAAGATTGCCAGCAGCAATCAAGTTGCCAACTTTATCAATAAAAGTTTCGATGTCGTCATCGGGCGCGACACCATGGAAATCGCCAAAGCCATACTGCCACCACTGGAGGGCCATTAATTTTTCAACGACGTCACTGGGGAAGCGAAACTTGATAATGTGTGCTGGAACGCCACCAACGACCGCGTAGGGGGGGACGTCCTTGGTGACTAGCGCGCCACCAGCAATAATGGCACCATCCCCGACAGTAATGCCCGTGGGCGCAAAACGAACGTCCTGGCCGATCCAAACGTCGTTACCAATCACGATAGGGCCACCGTTGGGAATGGGGTTAGCGACGCGCTCAAAGGTATTGTCAGTGATCTTAAGGTAGTCATTGAAAGCACTGACCCGAGAATCGTAAGTCAACATGGACGTGGTAAAGCGATTGGTCGGGTGACTCCCCTGCATGCGGCTAACATTGCTGGCAATAGATGAGTAGCGCCCAACGATACTGTTAACGGGCAAGGAACTATTAGAGGAGCTAAAGGCCCCCATGCTAAAGAACTGATGACCGACTAAAAACATACTGTAAGCTTCCATTTGGAGGTTGAGTGGGGCTCGAACGAGTGAGCCAAATGGAATTCGGTTGTCAGCTTTTTTTCGGGCTAACGTGTAAATATGACGAGCTGTTAGTAAGTCATCAAAATTTTTATTAAAGGTCAATAAACGGTTACGGTGTGAAGGGGTTGCCACTAAATTATCCTGGAGGAAGGTAACCCCGTTGATGGTAGTAGACATATTTTCACTCCTCTTTTTCCTATATCATACTATACATCAACGGTATAAATCACCTACTTGATATTAGATGTTGTCATTTAATCTTTTTGAGAGACGATCATCGGCCGTGTTTTAGCAGTAATTAAGGCTGAGTTCTAGTCGACTAGAAGCAGTAGCGTCAGAGGAGGGTACCATTGATCTGGTTCGCAGTTTTAGTGACAGGAAAACGATTTAAAATGAGAAGATTTTTCCGGCGCGTCACATAAGTTATTGTGAGTATGAGAGTGACCAGTCAGTAAAGAAAACGTAGCCAATACTAATTGGCTAGGGTAGCAACAGAACTATTTGAAAATCAAGGCTTTATTTAGCCCGGCCTTTGCCGGATAATGGGGAAGTTCAGCGTTTCCAATTTCACGGTTGCTAACTGCTGTAATTGTGGTAATGTTTAACTAGTTGTAGTAGAATTACGTCTGCACTTAAACTTGAATTAAATCAAGCAACTTTCACGGCGGGCCTCGACCCGTCTTCATTATTTATGGAGATAAGGAGTAACTAGTCATGTGGCATTATTTAAAGCGGGTTTTAATTGGGAAGCCCCTCAAGACCATGGACGAAGGCGGTCAAGCAATCACGAAGTTTAAGGCATTAGCCTTACTTTCATCTGACGCGCTATCTTCCGTGGCTTATGGTACTGAGCAAATTACCACAGTCTTAATCACCTTATCCGCCGCTGCCCTGTTGTATCAATTGTGGGTAGCCGCGCTGGTCTTAATTCTGTTATTTGCGATCACGCTTTCTTACCAGCAGATCATCCACGCCTATCCTTCAGGTGGGGGCGCCTACGTGGTGGCCAGCACCAATTGGGGCCAATCGGCTGGATTAGTCGCTGGGGGCTCTCTACTGGTTGATTACATGCTGACCGTGGCGGTATCAACGACATCTGGGACCGAAGCAATCACGTCGGCGATTCCAGCGTTGTATCCGTACTCGGTTTTGGTGTCTGTCGTCATCGTTATTGGTATTATGCTCTTGAACCTGCGGGGGATGCGCGAATCAGCGGCATTTCTGACGGTACCGGTCTATCTGTTTATCGGCATCATGGTCGTGATGATTGGTATTGGTTTGTATAACATCATGAGCGGACAGATTACGTATCACGCTGCAGCACCTTTAGGCGGTCCCGTACAGGGGATGACGCTGGTCCTGTTTCTCCGGGCGTTCTCGTCTGGTTCATCTTCACTAACTGGGGTCGAAGCCATCAGTAATGCGGTGCCAAACTTCAAGGAACCAAAGCGGCACAATGCTGCGGCAACGCTGGCCATTATGGCTGGTATCCTGGCAGTCTTCTTCGCTGGGATTACGTTCTTGAGTTACTACATGGGAATTCGGCCACAGAGTAGTCAAACTGTACTGTCCCAAATTGGAACGGGCGTCTTCGGCCACGGCATTATGTATTATATTTTCCAACTGTCGACGGCGATGATTTTGGCGGTGGCTGCGAACACGGGATTTTCAGCCTTTCCAATCTTGGCGTACAACTTGGCGAAGGATAAATTCCTGCCACACGCGTACCTTGACCGGGGGGACCGATTAGGGTACTCCAACGGTATCATTTCGTTAGCCGTTGGGGCCATCGTGTTGATCATTATCTTCCATGGTCAAACGACACTCTTAATTCCACTATATGCGATTGGGGTTTTCGTGCCATTTACGCTGTCCCAATCGGGAATGATTATTCACTGGTTCAGAACTCGTGAAGGTTGGTGGATCGGTAAGTCGCTGATCAACTTTTTAGGAGCCCTGATTTCACTGGTGTTGGTCGTTGTCTTACTGTGGCAACACTTTGGTAACGTTTGGCCATACCTGATCATCATGCCATTGATTCTGTTGCTGTTTTACCGGATCAATGGTCACTACCATAACGTAGCCAAGCAGCTGCGGGTAGCGGAAAAGGAACGGGCGGACATCCACGAGTATGACGGCGCAACGGTTATCGTCCTGGTCAGCAACATTACGCGAGTGACATCCGGTGCCATCAACTATGCGCGGTCCATTGGGGATTACGTTATTGCGATGCATGTGTCCTTCGATGAAAATCCAGAGAAGGAGCATAAGACGGCGCAAGAGTTCAAAGAGGAATTTCCGGACATTCGGTTCGTGGATATTCACTCATCTTACCGCTCAATTGCGACACCGACGTTGCGGTTCTGTGACGTTATTGCGAAGCGTGCGGTAGAACGGAACTTCACGACGACCGTCTTAGTGCCGCAATTCGTGCCACGGCATCCTTGGCAAAATGTTCTGCATAACCAAACGGCGTTACGCTTACGGACCATCCTGAACTCACGGGAAAACATCATTGTTTCGACTTATAATTATCATTTGAAAGAGTAGTTGCACAAGCCTCCTTGTCGGTTGACGAGGGGGCTTTTTGATTTCGTTCAGGGATAAATAGGACAGAGTGATGGATAGGTGTCACACTATAGCGGCCAGAATCAATATGGCGCTTGCTGTAGGAGGCGGTTTAACCTGTATTTGTGGCGCATAATCTGCGACGGAGCGTGGTTGTTTTAATCAAGCCATACGTTCTTGATACGACCCCAGATACGAATAAAAAGGACCACATTCCAAGCGAATGTGGTCCTTAAAGTAGTCAATTATGTGGTAAAGCCTGTAAGTGATCTGAAGCTATGTTCGCGGCTGGCCGAGCCACAAAGCTGAAGGCCAGTAGTTAACTTACATGAGACCCATTAATTTCGCGAATGAAGGCACCACAATGTCGACAACGATGGAGATCACGACGACGGCAATGGAGGCCATGGATCCTTGAATCGATCCAAGTTGAACGGCCTTAGCAGAACCAACCGTGTGCCCGGCAGTCCCTAGACCAAGTCCGGCTCCGACGGGATCGTGGTTGATTCGGAAGAACTTAACCAGCCAGTCACCCAATGCGTAGATAATAACGGCATTCAGGATGCAGGCCATAGCAGTAACGGCGGAGTTCCCACCGATAGCCGTGGCAATTGGCATGGCTATCGCGGTTGTGGCAGCCTGTGGTAACATGGAGGCAATTCCGACTTTGTCCAAACCAATCAGTTTAGCGGCAAAGTAGATGACGAAGAGGGAAACGAACAAACCAACGATTAACGACAGTACGATTTCCAGCCAGAACTTTTTAACCACATCGTTCCGACGATATAGTGGAATAGCAAACGCAATCGTTGCTGGGTTCAAGAACCAGAAGATAATATTTCCTCCGGGCAGATAAGCTGATTTGTAGAAGGTCGCAGTGTCCGTGCCGAAGGCCTTAGCCATGAGATAGAGAATGAAGATTCCCAAGACCATCCCAACGAAGAGGGGTTGAAATAAGAAGAAGCCCTTTCCAATCTTAAACAGCCATTGACCGATCAAGTAAACCAGCAGTGAAAGAAAGATACCAAACAAAGCGTTACCGGCAGAAGCCCCAGCGGCGTTGGTGCCTAAAGCATCACCAAGCCATTTGCCCCAAACTGCCATATGGGGGGTGGTTTCAGTTAGAATAATCATAAATTTTCATCCTTTTCTGTGAAAGTAGCGCGCAGTTGCGCGAATCTAATCGTCGATGTTGACGTCTCGATGGAAGACGTTCTTTCGGATCCAGATGAAGCCAGCAGTCGTGTAAGCCACGACAACCAGTAAGACGATCGTTGCAATCAGCACAACGATAACGATTTGAACCCCTTGAGCCTTTAAGATATCCAAACTTGCTGCCAACTGGATCCCAGATGGAACGAACAAGAAGGCAATCAAGCTGATCATGAAGTCACCGAACTTTTCGACGTTCCGTAGCTTAACGATGTGCGTTGCGAGTAAAACATACAATAGAATCAGACCGATAACGGGCGTCGGTACTGGGAAACTAGCAGGGAACAACGGCGAAATCAAGCTTGAAACAAACAGAATCGCAGCGAAAATTCCCATTTGAATTAGGATTGGTGACGCTGGTTCTTCTTTAGCTGTTTCTGCTTTATTAACCTTATCATTAGCAGCCAATAGAAAAATCTCCTTTCAAAAAACAAGCGCTGAGTGACCATCAACTAGAAAAATTTCACAAGGAATCGGGATAGATAGCAGGTGCAAAAATAAATGTGAAACCCTTCTCAATAGCACAATATGATTATATGGCTTTTAGTTGATTTGCACAAGTTAAATCTCCTATATTTGGGCATTTGCATGTATGATTGTGCACGTAAACTAATCTGAAAAGGTGCTGAAAGCGGTTGCTTTAAAGGTTAGAAATAACTTTTAATTCACAATGTTAACCAGGCCGACTTTGTGAACTTGAAAAGGTCAATGAACTAACAATTAAGTTTTAAATCAAAAATTAAATCGCGGTTGTGTTTGAATTAGGAGATTTGTATAATTAGCAAAAGAACCAATAGAAAAGAAAGAGGACTCTTTAATGAAATTTGAGATTATTGTTAGCTTGTTTGCTACCATGATTATCTCCGCAGTCCTAACCCCGTTTGTGCGCCGCTTTGCGTTTCAAATTGGTGCGGTGGATAAACCTAATCAGCGGCGGGTCAATAAAATACCTATGCCGACTATTGGTGGCCTAGCCATCTTCATTGCCTTTACATTTTCAACCATGTTCCTTTTAAGAGATCAAATGCCGACACAACAGCTGTGGGGACTGTTTGGCGGCGAATGTATCATCGTGGCTGAAGGGATGATCGATGATATTTTTGAATTGAAACCTAGACAAAAAGTTTTAGGGCAATTACTAGCGGCCCTAGAAGTTTACTTTGTGGCGGGAGTTCGCATGCGTTATTTGACGCTACCATTCTTTGGCGTCTGGCACTTTGGTTGGCTATCGTTGCCGATCACATTGCTGTGGATCGTTGCTATCGTCAATGCCATTAACCTGATTGATGGGTTGGATGGTTTGGCAACAGGGGTGTCGATCATTGCCCTGACCACGACTGGGATTACTGGATTGTTTTTCTTAAACGTTGCCAATACTTGGGTCGCCATCATGATTTTTGCGTTGGTTGCCGCAATGGTTGGTTTCTTACCCTATAACTTTTTTCCAGCACGAATCTATTTGGGAGATACTGGGGCGCAATTCATTGGGTTTATGATTGCCTGTTTCTCACTGTATGGTTTGAAGAATGTTACGTTCATTTCCGTTATCATTCCTGTCATCATCTTAGGAGTGCCAATCACGGATACCGTCTACGCTATGATTCGGCGGATTCTAAATAAACAGCCGATTTCCCACGCCGACAAGCACCATTTGCATCATCGGTTAATGCAGTTAGGCTTGACTCACCGGCAAACGGTACTGGTCATTTATGGCATCGCGTTGATCTTTTCGTTCATTTCACTGTTATATCCGTTGTCCACGATTTGGGGTTCGGTTCTCCTGACGATTGCTATCCTGATTGGTCTTGAACTCTTCGTTGAAGCTATCGGGTTAGTCGGATCGGACCGCCAGCCACTGCTCCATTGGATCAACCACATTGTCAAAAAATTAACATCGAAGAATTCAGATTAAATTAGCTAATGAAAGAGAGGGAAACGAAAAACGGTTTGCTACTGAGTCTTAAGATTGATGGTCGAACGATTCTGGGTTTGGATGGTTGGGGTATCAGTTTTAAGCGGGGTAGGCTAGCTGTTGTTGCCCGTTTCAGCAATATAGATTTGGCGATACTAAAAGAGCCTGGGGGCATCCCAGACTCTTTTTTGGTACAAACTAAGGTGAAAGTCAAAATGTTTACGTTACGCTTGCGACAGTAGAAATTATCACGGCTAATTAGTGAAAACAGCCGCACTCTGACCGCCAGGGATTCCGCTTGCTGTGAGAAATTAAACCTAATCTTCACGGGTGCTGGCATGAATCTCGACGGGAACCTCATGGTAGTCGATGTTGCCGGATTTTACAGTTAGCTGGTTGCTTAACAAATCAACGATGGCTTGCTGCGTGTCGTCCACGGCGTCGAGATCCACCGCGATTGTGACGACTACGACCGTGGCGTAGGAAGTGTCCAGCACGCTGATTTCATTTTCCGTGAGGTAGTGGGTGAGCTTGTCGTAGTTGGCGTAGTCAACAGTCAGTTCAAGGGCCCGCTGTCGCACGCGTTTGACGACGCCGACCGTTTCGATTCCTGTCGAGGTTGCGTTGCTGTATGCCCGAATCAGCCCGCCGGCCCCTAACTTGATGCCGCCAAAATAGCGCGTCACGACGGCAATCGTGTTGTGCAGTTGATTACGCTGGAGAACGGTCAAAATGGGAACGCCGGCCGTACCCGAAGGTTCACCGTTGTCACTTTCTCGTTGAATTTCATCGTGCTCGCCTAGAACGTACGCCCAGCAGTGGTGATTAGCCTTGGGTTCTCGTGCAGTAACGGTGGCGATAAAGGCTTTGGCCTCATCTTCAGTTGTAACACGGCCAAGGTCGGCAATAAAACGGGATTTTTTGATTTCCAGTGCGTGGTTACCGGTTTGCTGAATAGTAAGATAATCTGTTTCCATAAAAAACACCTTTCCCACAAAATTTTCGTTAGTTTTTACGGAGTTAAGCTGTATAGGGGGACGTGAAATGAGTGATGAACAGAATCTATTTGGTCGCCAGCTCCCATTAACAAGGGGTCCAGCCAACAGCAGCTCGCGGCCAGCCATTGTACTGAATGGCCAGCGGCGACAGTGCCAACGGTGTCATCAGTGGCTTTTACCGACGGACCAGCTGCCCAATCAAGCGTGGTATTGTCGGCAATGTTTACAGCTGGGCCGTTTAACATCTCAGGATAAATTATACACTATTCCCGAACCGAATCGGTTTGATCCAGTGGGAGTGCCCATTTTGACCTGGCCCGGCAAGCTAAGCCCTATGCAAGGAACGGCAGCAACCGCTATTCTGAATCTGACCCGACGAAAGCGAGATCAGTTACTTTGGGCGGTTACTGGTGCAGGAAAAACGGAGATTGTATATCCGGCACTAGCGTGGGCGTTGGCGCAGAATTGGCGGGTGGCTTGGGTCTCACCCCGTGTCGATGTTTGCCTGGAGTTAGCACCACGCTTACAAGCAGCATTTCATCATGTGCCACAGACGCTACGACATGGCAAACAGACGACACCGTATCGGTACTGTCAGTTGACACTCTGCACGACGCACCAGTTACTACGATTTCACGCGGCATTTGACTGGATAATTGTGGACGAGGTCGACGCCTTCCCGCTGGCAACCAGTCCGTTGTTGCAAACAGCAATTATGACGGCGCAAAAGCCCACGGGCAGTCATCTTTATCTGACTGCGACACCGGGAGAGCAGATGCAACGGCAGGTTCACCAAAAGAAATTGGCGGTGACTTACTTGCCACTGCGTTATCATGGCGTTTTGTTGCCGCAGATTGCGGTGTGCCTGATTTGGCGGTGGCGGGAACGCTTAGCTAAAGGAAAGTTGGCCGCAAAATTAGTTCGTCAACTGCAAGCTTACCAGCAACGCGGTCAACGCTTCTTGTTGTTTGTCCCGCACGTGGTCGATTTGAAGCCAATTGCCCAGGCTTTACAACAGGCCGGGGTGACAGGGGGGATGACCGTTCATGCCGGCGATAATGACCGGGCAGCGAAGGTTCAAGCAATGCGTGACCATACGATTCCATTCTTGATCACAACAACGATCCTGGAGCGCGGTGTGACCTTCCCGGATATTGCTGTGGTTGTCTTGGGCGGGGATGATCCAGTCTTCTCGACGGCCGCGCTGGTCCAGATTGCCGGTCGGGTCGGTCGGCATCAAAACTTTCCTACGGGTGAGGTGACGGTCTATTGTCATAGTCAAAGTCGCCGGATTCGACTAGCGCAGGGGATGATTAGTCAATTGAACCGACAAGGAAAACGGTTAGGGGGGCGATACAAATGACCCACTGTTTACTGTGTCACCAGGTGCTTCATCCACAAATGACTCTGACTCAATTTTGGCGGTGGCAACCGCTGCCCGTGCCGGTCGTGTGTCAGCGTTGCGAGCAACAGTTTGAGCGGATTACCGAGATGCACTGTCCCCAGTGTGGCCGGCAGCAAACGAATATGACGGTGTGCCATGATTGTGAGCGGTGGGGGGAACAGAACTTGCGGAATCATGCCGTGTATACCTACAATGACGCCATGAAGGCCTATATGCAGCAGTACAAGTTTCAGGGAGACTATGCATTGCGGCAGGTTATGAGGGAACCGCTGAGACAAGCGTTGGCACAGCAAACTTACGATGTGCTGGTACCAATCCCGGTAAACCAGGAGACGTGGCAAACGCGCGGGTTCAACCAAGTGACCGGGTGGTTGCAGAATCAACCGTTTCATCAGGCATTACTGGTGACGATTGATCATAAGGACCAACCGCAATCGGCGAAGACCCGGCAACAGCGATTGCGCACACAACAGCCTTTTTCCTTAGCCCCTAATGCCGCAACAGTTTTAAAAAACAAACGTGTTTTACTCCTCGATGATGTCTATACGACCGGACGAACCCTCCGCCATGCAACTGCCCAAATTTATTTAGGAGGTGCGAAAGCGGTTACTAGCCTGACTTTAGCGCGTTAAGAACCGTTTAAAATCACGTAGAATAATTGTTTATGACAGGGCTTTCTATTATAATATTAGTAAGCAAAGCATATTAGAAGAGTGGTCCTTCTAATGCTAAGCAAGCCAAGCAATTTCTTGGTTGAAGGGAGAGAAGTTTTATGCTCACATTTAATATTCGTGGTGAAAACATCGAAGTTACTGACGCAATACGGGATTACGTTGAAAAGCGTATCAGCAAGTTGGAGAAATATTTCGACAACAAAGTTGAGGCAATTGCGCATATCAACCTGAAGGTCTACCAAAACAAGACGTCGAAGGTTGAAGTAACAATCCCACTCCCATACTTGACATTACGGGCAGAGGAAACCTCTCCAGACTTATATGCAAGTGTTGACTTAGTTACGGACAAGCTGGAGCGTCAAATTCGCAAGTACAAGACTAAGGTCAACCGTAAGTCACGGGAGAAGGGTTACAAAAATCTCGACTTCGCACCTGAATCAGCGGAACCAGAGTCGAGTGAAGGTAGCGAATTAGAGGTTGTCCGGACTAAGCGGGTTTCATTAAAACCAATGGATAACGAAGAGGCCGTTCTGCAAATGGACATGTTAGGTCATGACTTCTTTATCTACGAAGATTCTGAGACTAACGGTATCAGTATCGTCTATCGCCGGAATGACGGTCGGTATGGTTTGATTGAAGCCAACGAAGACTAATGTTAATTAAGCTAATAAAGCACTGCGATGCCGTGGTGCTTTTTAGTTTGGCCACAGGTTTGAAAGCTAGAATGGTCGCGTCCCTCTTGTGACAGTGAGAACTGTCGGGGGGGCACACCGGCTGTCAGGGATGGAAAATGGGAACGTCTCCAGCCAAAGGACGGGCTTCTGGCTCGGTCTGACAGCCGCCAAAATCGTACGTTTCTAGACCGACTAACGATGCAAACGTCCCACGGCCAGGGACATCCTTGATCGATTGGGCATGTCAATTTTACCCCCAAGGTAAGACACATCGGATTGTTGGGCCGTTATGTCTCAAGTTGGTCAATCTAACAGGCTTGGTATCCCGTGTTTAGAAAATAAATTCAATCCTGAACCGATTAACCATTAAGTCATCCTGATAGTAGTTGCGATAATTTTCTAATCGTTGCGTAGGTATGGTATAATGACGAATCACGTCTGTTAAGTTAACTTAACAACGATTCACCCGAAATGATGGTTTAACGTCTGGCACGGGGCCTGAAAGTGGCGGATTCAAATTTTGCCATTTAAAATAAATATGGCGGCGCGAGATTAGGTGTCCGTGTGTCAGGTTACAGGCGGATTACTTTTAGAACTAGAAAACGCTTTAAAATGACCGAACCGCGGGTAAAAGTTTCATCTTAACCTGGATAGTGGTAAAATGTAGGTTGATTTATCGCAAATAAATGGGTAACTTTAAATAGACTTATTAAATGTACTGAAGGGAATTCTCACATGGCAAATATTTTGAAACGATGGGTCGAAAGTGATCGAAGAACTTTACGACGCCTCAGTAAATTAGCGGATGAAGTTGGCGCTTACGCTGATGAATACGGACAACTTTCAGATGAAGACCTGAAGGCTAAAACGCCAGAATTTAAGCAACGTTATCAAGACGGCGAAACCCTGGACGATTTATTGCCAGAAGCTTTCGCCGCTATTCGTGAAGGCGCTAAGCGGGTTCTCGGCCTCTATCCATTCCATGTTCAAATCATGGGGGGAATTGTGCTTCATGAAGGTAACATTGCCGAAATGAAGACTGGTGAAGGGAAAACCTTGACCGCAACGATGCCGGTTTATTTGAATGCCCTCTCCGGCGAAGGGGTGCACGTGGTTACGGTCAACGAATACTTGTCCGCACGTGACGCCACTGAAATGGGTGAGCTTTACAATTGGATGGGCCTGACAGTTGGCTTGAATTCGGCTGCTAAGTCTCCTGAAGAAAAGCGGGAAGCTTACCAAGCCGATATCACGTACTCAACTAACGGGGAAATCGGGTTCGATTACCTGCGTGACAACATGGTTGTGTACAAAGAAGACATGGTTCAACGTCCCCTGAACTTCGCGATTGTCGATGAAGTGGACTCCATCTTAATTGATGAGGCCCGGACGCCACTGATCATTTCTGGTCAGTCTGAAGGAACGAGCGCCCTCTACCAACGGGTGGACCGGTTCGCAAAGACTTTACATGAAAAAGAAGATTTTAAGATCGACTTGGAATCCAAGACGGTTGCTTTGACCGATACTGGGATTGAAAAGGCCGAAAAGTACTTCAATTTGAAGAACTTGTATGACACCGACAACACGGCTTTGACCCACCATATGGATCAAGCGTTGCGCGCAAACTTCATTATGCTGCGTGATAAAGATTATGTGGTTCAAGATGGTGAAGTCTTGATCGTTGATTCCTTTACTGGACGGGTTATGGATGGTCGTCGGTACTCCGACGGTTTGCACCAAGCCATTGAAGCCAAGGAAGGCGTTGAGATTCAAGAAGAAACGAAGACGATGGCCAACATCACCTACCAAAACTTATTCCGGATGTATGCTAAGTTAGCCGGGATGACTGGGACGGCGAAGACCGAAGCCGAAGAATTCCGAGAAATTTACAACATGGAAGTTATCTCCGTGCCAACCAACAAACCGGTTGTCCGGGTCGATGAACCTGACCTGTTGTACCCGACTCTGGAATCCAAGTTTAATGCCGTTGTTAAGGAAATTAAGATGTTACACGAAAAGGGCCAACCGATGTTAATCGGGACCGTTGCCGTGGAAACCTCTGAATACCTATCGCAACGTTTGGATGATGAAAAGATTCCGCACGTAGTCTTGAACGCCAAGAACCATGCGAAGGAAGCCGATATCATTCAAAACGCTGGTCAACGGGGCGCTGTTACCATTGCCACCAACATGGCTGGGCGGGGGACTGATATTAAATTGGGACCCGGCGTGGTTGAGATTGGCGGATTAGCCGTTATCGGGACTGAACGTCACGAATCACGGCGGATTGATAACCAACTTCGTGGACGTTCCGGTCGTCAAGGGGATCCTGGTATGACGCAGTTCTACCTTTCCCTGGAAGATGATTTGATGCGGCGATTCGGTTCCGACCGTGTTAAAGCTTTCTTGGAACGGATGAACGTTGACGGTGAAGATGCCGTTATCCGTAGTCGAATGATTACGAAGCAAGTGGAATCTGCCCAAAAGCGGGTTGAAGGGAACAACTACGATTCTCGGAAAAACGTGCTGCAATACGATGACGTTATGCGTCAACAACGGGACGTTATCTATGGCGAACGTAATCAAATCATTAACCAAGACAAGTCTTTGAAGTGGGTCTTAATGCCAATGATCAAACGGACCGTCGACCGAGTGGTTAACTTACACACACAGGGCGATCAGGCCGATTGGGATTTGGATACGTTACTCGACTTTGGGATTTCCGCAATGGTTTCACCAGACAAAATTAGTCTGAGTGACCTGAAGGATAAGAGTGGCGATGAGATTAAGGCTTACTTCATGGATTTGGCAACTAACGTCTACGAAGAGAAGCAAAAACAACTCTACGATCCAGCACAAATGTTGGAATTCGAAAAGGTTGTGCTCCTGCGGGTCGTGGACTCACACTGGACCGATCATATCGATACCATGGACCAATTACGTCAATCCATTGGGTTGCGGGGCTATGGTCAATTGAACCCACTGGTTGAATATCAACAGGATGGGTTCCGGATGTTTGAAGAAATGATTTCTGACATCGACTATGACACCACGCGGTTGTTCATGAAGTCTGAAATTCGACAAAACATTACCCGTTAATGGGTGAGTGGACGAGGCGGGAGATAATTCCAGCCTCGTTTTTGCTTAAGCGGCTAACCGTGGCAGACTGTCGAAAAATTGTACGTGGGGTGCTGAAGCTAGTCGTGACGTGAGCCTTGGTTTGCTAATTGTCATGATTAGCAAATGGTTTTGTAGAAGTGTATGGGCCTAGCTGAATACTCATGCGGGTTGACATGTAGGCTCTGCTGCGGAAGAGCTCAGTCATCGCCGCAGCGTGGCCAACTAAACTAGACGTAAATGATAAAATAACTTAAAAGGAGCCAAACAACATGGAATTAAGTGATGCGAAACGTGAAATTGCGACCATGCGTGAACAACTAACCGGCTTTAGGGGGTCGCTTTGACTTTGATGCACTGAACGAAAGCATCAGTGTTAACGAAGCACAAATGGCCCAGCCGGATTTTTGGGACAACGCGCAGACGGCACAGAAGTTAATTGATGAAACTAACGAAATGAAAAAAAAGGTGGATGAATTTCAACACCTCGCTGACCAGGTCGACGATCTTGAAGTTGCCGTTGAGTTGCTACAAGAGGAACCTGATGCAGACATGCAAGCAGAATTTGAGCAAAACTTTGCGACGGTCCAGTCGGCTTTACGTCAGTATAGTCTGAATATGTTGCTGAATCAGCGGTATGATCATAACAACGCTATCTTAGAAATTCATCCCGGTGCTGGGGGCACGGAATCCCAAGACTGGGGTGATATGCTGATGCGAATGTACACGCGCTGGGCCGAACAGCACGATTTTAAAGTTACCGTATTGGACTATCAACCTGGCGATGTTGCTGGGCTAAGTAGTGCAACGTTACTGATTGCCGGGCATAATGCGTACGGGTATTTGCGCTCGGAAAAAGGGGTTCACCGGTTGGTTCGAATTTCACCATTTGATTCGGCTGGACGACGCCACACGTCATTTGCATCGGTCGACGTCTTACCCGAACTGGACGATTCCGTTGATGTTGAGATCAATCCAGCAGATTTAAAGGTGGACGTTTATCGGGCATCTGGTGCCGGTGGCCAACATGTTAACAAGACATCTTCGGCTGTTCGGATCACCCACTTACCAACTGGTATTGTGACGCAAAGTCAAGCACAACGGTCGCAACTTCAAAACCGACAGACGGCCATGGCGATGTTGCGGGCGAAGTTATACGAACGTGAAGAGGAAAAGAAGGCCGCTGAAAAGGCTAAACTCGAGGGTGACCAGATGGACATTGGTTGGGGCTCACAGATTCGCTCCTATGTTTTCCATCCCTACACAATGGTTAAGGATCACCGAACAAACTATGAAACTGGGAATGGGCAAGCTGTGATGGATGGGGATCTTGATCCCTTTATCGATGCTTACTTGCAATGGCAACTCAGTCAAAAGAATCCAGATTAAAAAGTGACCGGTTTAACAGTCAAATGATTGCAAGGGTAACACGAATGTCGTGTTGCCCTTTTTTGTTTCATGCTATACTGGGGATAACTATCTTTTCAGGAAAGGTGTCGATGACATGCGGACTTTTATTGCTTGTGGTAGTTTCTTACTACAACCATTAGTTTGGCTAGCTATTTTGCGAATCTGGCTAACCAGTCGTTCTCGAATTAAAGGAGAACGACATGATTTTGGTAGTGCGGTCTTTAGCGACCATTTTGAATTACGGCATTTACTGACACAAGGAATTGTTTTGGGATTAGGTCTATCCGTGATCAACTTGGTGATGGGGTTTAGCCTACCCTTGCTGTGGATCATGGTTTATGAGGCATTAGCGTTTGCGACGCTTCTCTTAATTCCAACCACCGTGTTACCTGTGCTCTTGATTGTGGTCACGACATTGATTACGGTTCTAGGCGGTTCTTACATAACGGATAAGCCGGATTTAACGGCGGTGGGGCTCCATTGGGGGAGTGTCCCGGTTCAAAACTATTTCTGGTTAGCAGCGATGTTCTTCCTTCTGTTGGGTCATTGGCTGGCCAATTACGGTGGCCGGTTCGTTAGTCCTAAAATTTATGCAAAACAACGCGGCAAACGGATCGCGGGCTATCCGTGGCGAGAATTCTTAGTCTTGCCGATGGTGACGTTAGTTCCTGGAGACTGGTTTACCAGCCACTTGGCATTTTGGCCCGTCTTTCACATTCAGGGGCAATCCTTTGCCGTGTTGGTGATTCCATTACTTGTGGGACTGCGATTTACGGTCTTTCGGCAAGTGCCACACGAAGTTTACCAACGGTTGGGTAAGCGGATGATTTGGTTAGCCGTGATTGCCATGGCCTTCTTAGGCTGGTCAACGGCCCAACCAGAAATTTTATCGGTCGGATTAATCGTCCTGTTAGTTGGTTATGGGTTTATCCTTTGGCGAGCAAAACGTTATGATGATCGGCAACAATTCTGGTATTCTCAGGTAGATGACGGGGTTCGTGTTTTGGGGATTCGGCCCCGGACGCCAGCAGTTAAATTAGATTTGAACGCTGGTGATATTATTTTAGAGTGCAATCATCAATCTGTGAATAGTGAAACGGCCTTCTATGAAGCCTTATTGACCAATCCCACGTATTGTCATTTGCGGGTGCGGAACATGGTTGGTGAGTTGAAAGTCACCGAAACCGCCATTTATTCTGGGGCACCACACGAGATTGGTATCGTTCTATTCAGAGATCAGGAGGGGTAAACCTATGAGTAGAGTCCTAGTCGTCGACGATGAACCGGCCATCGTCACCTTACTGCAGTACAATCTGGAACAAGCGGATTATCAAGTTGTGACGGCAATCGATGGTGAGCAGGCACTGAATCTAGCCCTGCATGAGAAATTCGACGTTATTTTATTAGATTTAATGTTGCCCAAAATGGATGGCGTTGAAGTGACAAAAAGGCTGCGCCAGGAGAAAATCAGTACGCCAATTATTATGATTACTGCGAAAACGAGTGAGTTTGATACAGTTTTTGGACTTGAGCTTGGTGCGGATGACTACATCACGAAGCCATTCAGTCCGCGAGAGGTCATTGCGCGGATGAAGGCCGTGATGCGACGATACCATGACGATGATGGGCCGACGAGTATGGCGGCTAAGATGGATCATCGCTTACAGGTGGCCGATTTGACGATCGATCAGGACAAGTTCCAAGTAAAGCGTGGCAATCAGTCAATTGATTTAACGCCTAAGGAATTTGAGCTGTTGCTCTTTTTTGCTAAACGGCCTGGAAAGGTATGGAGTCGTGAACAGTTGCTGGAGGGTGTCTGGGGATTCGATTACAGTGGTCAGACCCGTATGGTGGATATTCATGTGTCCCATTTACGAGAAAAAATTGAACTGGATCCGAAACATCCGGTATTATTGAAAACGGTGCGGGGCTTTGGCTACACGTTTGAGGGCCAACCATGATTGCGGCACTCAGACGCGTGGCGGTTGCCTGGACCGTAATTGGGTTGAGTAATACGGTGCTTGTGTGGGTCGTCCGGCCGCAACATTTGGGCTTGGCGACCCTTATCGCATGGTCGTGGGCGCTGGTCGAGGTGGCCGGTGTCAGTTTGCTCTTTCACTGGGCAGATCAACGCATTAGCATTTTAACCAAAAAGGTTGAGGGCATTCGTCATGAAGAAACGCCAGCACATGTCTTGTTATCGCCACATGATCCATTTTACCAGCTGGCGCTACAGATCAATTACCTTCAGACCCATCAACGTAAAGTTCAACGGCAAATAGCCGGGCAAAACCAAGAATTTGCGACGTTACTGGACTACTTACCGATTGGCGTCATGGTAATCGATCGCTATCGTAAAGTGGAATTAGCAAATCCAGCAATGGAACAGTTCTTACAACATCGCATCTCACCGCGTCGCCATCCATTTACGCAGGATGTCCGGCAATTCGAGTTGGCTAGTCTGATCAACTCGGCGTTAAATGAACGGCAGACACAACACCACACGTTGAAGTTGCCGGGCGCGCCTAACGAGCGAACGGTCGACGCACGAGCCATTTATACGGCGACCTCTCAGGATTACTTTCAAGTGCTGGTCTTACTCTATGACGTGACTGAGGTCTACGCGGTCGAGCAGATGCAGATGGACTTTGTGTCCAACGCTTCACACGAGTTGAAGACACCGGTGACGGCCATTTCTGGTTTTGCGAAGACCCTGTTAGGCGGTGCCAAAAATGATCCAGAAAAGTTGGTTGAGTTTTTGGAAATCATTGATCAGCAGAGTGAACGACTTGTTGAACTGATCAATGATGTGCTGACAATTTCACACATCGAGTCGGGTAATTCAGTTGAGGTCAGTGAGGTTCCGGTGGGGCAAGTGATTGCGAACCAGGTTCACTTGCTGACACCACTAGCGTCCGTTAACCAGGTGACTTTGGATAACCAGGTACCTGCAGATCTGATGGCCGTGACTGACCAACGGAAATTTGATCAGGTATTGAAGAATGTCTTGAGTAACGCTATTAAATACAATCGACCACAGGGCAGTGTGACTCTGACGACTCGGAAAATGGGTCGTGAATGGTCACTGACCATTGCGGATACGGGCGTGGGAATCTCGCCGCAGGACCAAATGAGGGTCTTCGAACGCTTTTACCGCGCGGAAATTTCGCACTCCAATCAATTGGTGAGCGGAAGTGGCTTAGGTTTGGCTATTGTCCGGGAGCTCGTCCAGTCACTTAACGGCAAGATTGACCTGCAAAGCACGCTAGACGTGGGAACACGGGTCACCATGACCTTTCCAAAGGACTTTCCAGAAAGTTAAGTGAAGACACTAGCCTGAGGGACAATGATTGCGCTGTGGCTGTCAGGGGACGTGTTTTCCCTCTACCGAGAGGTAATATGAACTGAACGAGAAGTTCTATCAGCTTGGTAGTAAGCTCAAGAGAATGGCTTTAGCCGCTTTGTCCCCGCTAATTATGATTGGAAAACCTTATTTTTAAATTTGTCGTGAAGGGTCTGAGCAGCTGATGCTCAGAGCCTTTTTTTGCATAGAACTGAAGGTTGAAAGTCCCAAAACACTTATTATAACCGGATACTGGGTCTAAAATTAGGCAACGTTGTCCAACCATCGCCTTACCGGCCAGCAAGTAGAAATTCCGGTAGTCACATTTTGTTCAGTGATCACAATGGCCGCCTCTCAGCATATATTTAACGATTAAATTGTCTGTATCGGGTTATATTTACACAACCTTTACAATACGTCTACGTGATGTTTACATTCGTTCGCTATACTAACTTTTGAAAAGGTCGGGCGTGACGCGCGACCATTAGGAGGTTAGCGGTATGTCGAAGAAACGCTGGTGGCAAGGTCTAGGCTTGCTGATTGTGGTGGTACTGGGCGTGTATGCCTACCAGACACGGCAGGTCAGTCATGCTGGCGAATCAATCACAGCGGTTGGTTCAACGGCGTTACAACCCTTAGTTGAAGCAGCTGGGGAACAGTATACCGGAGAGCATCTGGGAACGTTTATCAACGTCCAGGGTGGGGGAACCGGAACGGGCCTCAGCCAAATTCAAGAGGGTGCCGTACAAATCGGTAACTCCGACTTATTTGCTAGTGAGCAAAAAGGCATTCATGCTGCTGATTTAGTTGATCACCGGGTTGCAGTCGTGGGAATTACCCCAATCGTTAACCGTAAGGTCGGGGTGACAAATTTATCAACGGCCCAATTGATTCGGGTATTCACGGGTAAGGTCACCAACTGGAAACAGGTGGGTGGTGCAGACCTGCCAGTTGTTTTGATCAACCGTGCTCAGGGAAGTGGTACCCGGGCGACCTTTGAACAATTTGGTCTTGCCAAGCATCGTTCCAAGACGGCGCAAGAACAGGATTCCTCTGGGATGGTCCGCTCCATCGTTGCCACGACACCGGGAGCAATTAGCTACGTGGCGTTTTCCTACGTGGATAAAACGGTACAGGACCTTTCTCTAGACAACGTGTCGCCAACCGAGGACAATGTGACCACGAACCGTTGGAAAATTTGGTCATACGAGCATTTGTACACGAAAGGCCAACCAACAGGCTTAACTAAGAAATTTATTGCGTACGTTGAATCACCAGCAGTCCAAAAAACGTTAGTCCGGCAGTTGGGTTATCTATCTCCCAGCCAAATGATGGTCGAACGGGATGCAGCTGGTAAAATTACCGTATTGGGAGGCGCCTAGATGAAGACCAAGACCACGCAGCAACTTGAACAACAATTAAAGCGTCATTCTAAGGCTGCTAAATTAGAAATCTGGGGGCGGACTGTCAGTTTGACGGCCCTACTCTTAATCGTGGCCGTTGTTGTCGCCATTATTGGTTTTGTGGCCTCAAAGGGAATCGCCACGTTTACCAGTAACCACGTGAACTTATGGGATTTCTTGACCGGAAAAAGTTGGAATCCTAACATTACTGATGCCAATGGTAAGCCGGAGGTTGGGGCGTTACCCATGATTGTGGGGTCCTTTCTAATTACCATCCTGTCGGCCATTGTGGCAACGCCATTTGCGATTGGGACGGCGGTCTTCATGAATGAAATCTCACCGAACAAGGGAGCGAAAATCCTTCAACCCGTGACGGAACTCTTAGTTGGGATTCCGTCCGTGGTTTATGGGTTTATCGGGCTCTCAGTGGTGGTTCCTACTACGCGTGCTATCTTTGGCGGCAGTGGGTTTGGGATTCTATCCGGAACCTGTGTGCTGTTCGTGATGATTTTACCCACGGTCACTTCGATGAGTGCGGATGCCTTGAAGTCCGTACCACGTTACTACCGTGAAGCCTCATTGGCCTTGGGAGCGACTCAGTGGCAAACGATTTACAAAGTGGTGCTTCGAGCAGCGACACCGGGCTTAATGACGGCGGTCGTTTTCGGTATGGCCCGGGCGTTTGGTGAGGCATTAGCCGTTCAAATGGTGATTGGGAACGCCGCCTTAATGCCAAATAGTCTGGTGTCACCATCTTCAACGTTAACATCCGTCCTGACTACGGGTATCGGGAACACTGTGATGGGATCGTTGCAAAATAACGCGCTCTGGTCATTGGCATTGGTCTTACTGTTGATGTCACTGGTCTTTAACTTGATTATCCGGTTGATTGGTCGAAAGGGGCGCCTACAGTAATGAATTCTAAAAGACAAAATAAAATTGCCATTGGCGCGCTATACGGCATTGCTGGGTTAGTCGTCCTTATCTTACTCGCATTGCTTGGCTATATTCTTGCGAGTGGGGTACCTCAACTTAGCTGGCATTTTTTAACAGCCCCGGCTAAAGCCTTTCTCAAAGGTGGCGGTGTCGGCGTTCAACTCTTCAACTCGTTTTACTTGTTGATTTTGGCAATGGCGATTTCCTTTCCGATTGCATTGGGCGCGGCCATTTATTTGTACGAATATGCGCGAGATAACTGGGTCACCACGACGATTCGAACGGCGATTGAAATTCTTAGTTCGTTGCCTTCCGTGGTTGTTGGGTTATTCGGGTTCCTGTTCTTTGTGGTCAAGTTACGATTAGGCTTTTCCATTCTGTCTGGGGCATTTGCGTTGACCTTTTTCAACCTCCCCTTATTGACGCGCAGCATTGAAGACTCGCTACGCACAATCAACCTTGAACAGCGTGAAGGGGGCCTGGCATTAGGCTTATCACGTTGGGAAACGGTCACGCGGGTCATTTTACCGGCAGCCGTTCCAAGTATCTTAACCGGGGTCATTTTGAGCGCCGGCCGGGTCTTCGGGGAAGCCGCAGCCTTGATCTATACGGCTGGCCAGAGTGCACCAGCGTTGAATTTTGCGGACTGGAATCCGTTTAATATCTCCAGCCCGTTGAACCCGATGCGCCCAGCGGAAACATTGGCGGTTCACATTTGGAAAATCAATTCTGAAGGTATCATGCCGGATGCTAAGGCCATTTCTTCTGGGTCCTCTGCGGTCCTGATTATTGCCATTTTACTATTTAACTTTACTGCTCGTTATGTGGGTAAACGACTATATAAACGCCTAACGTCGGCGTAAAGGAGGGGTGCTATGTTTATCAATAACGATGTGACTAAGGCAACAACTATGCAAGAACGCCACGTGGTGCAACCCCATGAGGCGGGTCATCCTATCATTTTGTCGACGGAGGACCTTCACGTCTTCTATGGAAAAAAAGAAGCGTTGTTCGAAGGTGATTTGCAATTTGGTAGCAACCAGATTACCGCGTTGATTGGCCCCTCTGGTTCGGGAAAATCCACGTACTTGCGGTCGTTGAATCGAATGAATGACCGAATTGCTACCGTGACTGGAAAAATCATGTACCGGGGCGTTGATATTAATCAACCTGGTATTGATGTTTACGAGATGCGGCGGCGCGTGGGGATGGTCTTTCAACGACCGAATCCGTTTGCTAAATCGATCTACGACAACATTGCGTTTGCACTGCGGTTACGGGGAACCACGGACAAATACGCGTTAGATGAAGTTGTAGAGACGTCGCTCAAACAAGCGGCGCTTTGGGATCAAGTCAAAGACGATTTGAACAAGAGCGCATTAGCCTTGTCTGGGGGACAGGCGCAACGGTTGTGTATTGCTAGGGCTATTGCCGTGAAACCTGACATTTTATTGTTGGATGAACCGGCGAGTGCCTTAGACCCCGTGTCAACCAGTCAGCTGGAAGATACTTTGTTGGATCTTAAGCAGCATTATACAATTATCATTGTGACCCACAACATGCAACAAGCTGCGCGAATCAGTGAGTATACGGCATTTTTTAATCAGGGACGGGTGCTAGAGTATGACACCACGAGCCAAATATTTACGAATCCGCAGGTTCAGGTTACAAGTGATTATGTTTCGGGGAACTTCGGCTAAGAGGAGGAAGAAAAAAATGAGTAAGGAAATTTTAACGACCCAGGATCTTCATCTGTATTATGGGGAAAAGGAAGCTTTAAAGGGCATCAACCTGAATTTTGACGCTAAGGGAATTACGGCACTGATTGGGCCATCTGGTTGTGGAAAATCCACGTATTTACGGACATTGAATCGGATGAACGATTTAATTCCAAATGTAACGATTACCGGGACCATTACCTTTAAAGGGGAAAATTTGTACGCCCCTAACGCGGACACCGTGGAGATTCGTAAGGAAATCGGGATGGTTTTCCAACAACCTAATCCATTTCCCTTCTCCATTTACGACAACGTAATCTACGGTCTACGAATTGCCGGTGAAAAGGACAAGGAGAAATTGGATGCGGTCGTTGAAAAATCGTTGCGGCAAGCGGCTGTATGGGATGAAGTCAAAGATCATTTGCACGAAAGCGCGCTAGCCTTGTCTGGTGGGCAACAACAGCGGGTCTGCATTGCACGGGTATTGGCAGTTTCGCCAGAGATTATCCTGTTAGATGAACCAACTAGTGCTTTGGATCCAGTGTCCAGTAGCCAAATTGAAGCAACTCTCTTGAATTTACGTCACGATTATACGATTATTATTGTAACCCATAACCTCCAGCAGGCTTCACGGATTGCGGATCGGACCGCGTTCTTCATGAACGGTGAGTTGGTGGAAGTGGACCAAACTAAGAACATTTTCATGAATCCAGCGAAGAAACAGACGGAAGACTACATTAGTGGTCGTTTTGGGTAAGGAGGCAGGCTATGAGAAGATTATTTGATGATGAATTAGCAGAATTAGACGCAGATTTCACTGAAATGGGGATGTTGGTTAGCGAGGTCATTCAACAGGCCGCAGATTCTTTTACGAATCGTGATGCGGTGGCCGCACAACGGATCATTGACCAGGATCACCAAATTAACGAGCGGGAAATTGCGTTAGAGAAAAAAACGTTTGAAATGATTGCGTTATACCAACCAGTGACGACTGACCTGCGAGAAATTGTTACGATTTTAAAGGCAGTTTCGGAATTAGAGCGTGCGGGAGATCACGCCCGTAACATTGCGCACGCGACAATCAAGTTTGGTAGCAAGCAAAAGATTCCGGTGTTGGAACAATTGTTGGGCCAGATGGGTCAGCTGACGACGCAGATGGTCAAGGATGTTTTGACAGCGTACGTAAATAAGGACGAAGAAGAAGCACGCAAACTGGCAGCGGTCGACCGGAAGCTAGATCAATTGAACCATCAAGTCCGCGCCGATAGCTACGAACAGATGCGCTTAGATCCGGCTTTTGAAACGGGGGCGTCCATTTATCTCAACGTTGCTCAGGATCTCAGTCGTATCGGTGATTACGTGACGAACGTCTGTGAATGGATCGTTTACCTGAAGTCGGGGCAAATCATCGAATTGAACTCGGCTAGTCAAGACGGCGAGGGCTAAACGTTAATCTAAATTGAAGATTTTCCAAGACGGCCATTGAAGACTTGCTTTCAGTGGCCGTCTTCGTTATTCTTGCCATAAGCCGGTCAAGTATGGGCTCAGTAAGAAACCCGGGATATTAAATGACAAGCTTAATTAGTATCGTATATAATAACTGATACAAGGTTGGTAACTTTTCCTTAACGGGTCCGCAACACAGCGGCGGTGGCTTTCGCCTTCCACGAGTGTTCTCTGGAAATTTGGCGTAACAAGTATTCATCATGTCGTTACATGGTAATTCGCAGGTGTCATATGGTAATTGCGGACGACCTTAACGTTGTTATAGCCAGGATCAACCTGATCCGTAGTGCGATCCGGTGACGCCAACCTTGTTTCCAAACTTGTCTTAAAAACTGTCTTAAAAAAGGAGTGTCCGCTGATGGCAGGTAACAAAAAACGCTTTGTTCGTTCCCGCACTAACCGTTTAGTCGGTGGGGTGTTGGGCGGTATTGCTGAATATTTTGGTTGGAACGCCAATCTTTTACGAATTATCTATGTTTTGATTTCTCTAGCATTGCCAACGCACGGGGTATTAGGCCTCTTACTCTATGTGATTGTGATGTCCTTTATGCCGTTAGATGATTCTCGACCAGTTGGTCCAAACCTCGGCAATCTTTTCCGTAACGGGTCATCTGAGCCTCAGAATTCGGGTCGTAAGGTGATTCACGACGTCACGGAACAAGACGTAAAGAACCAACATAAGGACGGTGAGTAGGATGCGCTTTTGGAGTCGAATTTTAGTAAACGCAGTGATTTTTCTGGCGTTGGCTGGGTTCTTCCAGAGCTCATTGGCGGGGACATTTCAACATTCATTTTACGTGTCGAGTATTGGCATTGCCTTACTGGCCAGTTTCGTACTGGCACTGCTAAATGCAGTGGTCAAGCCAATTCTGTTTGTGCTCTCACTGCCGATTACCATTCTGACTCTGGGTTTATTCAGCGTCGTGATCAACGCGATTATGCTGGAATTGACATCTTGGTTTGTGGGAAGTAGCTTCACGTTTACCTCATTTGGAACCACGCTGATTATTGCTATCGTGATGTCAATTTTCAACGCAATTATCAGTGATCATTATGCGCACGATTAACTGACGAACTCAAAGAAATTTGATAGGAGTTCCCCCGTTAAAGTGCTAAAATTAAAGGTAGTTTTACGATGCAGTAAGGAGGAGCGCCCAATGCCAGAAAGCGTCACAGTGGCCGAACTTGTCAAAGCTAACCGGTTAGATGTCTACTCCGGCGAAGATGACTTGGAACGCAAGATTACAACTAGCGATATTTCACGACCTGGTTTGGAATTAACCGGGTATTTTAACTATTATCCAGCAAAACGGATTCAACTCTTAGGAATCACGGAAACATCCTTTGCTAAGGGCATGTCCCATGAACAATTGCTCGACGTTATGCGCAAAATGTGTCAGCCAGAAACGCCGGCTTTTGTGGTGTCTACACAACTTGATCCACCAGAGGAATTGAAGCAGTCCGCGCAGGAGGCTGGTATTCCCATTTTAGGGACGAAGCTGACCACCTCGCGAGTTCTCAGTAATATGACCAATTTTCTCGAAGGTAAATTGGCTGAACGCCAGTCTGTTCATGGTGTTTTAGTCGATATCTACGGGGTGGGGGTCATGATTACTGGGGACTCTGGTGTGGGTAAAAGTGAAACCGCTCTAGAATTGGTTAAACGGGGGCACCGGCTGATTGCTGATGACCGCGTGGAAGTTTACCAACAAGACGAACAAACTCTAGTAGGTGCAGCGCCAGCTATTCTGAGTCACTTGCTAGAAATTCGTGGAATCGGTATTATTGATGTTATGAACTTGTTTGGGGCTGGTGCGGTCCGAAGCGAAACGGACATCGATCTCATTGTTCACCTTGAACTTTGGCACGATGATAACCACTTCGATCGTCTCGGTAACGACACAGAGTCTCAACGGTTCTTTGATGTGGTGGTTCCAAAGATTACGATTCCGGTAAAAACGGGTCGTAACTTGGCAATTATCATTGAAGCCGCTGCCATGAACTTCCGGGCCCGTTCAATGGGATACGATGCGACGAAGGTCTTTGATGATAATTTGAACCGATTGATCAAGCAAAACTCGAAAAAGGAATAGGAGATGGGCGTTATCTTCTCACCAATCATTGCGGCGTTGAATCCCATCGCCTTTCGTTTAGGACCCATCGCGGTTCACTGGTACGGGATCATTATTGCTTCCGGCGTTGTTTTGGCGGTCACTTTGGCCGTTCGCGAGGGTCGTCTACGGGGAATCGACCCCGACGACATTTACGACATGATTTTGTGGGCGTTGCCAGCAGCTTTGATTGCGGCACGACTCTATTATGTGGTCTTTCAATGGTCATATTATCAGCACCACCCAGGCGAAATTATCGCCATCTGGGACGGGGGGATTGCGATATATGGTTCGTTGATTGGTGCCGGACTGGTCGTCTTCTTCTTTTGTCGGTCAAGGTTTATTCCAGTTTGGTTAATGCTCGACGTGGCAGCACCCACGGTAATTCTGGGGCAAGCTATTGGCCGCTGGGGAAACTTTATGAATCAGGAAGCCTTTGGGCGAATTACCAGTTTGCCCTTTCTACAGGGCCTGCATTTACCACAGTTTGTCCTCAATCAGATGTTCATCGATGGGGCTTACCGTCAGCCGACGTTCCTGTATGAATCGACTTGGGATCTGTTGGGTTTCATCGTTCTGATGAGTTTACGACACTACCCAGGCCTCTTTAAACAGGGTGAGGTCTTCTTGAGTTATGTGCTTTGGTATTCACTGGGACGTTTCTTTATCGAAGGTATGCGGACGGATAGCTTGATGCTATTCGGGATCATCCGCATCTCACAGTTACTTTCGGTCGTCTTGTTTATCGGGGCGTTGATTATCTGGATCTATCGGCGGCGGGAAAATGTTACACCACCGGATTACCTGGATGGTACCCCGTTTCGTGAACGAACTAATCTTTCTAAATAAGGAGAATCCATTACTATGTCAGAGAAAATTGCAGTACTCGGTGCCGGTTCATGGGGATCAATCTTAGCGAATGTCTTGGATGGAAATGGTCACGATGTTCGTCTGTGGTCGTACAATCCTAAGCAAGTTGAGGAGCTCAACACGCAGCACACGAATTCGCATTACATTAAGGATTTTACCTTTTCTCCCTCGTTAGTGGCCTACTCCGATTTAGCGAGTGCGTTGGTTGACGTTGACGCTATTTTGTTCGTCGTGCCAACTAAGGCGGTTCGTGCCGTTGCCGGACAAGTCAGTGAGATTTTGCAAAAGACGGGCTTACAGCCCCAACTGATTCATGCTAGCAAAGGGATCGAACAAAAAACTTACAAACGGATCTCACAGATTTTAGCGGAAGAGATTCCAGCAACTAATCGGAAATCCGTGACTGTCTTGTCTGGCCCAAGCCATGCAGAGGACGTTGCCCGTAAGGATATTACGTTGATCACGGCGGCTAGTGAAAGTCCAGATGCTGCCAAGTACACGCAAAAGTTGTTCATGACATCTTACTTCCGGGTTTACACCAACTCGGACGTCATCGGGGTCGAAATTGGCGCCGCACTGAAGAATATTATTGCTTTAGGTGCCGGTGCGTTACATGGTTTAGGCTATGGCGATAATGCCAAGGCCGCCCTGATGACACGAGGCCTAGCTGAAATTTCTCGGCTAGGAACCTCGTTTGGTGCCGACCCAATGACTTTTATTGGGTTGTCTGGGGTTGGGGACGTCATTGTGACGGCAACCAGCTCCAACTCACGTAATTGGCGGGCTGGTGACGAATTAGGCCGGGGGGAGGCCTTGGATGACGTTATCAACCACATGGGAATGGTAATCGAAGGTTTGGCCACGACTAAGGCCGCTTACGAATTGTCCCAGGAACGGGGCGTTTCCATGCCAATTACGGAAGCCATTTACCAAGTGATTTATAAGGGTAAGGACATTCGTCAAGCAATCTCTGACCTCATGCAACGTGAAGGTCGGTCTGAATTCTAAAAAGTTCTGGGGATACGGGAAAGGATATTTTTATTATGAGAAAAGTCAGAAAAGCAGTCATTCCAGCCGCGGGTCTGGGTACCCGATTTTTACCAGCCACTAAGGCGTTAGCTAAGGAAATGTTACCGATTGTGGACAAGCCAACGATTCAATTTATCGTTGAAGAAGCCCGCAGATCCGGTATTGAAGACATTGTCATTGTTGATGGGAAGTCTAAGCGATCCATTGAAGACCACTTCGACTCTAACCCTGAACTGGAAGCTAACTTAGCGGCTAAGCACAAGGACGAAATGCTCCGTCAGGTTCAAGAGACGACAGGGATGAACTTGTACTTTATTCGGCAACCTTATCCACGTGGCTTGGGTGATGCCGTTTTGACGGCCAAGGCATTTATTGGTGATGAACCTTTCGTGGTGATGTTGGGTGACGACATGACCGATAGTAAGGTGCCCTTGACCAAGCAATTGATCGACCGGTACAACGAAACGGGGGCGTCAACGTTAGCCGTTATGCGGGTGCCACACAAGGATACTGCTAAGTATGGTGTGATTAATCCCTCTGAAGAGACGGCACCAGGTCTGTACAACGTCACGAACTTCGTTGAAAAGCCACAACCTGATGAAGCACCTAGTGACCTGGCCATTATTGGTCGGTACTTATTTACCCCAGAAATCTTTGAAGCTTTGGAAAATACACCAATTGGATTGGGCAATGAGCTTCAACTGACCGATGCCATTGACAACTTAAACAAGACACAACGAGTCTTTGCCCACGAGTATACAGGGAAGCGGTTTGATGTTGGAAATAAGTTTGGTTGGCTCAAGACAAACATTGAATATGGATTGAACCATCCAGAAACAAAGGACCAACTGCGCGCTTATATTAAGGAACTGAACACGCGTTTAACTAAAGACGAAGAGAAAGCGAAGTCAGTCAAGTCAAAGTAGGTGACAAACTTACTTTTTAATAGTAGAGTAGCACCATGGCTTAAGAGCAGAAGGGAGCGTTAACGTTGAAAAACTATGATGTCATTGTGATTGGTGCGGGTCCCGGCGGTATGACCGGGGCACTGTACGCCTCACGGGCCAACTTATCTGTCTTGATGTTGGACCGTGGAATCTATGGCGGTCAAATGAACAACACAGCAGCAATCGAAAACTATCCGGGGTTCAAGTCGGTCTTAGGACCAGACTTGGCAAAGGATATGTACGATGGCTCGACGCAATTTGGCGCCGAATTTGCTTATGGTAGTGTAGAATCTATCGAAGATCAGGGCGATCATAAAGTCGTGAAGACCGACGATGGTGACTATTCTGCGAAGGCAGTCATCGTGGCCACGGGTTCCGAATATAAGAAGCTGGGGGTTCCCGGTGAAGATCAATTTGGTGGCCGAGGTGTCTCTTACTGCGCAGTCTGCGATGGTGCGTTCTTTAAGAATCGCGAAGTTGCCGTCATTGGTGGTGGCGATTCCGCTGTTGAAGAGAGTATCTACCTGGCTGGTCTAGCATCCAAAGTAACTGTTTTTGTTCGTCGTGATAAGCTACGGGCACAAAAGGTTATCCAGGATCGGGCTTTTGCCAATGAGAAGATCGAATTTGTTTGGAACACGAGTGTTACTGAAGTGTTGGGTGACGACATGAAGGTAACCGGCGTGGCAACTAAGAACAACCAGACCGGCGAAACTGGTGAAAAAGCTGTTAGTGGGGTCTTCATTTACGTGGGGAACTTACCAATGACTGCCGCCTTCAAGGGCCTGGGCATCACAAACGATGCCGGTTGGATCACAACGAATGAGTTGATGCAGACAGCTGTTCCTGGTATCTTTGCTATTGGCGATGTGCGTGAAAAGACGCTCCGACAGATCACAACGGCTGTTGGTGACGGCGGGATTGCTGGCCAAGAAGCTTTCAGTTACCTGGAAACTTTAAAGTCACAAGCAGCTGCAACAAAATAAATGTTAAACTTAGCGGAGACAACCATTCAGGGATGTTTCCGCTTTTTTGTTACGCGAAAAGGGACTACAATGTTTGGTATTAAAATGAATTTTGGCGAAGTCGATTTTTGTTTTAAGTACGAATTCTGCCGGTTGAAGAATAATTGAGACGTGTTACTTGATTAGGGAGAATGGTGACAATTAAATTGTTGGAGGTTGGCCGCACGGCGGTTGGCTCCGTGGTGATACGCATCAAGAAATCTACAATCGAAAGGGAATTCAAAAAAATCAAGGGAGTTGGCAGCAGTATGGGGATGAATCAGTTTTTACAAAGTTTGAGTGACCTGGAAACAATCAATCGAGCACCGGGTTACTTTAAGTTTGAGCAGCATTCTGTGGCGGCGCATTCATTTAAGGTCGCTGAAGTTGCCCAGTTTCTAGGCGACGTTGAGGAACAAGCCGGTCATGCCGTTAACTGGCGGTTGGTCTACGAAAAGGCGTTGAACCACGACTATACGGAGCGGTTTATCGGTGATATCAAGACGCCAGTTAAGTACGCCACGCCGCAACTACGTCATATGTTGGCCGACGTCGAAACGTCGTTGACTGCGAACTTCATTGAAAATGAAATTCCTAAGCAATTTCAAGCGGCATATACGCGGCGATTAGGTGAGGGCAAGGATGATACCCTGGAAGGTCAAATTCTTTCCGTGGCTGACAAGGTCGACTTACTCTATGAGTCATTTGGTGAAATCCAAAAGGGCAATCCGGAACCCGTTTACACAGAAATTTACCGGGAAAGCTTGAGCACGATTTTAACGTTTAAGCGGTTGGATTGCGTGAAGTACTTCTTAGCCGAAGTGCTACCAGAAATGTTGGCAGCAGACTTCAGCGATCGACAAAAATTGGCACAGTTGACGGATGAACTTTTACAGCAACAGGAGGAGCAGGCATGAAGCTAGCCGAAGTGTGGAACCAGAACCTATCAGGAGCAACGGTTCGACCGTTGACTCACGCGGATGACGACCTGATTTATCATTTTCAGGCGGCCCATCCGGATTATTTTGACCATTTTCAAGATCATCCCGTGACCCGCCAAGAGGCCATTCAAGACGTGACGGATATCCCTTTGAATGCACAGGTAGACCAGAAGGCTTACTTAGGCGTTTTTGAGGACGATGAACTCGTCGTCTTGGTCGACTTGATTATTGACTACCCACTGCCTAGTCTGGTTTGGTTGGGCATGTGGCTACCGGCTAAGCAGCTGAGTACGGCCAAGTCAGCCGATTATTACTGGAGCCTAGTCAAGACGTTACGGGCAGCGGATGCCGTTCAATTACAGCTCAGTGTCTTCATGGGTGATCGTCAAATGAAACGGTTCTGGGACGACCTTGGGTTGACGGCCGTTCAAACGACCTCGGTTGTTCGGGGCGAACGGGTTGCCAACGTGACCATTTACCAAGACAAGTTTGATCGATAGGACGCCAAACTAGCGAAAGTATGTTCGGTATGGTAGAATAATTTAGCGTGATGGGAAACGATCCGTTTCCCATCTTTTCTGCTGAAATTAAAAGTTAATTTACCGGACGAAGGTTGAAAGTTCTAAAACACTCAGTATGACTGTCGTAACAGCTAGACTGAGACTAAAATTAAGCAACATTGGCTAGTCATCGCCTTACCGACCGGCAAATATGGGCTCAGGCGTTAGCCACAGCAAGTGGAATCCCTGGCCGCCAAAGTGCGACTGCTTCAACTCATTTAGTGGCGAAACTCTTACTGTCGCAGTAACATGAACATTTGAATTTTCAACCTGCAGACAATAAACGGTAAAATAAATAGTAATTAAAACGGGTAAGGAGGTTATCCATTTATGATTGATCGGCAAACAGACCGTAAATTTGACCTTGTGTCGGATTATCAGCCAACGGGGGACCAACCGAACGCCATTGCACAGCTGACAAAGGGGCTAAACGATGGTGAGAAGGCACAGATTTTGTTAGGAGCAACTGGGACTGGGAAGACGTTTACCATTTCTAACGTCATTAAGAACGTCAATAAGCCCACATTGGTGCTTTCCCATAATAAGACTTTGGCTGGGCAGCTTTATGGGGAGTTTAAACAATTCTTTCCGAATAACGCGGTGGAATATTTTGTGAGTTACTATGATTATTACCAACCGGAAGCGTACGTGCCATCGAGTGATACTTATATTGAAAAGGACTCGTCAATCAACGATGAGATCGATAAGCTGCGGCACTCGGCAACGAGTTCATTGTTAGAAAGAAACGATGTCATTGTGGTCGCCTCTGTTTCCTCCATTTTTGGTTTAGGGGATCCAACTGAATATAAGAATCACGTGGTCTCCCTCCGTGTCGGTCAAGAACTCGAACGTGACGCACTGTTACGTAAATTGGTCAACATTCAATTTGAACGCAATGATTATGACTTTCAGCGGGGCCGGTTCCGAGTCCACGGTGACGTTGTCGAAATTTTCCCAGCCTCACGGGACGACCGGGCGTTACGGGTCGAGTTTTTTGGTGACGAAATCGATCGAATTCGTGAAGTAGATTCCTTGACTGGTGAAATTGTTGGCGATCGCGAACACGTGGCTATCTTTCCGGCGACCCACTTTATGACCAATGACGATGTTATGGCGAAGGCCACGACTGGCATCGAGGGTGAGCTGAAGGACCGGGTTGCTGAATTAGAAGGCGGGGGGAAGTTACTGGAAGCCCAACGTCTCAAGCAACGGACCACCTATGACTTGGAAATGATGCGTGAAATGGGTTACACCAGCGGTATTGAAAACTACTCGCGGTGGATGGACGGCCGTAAAGCCGGTGAACCGCCTTACACGTTGCTAGACTTCTTCCCGAAGGATTTTTTAATGGTCGTCGATGAATCTCACGTGACCATGCCCCAAGTTCGGGGGATGTACAATGGCGACCGTGCCCGCAAGCAACAGTTGGTCGACTATGGTTTCCGGTTGCCCAGTGCACTGGATAACCGTCCATTGAAACTCAATGAGGTCGAGCAGCATATTAATCAAGTTATTTACATGTCTGCGACGCCTGGTCCATACGAGTCTGAACAGACAGATCACGTCGTTCAACAGATTATTCGGCCAACTGGGTTGTTGGATCCCACGATTGAGGTTCGACCAATTATGGGACAAATGGATGACTTAGTTGGTGAAATCAACGCCCGGGTCGATAAGAATGAGCGCACATTTGTGACAACGTTGACCAAAAAGATGGCGGAGGACTTAACGGACTATCTGAAAGACCTCGGCATTAAAGTGGCTTATCTACACTCAGATATCAAGACGCTTGAACGGACCGAGATCATGCGAGACTTACGGTTAGGGAAGTATGATGTCTTGGTCGGCATCAATCTGTTGCGTGAAGGAATCGATATTCCAGAAGTTTCCTTAGTGGCCATTTTGGATGCCGATAAGGAAGGCTTCCTGCGTAACGAGCGCTCTCTGATTCAAACTATTGGTCGGGCAGCACGGAATTCTCATGGGTCGGTTATCATGTATGCCGATTCTGTGACGGCCTCCATGCAAGCCGCCATTGATGAGACGGCACGGCGGCGTCAGGTACAGATCGACTACAACAAGAAGCATGGAATTACCCCAACAACGATTATTAAACCAATTCGTGATTTGATTGCCGTTACGAAGAAAAACGATAATAGTGACGAAAAAGATGATTTCGTTGCGAGTGATTTTGAAGATATGACTAAGGCAGACCAAGAGAAATTAATTTCCCGATTGGAAGACGAAATGCGCGCAGCAGCTAAGAAGCTTGACTTCGAACAAGCGGCGTCCTTACGGGATACGATCATGGATATGAAGACTGAAATCGGGGACTAGGTTAGTTAGGAGAATGCCAATTGGTAAACGATAAGATTGTGATTCACGGGGCGCGGGCCCACAATTTAAAAGATATCGACGTGACGATTCCCAAAAATAAACTGGTGGTCATTAGTGGCCTATCCGGTTCTGGGAAGAGCTCGCTAGCCTTCGACACGCTTTATGCAGAAGGGCAACGACGTTACGTGGAAAGCCTGTCGTCCTATGCACGACAATTTTTGGGGCAAATGGATAAGCCGGATGTTGATTCCATCGACGGCCTAAGTCCTGCTATCTCCATTGACCAGAAAACGACCTCGAAGAACCCCCGTTCCACGGTAGGAACCGTAACGGAGATTAACGACTACTTGCGTCTGTTGTGGGCGCGGGTGGGGACGCCTATCTGTCCTAATGACGGGACCGAAATCACTAGTCAGAGTGTTGAACAGATGGTCGACCAGGTGCTGGCTCTGCCAGAACGGACAAAGTTACAGGTCCTATCACCCATTGTCCGGGCCAAAAAGGGACAGCATAAGAAGATCTTTGAAAAAATTCAGCGCGAAGGATTCGTGCGGGTCCGGGTTGATGGTGAAATCTTAGATATCGACAGTGTTCCCGAATTGAACAAAAATCAGAGCCATGATATTGCTATCGTCATTGACCGGGTGGTTGTGAAAAAGGGCATTCGTTCTCGGCTCTTTGATTCCTTTGAAGCAGCTTTACGCCTAAGTGGCGGCTACGCCATTGCTGATCTGATTGACGGCGAGCCAATGATTTTCTCTGAGCATTATGCTTGCCCCGTCTGTGGTTTTACTGTGGGTGAACTGGAACCCCGGCTTTTCTCCTTTAACGCCCCATTTGGCGCTTGCCCAGACTGTGATGGCTTAGGGGTCAAGCTGGAAGTCGATATGGATCTAGTCGTCCCTGACCCAACGAAAACATTGCGCGAAGGCGCCTTAGAGCCCTGGAATCCAATCAGTTCACAATATTACCCAGCCTTGCTAGAACAAGCCTGTGCGGCCTTTGATATTGATATGGATACACCGTTTAAAGAGCTATCCAAAAGCGACCAGGCAGTGGTGCTATACGGTTCGCAGGGTAAGGAGTTTCATTTCCACTATGAAAATGATTTTGGTGGCGTGCGGGATGTCGACGTGGCCTTTGAAGGGGTCATTCCAAACGTTGACCGGCGTTACCATGAAACCAACAGTGACTTTACCCGCGACGTGATGCGGAAGTACATGACCGAACTGACTTGTCAGACGTGCCATGGGTTCCGCTTGAACCGCCAAGCGTTAAGTGTGAAGATCAATCATCAACACATTGGTGAGGTTTCCAACTTGCCCGTTGATAAGGAACTGGGTTTCTTCAAAGACTTAAGTTTTGGCGAACAGGATCAAGTCATTGCGCAACCAATCCTAAAGGAAATCGGCGACCGGTTAACCTTCTTACGAAACGTTGGGCTAGATTACCTGACGCTGAGCCGTTCGGCACGGACTCTATCCGGTGGGGAAGCACAACGGATTCGGTTGGCGACGCAGATTGGGTCTAACCTGTCTGGGGTGCTCTACATCTTAGATGAACCTTCAATTGGGCTCCATCAACGGGACAACGACCGGTTGATCGCGTCTCTGAAGCAGATGCGTGATTTGGGCAATACCTTAATCGTTGTGGAACACGATGAGGACACCATGCGGGCTGCAGACTACATTGTAGATATTGGCCCGGGGGCCGGTGAAAATGGGGGCCGCGTGATGGCTGCCGGAACGCCTAAACAGGTTATGCGCTCACGGAAATCACTGACGGGGCAATACTTGTCTGGAAAAAAGTACATTCCAGTACCATTGGAACGGCGACAAGGGAACGGTAAGGAAATTCGGGTGACCGGTGCGGCCGAAAACAACTTGAAGGACATTACGGTCGATTTCCCGCTAGGTGAATTTGTCGTGGTCACTGGGGTCTCAGGTTCTGGAAAGTCGACCCTGGTCAATACGATTTTGAAGCGGGCATTGGCACAAAAACTGAATCACAACTCGGAAAAACCCGGGAAATATAAGAGCATCGCTGGTGTAAAAAATATTGAGCGCCTAGTTGATATTGACCAGAGTCCAATTGGTCGGACGCCACGGAGCAATCCGGCAACGTATACCGGGGTCTTTGATGATGTCCGAACGTTATTTGCACAAACCAATGATGCCAAGCTACGCGGGTATCAAAAGGGCCGCTTTAGTTTCAATACCAAGGGTGGTCGTTGTGAGGCTTGCCACGGGGATGGTATCTTAAAGATCGAAATGAACTTTTTACCCGATGTTTACGTACCCTGTGAGGTTTGTCATGGGACCCGGTACAACTCCGAAACGCTTGAAGTAGAATATAAGGGAAAAAACATTGCTGACGTGCTGGACATGACTGTGAGTGAAGCCTTGAAGTTCTTCGAGGCCATTCCTAAGATCACGCGAAAGCTCCAAACGATTCAAGATGTCGGTTTGGGTTACGTGAAGTTGGGGCAACCCGCTACGACATTGTCTGGTGGGGAAGCACAACGGATGAAGTTGGCTTCTGAACTACACAAGCAGCAGAACGGTAAGAACTTCTACATCCTTGACGAACCAACCACGGGGCTTCACGCGGACGACATCAAGCGACTACTGGTCGTTTTGCACCGACTGGTCGATAAGGGGAATACGGTCTTGGTTATCGAACACAATTTGGACGTCATCAAGACGGCGGACCATTTAATTGACCTCGGGCCAGAAGGTGGGGAAGCCGGCGGAAACGTTGTGGCGACCGGAACGCCGGAAGAACTGGCCGAAGTGAAGGGGAGTTATACCGGGAAGTACCTAAAACCGGTCTTAGAACGCGATCGTGCGCGCACGGAAGCGGACCAAAAGAGTAACTGACGGGTAGTCATAAAAACGTCATAATTGGGGCATCAGACTGCTATCATGCGGTTTGAGGCCCTTTTTGTTTGAAGTTAACTTGTGAGAAATGGTGAAAACCAGTACAATAGTTGAAAAGCCGGTCGGCACTTGGCCGGGGTTGTGAGGAGATGTAAGTTTATGTTTAATATGAATCGTACCCGTTGGGGATTTGACTGGGGTGAGTTCATCCTCGGTATTTTATTCATCGTCGCTGCGGTGGGCTTACTACGGTCACCAAAAATCGGTCTGACGGGTTTAGCTATTATCTTTGCTTTCATGGCTTTACTAAGTGGGCTGACCACCATTGCGGGCTACAAAAAGTTACATGATGTTACCGGACTACGCGCAAACTTTGCGTTAGCCTTTGGGATTTTAGACATTCTGATTGCCGTTGTCTTCTTCTTTGACATGAACAGTGCCATTGTGACCTTAGGCTATCTATTTGCACTCTGGTTTATCTTTGATTCGGTTGAGCGATTATTGGTCGCTAGCCATTTACGTGATTTTGGTGGGGCCTTCTTCTGGCTGTCACTGGTCTTAGATGTCATCGGTTTGGCCTTAGGAATCATGTTGTTTATTCATCCAATTGCGGCCGCACTGTCGTTGAACTGGTTGATCGCTATGTTCTTCATCGTCTTCGGAGTCAATGCCATCTGGATTGCGATTGCTCGGAGCCGGTCGTAAGCGTTTGAAGTGACGCGAGCCAGAGTGTGACCATTAGAACTAATTTAATGGTGACAGTTCTTAATGTCGTAAGCGCCATGTGAACAAATCGACCTTCACTCCAGTGAAAATTTTAAAAGTAAAATGAGGTTTCTCCTCAGAATTTGCGGAGAAACTTTTTTTGTCTCACCCGTGATAGCAGATGATGTCATGATTGCCGACGATGTAACCTGTAATGGCAATTATTAACGGTTAGTCAGGCAGTCACTTCCGGTACGTTGTCGGGAGTTGCACAATATCCAGAGTTAACCGCGTGTTTCTGGTGGGGGTTATCAAAATTGTTATGATTTTCGGTGATATTTGTTGAGAATTTAAGATAATCGTTAGGAAAAGACACACCCGGTGTGTTATACTGCTTAAAGATTGTTTTTGAAAAGGAAGTTGGAGGAAAAGCCATGACTGAAGATATTCGCCTGGTTATTATTACCGGGATGAGTGGTGCCGGCAAAACGGTTGCCATGCAAAGCTTTGAAGATTTAGGCTATTTCTGTATCGACAACATGCCACCATCGTTATTACCGAAGTTCTGGGATCTCGTGCGCGAATCGGGAAAGTTGTCTAAGATTGCATTGGTCATCGATTTACGGTCCCGTGCTTTTTACGACGAAATTGTCCGAATGTTGAACGATGTCGCTGTGCATGGAACGATGAACGCACAGGTACTGTTTCTAGATGCTTCCGATGAAGAGTTAGTTTCTCGCTATAAGGAGACCCGGCGTTCCCATCCACTGGCGCGGAATGGTCGGGTGATCGAGGGAATTCAGCGTGAACGTGATCTGCTAGCACCAATTCGTCAGGCTGCCCAGCTGGTCATTGATACAACGAAACTAAGCCCGCGTAAATTGCGGGAAGAAATTTTTCATAATTATGAGACGACGAATGTTCAATTATTTCATATCGAAGTGGTGTCCTTTGGCTTCAAATATGGGTTACCCATCGATGCCGATATCGTGATGGACGTTCGCTTTCTCCCCAACCCTTACTATTTGCCCGCATTACGCGAACAGACAGGATTGGACGAGCCCGTTTATGATTATGTGATGCAGCAGCCTCAGACTGAAGAGTTCTATCAACGGTTCTTGAGTTTACTGACGGCCATCGTGCCGGGGTATCAAAAGGAAGGTAAATCTAATCTCACTATCGCCATTGGATGTACTGGCGGGCAACACCGCTCCGTCGCTTTGGCCCAACGAATTGGTCAGGCACTGGGAGATGCTTACCCCGTGCACGTGACTCACCGGGATATTGAGAAGCGAAAGGAGTCCGCTAATCGCTCATGAAAGATCCAATGCGAACCCGACGGCCTAAAATTGTGGTCATCGGCGGAGGGACGGGCTTACCCGTTATCCTCAGTAATTTACGCGATCAAGACGTCGACATCACTGCGGTGGTGACGGTCGCCGATGATGGCGGTTCTTCTGGTATCATTCGCCACTATGTGAACGTGGTGCCACCTGGAGATATTCGGAACGTCATGGTGGCGTTGGCAGAAGTCCCAGATATTTATAAGGATTTGTTCCAGTATCGGTTCGAAACGAGCGATGATTTCTTCGCTGGCCACGCCATTGGAAACTTGATCATTGCCGCCTTGTCGGAAATGAAGGGCGGTATTTTTGATGCGGTACAGGAGCTCTCACAGCTAATGCGGGTCAATGGCCACATTTATCCGGCCGCCAATGAACCTTTGGAGTTACACGCGCAGTTTGCGGATGGCAGCAAGCTCAGTGGGGAAGCCGAAATTACGGCAGCCCATAAACTGATCAAACGGGTGTGGGTCGAAACCAGTAATCATCATCAACAGCCACAAGCTGTACAACCTGTGATTGATGCAATTATGAATGCGGATCAGATTGTCTTGGGACCCGGGAGCTTATTTACCAGCATTTTGCCCAACCTAATGATTGACAGCGTGGGCCAGGCCGTACGGGATAGTTCGGCCGAGGTGGTCTACATCTGCAATATCATGACGCAGAAAGGCGAAACGGAAAACTTTACCGACGCCGATCACGTCCGTGTTTTGAATGCACATTTAAAAGCTAACTTTATCGATACCGTCTTGGTCAACACCCGCAAGGTGCCCGACCGGTACATCGACTATCAACGGTGGGATGAAATGTCTCAGCCGGTTCGTCATGATTTCCAGGGACTCCGTGATCAGGGGTGCCGGGTTATCTCCACGGATTTTTTAATGCTACGGGATAACGGGGCCTTTCATAATGGGCAAGAGGTCGTGCGCGAACTTTTGAACTTGATTGGTCAACCGCGAGCCCCCAAAGAACGGAGGTCTTAACGATGTCTTATGCCAGTGAAGTCAAAAAGGAATTAACCACGCTCGATGTTCATCGGGAAAATGCGAAGGCCGAGCTGGTTGCGTTGATTCGAATGAACGGTGCATTAGGTTTAGCAAATCACCGTTTCGTGTTGAATGTCCAAACTGAGAATCCTGCTATTGCGCGGCGGATGTACCAGTTGCTCAAACAATTCTACGATTTGGAAAGTGAATTGTTGGTGCGGCGTAAAATGAAGTTAAAGAAAAATAATCTGTACATTGTGCGGGTCAAGTCGGGTGCTACCGAAGTGTTGTCTGACCTTGGGATTTTTGACGGCATGCAACTCTCGGAGTCTGTTCCAGATGAGATTTTGAACGATGATATGCGGGTACGGTCTTACTTACGCGGAGCATTTTTAGCTGGCGGATCGGTCAACAATCCTGAAACTAGTCGTTACCATCTGGAAATCTACTCTTTGTATGAGGAGCACAACCTGATGATTGCGGACATGATGAACCGCTACGACTTGAATGCGCGAACCATCGAACGGCGTAGCGGCTATATCACCTACCTGAAAGGTGCTGAAAAGATTGCTGACTTTCTGTCATTGATCGGTGCGACGACGGCCATGCTGCGGTTTGAAGACGTGCGAATCATGCGCGACATGCGAAATTCGGTCAACCGGTTAGTCAATTGCGAAAATGCCAACTTAGATAAGGTTGCCAACGCCTCAACTCGGCAGATCGACAACATTCAGTTTATCGATTCAACCGTTGGCCTAGGCCAATTGCCAACGAAGTTACGTGAAGTTGCGGAGACACGGTTGGCGCACCAAGAGGTCAGCCTAAAGGAACTGGGAGATCTCGTTCCTGGTGGGCCAATTTCGAAGTCAGGAATCAATCACCGACTACGTAAAATTAATGACTACGCTAAGCAGTTACGCGAAGAAGCGACGGCATAACGGGGTAAGCGTAACAAACTGTCTTATGTCTCACGTTTTGGTATCATAGTGGTGTAAATAAAAGTTGCGTCTTTCAGGATCTAATACTTCTGAAAGGCGCAACTTTTGGCTAATCTTAGTATGGTTACGTAGACGTAAAATTTGACGGTGTGAGGTGTTATCTGTTAAGGTGATTGGTAAATTGCGTGAATGCAATATGATTTCGGGACCAAGCAAAGTGGATTTGTTACATTGTTGCGTGATTTCTAAGCTAGGAGGCTGGTTTTACATGCAAATTCGGCAAGCACAACCGCAAGATGGTGCGCAGATTGCTCCGTTGATCGCCATGATCTATCGTGATATGGAAATGCCCGTATTGAAAAATGTGACGGAAACGGCATTGATTTCGATGCTAACGACGTTATATTCCATGCCAGAAAATCTGAGTGGGCTAGCCCAGACGTTGGTTGCTGGTGAAAAGGATCGTGTTTTGGGCGTGGCCTTTGGGCATCCGGCCGAAAATGAAGTGGCCGTGAATCAAATTTTGAAAAAGGTATCGGCAAGTCAGGCCGGTTTTACGGCACCCCTGGCATTGGGGGGAGAGAGTCGACCAGGCGAGTGGTATTTGAGCATGTTGGCGGTTGCACCGCAAGCTCAAGGTCAGGGAATCGGCAGTCAATTGTTGAACGCCTTGCCTGAATTTGTCGAAAAGCTGGGTAAGTCTAAAATCAGTCTGAACGTCGATGATGGTAATCCCGGCGCAGCCAAGCTTTATCATCGGCAAGGATTTCGGCCAGACGGTCGTTTGATGATCGGTGTCCATCCCTATCAGCACATGGGATTAGCGCTTTAAAAATAAACAATCTAAATATTGAAAATTAATCATCTGCCGGCCGGTAAGGCGACAACTGGTCCGTTTAGCCGTAATAGCACGTTTTAGAACCACAAACAATCAAGAGAACGGCCTCGGTAAGTGTCAGGCTACGCTTAAGTCATTATGGGGCAAAGGCTGACGGCTTAGCATGGTCAACTATGCTAGGAAAATCGCAATAAAAAACATCGACCAAGCGGTCGATGTTTTTTAGAATGTGATTACTTCTTTTGTTCGCTACTGTTCGTCATGATGTGGTCGATTAAACCATAGTCGACGGCGTCTTGCGCACTTAAGTAGTTATCCCGTTCAGTATCCTGATTGATTCGTTCGATAGGTTGACCAGAGTTATCAGCCAAGATCTGGTTGATTAACTTACGGGTCTTCAAAATCTCACGCGCGGCAATTTCAATTTCCGTTTGTTGACCTTGAGCACCACCAGAAGGTTGGTGAATCATCACTTGGGCATGAGGTAAAGCAAAACGCTTACCCTTAGTCCCGGATGAAGCCAAGACACTGGCCATGGAAGCCGCCATCCCCAACGTAATGGTTTGTACGTCGGACTGGATGAAGTTCATGGTATCGTAAATGGCTAAGCCAGAAGATACGACCCCACCTGGTGAGTTGATGTAGAGCGAAATGTCCTTAGTGGAGTCTTGGGCGTCCAAGAAGAGCAATTGCGCAATGATGGCATTTGCCATGTCATCTTCGATTGGGCCAGACAACATAATGATCCGGTCCTTTAATAGTCGTGAATAGATATCATAAGCCCGTTCGCCACGGGATGATTGTTCAATAACTGTTGGTACTAAATTCATGACAAGATAGCCTCCCTTATTAACAATTGTATGGCTAGCGATTAGCTAACATGATGTTAGTGTACCGCTAAGGTCAAAACAGGTCAAACAATTAGACTCTGTTAATTCCCGCAACCATTTGACTAGAACTATCATACCAGAGTTTGACCAAACGTCACGTATTCTGTTACAGCCTTTATCCGGCTGATTAGGAACACGGACTACATAAAAGAGACGAGGATCCTAGTCATGGGCCAATGCGAGCATCTCTCAAAATTTAACGGGTATGTTTGACTAGTGGTCAAGCTTAAATTGACCGCTTACGGGACTAACGTGACCGGTTACGGGGAAGTTATTTTATTTCAACCTACAATATGGTTTACTAGGATTAACGAAAGGGGGTGAGCGCTTGAAGATTCGCGTGGAAGTTGACAACCAGTTGAAAGAACCGGAAGTGACGATTCGGACACCGAATGATGTGGATGTTGACCAGATTGTCAAAGCTATCGAGGGGGCGGAAGCGACGGCCACTCGGATGACGTTTAGTCAACGTGGACAGAACTACCAGGTTGCCCTGCATGACGTCTTGTTTTTTGAGGCAGCGGACCACCAGGTGATGGTGCATACTGCGACCGACGTGTTCTTGACCCATCAGCGGTTATATGAGCTGGAGTCAGTCTTGCCAATCAACTTTTTACGAGTCTCCAAGTCAGCCATCCTGAACTGTGACCAAGTCTTTTCGCTAACGAAGTCCGTCACTGGTAATCTCGTTAAATTTCAAAATTCACACAACCAGCTCTACGTGTCGCGGCGCTTCTACAAGGGCCTAAAAGAAACATTGGAGCGAAAGGGGTAAGTATCATGCATAGAAATTGGTTTCTAGGGATATTCTTCGTCTTAGGTGCGGGTATTCTCATCACAAGTCGGCTCGGAATTTTGAGCTATCACATTGGGTTTTGGGCGTTACTTGTAGCCATGTTTTTAGTAGCCGCCTTCGTGGAAAGTCTGATTCAGGTCAGCGTGACTGGCATGATCTTCTCCCTGGCCTTCCTGGCGATTATTTTCGCTAAGCCGTTGGGAATCGTGGCCTTGGCGCCTTGGACGATTCTAGGGGCCGCGTTGCTACTGTCGATTGGTCTGTCGCTAATCATCAAGCCGCGTTGGCGCTGGCGGCGCAATATGACGATTATCAACGGTTATCACCATGGGCACGGATGGGGAAAAAGTTTTCGCCATGGTTACGACGACATTAAGAACGTCAACGAATCGGAAACCATCGTGGACGTTAACATGAGTAGTAGCATTCGGTACTTACAGTCAAATGACTTCAAACAGGCAGTCGTTAAGGTTTCTATGGGAAGTGCCAAAGTCTACTTTGATAATGTCATTCTAAATGAAGCAGGGGCAACCATCGTGGTTGATGGGTCCTTTGGTGGTGTTGAGTTATACGTGCCACGTACTTGGAACGTTAAGTTAAACGTGAATACTAGCTTTGGCATCGTTGAAGAGAAGGGGGCCCAAGAAATCAACGAAAATGGCCCGGTGGTGGCCATTCAGGGCGATATTTCCTTTGGTAACTTGAGTGTAATTTATATTTGAGCCATTTAGAGCGCGAGTAATCGTGCTTTTTTGGCGAAAAAAAGTCACGTTCGACAACTGAACGTGACTAACCGATTGTTTGTGATGCGCCCGGAGGGAATCGAACCCCCATTTCAAGAACCGGAATCTTACGTGCGATCCATTACACTACGGGCGCATAAAACGTTAAGAAACAACACCAATTATGATAACTGATTTTGGATAAAAATACAAGGGACTTTCTATTTTTCAGGCGCAAAACCATGCTATAATAACGGCACTAACTTTAAGTGGAGGTTCGGTTAAATGACGCGACACAAGACTTTTCGCCTGGTTGTGGATTCACTACTCATGGCAATTGTTCTACTACAAAATATCTTACCATTTCTGGGGTACATTCCGTTGGGGCCCTTTAGCATGACGTTGATTGGCTTAACGGTCATCGTTGCTGGAACCGCATTGGGACCCAAAGATGGGATGCTAATCGGTGGTTTCTGGGGGCTGATCACCTTCATTCGTGCGTTCACTTGGCCATCCAGTCCGGTAGCACCGTTGATTTTTACTAATCCTTTGATCTCTATTCTGCCACGTTTTCTCATGGGGCTGGCAGCTGGTGGACTCTATCTGTGGGGACGTAAGCGACAGTGGTCCATGCATCGTTCAATGGCTGTTGCGGCAGGTTGTGCGGCATTAGTGAACACATTTTTAGTTCTCGGTTTGGTCTTTCTCTTCTATCAGAACCCAACCGTTGCAGCCGCTTTTGGTGCGAAAGGCAATCAGACACTCGGGTATGTCCTGATGATTTCACTCGTCACAAATGGAGTTCCGGAATTTATTCTGGATATCTTAGTGGCGCCACTGATTGCCCGGCCGTTGCGGAGACGTTGGGACCAATTGAACCAGCACTAAACTTAAGGCACGTCTCATTTCTCCAGTTATCTGGGGAATTAAGACGCGTCTTTTTTTGAAATTTTGCCTAACCAGCTGATGGATATGGGATGAAACGGTGCAAAGCTGATGGGGGCTTGTCCACAGCAGGCGAAATTTCTGGTAGCCATGGTGGGGGCAGAGATGTTAACGCATCAATGGCAATAAAAAAGCCACATTCGTAATTGAACGTGGCTAACCGATTATTTGTGATGCGCCCGGAGGGAATCGAACCCCCATTTCAAGAACCGGAATCTTACGTGCGATCCATTACACTACGGGCGCATAAAGCGTTGTACTTCAAGAGCACTTAACTACTATACCCGAAGCTGAATATAAATTCAAGTAGTGGTTACGGCTTTTTCAAAAACAATTTATGTAAGGGCTTTCATTATTTAACGGTATGAATGACTTGCTAATGTTGGGGTAGGGGCTTATACTTATACAGTAAAGGTTAGCTCTGGTTGGCCTTCAATTTTTTGACCAGGGTGGGCGGTAATTAGCCACCGCTGGTCGGTTGTTGTCCCACTAGGAGGTAATCGAATGCGTGAGGATTGGCAATGGGTGGAAGCAATTATGCCCCAAATGGTTACGAAATTAACCAGCCGGTTTCGAATGCTACAAGGTATCGCGAGCCTCCAACCCGTTGGTCGTCGGACCTTGGCGACTAGCCTAGACTGTTCCGAACGGACCGTGCGCACCACGACGGATGCTTTAGCCGACTTGGGTTTCATTCAAATGTCGGTTAAGGGGATGCAGATGACGGCGGTTGGACAGCGTGTCCTGCAGGGATTGATTCCCATTATGGATGAACTCGCCGGCCGACAACAACGAGAACTAGAATTGGCAGAACGCTTGCATATTGCACACTGCACCATTGTTCCAGGCGATAGTACGGCGGCGACCGGTAATCTGGCTGGCTTAGCGCAAGCGGCTGGTCAGGTGCTGACCGATCAATTGCCGGCTGGAAAAAGCATCGTTGCAGTTATGGGTGGTCATACTCTAGCGAACGTGGCTGAAAATTTGACGCCAACGTTAGCGATGAACCGCGATTTGCTTTTCGTTCCCGCTCGTGGCGGGGTTGGCGAGTCACCAGCAATTCAAGCGAATGCTGTCAGTGCACGTATGGCCCAACGGACCAATAGTGATTTTCGGTCATTGTACGTTCCCGAACAGTTAACCACCGCAACTTATAAGCCGCTCTTTGCAGAGCCTGCCATTCACGAGGTCCTGCAGCTGATTGCGCAGAGTAATGTCGTCATTCACGGCATTGGTCAGGCACTGGTCATGGCCGAGCGGCGGAAAATGACGCCACACGTCATCGCCGATTTGACCGCTGCCCATGCCGTGGGTGAAGCCTTTGGCTATTTCTTTGATGCCGAGGGTCGGGTGGTTAGTAAATTTCCCCGCATTGGGTTAGACATTGCGGATTTAGCCGCTAAACAACTTGTGATCGCCGTTGCCGGTGGTGCCGAGAAGGGCGCTGCAATCGCGGCATACATGCATTTAGCGCCAGCACAGACTTGGTTAATAACCGATGAAGGTGCTGCTGACTTTGTTTTAAAAAAGTGATACACTTAACATGTACTGCTTTTTAAAAAAATTATCTTTGTTTGCTTCCTGAAGGAGGAAATCACAGTATGACTGTAAAGATTGGTATTAATGGTTTCGGACGTATCGGCCGTTTGGCTTTCAAGCGGATTCACGAACTCCACTCAAGTGACATCGAAGTAGTTGCCATCAACGATTTGACGACACCTTCAATGTTGGCTTACTTGTTGAAGTATGACTCAACTCATGGCCGTTTCCCTGGCGAAGTTTCCGCTACGGACACTGGCATCGTGGTTGACGGTAAGGAATACCCTGTTTATGCTGAACCAAAGGCACAAAACATTCCTTGGGTTAAGAATGACGGTGTTGACTTCGTTCTCGAATGTACCGGTTTCTACACTTCCGAAGAAAAGGCTCACGCCCACATCGAAGCTGGTGTTAAGCGGGTATTAGTATCTGCTCCAGCCGGTGCCGTTACGACTGTTGTACCTGGTGTTAACTTGGACGTCTTAAGCAAGGACGATATCATCGTTTCTGCTGGTTCTTGCACGACCAACTGTTTAGCACCAATGGCTTACTACCTGAATGAAGAATTCGGTATCAAGGCTGGTACTATGACAACTATTCATGCCTTCACTGCTACCCAACAAATCTTGGATGGCCCTCGTGGCAAGAAGATGCGTAACAACCGTACTGCAAGCATTAACACTATTCCTCACTCAACTGGTGCTGCTAAGGCTATTGGCTTAGTTATCCCAGAATTGAAGGGTAAGTTACAAGGCCATGCACAACGTGTTGGTGTTGTTGACGGTTCATTGACTGAATTGGTTACTGTTCTGGACAAGAACGTTACTGCTGACGAAATCAACGAAGCTATCAAGAAGCACACGGTTAACAACGACGCCTTTGGTTACAACGCTGATGAAATCGTTTCTACTGATATCATCGATGATGACCATGGTTCTGTCTTTGACCCAACCCAAACGGAAGTTACTACCGCTGGTGACACGCAATTAGTTAAGACTGTTGCTTGGTACGACAACGAATGGGGCTTCACTTGCAACATGGTTCGGACGTTATTGCACTTCGCAACGCTCTAATCCGACCGTTGTAAATTAGCTTAAAATAGACTCACAGACGTGGCGGGGGGTGGAATTTCCTCGCTGCGTTTTTTGTAAGTCACTAAAAAAATGCATAAGTCCTTTGAAATTCAAAGGTAAGTGCTGTATATTGTGAAAGTAATCTTTTAAAAGATATTACTCAAGGAGGGTTTTCTAAATTGGCTAAATTAACAGTTTCTGATTTAGACTTAGAGGGCAAAAAAGTCCTGATGCGGGTCGACTTTAACGTCCCAATCAAAGACGGCGTCATTGGTAACGATAACCGTATCGTTGCTGCATTACCAACGATTAAGTACGTTATTGAACATGGTGGCAAGGCCATCCTCTTATCTCACTTAGGTCGGATCAAGAAGGAAGAAGACAAGCCAGGTTTGTCCATGCGTCCAGTTGCAGAACGTCTGTCCAACCTGTTAAACAAGCCAGTTACCTTTGTCCCAACCACTGAAGGTAAGCAGCTTGAAGACGCCATTGATGGCTTGAACAACGGCGACATTTTAGTTATGGAAAATACCCGTTACGAAGATGTTAAAGACGGCGAATACGTTAAACGTGAATCCGGTAACGACCCTGAACTGGGTAAGTACTGGGCTTCATTGGGTGACGTCTTCGTTAACGATGCTTTTGGGACGGCTCACCGTTCACACGCTTCTAACGTGGGCATTGCTTCCAATATGGCCCAAACGGCTGCTGGTTTCTTAATGGAAAAGGAAATCACCTTCATTGGTGGCGCCGTAGATAATCCTGAGCACCCATTCGTTGCTATCTTGGGTGGTGCCAAGGTTTCTGACAAGATCGGTGTTATCGATAACTTGTTAGCTAAGGCTGATAAGATTCTTATCGGTGGTGGGATGACTTACACATTCTACGCTGCTAAGGGAATGAAGATTGGGAACTCATTGGTTGAAACTGACAAGATCGACTTAGCCAAGGAAATCTTGGACAAGGCCGGTGACAAGTTGGTTCTTCCAATTGACTCCGTAGTCGCTGAAAAGTTCGATAACGATGCTGCCCACAAGACTGTTGATGGCGACGTTCCTGATGGCTACATGGCTCTTGATATTGGCCCTAAGTCCGTTGCTGAATTCAAAGATGTTTTGAAGGATGCTAAGACTGTTGTTTGGAACGGCCCAATGGGTGTCTTCGAAATGAGTAATTATGCAGAAGGTACTTTGGAAATCGGCAAGTTCTTGGGAACTTTGACGAATGCCAAGACGATTGTTGGTGGTGGTGACTCAACGGCCGCTGTTCAACAACTTGGTGTTGCTGACAAGCTTTCTCACATCTCCACTGGTGGTGGTGCTTCCCTTGAATACCTTGAAGGTAAGACCTTACCAGGAATCGCTGCAATTTCTGAAAAATAAATAAATATAAAGGGCTGTGGTGGCATCATCATGGCTCTTTGTTATGATGATTGCTCGCGGTGAAGGGTCTTCGCTGGCTAATCTGACCTGAATTGGGTAAGATGATGAGCGTAGTCAATTTATTTTTAGGAAAGGGTGGATAAGGTTGCGGATACCACTCATTGCAGGAAACTGGAAAATGAATAAATCGGTGGCTTCGGCGAAGCAGTTCATGACGGCTGTTCAGGGCAAACTACCCGCCGCAGACCAAGTTGAAACGGCCGTTGCAGCGCCAGCATTATTTTTGCAGACGATGTTGGAAGCTAATACGGATAACGTCTTACGGGTTGCGGCAGAGGCTTGCTACTACGAGGATGAAGGTGCCTACACGGGTGAAACTAGTCCCAAGGCACTGCACGAGATGGGAATCCCGTACACCATCGTTGGGCATTCTGAACGTCGCCGGTACTTTAACGAGACAGACGATGTCATCAACCGAAAAGTTCAAGCCGTCTTTCGTAACGGCATGACGCCAATTGTTTGTTGTGACGAAACCATGGGGCGGCGTGAATCCGGTGAAAAAATTCACTGGGTCGTTAACCAAGTTTCGGCGGCGTTAAAAGGCGTTAGTGCTGAAGACGCAGCGAAGATCGTAGTTGCTTACGAACCGAGCTGGGCAATTGGTAGTGGCGCGACGGCGTCCACTGAGCAAGCTGAAGAAGGCTGCTACCTCATTCGTCAAACATTAGCTGATATTTATTCTGATGATTTGGCAAATGGCGTTCGCGTTTTATACGGTGGGAGTGTCAAACCAGACAATATTGCGGGCATTATGGGTCGTGATAATGTCGATGGTGTTCTCGCGGGCGGCTCTAGTTTGGATGAAAGCTCTTTCATTAAGCTAGCAAACTACCAAAATTTGTAAAACGGTCAAAATGTGATTGAAAGTTCAAAGTTAAACTTATAGAATGAAACATGGGATTGTTATCTTGTTCCCGTGAAGCCAAACTTTCTTAAGGAGAGAATACAAAAATGTCTATTATTTCTGATATTTACGCACGCGAAGTCTTAGATTCACGTGGTAACCCAACTGTTGAAGTTGAACTCTACACTGAAGCCGGTGCTATGGGCCGTGGAATCGTTCCTTCTGGTGCATCTACTGGTGAACACGAAGCCGTTGAACTTCGTGATGGCGACAAGAGTCGTTTCATGGGTAAGGGTGTTACGAAGGCTGTTGATAATGTTAACAACATCATCGCCAAAGAAATCGTGGGCTACGATGTTACTGACCAACGTGCCATTGACCAAGCTATGATCGATCTTGATGGTACGCCAAACAAGGGTAAGTTAGGTGCTAACGCTATCCTTGGTGTCTCCTTAGCCGCTGCACGGGCTGCTGCTGACGAATTGGGCCAACCTCTGTACAACTACTTAGGCGGGTTCAATGGTCACGTCTTACCTACGCCAATGATGAACGTTATCAACGGTGGGAAGCACGCCAACAACAAGGTTGACTTCCAAGAATTCATGATTATGCCTGTTGGTGCCAAGACTGTTAAGGAAGCCATCCGGATGGGTTCTGAAACGTTCCACAACTTGAAGAACTTGTTGAACGAAAAGGGTTACTCTACTGCCGTTGGTGACGAAGGTGGTTTTGCTCCTGACTTGAAGAACAACGAAGAACCATTCGAAATCTTAGTTGAAGCTATCAAGAATGCCGGTTACGTACCTGGTAAGGACGTTGCGATTGCCTTTGACTGTGCTTCATCAGAATTCTACAATGCTGACACCAAGAAGTACGAACTTAAGGGTGACGGTAAGGAATACACTGCTGAAGAATTTGTTAGCTTGCTTGAAAGCATTGTTGACAAATACCCAGTTGTTTCCATCGAAGATCCTTTGGATGAAAACGAATGGGAAGACTGGCAGATGGCTACTGAACGCCTTGGCAAGAAAGTCCAAATCGTTGGTGACGACTTATTCGTTACGAACACGGACTACTTGGCAAAGGGTATCAAGATGGGCGTTGCCAACTCTATCTTAATCAAACTAAACCAAATCGGTACTTTGACTGAAACCGTTGAAGCCGTTGAAATGGCTAAGGAAGCTGGTTACACGGCCGTTATCTCCCACCGTTCTGGTGAAACTGAAGACACGACTATCGCTGACTTAGTTGTTGCTTTGAATGCTGGTCAAATCAAGACTGGTTCTATGAGCCGTGGCGAACGGATCGCGAAGTACAACCAATTGATGCGGATCGAAGATCAATTAGGTAAGACTTCCAACTACAAGGGGATTCACTCCTTCTACAACTTGAGCGAAGACGCACGTTTGGCCATCGTCAACAAGTAATTTAAAGTGAATAAAATGTGAGGTAGGCCCAGAAATGGACTTGCCTCATTTTTTTTTGGAAAAAATTTGCGAAATAAAAAAATATTCAGCCTATTTTTTCGGAGTTAACTATAACGGCTCTTTGTCAACCGGTGTTGATGGAGGGAATTTCGGAGGTTCAATTCATTTACGAATTGGGCCTCTTTTTTGTAC
>NZ_RHNX01000026.1 GCF_003946335.1 Levilactobacillus fujinensis
TGGGGCAGTGTGCCCCTTTTATTATACAGAAAATGGCGTCGACAGATTTCTCTATCAACACCAAATATCATAGAACCCAAAAAGGTAGTAACCCGTTGACCAGTGGGTCGGGTGGGTTACTACCTTTTTTTGTGCGACTTAGGTAGCCATTTTCTACTATTGCATTCAAATTTAAGGGCGAATCAACCCAGCTTGCGTAAACGTCCCCCAATTTAACTCGCAAAGCCGTTATCGCCCCTTCACGTATTTTTTTCTCAAAAAGATTAGCCCTCATGGTCATACATTGCAATGCCAATCGGCGTGACAAACTGAGGGAAATCTGGCTTGTGTGCTGGGGTCCCCAAAGCCTTACTGAAAGTCTCAATAAAATCCTTGAAATTGATCGCCCCACCAACTACGATTACCGGTTCCTGCGGGGCTCCTTTGGTAACGGTACTGGTAATCGTTGCCATTTTCTCAACCACCGGTCGGATTAATGCAAACACATCGTCTTCCTGATCTGGATCACGTTTTGCTTGTTCAGCCGTATCCATATCCCAACCGTGATGTCCCGCTACTACCAAGGACATATGAAATCCCCCAGTAGCCTCGTCACTCACCTGAATCAACTTTTTATTCTTAAAAACACTAACCCCAGTGGTTCCCCCACCAATGTCAACTACGGTCCCCGTTTTCACTTGTAAAAATCGTGCCGCTGCAGTTGGTTCATCGACCACTTCGCGACAGATAAATCCAGCCGACTCTATCACGTTGGCCACAATTTTAGCGCTACCAGCGCCCGTTCCGGGCGGAATCGCACCACAAGCCGAGGTCAGGGTCACACCTAAAATCGCCTCCGTCTGTTCTTTTAAGCGGCTTAAAATCCGGACAGAATCCATAAAGTTCACAACTAATCCATCCCGGACAGCGTGATCGTATTCAAAACTACCATAAACCACTTGATCATCTTGATCCAGGACAACCATCACAATACTCGAAGTTCCCAGATCGACCCCTACACGTAAAGGCTCATCCTTACTGACCGGACGAACTGCCTTGTCACCATTCACGACCTGAGCAAACTGCTGGAGTTGCTGATTCGCTTGCGTCAATAACTTACGATTGCGCTGAACCATCCGTGTCACCTCACTTTAAATTATCTATCTAAAAATAGGTGGTACTAGGACTTCAGTATCCTACTCGTTCTGCTGTTCGACAACGTCAACAAAGCTCTTCATTGCGTCATCTAATTCTTTTACGACTTGTTTATTAATAAGTCTATCCTGACTATCAAATAATTCTTGAACTTTACCAATAGTGATAAAATCATTTCTAACAGCCATGCCCATATAACGCAGTAACTGCTGAATGTGGGCATTCGCATTGGCACCACCACGTTCACCGGAAGAATCGGTAATGACCAGGGCTGGCTTATGCACAATATGAGCTGGTGGTAATGGCACCGATAACACATCAAGTGCATTTTTTAACCCACCCGGAATTGAAAAATTATATTCTGGCGTAACTAAAATCAGAGCATCCATGTGGTCAATCACGCTACGAAAGATTTGCCACTCTAATATTGGTGACTGTTCTAGATCTGGATTGTAGAGCGGTAAAATTTCATAATTCACCTGAACAAATTTTGCCGATAGTTGTTCTTTCATCAAATAATTAGCAATCTTTTGACTATACGATTTTTCACTAAGACTCCCAACCAAAATACCAATATTAGTCATCAGCGCCACTTCCTTCGTAGTTGTCTAGCAGGTTCTTGTGCTTTCTATGTAGCAATTTTACTACTGTATCTTTGTAATCGCTTCTTGACATAAATACGATAGCAAAATCACGGTTAATGCTGATTCACTTGATCGATCAGAAACTACTCTAAAACAAGTTCTTTTAACTTCGTTAGGTCATCCTCACTGAGCCCAAGTTGTTCATAGCAGTACGACTTGATTCCACCATACTGATCATTGATAATCGAAAGCACGCGTTCAAAATATGCTTCGCGAACAATTGACAAATCAAATATCGACTGCAGATAAGCCAAATTGCCACTCACTCGTTTAGCCTCGTTGAGACGATCATTGACCCTTATCGCAGAAACCCAATTGCTCTGCAGGTAATCGGCTTTAACCACGTCGTCAGGAACACCTAACATCATTAAAGTCAGAATCGTCAGTAAACCAGTGCGATCCTTACCAGAGGAACAATGAAAAAGGATCCCGCCAGAAGCACTACTGAGCAAAACTTGAAAAAAGTGCCGATAAGCCTGCTGCGCCTCAACATTAACGATCAACTGCTGATAACTCCGCATCATCAGCTGAAAGCCGGCTCGCTTATCCGTCAACTGGCCCGCCAAACTTCTCAGATTGGCCGTGCTCTCTGTCAGATCCTGTCTAGAGACTGGAATACGTAGATAACGTGACCGTCCACTTAACTGATCTGGATACTTCAAGATTTCCATTGGTGATCTCAAATCAATAACGGTACGTACACCATAATCATCTAGCACCTGCTGGTCGGCACTATCCAGGTCGGATAAGTACCCCGCACGAATTAATTTGTGTGCTTTAACCATCCGGCCACTTGTGGTTTGATACCCACCTAAATCACGACAATTAAATCCATTTTTCAATTTAATCTCTTGCGCGACTCGCATGGACACCCCTCCTTAGACACGACTTACCCCACACATTTACGCCTCTTGACTTTTAGCCGCAACGAAATGACCGTTTTACAAATAATACTGCTGAAGATTGTAATTGGAACTTTCGAGGCTTCAAGTTGTGTTCGCACCGTTCCAGTCCATATCTGCCGGCCGGTAAGGCGATGGTTGGACAACGTTGCCTAATTTTAGACCCAGTATCCTTGTGACAACGGTCATGATGTGTGTTTGGGAACTTTCAACCTTCAGGACCCAATAAGAAAAGAGCCGCGGCCTAACGCTGTGGCCCTTCCCCTTTATTTAGGTTCTGGTAATCTTTGGAATGTCGAAGCCTAGAAGCTCATGCAGTTTCGTGATGACTTCCTTCAAGGCAGATTCAACCTCTGAAACTTCACCAACAATGACTACCGAGCCGCTAAATCGATCGATAAATCCAAGCGTTACATTACTAGATTTAGTGGCAATGTCACCAGCAATGATTGCCGCTTCACTAGGTGTAATGGTTAAAATTCCCAGTGCATTTTTCGGTGTCTGGATACCCAATTTTTCATAAATATCAGGAGTGGGGTTAGCAACAATATGTGCTAACGTCACCTGCTTTCCGGGCACGTACTCCTGGATTGTTCGTTCAATATCACGACCCATAGAACATCCCTCGCTAACCGATACTATTCTCTACATCCTGTTTAATGCCTTCAAGCAAAGGAGAATTATCCACATCGGAAGATTCACCTTTAATCTTCTCCAGCACTGAATCACGTAAGTCTCTCAGCAATGGTGACGTATTACTATCATCTAAATTGGCGCTAGTCCCACCGGATTGCTGGTTCGTGCTACGGCCAGCCTCTTGTGCAATAATATCACGAATAAGCGCTTCCATTTTTCCCTGATCCATAGTTCTAATCACTCTCCTTCTTAAAGGTATCAACGGCTACCTCACAAATAGCCTGATCTTGCTTAACTGCACCACCACTAACACCAATGGCACCAATGATTTCGCCGTTAAGCTCTAGAGGAATGCCACCACCAAAGGAAGTCAATTGACCGCCCATCATGGTCTCAATCTGGTACAGCTCAGCTCCCGGCTGAACTTGTGCAGATATCTTAATTGTGGGTTGTTTCATCGCTAATGCAGACCAAGCTTTCTTGGGCGCCAAAGTGCTACTTACTAAATTTGCATTCGGCATATGATAACTCATCTGAAGAACTTGGTCGTTACGCATAATGGCAATGGTGACACCAATATTAAATTCATCCGCACGTTGTACAGCGGCTGCGATGACTTTCTCCATCTTACTCAGAGAGAAGTGATTCACCTGTTGCTGCGCAATGACCTGTTTAATCACACTGCTTAATTGCTCTTCATTCATCTTTACGACCGTCCTCAATTTTAGAATAGACTTTAATGACTTTCTCGGTAACATCGTCAATTAAATCTTCATAGTCTTCAGACCGGGCCATGATATAGAGAAAGTCTGAGAGCCGATTGACGTATCTTTCCAGCTCCGGACGAAATTCAACGCTTTTAGACAGTTTGACAAAGGATCTTTCAGCCCGCCGACAAATGGTTCGACAAACATGGAGTTGGGCCCCCGCCGTACTCGATCCAGGTAAAATAAAACTATGGATGGTTGGCAACGCTTGGGTATAGTCATCAATGACCTTTTCCAGTGCATGCGTATCATCATCGGTGATGAATTGGCTCTGCTTTAAGAACTTCTCCGTGTCTTTGGTGGCGATTTCGCCTTGCAGGTAAAACATGCGGTACTCAACGGTCTGCAAAATCTTTTTATTCTTTTCGCTCTTGCAGAACTTATCTGCCAGACTGATATTCGCATTCAGTTCGTCAAACGTTCCGTATGTTTCTACACGAATCGAATCTTTTTCAACCCGTAAGCCATCAAATAAACTCGTCTTACCCTTGTCACCGCCTTTAGTGTAAATAGCCACTAAGACTCACCCCTTAACATCAAATTCTACTTGTCAAAGCGATCGATGATCCCAACGATCGTACAGTCATTAACATCTGCAGCATCCCGTTGAGAATCACCATCAGCTCTCCGGGCACCCGCACCTCTGGTAACCAAGACATTATCGCCAATACCAGCGTTAACCGTATCAGAGGCAATTTGCTCAAACCGAATTTCCTTTTGGTCCGAATCGATTGGACGAACAATCATCAACTTTTTCCCAACTAAGGACGGGTCCTTTTGGGTAGATACAACGCTACCAATTACTCTAGCCATATACAATTTTCTTCAGTCCTAATCTTTATTTTAATATTCTTCTTATCACAAATTTCCGCCCCTTCGTCAGTCAACGCTTGTTTTGCTGTCTTGATCAAGACGGCATTGTCCGGCAAGGTAGCGATCTCTCTTCTCGAAATAATCTTGTGATAACTTCCTACAATAAGCGAATTACGACCAACGATAAATTTGATCGGCCAGTCTAAGACCATTGCTCGCGGAATAAAATTAATGATGTGCGCATTGACTTTTAGATAGAAGCAGACGCCGTAATTGATGCCGTTTAGAACCCACAATACCGCGGCGTTATCCGTCTTTAACGAATAGAGCTCCTTGATAAATTGAATAGAAACGTCCTCCAAAATGACGCTGCCATAGTCAACAAACACCTGCTTATCCTGTGGAGATGGCAACTCATTAAGGGAAAGAATCGTGTTTGCAGTTTGTCTTTCCTTTAATTTCGCAATAACTTTTTGAACTAAGTCATCCATCAGCACACCTCCAGCCCATTAAATATAATTAGATTGTTATTCCGCAGTGGTATCTGCAACAACCGGTAAGATATTTTCGACTTCGCTATGCGGACGAGGGATAACGTATGATGAAACCACTTCACCAACAGATTGGGCCGCTTGAAGTCCTGCATCAACAGCAGCTTTGACGGCACCAACATCCCCACGAATCATAACCGTAACTAAACCAGCACCAATTTTTTCTTGGCCTGTTAATTGAACATTAGCAGCCTTGACCATGGCATCCGCAGCTTCAATTGAAGGTACTAATCCTCTAGTTTCAATCATTCCTAAAGCATTATTCATTTATTCTTCCTCCTAGTTCTTGTTGGGTTTATCCTTTTTATTCAAATCAGCTTTCATTTTCAGCTCATTATAGTGCAAGCACTTGTTATGGGGTTCACCCAGTTTACGCGGACACTTGGGATCACCACATAGATTACAAGTCGCCCGATCGCTAGGCTGATCATCATCTGCCTCATCAGTCGCTTGTGTCTTAGGACCATCATCCGTACGCGTGCTTGCCGTCTTTGCCTGAGGCTCGACCGCCAGCTTTTGTACAGCATTTTGCGCCTTCCCAACCTTGTGCTCAGGGTGCGGGCCAAACATGGCTGATTCTTTCATTGTGCCATCTGGATTATATTTTTCAGGATTAAAGCCCTGAGGTGCAACATCGCTGGCCCCCGAACTTCCTAATTTATCCAATCCATCAACGGGACTACCAATCACCAGACCAGCAATATATGCCTTTGGTAAAGTCTGCTTGACAGTTTCAACAGCAACGTTCAACGCAGCTATGTCACCCGTAAACTCTAGCGTAATCCAACCATTTTCAGCATTACGAATTCTACTGAGTTTAACGTCGCTTGTTTTTAACATGCGATCAGCGGCAACAGTTGCGCTGGACAGTCCATTACATTCTACATATCCTAACGCTTCCATAATTTTATCCCCATTCATGATAGTTTCTTAAAGGGTATTCCCTTTACTAACCGAGCGGCGTTGGCTCCCAGCATTCGTAACGTCGCCGCATCATCAATCGTCACATCGAACAACGGCTCGTGTTCTGGCAAATTCTTATAGTGAATCACATAACGATGGTCCTCATACGCAATCCCCACTGACAGCCGAGAAGATAGTGCCGCTTGATAAGCGCGCGCGACAATATCACGAACCGCAATATCTTGCACTGAACTCGGAATTTGCTCCTCTTCAATGCCGTTCAAGAGCGGTTGTAGCTGCGTCTGGGGTGCAGAATCCTCACCATTGACCCCAATGACGATCGTTGGTCGTTCAAGACTGTCAGCCATTGCTCAGCCTTCTCTCTTCAGCGTAGCGCAGAACCAAGCCAGTGGCGACCGCATTCCGTGGTCCCATAATACCACGCACATTTCCACGGCCAGAGACCAAGTTGTAATGTGCCAACTCATCCGTAACCAGCTGTGGAATTTCAAAGTCGAGTGCAGACCCACCAACGATGACCACAAACGGGATATCCCGAATGTTTCCAGTGGGACTGACATACTTTAAGGCCCGGATGGCATTCGTCACAAACACCCGCTTCTTGGCACTCTGACGAACCAACTTAATCTTTTCAATGCTTGGATTACCCGTAACTGGTTCATAGCCATCTGGCTTGATAACCACAATTCGGGCAAATAATTCGGATGGTAAAGGATGTTCGAAGAACTGAACGGAGCCATCTTCGTGCCGCAACTGAAAGAGGTTTTCAACCTTAGCTAACGGATAACGCTTAATGTCCTCCGCTAAGTGAATGTCAGACAAACCGAGTTCAGAATTAATGATCATCGTAACCATGTCACCGGCACCGGCAAGATGAATCGCAATCATTTTATCTTCTTTGTCGATAATGGAAGCGTCCGTAGACCCCGCCCCAAAGTCAAGAATTGCAATTGGCTTGGAAGTCCCAGGGGTCGTCAACGCACCATGAATGGCTGATTCGACCTCTGCACCACCAATTTCGACCTTAACGTTGAGTTCCTTTTCAATTAGCTTAGCGATCACTTCCATCTGCAAGTGATCAGACTTAACCATTGCCGCAATCCCAACGGCGGACTCATTCAAGAATTCCCCCGCCAGACCACCAGTAACCTTCACTGGCACTTGCGTATCGATTGCCAACAGGTCTTGAATCGCCACGTCCTTATTCTGCTTACCGGTCAAGGTTGCCATTGTCTGACGAACCTTTTCCAGCATGCCGCCAATGTTGGTCCCGGACTCCCCAGTAATATCTTTGATGTGCCGGAAATTAGAAACCTTTTTCATAATCGCGTCGGCACCCCTTGAGACGCCAACCTCTTCTTTTCCAGTCTCACCATCAATGATAATTTTACCGGCGGGAATCACACGGGCCTTAACATCACCCTCTGGTGTCTTAATGACGACCGCAGAACGATTGCCAATCAGCGCACGTGAAACGGGAACAATATTCCGTGTCTCCTCAGAATCCAGGTTGAACAGCGTCGCAATCCCATATGGATTAGCTAATTGAGAAATAACTTGGCCTGGCCCCGCTACTTCAACGGCGGCTAGCATTCGAACTGGCACCTTATCAATCAGAGCAACCTCATCAACAATCGGAATCTGTTTGTTCAACCGATTATCAACAAGCACCGCATCATCGTTCTGTAGAATAGCGGCCGTCACATCATAACCAACGGCGACGTAAGCATTGATTAACTTGGCACAATTCTCAAAGTCGAGCTCCTTAGGAACAATCACAATGTAGCTGCGATTCTTATTACTCTCCCCGGCTAAATCTAAGATTGGAATTGTAACCCCAGATGCCGTTCCCATGCCACCTGGTGTGTCAGGATTATGGCCGATCATGGTTGATTCCGTTACAATTGTCTCCGTAATCGTTTCCATGGCCACGTCCCCAATAACTGGCGTGGCTTCGTTAATTCTAATTAAGTCAACATCATTAATTGATAAATTAGTTTTATCTAACACCTGGTTGATTGAATCACGAATACCAATTAGGTTTTCCTTGGTCCCCTTGATCCCGGTTGTTGCAGCTATCCCTGATCCAATGAAATCTGTCTCGCCGCGATCAGAAACATGAGCTAGTGCAACTTCAGTTGACGAATTTCCAATATCAACGCCAATCACATTTTTTGTTGCCATGCCTAAACACCCTTTTTCAACTTTTTCTACTTATCTCCTTTAAGCTTCTTACGGCTTTCGTAGTATTTTGCGGCTTCTTCAAACCATGCCGCACAAATATTAGCATCGTAGGTTGTCCGTAATTCATTGGCGATACTTAGAAGTTCATCCTTAGAAGAACGGTATGGTCGTAACGCATTGTACATTTCCAATAAACGATCATCGGGAATCTTGGTCAACTCTGCCGCCCGATCAAAGTTCATTTGTAACGTCTTCCGTCCAGCATCACCGGCAACATCGCCCTGCATCTTAAGTGCTTCAGCCGTGATCCGTAAGTCTTTACGATCAACCCGATTGTTCTGAATATCATCAAGTGTGACATCATTTAATGCCTTACCAGAAGGCGTTCTAATGATGTCCCGGTGTTTCTCATAGAGTGGATAATCCTTGACACCGTACTGCTTATCGTCACTAACGCTGGTACTTGATGACTGAGTTGCTCCAGTAGACGCGGTATCAGAATTATTAACCTGCTTTAAAATATTTGCAACTAAATCGTTAATATCGCTCATTGATACCTCTCCTTAAAATGTGACTTTGATCTCTTCTGCTGGCTTACCAGGAACAACCTGATGCGTCTCACGAATATGTAAGATGGCAGAGATTGCTTGGAAGTTGGGCCGAGCCATTTGGTCGTTTGGCTGTGAAACTGGCTCCGGAGAATCACCCTTTGCATAACGGGCCGCATTTTTACCGATTTGACGGAACATCTTGGCATCGATAACGGGCGCCTCTGGGAATAATTCCAGGTTGTTTAGCGCTTCTTGATCCTTCTGATGAATGATCACAGTTCCTTTTGATTGAATCCCAATAGAGATCCCGGAACCGGACAGATGGTCAGCCTCTACGGCCATGAATGAAACGTCAGAGGTATCGTAGGCTTTGATGACCCGTGCTTTTAGTCCTTCCTCTTCAATCCCAGCAATCATTTGGCGTAGTGCCTCTTGATGGGAAACGCCGGATTCAGTCTTAGTCAACACCGTTGCGAAGGCAGGTGCCACCGCAATCACGATTTCATCCTTAGAGTAGCCTGGCTTCGCTAAGCCAACCGATTGGAACCAAGAAACGTTCTTTTCTGGGACTGCATCTCCATTATATGAAGCGTTTTCAGAAGTAGCTACAGCGCCACCCTTCTTCTGAAAATCAATGGTTTGGTCAGTTTGCGTCTGTGCTAAGACTTCGCGGACAATTTTACGGACTAAGTTTTCATCAATTTCAGTCATAAAAATACCTCCTCCCTTACATATCGAAATGTTCTGGATCAATAACTTGTGGAATATCCGTTACCTTTTTCCACTCTTCAGGATCGTCGTAGAGCCGGTAACCAGTACCTGGTCCTTGATAGTCATTTCCTTCATTAACAGCAGACTCAACGTGCCACTTGTCATCGAAAATGGCTGACGTTTGAAGATAGTCCCCAACAACCTTTTGCTTTTGCAGGTTCAGAATAGCTTCCGCAACGTCCTTAACATCACCGTCAACCAGTGCCTTGATAACGTCAACAGCGGTAATCCCTCTGTCCATCATATCTTGGGCAGCCTTCATATCAGCAACCTTATCACGCTTAGGCATGTCTTCATGGACATCAGCATAAGTTGCCGCTTCAACCTCTTCATCAGTAATGGCAGGTAAGCCTAAACCTTTGAAGACAATCTGTAATGACTTAGCCGCTTTCCGCCGAACGTTAATGGCATCTTCTTCTTTAATTGAATGAATCCCGAACGATTGACCATAATCCCGTGACAGGAAGTGAATGTCATCGTAGTCATAAACATCTTCGTTAGAACCAGCGAACGTGTTGTCTGGGTTTGGTTCGGCACCAAATCCTGAGCAGATGAAGTCGGTCCCACCGATAAATTGACCCATGAAACGCCAAGTCCGACGCATTGAGGAGTGAGAGAATGATTGGTCACTCCCGGTTGCGGCTTCCAAGTCATACATCATGCACAAGAGATTTTCGCCTAAGACTTCACGCAACCCATTTGGCACAGCCGTTGGGATTGAAATACAACTGAGTGAACCATTTTGTAGGCCTTGAACCCCAGAAGCCTTCGAGAGTAAAATACAACGGGCCTCAAGATAAAGCATTGATTTGCCTTCAGGGTAACCCATCAAAACTTCTGACCCGGAACCAGACGTAAACCGCATCTTAATCCCACGAGAAGCATAGCATGATGCCAAGAACCCTTTAGACCAAGGCGTGTCATCACCATCGGTAAAGGAACGGTCGGTCCCGTAAACAGAAATGGTTTCGGCATAGGAGGTCAAGCCCCGCATCCCTAATTGCAATTCAGTTGCTTCGTCAACGGAGCATTGGTGAAGGACACCAGGTCGGCCAGTTTGCGACCCGACTAAGACTGAAAGTGCGTTGAAAGGAGCGTCCCGACTAACAGCCGTGGTCGTTTCTTCTTCAGCAAAGCCTCTCAAGGCCGCTTCGGCAGCATCAGCAGCTAATTCAACTGGATTATCGATGTAGTTGGTAACGTGACTTTGGTTCGCTGGTTTGCGACGTTCACGCATCTTCTTGGCACCCATGATCATTTCACCAAAGTCAAGTTGACAGATCACATCTTGGCCCTTGGCAGGCGTCATCGCCGTCGTATATTTCAAAACATCCTTGTGAGAAACGTTAGGATCAATTAACATCTTAGCGATTTTAGCAGAATCCGTTGCCATTACCTTTTCAGCATTATCAATGTTGATCCCGTAATTAGCAATGTACATATCAATCAAGTCGAAGTCTTCGCGCTTTTTCCCGTCCATTTCGGTAATAATCCCATTTTCAACCTTAACACTTGGTTCAGGGTCATTGGGACTCTTCATCGCGACGAATCCTTCTTCAGGCCATTCTTTAACAATGACATCTTTGTTGATTGGACGCTGTTCTAGCTTTTCAAATCTTTTTTGACGTTTCATTAAGTAATCCTCCTTAGAATAAAGTTTTTACTGAATGTAGGAGGGATAATCATTTGCTGGTTTATCTCCCATTTGTCCCAGTAACTCTAGTCCACGTTCACGAGCGGCAATAACGGCTTGACGCACCGCACCTGACTCACCGCTGATGGTCAACGTCCCTTCGTTGGAAGGACTGCCGTTGTGACTTGGTGTTGCCACCGAAATAATATTGACACCCGCAGTCTTCAATGCCGTATCTGCCATCACAATACCGATTGCAGCAGGGCAAGCATTGATGATGCCAAAGGCTTTACCCTCTTCGGCACCTAACGCTTCAGTCAGACAACCAGCAGCTCGAGCGGTATATTGCAATTCCACGTAGCCGGCAGCGTTCCCATACACATCGCCAAAGTAGTGATGGAGATTCTCAAAGGTTACTTTAATGGCTTCACGGACATCTGATGGATCATAACCACCAATGACGATCATGCAACCTTGTCCCCCGCCGCCTTTGGTATCGTTCGTCCATTCAACGTCGATCACCTCAGTATTGGTAGACTTGATTCCTTCATCCATTGAGAAGAGTTGTGGGCCACCACCGGTACGGTCACTGACGATTCCAATGACTGAATAATGCTTTTTAACGTGCATCTTTTCTAGGAGCTCTGGATCTACGTTGGGAATACATAACCCAATAGTATCCCCAGCTGCATCAGCACCAACGAACTCCGGTGCGACGCTGGTGGAATTCAAAAAGTCAATCATAAGACTGCCCCCTAATATTTTGTAACGGAGAATTTTCAATTTATAATGCTATTACTAATAAAAAGGTTCTTATTTGTCCTCCACTCAAACAAAATAAGAACCAATTTTAATGACTATTCTTTATTCTTTGTGTGGAAGAATTTTCTCAACATCCGTGTGTGGACGAGGAATGACATAACTGGAAACAACTTCACCGACGTTCCCTGCAGCCTGAACTCCTGCGTCTACAGCTGCTTTAACAGCGCCAACGTCGCCACGAACCATGGCAGTTACAAGACCGGCACCAATTTTTTGTTGACCGATCAAGGCAACGTTTGCAGCTTTAACCATTGCATCTGCTGCTTCAATTGAAGGTACTAAACCTCTCGTTTCAATCATTCCAAGCGCTTCTTGTTCCATAAAGAAAGCCTCCTAATGTCAGTACGCGTTTGAAAACGCTTACTTTTTTATTACACGGCTATTATATAACAAGTGATTTAAATTTTCTTAGTCATTTTCATTCTTAAATTATGGCAGTTCGCAAGATATTGTCCCCCTTTTATACAGATATTTGATTTTTATCATAAAATAGGCTATTGTGTACTCACTAACAAGGTTAGTGACCTTTAAAAGGAGACTTTTTTATGAATTTCAATTCACAAGAGACTCGCTACATTCGCATCAAGCAAATTCTAACTTTGTTTTATCAACTAACAAAGACCCATCTTACGTTTATTGACGCCTCATTACACCTAGTAACCAGTGACGGCCTGCTCATAGACCCAGACAAGGTTAATGCCTTCTTTCACAAAAAGAACCTTTCTTTCTTTTTTCCACTGATTACCAATGGCCAATTTAATGGTTTATTTATTACCAATAAAAATAGTATCCCAGTAAATACAACTTCCTTACATCAGGACGCCTTGGAAAATATCGCCACCAGTGTGCTCAACGCCTATTACCAAGAGATTACCATTCTGTCTCCCCTGACCAAAGAAGAGTTGACGAAAGGGAGTCAGCTCTTCAGTCTGCTTATCTCCGGTGCCGTCAATGAAGTGGAAAGCGTAACGCATACGTTCAAACCAGCCCCCACACCTAGCAATAATAAAGGACGCAATGACATTGATATTGCCCTATCCTACATAGATCAAAATATCGACCAAAAGCTCACCCTGGTGACCGTCGCCAAAAATTCCTATTTATCGCCGGCCTATCTGAGCCGGCTCTTCAAGGAACACTTTAAAATCAACTTTTCCAACTACATTCGCATTCGAAAAATTGCGCTGGCTCAGACGCAACTGATTTCCACGGACCAGCCAATCAACGATGTTTCAAAGACCATTGGCTTTGCCAGAGCAAACTATTTCAATAAGGTTTTTAAAGAAACCACCAGCCTCACGCCTCTACAATTCCGTAAACGCTATAGTGGCGCGCAAAAGATATATACGATCAACCGTGACCTAGCTTGGAACGATAATATTTCAGTCTACGCCGCTTCACAGCACTACTTTCAAAAGAAAGGCATTGTCCTCCGGGAGAAGAATATCAACGGTCGCCCTTGTATCGTCGCGATAGACGGGCTCTCTTCGCTAAACAACACCAAAGGCTGGATCTATCTGGTCGACGGTGTTCAACCGCAAATCTTTCCGAGTGAAACCTACGTGAAGGACAAGTCGGTCATTCAATGGATTTATGTGACCCTCTCGTAGGCATTGTATCCAAATTTTCCCAGTTTCGGATTCATCATCGTCGTCAGGCCAACCGCAACATTCGCTTGCACATCGTCCTGGACTTTTGTTTTGAGTCAAAAAAGCCGTTTTTGGTCACCGTTTATCACCTAAACAAACTATCTAAAAAAATAACCGGTAAAATTTTCGAAAAATACGAAAATTTTACCGGTTATTTTGTCATTTTGACCGTGAAAGTACTTATTATAATGACAAATTATCATTGAAAACCAGCCGCGTTTCCTGAATAACCTTTCAAAATAGCAGTCATTTTTTTCACAAGATATCATGTGAAACCGCTTACCATTAAAGTGTTAGCGCCCCTTCGATCCGTTTTTTGTGACTAAAAACTCCCATTCAAAATGCTCAGAAATGCCGATTTTACGAAAAAGAAAGCGCTTTACATACAATAATCGACTGCTATATAATACCTTTGTAACAAACTTTAGAACGGAGGCTTTATAATGGGACGCTTGCAAGGTAAGGTTGCATTAGTTACTGGTGGATCAAAGGGTATCGGTAAGTCCATCGTTGAACGTTTTGCCCAAGAGGGTGCTAAAGTCGTATTTACAGCGATTGAAAAAGAGGCTGGCGACTTACTGGAAAAGGAATTGATTCCAAACCGGTTGGTATTCATGCAACAGGATGTTTCTAAAAAGGATGACTGGGACCGGGTCATCAACGCCACAATGAAAAAATTTGGCAAAATTAATATTATCGTAAATAACGCCGGTATCGGTGTCTTTTCTGATATTGAAAAAATGGATGAAAGAAACTGGAACGCGACAATTGGCGTTAACCTGACGGGGACCATGTGGGGCGTTAAATACGGGATTAAAGTCATGAAGAATAATCATGAAAAGAACTCAATTATTAACCTTTGTTCCGTTGAAGGTTTAATTGGTGATCCTGACTTACTCGCTTACAATGCCTCCAAGGGTGGCGTTCGGCTGATGACTAAGTCTGCTGCCTTGCATTGTGCACGTGAAGGCTATGACATTCGGATTAATTCTGTCCATCCAGGTTACGTCAACACACCATTAGTTGAAAACCTTGAAAAGACCGATCCTAAGGTCGCAGACCACTTGGTTTCATTACATCCAATGGGTCGTTTAGCTGAACCAAGTGAAGTTGCAAACATGGCCTTATTCCTTGCGTCAGATGAGTCATCATTTAGTACCGGTTCAGAATTCTTAGTCGATGGTGGGTATACCGCACAATAACAAGTATCGACTAGTAACATCATACTTAGCTTTGTGTGGCTTTTAAGTATGTACTGAATAATAGAAATGAGGAACTTTAATGTCAGATGTAAATGAAGATCTAATCAGAGAAGTGATTAAGCAAGTCCTCGCTGAATCCAAATCCCAAGTCAGTTCGACGCCTGCAAAGAGTTCCAATTCAAACGGCAAAAAACGCATCTTCGCTTTTAGTATTCGTAAAGATGAGGAACCCTACGTTAAGGAATGGGCAAAGAGTCATCCTGAAATCGAGGTTGGCTATACCGATGAATTGTTATCTCCAAAGACGGCAAAGTACGCTGAAGGTGCTGACGGGGTCGTTGTCTATCAACAACTCTCCTACACAGCCGAAACACTTCAAGCGCTTGCAGACCAAGGGATCACAAAGATGTCTCTGCGAAATGTCGGTGTCGACAATGTCGATTTAGCTAAGGCTAAAGAACTTGGCTTTGAAATTACCAATGTTCCGGTTTACTCGCCAAACGCCATTGCAGAACATGCCGCCATTCAAACTGCACGGATTCTGCGTCAAACAAAGGTCTTAGATGAAAAAATCGAAAATGGCGACCTGCGTTGGGCACCGACTATTGGCCGTGAAGTCCGTGATCAAACTGTTGGTGTTATCGGTACGGGTCACATCGGCCGGGTCTACATGCAAATCATGGAAGGTTTTGGCGCCAAGGTCATCGCCTTTGATCCTTACGAAAATGCCGAATTAAAAGCTAAGGGCTACTACGTCAATACTTTAGATGAACTTTACGCACAGGCCGACGTGATTTCACTGCACGTCCCTGCTACCAAGGAAAACACCCACATGATCAACAGTAGTTCCATTGCCAAGATGAAGGATGATGTTGTCCTCGTCAACTGCTCACGGGGTGCATTGGTTGATACGGATGCCGTGATTAAAGCCTTAGATAAGGGTAAGGTCGCTGGCTTCGTTATGGATACCTATGAAGACGAAGTTGGTATCTTTAACGCTGATTGGCGGAACAAGACCTTCCCTGACAAACGCCTAGAAGACCTCATTCACCGTTCGAATGTTCTTGTCACACCACATACGGCGTTCTACACGACGCATGCTGTGCGCAACATGGTCCTTAAAGCCTTTGATAACAACTGTGAATTGATTCACGGTAAGCCTGCTGACACACCGGTTAAGATTGACTAGTAATCAGTAACCACAAATTCTTGTCGTACAACGCCAAGGTGAATAAGCCTCCACTAAAAACTAAAGGTTGACTGTACGCAGAAGCTAAATTAGATAAAAAAGACGAGCGTGGGACATCGGGCGGTTAGTTTGCGAGCATTAACGTGATAGCAGGGAGTATGCCTGACTCTGGCATAATTTCTGTTATTGGGTTAAGCGCAACAAACTGCCTGATGTCCCACGTTTCGGCACCATAGTGGCGTAAATAAAAGTTGCTCCTTTCAGAATCTAACGATTCTGAAAGGAGCAACTTTTTGAGTTATGTCCCACACTCTTGGGTAGCTAAAGCCAAAATATTTACGTTACGCTTGCAATGGTGAGGTCGGCAGGTTACGCGATGACTGACCTAGATTGCCTAATTTTAGTCTCCGTATTGCTGTTACAACAGTCATACTAGGTATTCCCTTTAGCTAGAATCCAAAGCAATTACAACTCAAATACGCCACAAATTCTACATGTTTTGAAAGTTGGTCGGTTAGTCATCTAAGAACTGCCGCAGAGCTTCTGTATGATCACCAGTCAGTGCGGACACCTTGAATATCTGCTGTGCACCAGCCCTTTTCAGCTGACCACTCGCCCAATCAATTGCAGTCTGATCGGCAATATCCGTCTTAGTGACCACACCCACTACCGGTCGCGCAAACATCGTGCTGAGCGCCTCCGGAAAGATCAAGCGTTGATCGGTCGCACTTTGTAGCATAACAACGACGTCGACATCCATCGCCGTGGTCGCCAAGCTCGTATACATTCGCCGATGCTCAATGTATTCTCCCGGTGTATCAACAATATTCTGGTAAAATTCTAGCGCCTGCGTCTTGTCATAGTGAATGGTCAGATCCTTCAGCCGCTGTAAGAGGGTCGTCTTACCACAGCCAATAGCACCAATAAACATCGCTCGTTTCATCTTAGTACCCCGCAGTTGTGAAGTACCAATGCACATCGTCTCCGTTAGTCACGTGCTTGACATTGGCAGCTTTGTCAATGAACTTCCCGTTGACCTTGTACTTCCAGCCACTACCGGCCTTCACATCATTTTCAGCAAGGCCGTTAATACTGCTGACATACACAGCCACACCACTTTGATAGACTAATTTTAGCTTAGATGCTTTCAGTACCGAGAACGCCGTCGCATTCTTGGAAATAGCCACCGAATCATTGAAGAACGTCTTCTTGTAGCCGGTCACGGTCAAATGCACTTTTCCAGTCGACTGCGATTTGGACGTCGACTTCTGCTCAGTCGATGTCGCCGTCTGACGCTTAGTCGCTGTCGCTTGCGTACGCTTGGCCGCCTGCTTGGTTGCCGACGACTTCTTCGTAGACCGTGCAGTCGACGACGCCTTTTGGGCCTTTACGCTAGACGTACTGGCGGCCTTAGTCGACTTTTTAGTCGTTTTAGCGCGCGTCTTAGAACTAGCCTTGCGTTTGGACGATGATGACTTCTTGTGAGCATCTTTTTTCGCCGCTACCTTTTTAGCTTGCGACGACGAAGACGCTGCCCGACTCGAAGCAGATGAACTCTGGCTCGATGACGAACTCGTCTGCGGCGCTGTGGACTGCTGCGCATGCTGTTGCATGGCTAATGCCGTTCCCATAGTGAAAATGGTGACGACGACCGCCACAATGATCCAGACTGACTTTTTCATGACTGACGCTCCTTACCCTTAAACTTTATTTGAACGTGTAAACCAATTTGCTCGTGTAAGTTCCATTGTGGGCGGCACTAGCAGCAACACTCACTTGACCGTAAGCTAACGTCATACTGAAGGCATCCTTAACGGTTCCATCAGACTTAACGTAGCTCAGCATTGCACGTAATGGTGTTGCGGTTTGGCCACTAGTCAGGGCAGTTTTGTTGATCGTCTTGAAGGCAGCCTTCGTCGTTGCTAAGCCCATGATGGCTTCGGCAGTTGAGTTGGCGTTCGCATTTTCCTTACCGTTGTAGGTGTAACCAAAGGCACCACTCTTGTAAACGGCTTTCTTTAAGTAACTCCGACCAGCAGTTGCAGCGGCAGTGACCGTCTTGTTCTTGCTCTTGCCCATGGCTAAGGCGTTCACAGCAACAGCCGTGGTGTCACTGTCGACACTGGCAACGGTGTTGTTGTAAGCCCAGCCCTTGTTGGATTGTTGATTCTTAGCAATCTTCAAGCTTAATGAAGACTTGGAGAAAGCGGCCTTGCTAGGCTTCTTGAAGGTCTTGTTGGAAGAAACGGCAATTAAAGTCGTGCTTTGAACGTTGACCGTTTGCTTGTTCATTGACTTCTTGTACAGTGTGCTGACCAGGTTCATGGACTTCTTAGCACCAGCTGGTGTGTACTTGGTTGGGTTTACACCAATGGCCTGGAGCCCGATAATAGCGTTAGCCAAAACAGCAGGATCACTCTTACTGGAAACCACCAAGTTCTTCTTGATTAGCTTCTTTTGACTGGTCGTAAACTTATAGCCTTGCTTTTTCAAGCCCAACAGGAAGTCGGAGTAACCGGCAGCGGCACCCGTAGTTGGATAAGCAGACTTGCTAAAGATTTGCGCTTTGCTAGTCAAGCCATCTTTATTGGCTTTCAGCATCTTCTTTGCGTATGTAGTTGCAGACTTGGTCTTGCTGGTCTGGTAACTCTTGCTAGCAGTCTTGACACTTGCAGCCCCTGCATCAACAACTGGTACCAAGGCACCTAAAGCCAATACTGCAGTTAGTGAAGCCGTCATTACTTTGTTCATCTTAAACATTATCCCATCATCCTTTAAATTAAATTTCACCGATTATCTGTCGTCTTCAGCTGGTAGCTATGTCCTCCTGTGAGGCATCCCGTACCTACCAGTCCACGACTACGATCAGTGTAGGTGTAACCTGCATGTTACCATTTCTGTTTAACACACTGGTTCTAATCATGACTGTTCTAATCATGACTGTATTTTGAATAACGCGACCATCACTGGCTCTATAAGTTATTCAACCAATCAGCTTGGCCTGTTAGTCATCAACCACAGGCCTTATGAAACACGGTGTTACGCCCTCTGGCGGTCACCTACCGACCCATCTATGCTAACGCTTCACCAACACGGATACCTTAGCTGTGCCGCTGATGACCACTTGTCATGCCCTTCGGCAAGATTTGGTACTTGGTGATCAGCCGATCCATGAGCTGTCGCCAGGGTCGATAGAGCAAGAGAATGCTAACTGCATTGGTTGCGGCGTGCAATGCGTCAAAGAGAAAACTGCTGGCAAACGCCAACAAGAAACTCGTGACGCGTAACGGCCTTACGTAAGCCAAGGCGTACCAGAGATCCATGATCCAACCGAACCAAAATCCCCATAATGCTCCCCAGACGACCAGTAACCAGACGTTATCCTTAAGCTGACTGCGTCTTAATAATCCCGTCGTCAAGCCCATCAGGCCCCACGCCAGCATTTGCCATGGCGTCCACGGTCCCTGACCTAAAAACAGGTTCGAGACCAACGCCATCATCGAGCCGCTCACAAATCCCATTTCTGGGCCCAAGCTCACAGCACTTACGATGACGACGAAGCTGGTCAGTTGCACGTTGGGAATCGCGGCCAAAGGAACCCGCCCCAGAACACCTAGCGCCACAATCACCGCTAGAAATACCAGCAACCGGGTACTCATTTCCCGCTTTTCAAAATGCCAGTAGGCTGGCAAGATGCTAACGGCCAGGCAGCCAAAGCTGAACCAGAGATAATGCTTGCCTTTTAGCAAGAGCATCCCCGCCAGCAGGGCCAACATCAATATGACCGGCACGATCAGGCCCCAGTTAACTTGTCGTCGTTGTTCGATTGTAACTCACCTCCCTTCGTGGTCCGTCGAACATCCTGCCAAAAGAGTGCGCTGGGTACCTGCTGTCGCAACAATCGATTGACGGCCGTCGTTGACAAAAAGTTTTTTGTGAAAAATGGTCGTGTTGCTTGCGGCGTACTGACCTGACCATCAAACATGAACGTACAGCTGGTCGCAAAGGCCGCGCAAAAGTCCATGTCGTGACTTGCCATGATAATCGTGAGCCCGGATCGGTGTGCCCGTTGTAAGATGTGCCCAATGTGTTGTTTGGTGTCCGGGTCAAGCCCTTTTGTGGGTTCATCCAGCAAGAGAAGTTCTGGCTGTGCAATCAGAGCTAGCCCCAAACCGAGCAATTGTTGTTGACCCCCACTCAGATCAAAAGCGTTCTGAGCAGCCACTTTAGTTAAGTGGCAGGTAGCTAACATGTCCTGCACAACCTGGTCAACATCGGTACGACCCAGCAGTTTTGCCTGCGCCGTGAGCTCTGCGACCACTGTGTCGCCACTGAATTGTTCCGTCGGATTTTGTGAAAGGTATCCAATCTGTTTAATGCGTTCATTGTTTTTCAGTTTCCAAACGATTTGTTGCCGCAATCGCGCTTTACCGTGTTGCGGTTTCTGAAGACCCGCCAGAATCGTCAACAACGTCGATTTGCCCGAGCCGTTTTTACCAATAATCGCCAACCAGTCACCGGTGTGCACGGTCAAATCAAGCTGACGAAGCACGGCCTCACCACCGTCATAATACCGCGTGATTGCCTTGGCCGTTAGTAAGGGGTCCGTGGCCACCTTGAGCTTATTTACGTCGCCCTGGGCACTAAACTGCCAATTACCAGTCTGCAGGGCTTGGCGACCAGCTGTCACCGTTAAAGGTAACGGCTGAACTGGTAAGTCATGTGCCAAGAAAAATTCAGGAATCGGCGGCACGAACGCCCGGAGTTCCGCTGTTTGATGCATTTGGCGTAACCCATCGGAAACCGGCCCGGCATAGGTCACCCGCCCTGCCGTCAATAGAACTAACTGGTTGGCCATTGACAGAACGCGACTTAGCCGGTGCTCGGTCAGAACAATCGTAATCCCCAGCTCGTCATGTACCTGCTGCAGAATGGTCAGAAAATTCTGTGCCGTCGTCGGATCCAACTGAGCGGTGGGCTCATCGAGTAAAATGACTTCTGGCTTAAGTGCTAGGACCGAGGCCAAGTTGACCAACTGCAGTTGCCCACCGGAAAGACTATCAATAGACTGATGCAGCAACTTATCCAACCCCAAGAAGTTCGACAGCTCTGCGATGCGCATGGTCATGGCCGCCGAATTGAAGCCGAGATTCTCCAAGGGAAAGGCCAACTCTTCGATAACTGTTGCCATGATTGGCTGTGTTTGGGGGTCTTGGGCCACGTAGCCCAGCTGTTGGGCACTGACATCACTAGACAGCGCCGTTAGCAACTGACCATGAAACATCACTTGCCCAGACGACTCGCCCGCTGGCCGCAATTCCGGCTTAAGCTGCTTGAGCAACGTCGTCTTACCACTCCCGGTAGCACCAACGATCGTCACAAAGGCCCCTGGTGCAATAGACAGTGAGATATCGTTCAAGGTCGGTTTGGCCTGCCCAGAGTAAGTAAACGTGAGATGGTCAATTTGCATTAATTCTCCCATAAACGATACATCCCCTCACCCAATACTGGCAGACCAACAAACGCAAGTAGCGGCAAGACCAACCACCAATCGGCACTGGTACCGACCGTCATTTGATAAACGTCAGTGGTCCAACCGAAGCCTCGCCACCGAAAACCAATAATCACGACAAACAGGAGTAACCCACCCAGACCAAAGACAATATCGTGTGGCTGCCAGGAATAGGTTTGGTAATGACTGCGCTTGTGGGCACCGAATCCCCGTGCTTCCATCAGGACCGCCGTTTCCATTGCGGATGAGACGGAATCGATCAATAGAATACGCATGAGTCGACCGGTCTTTTGAATTCGCTGTCCCCAGGGTCCTTCCGTGACCACGATGCCCCGTGTCTTCTGGAACATCACCAGTCGTCGAAATTTCTGAGTGAACAAACTGACGAGGCGTAAAGAAATCGTCAACAGCATCGCCAGTCGGGGGACAACTGGGAATAGGAGGTAGCTAATTTTGGGCGTTGTCAAAATACCATTAAATAGAATAAACGCCAGGATCATCGCACCCAGTAGAATTGCCATCGTACAGCCGTAAAGTAGACCGGTGCGTGTTAATCGAAATGTTACGGGGCCTAACGTCAAGTGCCAAAGTAATCCGCGGCCATTTTGATTCAAAAGCAGATTGAACAGCACGATAACTGCCATCAATGAACCAACACCCTTTAATACAGAAATGATTCGCTGCCGGCTGAAGTACCAACAGCTGATGGCTAATAATCCGCCAAATAACGCTATCGCTAAAACTAAATGATTAAAGACTAATAAGAGAGTAAATAATTCGATAAAATACACGGCAACGACCGCCGGGTGAACTTGACTAAAAAATGATGTGCTGGCTAACGTTCCCACATTCACGAGAGATCCCTCCTACTAGTGCAACCGCTTTCAGATATGTTGAACTTTGCGTCAGCAGCCGCCTGCGCACAACTAACCTGTAAGCTTAGTTTCTTCTTTCATCATGCTCATTTCATTATCAACCATTTTAGCAAATTTTACTAGGGCCCGTTCATATCAGTCTCACGTGATGACAATTTTTCAACAAATATTTTTGATTGAAAACGTAATATTGTAGATTACAATTTGCGTAAATAAACAATCACGTAGCTTCCACATTCTCTTTTTTTATTCCTTGTTCTATGCTAAAAAATATATAAAAAAAGCAGTCACCTAAGATTCAGATGACCGCTCCAAGTTTTACGTATAGTTCAAGGAACGTATCCTTAACACACGTTATCTCTAACTGTTGTCCTACTTCTTAACCAGAACCGTGACGCTTTCCACGTGAGGTGTTTGTGGGAATTGGTCAACGGGTTGGATCGGGCCATCAATGACGTAGCCTCGGTCTTGGAAAAGTTGGACGTCACGAACCAACGTAGCTGGGTTACAGCTCACGTAAACGATCTTCTTTGGACCCATCTTAGCGGTGGATTCAATCAGGGTTTCGGCCAGGCCCTTACGTGGTGGATCAACTACCACAACGTCGGGCTTGATGCCCGCTGCTTGCCACTGAATCATTTGATCTTCAGCCTTATCCACGAAGAAGTCCACGTTGGTCAAATGATTCTTCTGAGCGTTGACCTTGGCATCTTCAATGGCTTCGGGCACGATGTCGACCCCGTAGACTTGCTTGGCGTGCTTAGCCAGCGCTAAAGAAATCGTCCCGATACCACAGTAAGCATCGATAACGGTCTCTTCACCGGTCAAACCAGCCTTGTCGATAGCCATTTGGTATAGCTTTTCGGTCTGTTGCGGGTTAACTTGGTAGAAGGACCGTGCAGAAATGGCAAACGTTAAGCCCATCAACGTGTCTTCAATGGTTGGCTTCCCGTAAAGGACACGGGTAACGTTCCCCATGATGACATTGGTCTTTTTGGCGTTCACGTTTAGTACGATGCTCGTCACTTCTGGCAAGGCCTTGTGAATCTGGTCAACCAGCTGTGCCTGACTGGGAATCTTTTGCGTCCGACTGATCAGGACGATCATCATTTCGTGGCTGTAGTACCCGCGGCGAACCATGATGTTTCGAAGAACACCCTTGTCACTGATTTCGTTGTAGGCTGGAATTTCAAATTGACGAAGCAAGTCGCGCACCTTGATGATGGCGGCATCGATGGCTGGGTCTTGAATGTAGAAGTCGGTCAACGGAATCAGGTCATGACTGTGTTGCCGGTAGAAACCGGTCTCCAATTGGCCCTTGATCATTCGAACGGGCACTTGTGCCTTATTCCGGTATTGGGTTGGATTGGCCATCCCTAAGGTTGGGGCAACTTCAACGTCTTGGTGAGCCTTATTGAAAAGCTCCGCAATCTGATGTTGCTTGAACTTTAACTGCGCTGGGTAAGCCAAGTGTTGTAAGGGCGCAATCCCCGTTTGGCGGTACGTCTTATCAACGTCCTTGACCCGGTCAGGCGATTCGCTCTTCCAAGAAATGGCCCGCGCAAAACCGTAGTTCTTAGCGACCTTGGTGACCTGAATCGTTAGCTCTTCGCCAGGTAAGGCGTTTTCGATAAACAGGGGGAAATCATTGACCTTCGCGACACCCATCCCTTGATACGTCAGATCCATAATTGAAACGTCGAGCTGTTCATTTTTACTTACTGGTGCTTTAATTTTCATAGTAACCTCAATTTCTTTAATGCTTATTCTTTTTTGTTCTAAGACAATATTTTACGACTTGTTCTGAAATGACGGTCACACCTGGTACAATCGCCACTCACGTCAAATTTTACTGCACCTGCCATCATACATGGAAAGAGGCGCCACGTCTAGCACTGGCTACTAATAGCCCCGAAACTATGGTAGTGGTGACGGCTTTCGTCGTGAACATTAATAACGGACCGCGTCACACAATCACTTACTAATGATTCTCCTCCGTCACTACCGTAGTCGAAGGCCGGCAGACAGAACGAAACCGGCTACGCAAGAAAGGGACCTTGCCGCCTGTTGTGCAAAAGTCCCTTCCGTCTTAAGCTTTCTTTGTTTGATCCGTTTCTGGCAACTCCTCGACCTGCTTGACGAAATTTTGCTCCGCCTCAAGCAATTCAGGAGATTCGCTAGTGACCGCAGAATCTGGGATGGCGTCCAAGTTGGCGTACATTTCGATGTGTTGCCGCAGGTTGCGGAACTTCATCGGCGCGTCGCCACCATATTCACCATCCAAGTTGATCATCATCCGGTCTTCAACTGGCCGGGCGACAACCTTACTGGTCTTCTCGTAGATGATGTGCGAGTCGTTGATGTGTTTCCCACCGTTTAGAACTAGACCCATCAGCCGTAAAATCTCTGGCATGCTGGCTGTCTTGACGATGATCATCGTGAACTTCCCGTCATCGAGCGCCGCATCCGGTACAATCTGTTCGAAACCACCGATGGAATTGGTCAGTGCCAGCAAGAACATCGATGCCTTGCCGCGGAAATGACCGCCATCGTAAGTTAGATCCATATCAATTGGCTTGATCTGCGGTAGCAACTCGGCGCCCTTTAACAGGTAAGCCAAGTAGCCAAAAATCGATTTCAAATTCGATGGCACGTCGTAAGTCAACTCGGTTAAGAGTCCCCCACCAGCGATGTTGATAAAGTAGGTGTCACCCGCCTCACCAATATCCATCTTAATGGTCTGGTCCTTCAAGACCACTTTTGCTGCCGCCAACGGATCTTCGCGCGGAATGTGGAGCGCCCGGGCATAATCATTCGTGGTACCGGCAGGAATAATGGCCATCTTAGGACGGTGAGGGAGTCCAGCAATGCCGTTGACGACCTGGTTAATGGTCCCGTCTCCCCCGGCGGCTACGATGAGTTCGAAGCCAGCCTTAGCTGCTCGTGTTGCTTCATCGCGCGCCGAGTTTGGCGCCGGTGTCGTGGCGTAAGCGCTCGTTTCGTACCCCGCCCGTTCGAACACCGCTAAAATATCGATCAGGTCCTTCTTCAACGCCTCACGTCCTGAAGTTGGATTATAAATGACCCGTGCCCGTTTACGCATGATGTGCCTCCATTAATTCTATTGTTGCAACGCTGCCATCAACAACTTGTTGACAACTTGCGGGTTCGCTTGACCGTGCGTTTGCTTCATGATCTGACCAACTAAGAAACCAACTGCCCGCTTCTTCCCATTGTTAAAGTCCTCAATGGATTGTGGGTTAGCCGACAACACGTCGTCAATGATTGGTTGCAGCTTAGCAGGGTCGGAAAGTTGAACCAGGCCGTGAGCTTCCACGTAAGCCTTTGGTTCTTCGCCATCCGTGATCGCCTTGAAGACCTTCTTGGCCATCTTGCTAGAAATGGTCCCATCGGAAATCAAGTTGATCATGCCAGCCAAGTTAGCAGGCGTCAATTTTGTTGCTTGTAAATCAACTTGCTTTTCGTTCAGGTAGGCATTGACGTCTCCTTGCAGATAGTTCGCTGCCATCTTAGCATCGGCCTTTAAAGCGACCGTGGCATCAAAGAAGTCGGACATTTCCTTGGTCTGGGTGATAACCATGGCGTCGTAATCCGTCAATCCAAGGTCGTTGACATAGCGTTCGCGCCGCTTGGTTGGCATTTCTGGCATCGCATCGCCCAGTTCTTTGATCCAGTCATCGCTGATGTTCAAGGCTGGCAAGTCTGGTTCTGGGAAGTAACGATAATCGTCAGCTCCGGCCTTGACCCGCATCAGGATAGTTTCACCGGTCTTTTCATCAAAACGCCGGGTTTCCTGTTGAACGGCGCCGCCGGACATCAAGACTTGTTGTTGCCGTTGTTCTTCATACTCCAGCCCCCGTTGCACGTAGTTAAAGGAGTTCAAGTTCTTCAGCTCAGTCTTGGTGCCGAACTTTTCTTGACCCACGGGACGGACAGAAATGTTGACATCGACCCGCATGGAGCCTTCTTCCATTTTCACATCGGAGATCCCGGTAAATTGGATTCGTTGACGTAAGGCTTCCAGATAAGCGTAGGCCTCAGCGGGTGAAGCGATATCTGGCTTCGATACGATTTCAATCAACGGTGTCCCTTGCCGGTTCAAATCGACGTAGGAATAGTCCCGTTCATGGGTGTTCTTCCCGGCATCTTCTTCAACGTGCATTTCGGCGATCCCAATTTTCTTCTTTACACCGTCCACGTCAATTTCGACCCAGCCATCGTGACCGATTGGCTTATCGGATTGCGTGATTTGGTAAGCCTTAGGGTTATCTGGATAGAAATAGTTTTTCCGATCGAAGTGGGTGTGCTTCTCTACCGTGGCATGTAAGGCCAAAGCGGCGATGATTCCGTCAGCAACCACCGCTTTGTTGGTGGTTGGCAGAACCCCAGGATACCCCCAGTCGATCACATTGGTGTTGGCGTTAGGGTCGGCCCCATAGGCAACTGGTGATGGGCTAAAGATCTTTGAATGGGTCTTTAACTCAATGTGGACTTCTAGCCCAATAGTCGTTTCAAAGTTCATTAGTTTTGGCCTCCTAACGTAGGTACTTGTAAATGAAAGTCAGTGTTTTGTTCGAAGGCGTAACCCGCTTTATACAGCGTGCTTTCGTCAAATGGCCGACCGATAAGTTGCATGCCGACCGGTAAGTTGTTGCTGAATCCAGCAGGCAAGGATAAGCCTGGGAGACCAGCTAAGTTGACAGGAATCGTCAAAACATCGTTCATGTACATCGTGATTGGATCCTTGATCTCGTCACCGATTCCAAAAGCAGTGGTTGGTGCAACCGGACCCATGATAAAATCGTGGTCCTTTAAGACTGCTTTAAAGTCGTTGATGATGACCGTCCGCACCTTAGCAGCCTTTATGAAGTAGGCGTCATAGAACCCAGCGGACAAGGAGAAGGTCCCCAACATGATGCGCCGCTTAACTTCTTCGCCGAAACCTTCGGAACGTGACTTCACGTAAACGTCCTCCAAGTTCTTTACATCCTGGGCTCGGTAACCGTAACGAATCCCATCGAACCGTTGTAAGTTAGATGAGGCTTCGGATGAGCCAATGATGTAGTAGGCAGCGACCCCATACTTGTTGTGTGGTAAGGAAACTTCGTCGACCGTAGCGCCTAACTTGCGATACGTGTCAGCGGCGGCCAAGATAGCGGTCTTCACGCCGTCATCGACCCCTTCAGCCAAGAATTCCTTAGGCAACCCAATTCGCAGGCCCTTAACGCTCGTCGTGTCGTTCAGGTCGGCAGCAAAATCAGGAACGGCCTGCGTGGAACTGGTCAAATCGTGTTCGTCATGGCCAGCAATGGCGCTTAAAATCGTGGCATTGTCCTTCACGCTACGCGTCATTGGCCCAATTTGATCGAGGCTAGACCCAAACGCGATTAGTCCCCAACGAGAAACCCGACCGTAAGTTGGCTTGATCCCAACGATACCGTTGAAAGCGGCGGGTTGCCGAATAGAACCACCGGTATCGGAACCTAAAGCAACGGGCACCTGACCGGAAGCAACTGCCGCAGCGGACCCACCTGAAGACCCACCAGGAACCTTGGTTTGGTCCCAAGCATTCTTCGTCGTCTTGAAGGCAGAATTTTCCGTTGATCCCCCCATGGCAAATTCATCCAGGTTGGTCTTCCCAACCGTGACCATCTGAGCGTTAGCGAGCTTGCTAACGGCCGTAGCGTCATAGACAGGGGTAAAGTTTTCTAAGATTTTAGAAGCGGCCGTGGTCTTTAAGCCCTTAGTGACCAAGTTGTCCTTCAAGGCAACTGGAATCCCAGCTAAGGGTTGATCAGCAGCGATGCCCTGCGCATCAATAGCATCAGCCTGCTTTAAAGCAGCATCTTCGTTTAAGGTTAAGAAAGCATCGATTTTAGGATCAGTGGCCTTGATATTGTCAAGGGTGGCCTGCGTCAATTCCTTGGCGCTGATCTTCTTCGCCACCAAATCGGCGTGGAGACTGGCGAGATCTTGTTTGAAATAATTCATCTGTTAGTTATCCTCGCTTTCATCGATGATGGCAGGTACCTTGATAAAGCCCCGTGCTGCGTCTGGCGCGTTCTTTAATAACGCTGCACTTTGTCCCCAATTATCGGCGACATCCTCACGCATCACGTTGAGTTGATCAGAAACGTTGCTGGTAACCTCGACACCGTCAGTATCGACCTCACTCAGCGTTTCAAACATACCGATAATGTCATCTAGTTGGGGCGTAAACGCGTCCAACTCGGCATCCGTAAATTCAAGTTTTGCCAGACCGGCAACGTGTTGAACTTGTTCTCGATTAATTCGATTAGCCATCAATTATCCCTCTTTCTGATTTATCCGCATTCACCGTTTATCCTGGACTTCGCCAAGAATAAACATACATTGCCATTTTACCATATATCTTGCGTGCACCAAAGATTCTGTTGGCAAATTATGACGGTGATTCCGGCGAAACTCGTGGTAACTTATGGTCTCGCTTTGGCCCCGGCCCACTAATTAGGCGCTACGACCTCATTCCGCCGATCGATATTTTCAGGTCGACCAACAGTAGGACAACGGTTTGCATGCCACTAATCACAGGTATTAGAACCTGTATCATACCAAAGTATTCCGTCAAATAGCAACTCACAGCCCATGGTCTAAAAAAACTATGACTCTCCGCTCATAAACATGCGTAGAGAACCATAGTCTAATCGATATCATTATTTAAACGCCATTGTCCTAGACATCAGCATCAGAAAACTTGAGTTGATTTAGTAACTGTTAAAGACATGACTCGTAAACTTTTTAGCACCGGTACCCCGTGAAAGGAAGCTCTGAACACCGTCCGTAGAGGACACCGTAATGTCAATGGGAACCCCTGATGGCAAGTACTTTTGTGCTGCCGCTTGCAAGTACTGCGTGAAACTGATGATTTCCGTCTGACTGTAGAATTGCGTCTGAATATTAACGTGCATCCCGGTCAAACTCTTCCCGTTGTAATGGGCCTGAGCCGTGACACCACTCAGGTTCGGGAAGAAGTTCTGAACTTGCGTCTTGAAGTTCGTAAAGGACGTCTCATCGTTACTGTTCGGGCTGCTGGACCCACTTTCGATTGGGAAGACGTAGTTCTTTTCGTCCAGCGCTTTCCAATTCGAAACACTAGTTGCCCCCGATTTATTCTCGGAGTAAGCAATGAAGTCCCCACCCACTAAACTATCGTTAGACGCCTGGCGATAAATGGCGATTGTAATCGGGACGTTCTTCAATGCTGATTTTTTCCGTAAACGTTGCAGAACCGTGTTGGCCGCCTTTTTGGCGTAAGCCTCTCCGGTTGCTTTATCGATTTTAGTCTCATAGGTAGCCCCATACTGGGTCTTCTTATAGTAATCGACTGAGTTTACGGCAATCCCAATCGTGACACCACCTAAGGTCAACTTACTGTTCTTTTGGATCATATAGTCTTGTTCTTCTAAGGCTTGAATGTAGACGGGATTCCGCTTGTTTGCAGAAGTCGACCCATTGCTAACGGGGTTTAATCCGGTCGCATTTGATTTACTCTTCCGATCCAGCCAATTCTGAACCGTACTTGAACTCAGATACTGTCCTTCCTGAAAGACGTACTTCTTAGTCGAATACATCTTCTTCGAAACGTTCAGCATCCCGTTCTCAAAGCTCTTCAGGTTATAGGTGTTTCCCGAGTCTTGGCTGTTGGTGACCCCGCGCGATTTACTCGTTTGGTAATGGCCACTCTTAATGACCCCCTCATAATCACCATCACTGCTCTGACCAGTCAACTGAGTCGTTCCAGTCTTGCTGCTTCCAGAACTCCCAGACATACTGGAACTACTTAAATCGCCACATGCGGCCAAAAAGAATGGCACCGCAGCTAACGCAATAAAGGTTCGTAACCGTTTCACGACTTGTTTCCTCCTAAAGTCATCATTTCGTTTCGTCCATAGCGGCCTGCAGTTGCGCCTCGTTCCAAACGGGGACGTTCAGCGACTGCGCCTTGGTCAGCTTGCTACCGGCGGCTTCGCCTGCAATCAACAGATCTGTCTTCTTCGAGACACTCCCCGTGACCGTGGCACCGTGGCGTTCCAACCATTCTGTGGCTTCGGGGCGGGTCAGTTCTTGGAGCTTTCCCGTCAGAACCACGCGTTGGCCAGCAAACTGGCCTTCACTGTCAGTGGCAGGAATATCCCCAGTAAACGTCAAGTTGACCCCCACTTCTCGAAGATCAGCAATCAGTTGCTGCACTTGATCACTGGCAAAGTAGGTCACCACGCTGTCGGCAATGATGCCCCCCACCGTATCAATAGCGGAGATGCTTTCACTGTCGGCCGCCATTAAATGATCGATGTCACCAAACTCGGCGGCAATCGAACGCGCCGCCTTAGCGCCCACGTGACGAATCCCTAAACCAAATAACAAACGTTCTAATGAATTATTGCGACTATTATCAATGGCTGTCAAGAGGTTTTGGGCCGACTTCTCCCCAAATTTATCTAAAGTTAATAATTGGTCGGTCGTCAGCCGGTACAAACTAGCCACGTCATCGACTAACTTACGGTCAAATAGCTGACTTACGATCTGGGGACCTAACCCGGCAATATTCATGGCATTCCGGGAAGCAAAATGATTCATCCCTTCGGCCAGTTGTGCCGGACACCGCGGATTGATGCACCGCAATGCGACTTCTTCATCCAAATGGACCAGTTCAGCCCCGCAGGAGGGACAATGCGTTGGCACTGGATACGGTTGTGCATCAGCTGAGCGTTTAGCCACAACGTACTGTGAGATCTCGGGGATAATATCCCCGGCCTTATGCAATAACACGGTGTCGCCCAACCGAATATCCTTAGCTTCCAAATAATCTGGATTGTGCAAGGATGCCCGGGCGACCGTGCTTCCTGCCAAGGCCACGGGATCCATAACGGCCGTTGGTGTCACGATTCCAGTACGACCGACCGTCCATTCGATATCACGAACGACCGTTTCGACTTCTTCCGGCGGAAATTTGTAAGCAATCGCCCACCGCGGCACCTTGACCGTAGCACCGATCGACCGTTGTAACGGCAACGAATTAGCTTTGATGACGATACCATCGATACCATACGGCAGGTCGCCACGTTTCCCCTGATACTGGTCGATATAGGCCGCAACGTCAGCCATATTGTGAGCCACTTGATAGGTCGCGTTCGTCGTGAATCCCAGCTCGGCCAGCTCATCTAACAAGCCGCTTTGCGTGCGCGTAGTCAGTGGTTCGTAGTCGGCAATGTTATACATAAACGTTGCCAATTGGCGGTCAGCGGTGACCTGCGTGTCGAGTTGCCGTAAACTACCGGCTGCGGCATTTCGCGGATTGGCAAACGGTGCTTGCCCAGCAGCTTCTCGGCGCTCGTTCAACGCTAGGAAGGCCGCCTTCGGCATATAACATTCCCCCCGCACATCAATGGTCAATGGTCGACTCAATGTTTGTGGGATCGACTTGATGGTCTTCAGATTGGCAGTAATGTCTTCACCAATTTGTCCGTTACCTCGCGTGGACCCCTGCACAAACTTTCCGTTTTCATACCGTAGTGAAATTGCTAAACCGTCAATTTTTAACTCACAGTTATAGTCGAAGTCATCTTCGACGTTCGAGCGTAACCGTTCATCAAATTCCTTGAGTTCAGCAATAGAAAAGACATCGCCTAGCGACAACATGGGGATCTCATGGGTGACCTTTGGTAAATCACCACGGGTGCTGCCCCCCACGCGTTGTGTCGGCGAATCTGGTGTGATAATGGCGGGAAAGACCGTTTCTAGAGCGACTAGCCGTGCGTAAACGCGATCATACACGTCATCTTCAACGACGGGCGCATCGGCATCATAGTACTGTTGCCCCCACTTCAGAATTTGCGGACGTAAATCGGCTGCTTCACTCGCGGCCTGTTCTTCAGTTAAAGCATCAATGGGTTGATCAGTCATTTTCTTCCTCCCACGTTAACTTTTTTATTCAACACGTTTAATTGGTGCAAAGGCGGCCAATAACCGCTTAACACCTTGTTCTGGAAAGGCAATATCGAGTTCGGCGTCTTCGCCGGTACCATTGACCTTGACGACAGTCCCAACACCCCACTTCTTATGGCTTGCCTTGTCACCAACATTCCAGCTGACCTTTTCAGCACCAGTACCAGTGGGTTCATCGACTCGGCCCGTCTTGCCATGGTACAGATTCGCCACAGCACTAGCCGTCCGTCGGGCAAATGGCACATCGCGGCGACTCGGCGTCAATCCAGATTTGGTCTCACTGTAATCTAAGTGCAGCAATTCTGGATCAATTTCAGTGACAAAGCGAGATTGTGGGTTAGCTTGGCGCCGACCATACAGCATTCGTGAGTAGGCATTGGTCAAATACAGCTTGGTCTGGGCCCGTGTAATTCCCACATAAGCCAACCGTCGTTCCTCTTCAAGCTCGTCGTCTTCGAGCATGGCGCGTGACAATGGGAAGATGCCTTCTTCCAAGCCCATCAGGAAGATAACTGGGAACTCCAAGCCTTTGGCGGCGTGTAGCGTCATTAAAGTCACTTCAGACGGTTCTTCCTCCACGTCGTCTTGCGCTGAGACCAAGGCTAAGTCAGCCAAGAACTCCACTAACCGATTATCTTGGTCCTCATCATGGTCAGTGTTATCCCAATCACTATCAAATTTTTGCGTGACGGACAGGAATTCTTCAATGTTTTCGATTCGCGTTTCGGCTTCAAGATTCTTGGACGCCTTCAGGGCAGCCATATAGCCAGTCTGATCCAACAGTTCACTGGTAATGTCGGAAACACTCATCGTTTCAGCCTTGTCTTGGACAGCTTTTAATGTCAGACCAAACTTTTCCATGGCATTCCGAATCCGGGCACCCAGATTTGTGGCCAACGCGATGTTCTGGGTCGCTTCCAGCTCAGTCCAGCCGTTAAAGTCGGCAAAGTCACGTAGCTTTTCAATACTCGTAGCCCCGATCCCACGTTTTGGTTCGTTGATGACCCGTTCCAAGCTCATGGAGTCCGCCGGATTGGCAATCAACGTCAGGTAGGCTAAGACATCGCGAATTTCCTTCCGGTCGTAGAACTTATGGCCCCCAACCATGGTATACGGAATGTTGGCCTTGACCAGTGTTTCTTCAATCACCCGAGATTGGGCGTTGGTCCGGTAAAGGATAGCAAAATCGCCGTAGTCGTGATGATTTTGCTGATTCTCTTCTTGAATCTTAGCGACCACGTAATGGGCCTCATCATTTTCATTTTGCCCGCGGTAATAAGAAATCTTTTCACCATCAGGATTTTCCGTCCACAGATCTTTTTTCTTCCGGTTCACGTTCTTTTGAATCACGTCGTTGGCGGCCTTTAAGATGGTCTTGGTTGACCGATAATTTTGTTCCAACAACGTCACATGTGCATTGGGATAGTCGTGTTCGAAGTTCAGGATGTTTTCCATGTTAGCGCCTCGCCAACCGTAGATACTTTGGTCGCCATCCCCGACCACACAAAGATTGCCATGCTTTTTAGCTAGTAAGTTGACCAACGTGTATTGGGCATCATTGGTATCTTGGTATTCGTCGACGTGAATGTACCGGAACTTTTCTTGGTAGTATCCCAGCACGTCCTTCTCCTGATTGAATAGTTTGATGGTCAACATAATCAAATCATCAAAGTCCATGGCTTGATTGGCCAACAATTCCCGCTGATAGCTATCGTAAACATCTGCAACAGTCGTTTCAAAGGGATTTCCAGCGGCTTCCTTCATCATTGCTGGCGTCTGCAAGGCATTCTTCGCGTTAGAAATTGCCCCTAACACGGAACGTGGGTCGAACTTCTTTACGTCCAGATTTTGTTGTTGCAAGACCCGTTTGACCAGCGTCCGTTGCTCACCGGGGTCGGCAATGGTGAAGGCCCGATTGTACCCCAATTTATCCGCATCACGGCGTAAAATACGCACACACAGGGCATGGAACGTGGAGACCCAGACATCGTTACCGTCTGGCCCCAACAATTTAATGACCCGTTCACGCATTTCCTTAGCGGCCTTGTTCGTAAATGTAATCGCCAAAATCCGCCACGGCATCACGTTATTATGTTCGATCAAGTAGGCGACCCGGTGCGTTAACACCCGGGTCTTCCCACTACCGGCACCTGCCAGCACCAGCAACGGTCCCTCGGTCTGAAGGACGGCCTCCGTTTGTTTATCGTTCATGCCAGTTAACAATTCTTCTCCTGCCACCCTGAACACAATCCTCTCTGTAATTAGTCTTGAATAGTATACCAAAAAAACATACGTTCTGCTGAGACGTCAGCCGATATTTTAAAATTTTACGTGGCGTTCGCACCGTCCCTGATTCTATCTGTCAGCCGGTAACGGGACGACTAGGCTGCGGTTGCCTAATTCTAGCCGCAATATTGCGGTTGCAGCAGTCTCATACTAGGTGTTTAGGAACTTTCAATCTTTCATCATCATTGCGTTTTATTAAAATTAAGCTTAACAAACCCCGGCCCAAAATACGATAAACATTCCCATATTCCAACACCTTCAAGCCACATAAAGGGCGCTGTAGAGGGACTCTCACTTGAGAATTCTACAGCGCCCTGTGTTTCGTACATCGTTTAATTATTCCGCATTATCCGCGTTTTTGGACCAGATACCGGTGTCGTCCAGTTGATCCAAAATGGTTTTTACTGACGACCCCTGAACGGCGATGTGGCCCATCGTCTCGTCGTCTTGCTGGTGCCGCAGATGGTAGAAAGTGAAGTGCCAGTTGGCCTTCAATTGCCACTGTGTCCGCATTGCGCTCAGCTGACCCGCGGTAAATGAAGCCGTCACGGCTGGCGTCAAAATTTGTGGCTCAGCCAATGGCAAGCCGGCAATCGCCCGTAAATGTTCAGAGAATTCATCGATCGTTGCGGCGGATTCGAACACGTACCCAGTCTCACTGGGTGCAGGCACGATCTTTTTCACGTAAATAGCACCACTACTGGTCAGATAGAAGGATGCCTCAAAGACACCAACGTAATTAACGTTCTTAGCGACTTCACTGGCCACCCGATGGATTTCACCAGCTACGGCATCATCGACCTGTGCGGGCACCCAGGTGCGAATAGGTCGGTCATCAACGGACTGGACCTCCGTAATTGGAAATACCTGCTGTTTGCCATCTTGGTCGCGGGCCACCAGAATTGAATACTCACGGTCATATGCCACTTGGGATTCGAGAATATACGTCCCCCAATCCAACAAACCAGCTGCCTTTGCGATATCCGTTTGCGTCTTAATGACTAACTCACGGCCGTGTGACCACTCCTTTTGGATTGGCTTTAACACACACGGATACCCAATAGAATTGACGGACTGGTAGACGTCATCGAGATTGATAATAGTGGCATACGGCGCAATATTCACGTTGAGTTGTTCAAAGAAAGCCCGCTCCAATAGCCGGTCTTGCATCATTTCCAACATGTCACTGCCCTGCGGAATCCGGGTAAACTGCGCTAAAAATTTGATAACATCGGTACTCACGCGATCCGAGTCATACACGATGGCCGCACAGCTCTCAGCAAAGTGCTGCAGCTTGTCGCGGTCCTTCGCTGAACCAACGGCTTTGAAATCAGCTAGCTGTAACGCTTCACTTGTTTCATCCGCGCCGTACGCACCGACGCGCAACCCCATCTTCCGGGCCGTTGTCACTAACATTGCGGCGTTGGCACTGCTACCAACCACCCCAATCGTATCTCCAGGATATAAGACCGTGTTCGCCAATTTTACTCCCTACTTTCTCGCTTAAAGTTTAATAATCTTTCCGTTAAACACTGCAATGGTTTACTACTTTCATTTTAAAGTCTTGACAATAATTAAACAAGTCTAGCATTTTATTTATCAGTCGCAAAAATAACCTTGCCATCCTCAAATGAAGCAATGCTCGCCAACGCCTCAAGTTGAATTCCGGCGTCTGCAACCAGTTTGTGGCCCTTTTGGAATCGTTTTTCAATGACAACACCCACACCAGCTACTTTGATGTTAGCGGTCACGGCGATGTCGAGCAGGCCCTGAACGGCTTGTCCATTAGCCAAGAAATCATCGATAATCAAAACTTTTTCTTCCGGATCAAGGAAACGCCGGTCAATGGAAATATCGTTGTTGACCTGCTTGGTATAGGAATATACCTTGGCCGTGTATAAGTTATCGGTTAAAGTCAGGCTCTTATGCTTCCGCGCGAAAATTACGGGTACGCCCATGTGCAACCCTGTCATGACGGCCGGTGCAATGCCGGACGATTCCACTGTTAAAATCTTAGTGATGCCAGAGTCTTTGAACCGGCGCGCAAATTCAGCACCTAGTTCATCCATCAACTGCGGATCAATCTGGTGGTTCAAAAAGTTATCGACCTTAAGGACGTTGCCGGGAAGTACGCTCCCGTCACGACGAATCCGATCCTCTAATAGTTTCATTACAAACGAACCTCCATCTTTGATTTACCTGTTGGGTGGTACTTGGTCATTGCCTTACCGGGCGGTAAAAGATGGCGCTTTACCACGCCACCTATGGTCTGGGCAACGACAAGCATCACTTAGCAGGTGTTTCTTTTTATTGTACCTGACTGAACCTTAAAAACACAACGGGAAGCCATCGACATTTACGAATGCTTAACCCCACCATAAACCGAGGCCCTCAGCAATCACCGTGGTCAGAGCCAGAATACCCAAACTGCGAACAGCCAGGATGAACGTTTCCTTTTTGACCTGAACGCGAAATAACCCTTGCACATTGCGGTAAATCAGTGGGATACTCAGCAAAGCCAGTAACGACCAGCGGGGCAAGTCTCCAATGGCGACACTGACGATCAGTGACAGGTAACCAAGCACATAGAAACTGGCAAATAACCAGAGTGCCCCCCGCTTGCCCAAATAGTAAACGATGGTCTTGCGGTTCAAGTCGAGATCTTCCTTGGCATCACAGATGTTATTGGCCAGCAGTAAGGCCGCAATCGCCGCAATGGCAATGCCAGAAGCCAGTAATACCCGTAACATTAACAAACTGGTAAATTGATTCGTTTGATAGAGGTTCAGGTAAACCGTAATTAACATGATCATGTAGCCCATGGTGAAGCCGGCGAAGAATTCTCCGGTTGGCGTGCCAGACAGTGGCTTGGGGCCACCGGCGTAAAGATAGCCAACTAAGAAACAAAACATCCCCATTACCAGTAGCGGCCAACCAGTCACCCAGACTAAATACAAGCCGATAACGCCGGCCACAACCGCCATGCTCGCCATCAGCGCGAAGATCCGCCGAACGGACAAGTGATTGACCCCAATAATATTGGTATTTTTCATCCACTCCGCGGCCTGATTGCCGGCCTTCGTGTAATCCTGATAGTTGTCGTTGATGTCGACAGCCATGTTAAATAGCAGCATTGCCACGAAGAAGAGGCTGGTCACGCCCCAGTTAATGTGTTGAAAGTTAGCTTGGACGAAGATCAAACCGAGTAAAAACGGCCAGACAGACGCAATTTTTGCTTTAATTTCTACTAGTTCGAGAAAGATTTGAACAGTCATAAGGGTCCCCTTTAAAATAATTTCTAAACCGATGATAACCTTTATTTGACAACGTTTCCATATATCGGTAACATAAAATTTATCGTATACGGACATACTAGTGAGGTGCAAAATGGATCGACAACTTTGGCGGCAATTTCCCCAGGTAGAACCGCAACTGAATGCATTACAAAAATACTTAACTGCGGCGGTTCAGCTGGATAATCCGCCCATCCACAATAAAATATTAGCGCTCTTAAACTCCGGCGGCAAGCTTCTGCGCCCCGGATATTTTTACTTATTTAGTGAGTTCGGCGAACAAGCCACACCGGAACAGTTACAAGCAGGCGCAGCAGCACTGGAAATTCTGCATGTGGGCACCCTGATTCATGATGACGTCATCGATGAATCGTCTACCCGTCGTGGTGTCCGGACGATTCAGATGAAATATGGGCAGCGCAACGCCATTTACGCGGGTGACTTTATGTTCACCGTCTACTTTAATCAGGTGTTAAAGTCCACCCTCGACCGTACCCTCGTCCAAAATCACGTTAATTCCATGCACCAAATTCTCTGGGGAGAGCTTCAGCAGATGGACCTCAACTACAAAGAAGATACGACCCTTGACGCGTACCTCGCCGAAATCTCTGGCAAGACGGCCGAATTATTTGCACTCAGTTGTTACCAAGGCGCCATGGTGGCCGGTGCACCACAGACCGTCACCGACTTAACCCGGGAAATAGGTCTCACCATTGGCTACGCCTACCAGATGCTCGACGATATTCTAGACTACGCGGGCGACCCGAAGAAAACTAAGAAACCAATTCTAGAAGATCTGCGTTCTGGCGTTTACTCTCTGCCCCTCCTCTTAGCGATTCCCAAAGCGCCCCACGATTTCCACCGGCTGTTGAAGAAACAACGCGCGATGACTACTGAAGACATTCAAACCGTCCAAGCGTTAGTTACCCAGCATGATGGCGTTGCTGCCGCCCGGAGGCTCGCAACTAAATGGACAGACAAGGCCCTGGCGAGCATCGCCCAATTACCAGCCGGACCAACCCGTGACGACTTGGCCAAGTTGACCACGATGCTCCTGCGCCGTGATCACTAGTAAAACGATCTGATTAAAGCCAACTGGCCCCATAATCAGCCCCATAACCAATCATCCAAAACCAAAGGGAGAGCCAACGCCAATCACTCAGCGTTGACCCTCCCTTTTGAAACTGCAAACTGAAGATTGAAAATCCCAACACACACATTATGACTGTTGTCAAAACGATACTGAGCCTAAAATTAGGCAACGTTATTCAGTCATCGCCCTACCGACCACGGTCCAAGTCATACAGCGATTGGAAACGCGCATTGTCACGGTACAAGTCGGCCGGCGTTCCCTGCATGTCGAAGTGGCCGTCCTCAATGAAACGCACCTGATCGACGTGATTGATGCCCGCCAAATGGTGAGTGACCCAGATAATGGTCTTGTCATGCAACACGCTAAACACCGTGTCTAACAAGTGCTGTTCGGTAATCGGATCCAGACTGACCGTGGGTTCATCCAGAATAATGATTGGTGCATCCTGCAACAGGATTCGTGCCAGCGACAACCGTTGGCGTTCCCCACCAGAGAAACGACTACCGGCCTCTTGGACCTCCGTGTTGTACCCCTCTGGCAGACTAGCAATCAGGTCATCCAGTTCAACGGCCTTGATGGCGGCACGAACCTCGTCGTCCGTGGCGTTTAAATTACCCAACCGGACGTTGTTCATGACCGTCGTGTTGAACAGATACGGTTGCTGGTCGAGCACGCCAAAGAGTTGTGCCCGTTGATCCTGTAACCGCGCGATAGGCTCACCATTCAGCGTCACGCTCCCACTGGACGGTCGTTCATCGCCTAAGATCAATTTCAGCAGCGTACTTTTCCCGGTACCACTTGGACCCAGCAACGCCAGCTTCTCACCGGGGTGCAAGGTCAGTGACAGATCGTCAATGACCTGCCGTTTCGCGCCGGCATACGTAAATTGGACGTGGTCAAGCTTCAGTTCCGCCAATGCACCAATCTTCGTCTGGGTGACCTTGACCGGTGCGTTTTCGTCCAGCGCGTTCACCCGTTGGATAGAATCGCGGTAGACCGGCCACTCGCTGACCCCCTGACTCATTTCAGAAAATGGATCGACCGTTGGAAATAGCGCCAGGCCAAATGCAGCGACCCAGTTGGCTTCGGCCTGGTTGTGGGTAAACATAACACCGGCCCACCAGACCAGGAAAATCACCGCGGCACCAAAGACAAACTGAATGGCAAAGTTGCGCCACCACTGAAAATGGTGGTCGGCACGGCGCAACGCGGCAATCTCATCGATGGGGGCGTCTTGTTGCTGAAGAAAATCGTGGCGCCGGCCAGAGATCAGCCAGTCCCCTAACCCCAATACGGCATCCGTCAATTGCGTATAGAACTGCCGTTGTACCTGCCGTGCTTGAAACTCCCGGCGACCGTTAACCGCCACAGATAAGAGTGGCATCACGATAACGATGACACCCAGTAGCAGCAACATTAACAGCCCAAATGGCCAACTAAAGTAGCCGATACCAATGACCACGAACAGGTAGAGCAGCCAGCCGATGACCAGCGGAAAAACCGTTCGTAAGTATAAGTTTTCAATATGATCGATGTCCTCGGCCAAGATGCTCAGGACATCCCCAGTCTGGTGCGTTTGACGAATCGCGACGGCTTGCTTTTCAACGGCCTGGTAGAGCCGCTTACGAAAGTCGGAAACGATTCGTAGCACCCAGTTATGACTGGTCAGACGTTCCGCATACCGAAACGCTGGCCGCCCGATCCCGAAGGCCCGGGCCAAAACAATAGGTACATAAATCATTAAGATGTTGTAAGGATGCGTCGCCGCTCGACTAATCAGATAGCCGGAGTTAAACATCAGTGCCGCCCCACAGAAGTACGTCATGAACCCTAGGAATAGCACCAGCGCCAACAGCTTGCGGTAGCGTCTTAGGTAGGGCATGACCCAGTGATCGTTCTTAAATGTCGCAAAGAACCCTTTCATTTGACCGTCGCCCCTTCCATTTCTGACCGTAACCGGACATAGGCCCCGTCACGTTGCTGTAACTCGGCCGGTGTTCCCTGTTCGACGATCTTGCCGTGATCCATGACCAGAATGTAATCCATTTCGTTCATCCAGTGGAGCCGGTGAGTCGCGAAGAAGACCAGATGGTGGTCAAAGACCGGTAACATGGTCTGTTTCAATTCAACTTCGGTCTCAATGTCCAAATGAGCGGTCGGTTCGTCAAAGAGTAGAATTCGCCGGGAATCGTCCAGAAAGGCTCGGGCCAACGCGATTCGTTGCGCTTGACCGCCACTGACACCCCGCGCACCTTCACCAATTGGCGTATTCAGGCCATCCGGCAAGCTCGCAATCCAGTCGGTCAGACCGGCCTTCGCCGCCGCAGCATTGACCGCCGCGTCGTTGGCATCGGGTGAATAGAACGCTAAATTATCCCGTAAGCTCGCGTGGAACAGGTACGGTGCCTGCGGAATGTAAAAGAAGCTACGTTGCCAAGCCTTTTGGTCGAGATGGGGCACCTGTGTTCCGCGGACGTTGATGTCGCCGGCTTGGGGACTTAAGAACCCACCCAGCGTGTTGATCAACGTTGATTTCCCGGACCCAGACGCACCGATGATGCCGACCTTCTGAAAACCGTGGACGTCAAAACTGATATCTTGCAACGTGGTATCGTCGGCGCTATACCCCACATTCACGTGATCAAATTTAAGGGCATCATCGTCCTGCCAAACCGGATTGCGGTCGGATAACAACTCCCGGTCGCTAGGCGTCTGCCGTTGTAAAACATCCAGCACGGCCGTCAGCGCATTTTTTCCATTCAGCGTGGCATGGTAGTCATTAGCGAAGTTTCTGATGGGCGCGAAGTAGTCCGGTGCTAACGTTAAAATGACCAACGCAGGCAACAGTTGTATCGTGCTATTCATCAGGCCAAAGCCTAAGAAGACGGCAATGATGGCAATGGATAACGTGGTGAAGAAGTCGAGGGCAAAGGTGGACGTCATGGCAATCGTTAAGGTCGCCATGGTCTTCTTGCGGTAGTCCTCGCTAACGTGATAAACGTTGTCAGCATAGGTCTCATTGAGGCCTAATTGTTTCAGGGTCGGTAAGCCCCGTAACGTATCCACAAAGTGATTGGATAGTCGCTGATAGCCGGCGTACTGCTTGTCAGCCTTGGCTTGTGCGGCCAGACCTAAGATAATCATGAAGAAGATGATCAGCGGATAAATAGCGAGTAGGAACAACGCCTCTTTCCATTGAATAATGGCAATGTAGATTAGAATCAGCCACGGCGTGATCGAGAGGTCGAGGACTTTGCCGATGATCATCATCAGGTAGGTCTGAATCTTGTCGATACCTTCCAGGCCCATGGTGACCACGTTCCCGGTTCCCTTCTCCGCCACGACACTAGGACCGAGGTCGAAGAGTTTCGCCATGAATTGCTTCCGTAACGTCTTGGTCGTTTTCTCGACAAACGGATACAGGAGCCAATCCTTTAAGATGGTTAACAAATGGCGGCCCAAAAAGGCAACCGCAAAGACCGCCAACGGGGCCACGATGATCCCAATTGGCTGTTGTTTCCACAGGTGGACGATGGCCATGGACAGGTACTGAGCTTGTAGAATAATCATAATGGCTTGAATCACAGTCAGTACCGCCATCACGGCCGCCGCCGGTTTCACCCCAGGAAACTTAAACACACGTTGATCAATCAAATCCAAACGCCCCCTCTAAAAACTAAATACAAATTGATTAACTAAAGGTTGAAAACTCTAAAACACCCAATGTGACCGCTGTAACAGCAATACTGCGGCTAAAATTAGGCAACACAGTCCAATCATCGCCTTACCGGCCGACAGACCTGGGAGACGGCCGAACTTGGCGGCTTTCAGACGAGCCCCGTCCTTTGGCTGGAGGCGTTCCCCGCAGTAAACGGAATCCCTAGCAGCCGAAGTACGACCACGTCCATCTCAACTAGTTTAGCGGTTGTTATGGACTGCCTACAGGCCAAAGGGTCGCACATCCGCTATCCCCATCAGCACAACCGCTTTAACTGCGACCCCAAGCAACCAAGTCATAAATGAAACGAATAACTCTATGTAACCGCAATACATACAATAATGATACTGCTTTCATGCCCGTATTTCGAGTAATCGGCCCCGTGGTATTGCGGTAACAAAACAGGCGCCATGTCCACCATCCCCGGTCGATCCGGTACGGCTTCCATGGCGTCTGCCAATTTAATCAGGAGAGCATTGAAATCACAGTTCACGCGCCACCATCGACTGTAGGTCATAATGGCCACGTCTAACCTACGCAGATGCCGGCAGGATTAATGACGCCCACCGACGCTGCTCTAAATACTAAGACTAACTTGCCTAAAATGAAGATGGCCTATTTTTAAGCGTCTTGTTTCGGTGAAGCCAAGCGCTTGTAGAAGACCCAGTAGCTCCAGATGAAGTAGATCAGAACGATTGGCAGAATGCTAAACGTCAGAATCGTCATCAAGTGTAGCGTGTACGGAGAGTTCGAAGAGTTCTTGATCAACAATGAGTAAGCCGGATTGTTAGCAATCATGACCCGTGGGAACAACCCATTGAAGATCAGGACAACAACGCTGACCAGCCCTAACCCACTGCCGATAAATGAGAGCCATTCGTGGTTACCCAAAACGCCCCAATAAGCCAAGCAGGTCACAATGACCAGTGCGACCACAATGGCCGTGGTGCTCAGTGGCTTCTTGTCGAAGAAGTCCGTGGAGAAGTAGAGTAAGACCGCGAATAAGACTTCACCGGCAAAGAGCACCGGATACAGAATCTTGTTCCAAGCTAAGGCCCGGTCCCGTAAGCTACCTTCCGTCTTCAACCGGATGAAGTTTAAGCCGTGGACTAAGCACAGAACCGTAACGGCGACCCCACCGACTAAGGAGAACAGGTTAACGTAATCCGTAAAGTGAGCGGTCATGTCCCCATTCTTATCGATAGGCATCCCGGCAATCATCGAGGTGAACAACATCCCAAACAGGAAGGCTGCGCAGAAACTGCCGATGGTGGCGGCCCATTCCCAGAAATTCCGCCAAGTATCCGTTTGCATATTTGCCCGGAACTCGAAGGAAACTCCCCGGAAAATCAGGGCGGCTAGGATTAAGAACAAGATTAGGTAGTACCCAGAGAATAAGGTGGCGTACCACATTGGGAATGAGGCGAACATCGCCCCACCAGCCGTGATCAGCCAAACTTCGTTACCATCCCAATGCGGTCCAATCGTGCGGATAACCACGTCACGCTCAGCCGTGTCTTTTGCAAAACTCTTCACGAGCATCCCCACGCCGAAGTCAAATCCGTCGAGGAAGAAGAACCCGCTAAACAGCACACCGATTAAGATAAACCAGATAAATTGCAGACTAGTCATGGTTGAACGCCCCCTTTGAGTAAGGATCGAGGTCAGTATCGCTGGATGCGTAACCGTCAGTCAACTCGTCATCTGGACCGGCTTTCAAGACCCGGTGGCAAAGGACGATCATGACGACCCCCATGCCGGCAAACATTAAGAAGTAAACAATATTAGTCGTCAGCAACGACGCCACGGAAACATTTGGCGAAACCGCGTCGGCAATCGTTAACAGCCCATAAACGATCCATGGGTAACGACCGAATTCAGTGATGAACCACCCAGCGGTGTTGACGATGAATGGAAGCCACAGGCATAGGCCTAAGATGTACAGGAACCAGCGTTGCTTCATAATCGCTTGCGACTTCTTACGGTTGAAGATCAACCCCACAATAGCGAGTAAGGCAAACAGTGCCCCCGCGCCAGACATAATCCGGAAGCTCCAGAACAACGTCTTAGTCGGGACGTAGTAGTTCATGTCGCTACCAAACTTCTTATCGTATTTCGCATGCATTTCCTTGTTGATGGTGTTCATGCCTTTAACCGTCCCCGTTGTCTTATGGTAGCTCAACAAGTTCAGGACGTAAGGCACGTCGACGGACCAAGTCGTCTTGTGTTGCTTGTTATCAAAACCAGCGATAGCGGACCATTCCCCTTTGTTGGTCGAGTTCTTGTAGAGCCCTTCCATTGCGGCGAACTTCATTGGCTGATTGTTGATTAAGTAACGGCTCTGCATATCCCCACTAGCAATGGAGCCCACAGAGAAGATGAGACCAATGACCAGGGCCACGTTCAAAGACTTACGGTAGAACGCGACGTGATCCTTCTTGAGTAATCGCCAAGCACAGCAACCAGCAATCACAAAGGAAGCGGTAACAAAAGCACCGAAAATAACGTGTGGAAATTCATTCCACAGTTGGGGGTTCCCAATAACTTTGCCAAAGCTGACCATTTGAACGTGACCAGTCTTGCTGTTAATGATGTATCCCAAAGGATTCTGCATGAAACTGTTAGCCGCCAGAATCCACAGTGCTGAAAGTGAAGACCCGAACATAACTAACCAAATAAATAGCGTGTGGACCCACTTATTAAAGCGGTCCCAGGTAAACATCCACATTCCGATGAATGTAGACTCCAAGAAGAAGGCGGCCAAAGCTTCGATGGCCAGCGGTGCGCCGAAGATATCTCCCATGAACCGGGAGTATTCGGACCAGTTCATCCCGAATTGAAATTCTTGAATGATACCGGTAACCACACCAACGGCGAAGCTATACAGGAACATTTTGCCCCAGAACTGCGCCATCTTCTTGTAATCCTCATCACCCTTGGCGGCGTACAGGGTTTCCATGACGGCCACCACGAAGGCTAACCCGATTGAAAATGGAACGAAGAAGAAGTGAAAGACAGTGGTCATTCCAAATTGAAATCTGGCTAGGCCTAGGATATCTAGACCAAGATTTAACATTTTTCTAACCTCCCCAAACGTTATGTGTGTGAATAAATAATTGCTGTCTTGTGTCCATTATATCGAGTGATAAGTCAAGTTTCAATGGTTGGGCGCTAATATCGTCAAAGTTGATGGATTATATCAGAAATTTCTACTGGGATTGTTGGTTGACTATCGTAACAGATTCGAAAATGTGTGCTATTCATTGAAAACGATTTCAAGTTGTGGGTAATGAATTATGACCGTAATTGAACAAACTCGTGCTAAAATGAACCTAACACGACTGGTGGAGAAAATGTGGTGGCGGTATCCGGCCAAATTGGTGGGTGAAAGATGGCGGCGTGACTGTCTGTCAATGACGCCCTTTGCTGGCATTTTAATGGCGTCTACAGGTAGAAACTGATAATGGTTCAAGCCGTGGGTAGTCTGTGGCTTAGCTAATTGGTGGTGTCATTAGTCGACTACCCGGGTAATCGGCCACGTCGGCTAGTGACTGGTGGCTCATTTGAACGGATAGTTAACAAACCAGCCGGTGAATTTTCACCCCGCACCAGGTGGCCGACCGACTACACTGCAGGCGAGGTTAAGTGCTCCCTACCTTTTTTCCACGAATCGTCACTGAACTTTAATTGCTCGAGGAGGTTTTTACGATGACAGAACGAATTTTAACGTTTCAGGCAGTGAATCCGGACCAAACGAAACAGATTGAAGCTTTAGGCGCCGAAGTGGTCCCGTTTGAAAGCTTGGCCGATGCTAGTGGCATTACCGCCATCTTTGGCTGGAGTCGCAAGCACGGACTGAACGTGCTCCAGGACCCGCATAACGATGTGAAATGGATTCAGACAGTGAGTGCCGGCGTAGACTATCTACCGCTGGACTACATCAAGAATCATGACATCAAGCTAAGCAATGCAATCGGTGTGTACTCCCCGGCAATTGCGGAATCAACGATCGGTTACCTGCTGTACTTCCTGCGCGGTTTCAATGAAGCGGTAAAGAATCAGGCGGGTCACTTCTGGCAGCAACCAGAGCGCAATGACTTAGCAACGCTCGCGAGCCAAAAGGTCGTTATCTACGGGACCGGAAGCATTGGTCAGGCCATTGCGGAGCTGTTGAATGGCTTTGGGAACTACCCGTACGGCGTGAACCGCTCGGGCCGTTCGATGGCTGGCTTTGCAGGCACGGTAGCGCAAAAAGATGACGCAGGCTTGATCACGGATGCTGACGTTATCATCAACGCAATGCCAGCAACGCCGGAAACGGACCACTATTTCAATGAAGACTACTTTAGCCAACTGAACGGCGTGCGAATCTTCGTCAACGTTGGCCGCGGCACTTCGGTGGATGAGCAGGCGTTGATCAACGGTTTGCGCCACAAAAACGTGCTGAATGCCGCACTGGACGTATTCAACACGGAGCCGCTGCCAAAGGACTCGAAGCTGTGGGAACTCTCAAACGTGTTAGTCACGCCACACCAGACTGGCTTTGCGGTTGAGAATACGGCACCAATCTTTGGCTTTCTGGTAGACAACTTGACCAGTCTGCAAGAGACTGGCGAGTTGCGCCGAAATGTGGTGGACCCGGGACGCGGGTATTAAGCAAATTATCCCCATATAACGACTAAAGGTCGTGGTTACAGTCCCCTACGATGGGCCTTGCAACTACGCCTTTTTGTATCCCAGAATTCCAGCTGTGTCCGTGCCGACTCAAACTCATATCTGGCGACCGGTATCCTAAATTATTTAATTTTCACACGAATAACGTTGTGATGATAAGCGTAACGGATACCATGGACTATCAATCTTCGGATCACATTCTCACACCAATACCCCGTCAAAGGTCCCTTGTCAATCAAACAACCCGCATTCAATTCAACAACAACATTCTCACCTAGTCAGCATTCAGCATCATCACGACTCATTCTCAAGCTAAAAACAAATCGTTAGCCACCTACCATCATTTACCGGCTTTACAAAACCTGTACACAAAATCCACACACCCACTACATTCCCCTGTTACGCTAATCTAGGCATCAAAAATGTGTCCAAAACAGGAGGAGAATTATGCATCGATCAACTATTGTTAAATCACTAAGCCTTGCAGGAGTGGCTTTATCCCTTATGGGTGCCGGTGTTCCTAGTGCAGCTGCCGCAACAACTGCACAAACACCAGTTACCGCAGCTAGCACCACGGGAGCTTCAGCCACAACTACCGGTAAGTCTGACAAACAGTTAGCTCCCGTCACGATTCAGCCCCGCCTTTCTGTCGATGAAATGGCGCAACAGGTAGCTACATACGGGGATGTCAAAGACACCCTGATCAAGTTATCCGGAACCAAGAACACCCGTGATATCGGTGGCTACAAGACCGCTGACGGCAAATGGCAAATCAAGCACAACCGCCTCCTTCGCTCGGACAACTTAAACAAGCTGACCAATACGGATAAGACTATCTTGAGTAAGGATCACCATGTCACTTCCGTTGTCGACTTCCGAACTAACGGTCAAATCAACAAACAACCCGACCAATTAATTCCTGGCGCGGCAAATACAGACATTTCCATTCTTGGAGAATATGCCTTCACCGATGGCACTGCGTTGGATGCAAGTAAATTCGCTGGCGATGGCGGCTTCTACGTGCAACAATTAGAATTCGGTTTCTCGGCCGTGAATGGCTACAACAAATTTCTAAACATGTTGTTGGCCAACAATCAGGCGACCCTTTACCACTGTTCTTCGGGTAAAGACCGGACGGGTATCGCAACGGTTCTGGTCATGTCTATCTTCGGTATGGACCGTAAGACGATCATGAATGACTTCATGCAATCCTACCAAACTGGCCGGACGGTTAAACCAGACTGGCTCAACGAATACTTCCGCGAAATCCTGTCTCGTTACGGCACGATGGAGAAATACATCACTAAGGTTCTTAACTTCTCGCCAGCACAACAATCTGCGCTACGTACTAAGTACCTCGTTTCAGCAGATGGCAAGAATACGCCTTACACGGATCCTAACACGCCAAAGCCGACACCAGCACCAACGCCAGCTCCTTCAACACCCTCAGTCGTTGCACCGGCCCCTTCAACGAAACCAGAAAATGAAAAGCCAGTGAAACCGGCGCCAGCACCAACGACGACTGAACCAACGACTCCCGTTAAACCACACAAGGCCAAAAAGGTTAAGGGCAAAATTACTTCAACCAAAAAACTTAACACGAAGTACGTTTACCACCTAAAGAGTAACAAGAAGTGGTTCAAAGATTCCTACCTGCAAAAGTTACTCGGCCACACCAGCAAGAAGCACAAAAACACAACTTGGAAGCTGACCAAGGTCGAACGAATCAAGATCAAGGGTAAGACCCACACCTACTACCAAATCAAAGACCACGCGGGTCACAAGGCTTGGATTCTCAAGTCTTACGTGGTAAAGATCAAAGCTAACACGGCGAACCACCAAGCATAAACACACCTCTCCCCCCTTCAGAGGAAACGACAAAAAGAGAGCAACTCGGCCATGGCTATACTCCTACTTAGGTAGACAAGCAAATAATCAAAGCTTGTTTACTTAGGGAGGAGTTTTTAGTATGGGCCGC
>NZ_RHNX01000027.1 GCF_003946335.1 Levilactobacillus fujinensis
TTAACCCCAGTCGAGTATTGTCAGAAGATGCTAGTTGCCTAGGTTAGAAAAGTGTCTAACATTTTGCTTGCACTTCATCTTTTCCGGCTTACATCGTGGGACGACCTGGAAGACGCCTGATTTTGGCGGCTTTCAGGCGAGCTGGAAGCCCGTCCTTTGGCTGGAGGCGTTCCCCACAGCAAGCGGAATCCCTGGCGGCCGGAGTGCGGCTGTTTTCACTAATTTAGCCGTGATAATTCCTACTGTCACAAGAGTAACGCAAACATTTTGGCTTTCAGTTTAATTCCTTAAAACTACTTAACATCCTTAATGAAGATAATCAAGATAGACCCAATGATCGCCATCGCACAGGCCAGAGGGAAGATACCGTGATAACCCACCATACCAATGATTGCAGCCGAGAAGATTGGACCAAAGACCTGGCCACCATTATTAGCCATATTCAGCAAACCTAGGTCTTTAGCAGCCGTTTTAGCATCGGGCAAAACTTCAATGTTTAAGGCTTGATCAACGGAATTATACATCCCCATACCAATCCCAACAACTGCCGCATAAACTAACATAATCCACGGTTTTGTTGAAAACATTGGAACCAACGAGCCAATCGCGACCAACCCACCAGCAAGAATAACCGGCATTTTCCGGCGACCAATCTTATCGGAAATTGGTCCGGCAAAGATGCACAGGATAATCGCCGTGGTCATCAGAATCATTGAGATCATCGTCACGTAACTTTGTAGCGTTCCCCCATGTAATTTAATATAATCGGTCAAAATATAGAGCTGATAACCAGAGATAGCAAATGACGCAGTCTGGATACACAATTTTCCGAAAAGCGCCAAGTAGAAATCATGTGCCCCCTTCGTTGGGAACGCAAAGTTTTGCGAGAAATTCTTCATGGTAATCTGATCAACTGGCATGTCCTTAGTTGATTTTTCATGCAAAATCAAGCCAGCAATAGGACCTGACAGTAGGGTCAAGCCGGCCATAACCATAAATCCAGTATACGGCACTGGTAAGAACAAAGAAGCGAAGGCTTGCCCACCATACTGTCCAGCTGCTGAGCCTAAAGCGTAGACACTGGAAATGGTTCCCCGGTACTTTGGAGAAGTCCGGTCGGCAATGACGGCAATCAGTGGTGCCACGATCATGTTTAAGAAAATCATGTAGACACTGTCTGATAAAACGACTTGCCAGATTGCCGTACATTTGCCCCAGAACAGGATGACGACGGCCGTCCCGACAGACCCCCAGACAATCCAAGGTGTCCGCCGCCCCCACTTAGAACGTGTCCGGTCAGACAGGGCCCCTTCAATGATGTTGGCAATCGTTGAGACGATCATTGCGACCGTTGACATTAACGCAATCGCTTGCGTTTTCGAACCAGGGTCAATTCGCGCAACCTGTTGGGGAACTAACACCCCAACTAAGGCTAAGTAAGGTCCTAACCAGAGGACGACCCCAATTGCAAGTGCAACGGCAGTGCGGACGGGAAACTTCTTTTGTTGCACGTCATTTGGCGTCTGCCAAGGAAGTAACGCTTTATTATTTATTGTTTTGGATGATGTTGTCATATTTTTTCCTCGTGTCTTTCAAGCTACTTATTTTCTTTTAAAACGACGACATCCCAAGGCCCAAGGTCGACCTTATGAATTGGTTCAGAAGCATTTAAAGGTGTGCACGCAACTGGCAAGTCAACACTGACTGGTTTCCAATTCCAGTTAAAGAGGAAGTGCAACCGTTCGCCATCGCCATTAACAGCTGAGGAATGTGTAACCGTCTCATGACCAGTGACCCATTTTTCCTTAGGCAATAAGTAATCATAGATTGAAGCAGCTAACTCTTGGTTTGGCACGGTACCCACCATCGTGACTTGACCCTTACCAGACTGATTCGTCGTGATCAAGGGGAATTGGTTAAAGTGTGGATCGTCACTAGTGGCTAACGTGTGTGCGCCCTGTTCTTCAAGACAATCGATCCATTCCGTAGCAGCCGAGCCTTCTCGCATTGGCATTGCAGCCGTGCCAATGACCGGAACCGTCCCTTGTAAGTTAGAAAACTCTTGGTAAGACGCACCCGCCTCAGCAACTAACTTGGCAGGCTTCGTCTCCATCCGGGCACGGGCTAAACTATCCGCATACGTTGACCGGGGGCCAAGGACTAAATGACCGCCAGCAGCAACGTATTGCTGTAGCCAGTCTAAAAGACCATTCGAGCTGATATAAACACCCACAGCCAATAAGATAGGCGTTTTAGCAGCAAATTTTGCCGGATCTTGTAAAACAGTCCCGTCCGCCAGATTAACTAGCTGTGAATCATGGACCAAGTTAACTTGCCGCCCGGAAATGAAAGCACCCTCGTAAAATGCGGAGAGCATGTGATCAAACGCTTCTGGATTTCGAACCTTATGCGGATCTGAAGTTGCATGCTCTGAAGTATAAGGTTCAAAAGACATACCCCACCGTGACTCAACGGAATACAGAATCGCAACGTCGGCATCTGGCTTTAAATCGGTAACCGTTGCGCCAGCCGTTTCGAGTTCTTTCCCCAACGCCGCCAGCTCATGGTAAACGCGGCCCGGCTTACGATCGTGTGGAATAACACTCCCCCAGTATGTTTCCGTCCCAAAGTGAAGCTGTTGCCATTGCCAGTATTCAATCATTTCAGCCCCACGAGCAATGAATTGCCAAGCAGACTGCCGCCACTGACCGTGGAATCCGGGATAGTTATCTCCAGCCCCACCGATTGGCCCACCATCAGTTTCGGCAACGTAGTAGGGCTGTTGCTTAACCGCATAGGAACGATCCGCTTGTAACGCAATTTGGCTAGGACCCGTTGTAAACCACGGTTTCCCAGGTACTTCTGGGTTAGGCAACCGCATCCCATTTTGCATGTGATAGTACAAATCAGTTGCGGCAACGTCTAATTGTTTCCCGGAGAGTTCTTCATCGAGTGCATCCCGGCCAAGTGCCAGATTAACTGTAATAAACTGATTGTTTGGCGCAATCGACTTAATCAATTGACGTTGCCAATGTAATAGATTATCCGTCAGTGAGGCTTGATACCGTCGCCATTCAATATCGTATTGAGGCTGCGCGTTGCCTTCTGGTTTCCACAAATCATCCCAAGTTGAAAGTTCATGCGACCAGTAGACTAATCCCCATTCCTGATTAAGTTTCTCGACAGTTTGGTATTTATGCCGCAGATAATCTTTAAAGCCTTCAAAAGCATCGTGCGAATAATTGATAAATAATCCCGGTTCATTATGTAGTTGCCAGCCAATTACTGCAGGATGGGTTGCATACCGTTCAACGATTTTTTTAATTACCCGCCGCGCGTAAAATTGAAATACAGGATGGCTGAGACTATGTTCTTCCCGTGAGCCGAAGTTATGGGCATTACCGGCTTCATCGTGGAGGGCAACCTCTGGGTACTTACGAACGAGCCATTGTGGAATCGCAAAGGTCGGCATGCCAATAATGACCGCAATACCGTTAGCCTGCGCTTTGTCCAATACCGGCTGTAACCAGTCTAAACTAAATTCGCCATCTTCCGGTTCCCAATGCGACCAGCTCCCCTCACCCACGCGAATAACATTCATATGCGCAGCGTGGAGCATCTTAAAATCTTCATCGAGCCTGGGCGTTGGTTGGTATTCATGGTAATAGGCAGCACCAAATAAGATATGTTTTTGATTAGACATAGATATCCTTCTTTCTAAATTCCTTTAAAAAAGTGATAGAATCGCCTGAATTAGCCAAAATAAATTGAAAAATGACTTAAATGCCGTTCGTGAAAGCGCTTTATTTGAACGATTAAAGCGTACCATAAGTCATTTTGTGAAAACATATGCGCAGCAGACCCATTATTATCTGAAAACGACTTTTATATCATAAAGGTGCTTTAAATTATCATTAAGTGCTTTTCCAATTCGTTCTCTACATGTAATTGGTATAATGATCATGGATCAAGAAATCGGTTTCATTTTAAGGAGGCGCTTAGCTATGCCGAAATTACTGGGTCATGCCCGTCGATTACCAATTATCAACTGGAACTACACTTTTTTTGGCGCCCATTTACAAAATGTCGGTTCGAACTGGGATTATCCGCAAGAAAGCCACGCTGCATTTGAAATGATCTACGTGGTAAACGGCGTGGAAGGCATCGATTGTGGCCCTTATTCCTATACGCTAGACAAAGGCGACTTTGCCATTATCTCTCCCGGAACCCTGCACCATGTCTGGGCCATCAACAATCTTACTTATTTCTGTTTTCATTTTGACCTAGACGAGCCAACGTTCGAAGAGCACTTAATTGCTAATTCTAAAATTGTCTATCATCGTGACGAACCACTCACAAAAGGCATTACAGCTAACATGGACAATATGATCAACCTCCTCCCACCAGTTTCCGCTACAACGTCTAGCCATGCTGGCCAGGACGAAGAATTGCGTGAGGGGTGGCACCTAGGGGTGAGGCCCGATGAACACTATGATTTTGCTGATAAAATGAAGTTGCAGTTGTTGCTATCTAATGTCATCTTAGGCCTCTATCAAGGGATTAAGGACACCTCGCACGTCACCAATCTCTCCACAATGCAATATGCAAAGATGATTCGTGTCTATATCAAAAAGACCATGCAACGACAAGTTGACCAAGTCATCGCGAATCCTGAGAATATCGAGGCGAACCTAGATAACGGTAATATTATCGCCGATATTTGTAGCCAACTTAATTTGAGCATCGGTTATGCTTCTCGGCTATTCAAAACCTACTATGGTTCCTCTCCTAAATCCTACCTTTCAGATATTAAGAAAGAAATTGCGCAACAGCTCTTACTGAAACCCCAATTTAACATTAATCAAATTGGCACGATTCTTGGCTATAAGAATCCAGCCAACTTTAGCCGTCAATTCAAGACATGGACCGGCCTATCGCCAAAACAGTTTCGAACACATAAGGTTAGTCATTTCGTTGATCAACGCTTATTCAGTGAAAACTTTAATACCTTCCCTAAGGAAAATATGAACGATGAGGCATTTAAAGAAAATTTCTGGAATTCTATATGATCTCATTTGCTGACATCTAACGAGGTTGAAAGTCCTAAAACACCTAGTCCGACCGCTGTAACACCAATACTGCGGCTAAAGCTAGGCAACACAGGCCAATCATCGCCTTACCAGCCGGCTTTCAGGCGAGCCGGAAGCCCGTCCTTTGGCTGGAGGCGTTCCCCATAGCCAGCGGAATCCCTGGCAGCCGGAGTGCGACCATTTCAACAAGTTTAGCGGTGACGATTCTTACTGTCACGAGAGCAACACGAATATTTTAACTTTCAACCTTCAGCTGACATGCAAAAAGCACTATCCGTTGGTCTCCCATAACGGGAAACTAACAGATAGTGCTTTTTAAATTACGGATCTCTAATGATACTCCGCCCAGGTCAGAACCAACGTCAACACCAGCATCAATGCAATAGCCACCGCATGCCAGCGCTTGTTCCCGACGAAAATGGCGATGTATTCCCGCAAAATAGCGTTGGGGAGGAAAAACTTCGCTGTATGGGCACCGATACCGTTCGCTTTTAATCCCGCTTTTCTGGCAATCATGCCCGCCCGAAAAGTGTGATAGCCGTTGGTAACGAAGGTGACGCGCGGCTTAACGGCGCCACGGCCATCGATAATCTGCTTGGAAAAAATCATATTTTCATACGTTGTCTTCGAACGGTCCTCAGCAATCGCATCGGTAACCGGTAGCCCACGCGCCAACGCATATTGACGCATGGCAACCCCTTCCGGAACCGTTTCGTCGCCACCCTGCCCACCGGAAAAAATGATGATCGGGGCGTGACCAGTCTTCTTCACTTGCTTGTGGTAAAACCGAAGTGCCCGGTCGATTCGCTGTCCCAGCAGTGGGGAGACCTCGTTACCATTTAACAGGCCCGCACCCAGGACAATCAAATAATCCTGCTTGTATCGCGGATGATTAAATTGATAAATAAATAGCATCGTCAAGTAGTTGTAGAACCAGAAGAGCACGTAAAAAATGACCATCGCCGGAAATAAATTTAAGACAGTCGCCACCGGCACGGGCAAGTACAAGGTCGATAACCGCGTCACAAACGGCGCAATTAAAATCGCAATCCCTAAAAATAGCGTCAACATGTTTGCCAGCGTATGGCTCTCTCGCTTCCAGACAATCCACGCGTTCCACAGTAGTAAGAAGGCTTGCAGGGCAAACACGATCCCAATCAGCATCAACAAAATCACGAATAACACAATGCTGATAACAATCAGCCATTTATTGTTAGTTCCCAAAATCGTCATGGCCAGCAACGTTAAAAACGAATAGAAAAATAACGAGAACCAAATACCGTTGCCTAAACGACGCTTCTCGATGCCGTAACTAATGCCAAACACCACACCAAAAAATATCGGAATCAGCCAGCCCAGGTAGTAGACCGCTGGAATATTAAAAATTTCATTTTGCATTACACTTTAAACTCCCCTAAAACAATTTATTGCTGTCTCATGGTGTTCAAACAACCATAATGGTCAACGTAAACACCAGTGAGATTAGCGGCCACGCAACGATTAGTCCCAGTACGCAAATCCATACTAGCCAAATCAATACATTGAAAGCTAAATCAGAGACGCCTCTAGTTTGTCCGCCGACGCCACAAATACTGACTCGTCGGGCGACCTGAATGCCAACATCACCCTCGTCAAATTGCGACGGCCACATCCGCAAATGCAACGACTCATCCCTTATTCGTCCACAAATAGTCTAAAAATCTCTTGATAATTCTAGAATAGCACAGGTAATGTCGCAAGCGATTGTTGAAGCCCCAAAAGTTGTGCTGATTAACGCAAAAAAAACGCCCAATCAGCCTAAGCTAATCGGACGTTTTTACCACAGCATTCGTTTTACCGAATGGACTTATCTCGGAATCCACATTCCCTCAAAGTCAGACACGTCACAATACGGTGACATATGTGCCCTGCTGACAAATTCACCTAGCCGCTTGCGCGGACAATTCTTGCAAGCAAGAGTTGCGTGATTTCTCGACTCATCGCATAGAAACAATACTACCACACGTTGGCCGTTGACACAAGGCTATTTCTTCTTAACATCAGTTTCTTCTTTATTCGTTGCCACGGCCTGTAGCTTTTCAATCTGCAGATTTAACCAATCGTGCAGACTACCATCGGCCACTGCCGCCTGATCCACATAAGTCGTTGCGGGCGCTAAAGCATCAATACGTAAGCCAGAAACATTGATGTCTGGCGTTTCAATAACCGCGTAGACGTTCAAATCGGCCGTGTCATCGGTGTCCATAATCTTCCCGATTGTCTTCGTATCTTGTAACGGTAGGTTGATCACGCTCAGTTCCAGCCGCACGGAAATGTCGGTATCAGTGACCTTCAATTCAGCTTGAGCTAACTGGTCGGCACCGATTTGTTCGCGAATAAATGCTGCCAGTGGCGCCATGAGCCCATCTGGATCGGCAAAAAAAGCTTTTTCGGTGGTGTCCGCTGTGAAATGTTGAATTTCATCGGCTGCGACTGCGTCAATAAACGTTTGAATTTCTCGTTTCATTCGTTACACCTCATTTTCTAGTGATTAAATCGTTTCCGGTCTGCCCGGTCCTGTTGTTTCTTTCGCAAGCGTAATGCCAGGACCAACCAGTAGGCGTTGCCCCACATCAGAGCGAGGCTGAAAGCTGACATCAATAGTTTGATCATGATGCTGGCGCCACTGTCGCTCCACATGTTGAACAGCACGCTAATCGGCGACAACGTGTACAGGGCAATGACCAATCCCATGAAATAAAATGATGGCTTCCAGTTCAGTGCTGCCATCACGATTGGAATCATGTATAAGATGACCGCAATCAGTGTGGTATGCCAAAATTCCGTCATCGTCATCTGGACGTTCGCACTGTGAACAAAGGATTGGGACATTAAAAAATTAATGGCAATAAAGCCGAACATGGACACGATGGCCCAGGCAATCACGTTACGATCTCTCATTTTAAAATAAACTCCTTAATAATTTCCTAAAATAAAAAACGCGGTCACACTGACCACGTTTTAGTCAAGTTCCTCTTCTATTTTAACTTATTCCAGGCCGAAAATCAGCTAATCACCGAAAACTAACGGGAAACTAATCAACTAAGAGGTCCAAAACGTCCTGCGTATCGATACCGTTGAAGTACAACTGTGTGTTGACACTGTTCAAAACTGCCCCAACGTGTTCACGGTCATAACGGACACCGGCCAATTTATCAGCCAGCTCAGTTGCGTCAGATGGACCGAAGAAGTCACCATAGAACTTGATGTTCTTGATCTTCCCATTTTCAACCAGCAGCCGTGCATCGATGGTTCCGGCCGTAAAGTGTTGCCGCTTCTTCACCGTAAATTCTGGTGAGTTGCCGTAAACCCAATCCCAGTTGCTGTAGTAATCATTGTAAATTTTATCGATGGCCGATTTTTCGCTATCTTCGATGGTAACTTCCTTGTCCTTGATGGCATCCAAACTATCCACGTGGAATAGTTCTTTCAACAAGGTGTCGCGGAATTCTGGCACGGTCAAGTTTTGATACTCAGGTGCCAAGAACGGCTTCAGGTTCGTTACCCGTGAACGAACGGACTTGATACCCTTGGACTTCATCTTGTCTTCGGGAACGTTCAAGGCGTGAGCGATCACATCTTGATCCACATCCAGCATCAAAGTTCCGTGAGAGAAAGTCTTCCCACTGTGAGAGTACATCGCGTTACCAGAGAACTTCTTGCCGTCGACTAAAATGTCGTTCCGGCCAGAAACCTCGGTCGTCGTTGCCCCCATCGCATGTAAGGCGTCCACGATTGGTTGGACAAAGGACTTGAAATCTCCGAATTCTTCACTATCGCTATCAACCACGAAGCTAAAGCAAAGGTTCCCGAGATCTTGGTAGACAGCACCACCACCCGATAACCGACGGGTGACCGTGATGTTGTTTTCTTCAACGTACTTTTGGTTGATCTCTTCCAATGTGTTTTGGTTCCGACCAACGATGATGCAAGGTCCCTCGTAATAGAACAGAACTAATGGTTCGTCGAACTTCTTGTTGTTCATCAAGTACTGTTCAGTTGCTAAGTTGTGCCGAATGTCGTGTGACTTCATAGCGTACCAATACATAACCCAAAAACCCCTTTCAAATTAACCAACCCGAGGCCTTATAGAACTGTCGGTTTCCCGGTTACTTTAAATCATAGCACGCTTTGTTAGCGATTACAATTTAGCATTGTGCGAACTTTCATTTCGCAATTTATTTCGTAATAAGATAGGTTGGAAGCGATTGCAAAAGTTAAAAGTCGCTTTCATTCGTTTGGTCATTTGCCCAAAATCGGCATAAAAAAAGGAAGCGAGGTTTTGTCTCGCTTCCTTCCCCGTCTGGGTTCACCCTAGGCGGTCATTTAAGCTTAATGGTGGCCGTAACCGCCATCCCTTTATCTAACTTCGTTATAGGCGCCTTACTAACAAAAAGGTAGCATTTAGCTCAGTCTTGGGGGTTAATAAGCTGCCGGAAATAACCGTGCTGATGCAGGTCGTGTTTTAGGTCCGTCATCGTAAATTGGTGGTAAAACTTACGGTAATCCTCATCAGCCAGGGTAAACAGGTCCGTTAGTGTCTGAGAAATATTAGCAGAAATGTCCGTATCATCGGTTGCCTTGGTTCCCTTAGAGTCACCTGTAATGAAACGTGCGTAGCTAATGGTTGGTGGAATCGTCAAGTCATAGAGTTCGCCAACATTGATATCAGCAAGATCTTTGATGAGCTGATAGCCACCATTTTTACCAACAGATCCTTCGATATATCCCTGTTTATGAAGTACCGAAAGAATGTTACGGATCATTACCGCATTCAGCTGAAGGGACGTTGCGAGTTCCCGACTTGCAATCTTACGCGGACGATTTTCGTCCAAGTACAGCAAGCTATGAACCGCAACGGAAAAGTCTAATCTCATCGTCCAACCATCGCTTTCAAGAATTCTGTAGTCATTATAGGTATCATACCACACTCAGTTAGTCAGATAGTAGCGGCCGGATGAAAAGCTAAGGACTTTCTCATATTGAAAGGCGCTGTATATTTTTTCATGGCTTGCATAGCTTTTGCCCCTAAATCATTAGTTAGACAACCCAGTTATCCAACTATGGACTTCCAAGTTAAATTTTTTATCATTTTTTGGAATGTCTGCGATGATTGATATAACAAAGTTTATGAGGACTTTATGAAGTTTCCATGACTGATTATGTTAAATTTGGGGTTGTAAATGAGAATTTGATTAACTATAATCAAACACAATTATTGTTTGAGTCCTTCGTGAATACTCAGAGATGTTTATTCATCGGGCTTCAAATCAAAATGAGAGATATATTAGAACATTGGGAGGGATTTCCGTGGAAACCGAATCAAACTTTCTAAACATTAAAGACGTCAGTACGGCTTTCAAAATTGACGGCCAATTCTATGACGCCATCTCCCACATTAACCTCCAAGTCCAACACGACGAGATTCTCGCCATCGTTGGTGAATCAGGTTGTGGTAAAAGTACATTAGCCACTACCATTATGGGTCTGCATGACCCGGCAGAGACTAAGATTTCCGGCGAAATTGATTTTGAAGGCACCGACCTCCTAAAACTTGACGACAATGGCTACAACCAATTTCGGGGAGCCAAGATTGGCATGATCTTCCAAGATCCTCTGTCCGCATTGAACCCATTAAAACGTATTGAAGATCAAATCAGTGAGGTCATGGATTACCATACATCGTTGACGAAGGCCGAGAAGCACACCCGCGTCTTGGAATTACTCGACGAAGTTGGTATTGTAAATCCCAAACGAACCGCACACCAATTCCCCCATGAACTTTCTGGCGGGATGCGCCAACGGGTCGTCATTGCCATTGCCATTGCTTGTAAGCCCGACCTCATCATTGCCGATGAACCGACCACGGCGCTGGACGTTACCATCCAAGCACAAATTCTAGACGTGTTACGGGCCATTCAAAATGAGAACCACGCCGGCATCATCCTAATCACCCATGATTTAGGGGTCGTTGCCGAAACGGCTGACCGAGTTGCTGTTATGTATGCTGGTCAAATCGTTGAACAAGGCTCTGCTGAACAAATCTTCAACTCACCAGAACATCCTTACACGCGTTCCTTGCTTCGTTCCATGCCGCAACGTGACAATGAAGCTGATGACCTATACGTTATCAAGGGAAACGTTCCTTCATTACAAAAGATGCCAGCTACTGGCGATCGCTTTGCGCCTCGGATTCCTTGGGTACCAGAGAGTGCTCACGAAGCAGAGCCCGTCATGCATGAGATTGCACCAGGTCATGAAGTCCGTTGCACCTGCTACAAGACATTCCAATTTCCAGATGAGAAGAAGGGGGACGTGACCGTATGAGCTTAATCGAAATCAAAGATTTAAAAGTCCACTACCCCATTCGCTCCGGCTTTTGGAACCGTGTGACCGACTCCGTCAAGGCCGTCGATGGCATCACCTTCAACATTGAGGCCGGCGAAACTTATGGTCTCGTTGGTGAATCTGGTTCAGGTAAGTCAACGACCGGAAAATCCGTCGTTGGTCTCGAAAAAGTTACCAGCGGTTCTATCCTATATAACGGTAAGGACATCACCAAAAAAGAGAATCGACGTAAGTTAGATTACAACCGCGACGTTCAAATGATCTTCCAAGATTCCCTTTCCAGTCTTAATCCCCGGAAACGAATCGAAGACATCATTGCCGAACCTCTCCGGAATTTTGAGCACCTGAGTAAGGACGATGAAAAGTTACGGGTCCTGCAACTATTAAATATTGTTGGGCTGGACGCCGATGCGCTTTACAAGTATCCCCATCAATTCTCTGGTGGTCAACGTCAACGGATTGGGGTCGCGCGTGCAGTTGCGACGAACCCAAAGCTCATCATTGCTGATGAACCCGTTTCCGCGTTGGACCTTTCCGTTCAAGCTCAGGTATTGAACTTCATGAAGAAAATTCAGCGTGAATTTGGTATTTCTTACCTGTTTATCTCCCATGACTTAGGCGTCGTACGGCATATGTGTAACAACATTGCCATCATGAACCGGGGTCGCTTGGTTGAAATTGGCACGCGAGAAGACATCTACAACCACCCGTTACATATCTATACCAAGCGGTTATTAGCTGCCATCCCAGAAACCAACGTGAATCAACGGGCTGCTCACCGTGCCTCTCGTCTCGCCGTTGAAAAAATTTACGAGGACCAACAGAGTAAATACTACGACGAAGATGGCATGGCTTATCCCTTAGTTCAGGTCAGCCCTACCCATTCGGTAGCCTTACCTGAAGCCATCGCCAAACAACTTGCCAGCCAAGAAGGAGAGGTGCAGGCCTAATGTGGAAAACGATTTTACGACGTGTCATGATTATGGTTCCCGAAGTCATTATCCTCAGTATTCTGGTCTTCCTCTTGGCGAAGGCCATGCCTGGGGACCCATTTACTGGATCAATCAATCCTAAAGCCGATCCTGCTCAAATCAAACATTTGATGGCAATCAACGGTTTGAATGACCCCTGGTACCAGCAGTACTGGAATTGGGTCGTGCACTTGTTCCACGGCAACTTAGGAAATAGTTACCAATACCAGGAGCCCGTTACCCGATTGATTGCAGGTCGGGCCGGCAATACACTTTGGTTGGCCTTCTTCAGTATGATTCTCACCTACGCCTTAGCTTTACCAATGGGCGTCTTCGCAGGACGTCACGAAGGCAAGCTGCCAGACGTGGTTATCCGCTTCTATACCTATGTTACTTACTGTATTCCCTTCTTTGTTATCTTGGTCTTAGGGATTTGGATTTTCGGTTATGTTCTCGGTTGGTTCCCAACTACCGGATCTGTTTCATCGGATGCCCAAGGGTGGGTTCAAACCGTCGGGTCACATTTCTATCACATTCTCTTACCCGGTATTTTGGGGGCATTGTTTAGTACCGTCAATATTGTTCAGTACCTGCGTTCTGAGGTTATTGATGCTAAGCATTCCGATTACGTTCGAACTGCTCGTTCCAAGGGGGTTCCTAGCAAAGATATTTATCGTCATCATATCTTCCGAAACTCTTTACTGCCAATCGCAGCGTTCGCAGGTTACTCCATCACTGGATTACTGAACGGCTCCATCTTTACCGAAACCGTCTTCTCCTACCCCGGTATGGGATTACTGTTCGTGAACTCGATTAGTTATCGGGATTACACGGTTATCACTGCCCTCGTCTTGATTTTCGGATTATTGAACTTACTTGGAACTTTACTTTCCGACATTATCCTAAGCATTGTCGACCCACGAATTCGGATTGAATAAGGAGGCTAAACAGAATGGCAGAAAATTTCGAACAACACTCAGACATTTCCGCAGCTGATTTAGCCCGCCTAAATCAGGAAGCACAAGCAGAAGCTACACCATCAACTGCTAAAATCATCTGGAACGAATTTAAGGCTGATAAACCGGCCATGGCCGCACTCATTATCGTTGTGGGCTTTATCGTCTTCGTGATGATCGGTGCCCTCTTCATCAATACACCAAAGATGATGGAAACCAACATCATGGACTACTTCGATAAACCCTTTACCGCTGGTTTTTGGTTAGGTGCTGATTCAGGTGGTCGTTCCGTTGCTAAACAATTGATTGTTGGGTCTCGTAACTCTATTGGGATTGCAATTGGTTTGACTGTTATTTCATCAACTTTTGGTATTGCTTGGGGATTAATTTCCGGCTACTTCAGCGGTTACATTGACTGGGGCATGCAACGGGTTTATGACTTCATGATGATGCTACCAATGACCATGATGATCATTGTGTTAGTTACTATTATCCCCCACTACAACTCAGTTTCCTTAACGTTCATCTTCTCCATCTTCTACTGGGAAGGAACGTCACGATTGATTCGTTCACGGACCTTGGCTGAAACACAGAAAGATTACGTGGCCGCTTCCAAGACTTCCGGAACCAACCATTGGAAAATCATCTTCAAAGAAATCATGCCAAATATTTCTTCCTTGATTATCGTCGACTGTACATTATCCTTCGCCGAAAACATCGGGGTTGAAACAGGGCTTTCCTACCTGGGCTTTGGGTTACCTAACCAAACACCTTCTTTAGGGACCATGATTGCAAACGCCAATGACCCCAGCAACATCACATTATACTGGTGGACTTGGTTACCCGCAGCCCTAGAAATTGTTGTTCTATGTCTATCAATTAGTTATATCGGCCAAGTTCTTCGTCGCGCTGCAGATGCTTCGCAACGGCAAGGCGCCGCCGACTAACTGGAGAAATCACTTCATTTAAGGAGATGGTGCCTACCCAGCCACCAACCGTATCCATGGCAGTTTCGTTTTCGCCGACCGATCCTGAGGAGAATTGGCCAGCACCTATATTAGAGGATCTTACACAAGGGGGAAACATAGCATGAACAAAAAGAAACTTGTGTTATCAGCGATGGCAGTTCTCGCAACTGTTAGTCTCGCTGCATGTTCAAGCAAAAGCTCATCTAAGTCAAGTAGCAGTTCAAATAACGGAGCTTCATTGAAGTTAAGTTCTGCTTACAAAAACACAAAAGCTACTGACAAGACAGCTGACAACAACAGTACATTGAAAGTCGCAGAAGCCAACGATTCACCATTCCAAGGAATTTCTGACACCGTTTTAGCCACTAACGCCGAAGACAGTGATGTCTTCTCTCCTGGTGGTGGCGATTCTCTGTTCAACGTCGACAAGAACTATAAGATTATCGATGGTGGACTTGCTAACCAACGGATCAACCGTAAAGCTAAGACCGTAACCATCAAATTACGTTCTAATGCTAAGTGGTCCAACGGAATGGACGTTACCGCTAAGGATATCGAGTATGCTTACGAAGTCGTTGCTAACAAGAACACGACTTCACAACAATACTCCTCCGACTTTAACGCTATCAAAGGGATGGCAGCCTACCATGCTGGTACCGCTAAGACCATCTCCGGAATTACCTATCCCGATGGTCAAAAGGGTAACACCGCTGTTATTCACTTAACCAAAATCACACCAAGTATGAAGTTCGCTGGAAATTCCTTCATCTGGAGTACCGTTGAACCTTATGAATACATCAAGAACGTCCCAATTGCCAAGTTAGCTTCCTCTACGCAAGTTCGGAAAGACCCTATCTTCACGGGTCCTTACAAGCTGGATAAAGTTGTCGAAGGTGAATCCACGACTTGGTCAACAAACAAGTACTACTATGGCAAGACACCACAAATCAAGCACATCAATATCAACGTTGTTTCAACTAACAACATTGTTAAGGCTATCCAATCCAAGAAGTACGACTTCACAATTTCTAGCTTAGGTGGAACTTCCTACAAGCAATTGAAGAACGTCAAGGGTTACGCCAAGGCTGGTCAACCAGCACTTGCTTACAGTTACTTTGGCTTCAACGTTGGTCACTTCGACACCAAGACCAACAAGAACGTCATGGACAAGAATAGCAAGATGGCGAACAAGAATCTGCGTCAAGCTATGATGTACGCTCTGAACGTCGATCAAGTTTACAAGAAGTTTGGGAACGGAATCACTTGGCGTGCGAACACCTTGGTACCACCTGTATTCCAGAAATACTGGGATTCAAGTGCTAAGGGCTTCCCATTGAACGTCAAGAAGGCTGAAAAATTGCTTGACGAAGCTGGCTACAAGAAGCGTAATGGTAGTAAGTGGCGTTCAGATCCTAATGGTAAGAAGTTAGTTATTCACTTCGGTGCCATGACTGGAAACTCGACTTCCGCCGCTGAATACCAAGACTACCTGCAACAATGGCACAAGGTTGGTTTGGACGTTCAATTCACTGGTGGCAAGACCATGGAAATGAACAGCTTCTACTCAACCCTCCAAGCACCAAAGCAAAGTAAGATTGACATCTACGCCGCCGCATGGAGTACTTCATCAGAACCAACTCCTACGCAGTTGTACGGTGTAACAGCGCCTTACAACATGGGTCACTTTGTTTCCAAGAAGAATACCCAATTGATGGCTGAAATGAACAACAGCAAGTCCTTCAATGATAAATACCGGACCAAGATCTTCAAGGAATGGCAAGAATACATGAACGACCAAGCTGCTGTCGCACCATTAAGCTTTAGCTACAACTGGTACCCAGTTAACCATCGTGTTAAGGGCTACGATGTCAGTCCTGCTAACACCGAATTCTGGAGCAGTTTGTCCCTCACTTCAAGCAAGTTACAGTAACCTCAGGTTTATTTGATTCACGAGACCATCGAATCTATCCGGTTCGATGGTTTTTGTTGTCCGCGCGTTCCCCTTCCCTAATCGAGCCAATTTTAAATTTCGTTGCTCTGTATGGACCAACTATACAGGAGTCCGCGCTGATTACTAGCCCGCAACTCGCAGCCACACGTCCAACTATTATCTAGCTTATAACCGAAACCGTTTCACCCGGTTCTTTGATCTGCTTTGGCTACCCCAATCTCTGTCTAAAAATTTATTTTTTTATCATCTGTCTATCCAAATAAGCAATTTGATTGCGACCCAATACAATTCCTGTGATAATGGGGATAGGCACAAAGACAATTTCAGACCACTTTGTTCACCATTTATTTAATTCGTGGGATTTTTTATTTTTCATGAATTCCCGAAACTACGGCTTTTACATCTATTTTCAGTTCACTTGGCGACAATTAAGTGCTTACACACCGTAAAATAAATGATATAGTAAAGGTAAAGTTTTAACATGACTCGTGAAGGGGTGGCATTCCATATGTTACAACAATATAAGAACATTCTGGTTCCCGTTGACGGTTCCAAGGCAACCCAGCCAGTCTTAGAAAAAGCAATCGAAGTCGCAAAGCGCAATAATACGCATCTAGATATTTTAAACGTGCTTGAAGTGAATCAATTCAGCGATACTTATGGTGGTGCCGTCAGTGGTGACGTCATCTACAAGCTTTCTCAAGACGTTCAAGACCGACTCGACGCACTCAAGCAACAAGCCATCGATGCCGGCGTTCCCGATGTCAGCATCCACGTTCGTTTTGGGAACCCAAAGCCCGTTATCGCGCGGGAATTCCCAGCAGACCACAAGTCAGAATTAATTGTCATTGGCTCGACTGGTTTGACCGCCGTTGAACGGTTAATGGTCGGTTCTGTAACCAACTACGTCAGCCGCTCCGCTATCTGCGATGTACTGATCGTTAAGCCAGAAGAAGCGAGCAAATAACTTTAACTGAAAAGATGGCCTTCTGCTTAGCAGGGGGTCATTTTGTATTGCATTTGAAATTGGAGGCCAGCTCATGCATTGGACTTACACTCGAACACTCCCACAAGTACAGCCACCGATGCCCCTCCGCCAACTTTTGACGGCGTGGCTCCTTCCCAGTCACCTCGTTCATGACTTGCGCCTGAACCGCCGAGTGCTGGTTAATAATCAGTATCGTTCCATGAATCAGCTAGTGACCGGTGGTGAGACCATTCAACTTACCTTTATCCCCCAGGACTTCAAGGAACCCTTTCCCGATGTCGACCCAGACAGTGCTGCGACTGTATCCGTCCTCTATGAAACGGCCGATCTGCTCATCATTAATAAGACGCGTGGCAGTAAGACCCATCCTAATCAGCCCGGCGAACGTGGAACAACGCTGAACCACGTCGCTGCTTATCTCGGCGCTAATCAGCCTGGGCCCTACATTCTTAGTCGCCTCGATCAGGAGACGACTGGCGCCTTAATGATGACCAAGACGCCCGCTGTCGTTCCTATTATGGTACGTAACATCGCGGAAAAGCGCGTCCAGCGGACCTACCTGGCATGGGTGATTGGCACATTGACTGGCACCGGTGTCTTTGATGCCCCCATTGGCAGAGACCTCCAGGATAAACGTAAACGTCAAATCAACGGGGATCACGCCCAGCCAGCCGTGACACACTATACCGTCGTCAAACACAAAAGTGGGGCGACACTCGTTCAGCTATGGTTAGAGACCGGTCGAACCCATCAGCTCCGTGTTCATCTTGCCGCAGCGGGGCATCCGTTGATTGGCGATCCGCTTTATGGTCCCCCCAGTAAAAGCCGTCTGCGACTACACTGTTGGCGTTTGGTCTTTCCTCAACCATTTACCTTAGGTGAACCAAAAACGACTGTAACGGCGCCTGTACCGGCCGATTTTGATGACTTCTAAGTAATCCTAGTCTATATGTAAAATCGTGTAACACCTTTTACCTTGAGAACAGACAACCTAGCATTATCGTCGATTTTTCTACGATTTAGACGATTGTCACTGTTAACCATTGCCGCTTGTTATACTTATACTGAGTTCAACGGCTAGGGGGGATTCGATGCGTTGGCAACAAAAATTAGCATTGCTTATTCTGATCGTGCTGCTAGCCATCCTATTAATCTGGGGTGCCATTAATATTTATCGTTAGATACTTTAAGTAACGCCAATTGGTGAGGGCCAATTGGCGCCTTTTTTTGTAAAATTTTAGGTTACGAGTAAAATTACTATCCTTTTTAGAGGGAACTAAAGCTAATTCCAATAGAATTTCTATCCAGAAACTGTCGTTCGCCTGATATTGGTTGACTTTACTAGCTTGCTCTTGCCTTCATATTTCGGTCCTGCATTCCTCCGAAACATGTTCCAGTAGCCAAGTTTCTGCGCTTAACAAAAATAGCCCTCTTATTCGGAATGGCCGAATAGAAGGAGTATTCTCTTTAATGCGCAGGACCTAAACAGCTACTGGAGCACGTTTATATACAAAAAAACCGGAGTAACCACTCTCCGGCCGCATTAGCATCATTAGAGTAATTCAACATAATCACAGGTTGTAGTCAGGAAAACGCTGTTTACTCAGAATAGCTACTAAATCTCAATATGTAGTATTGAGTTAAAACCAAGATGCGCTTAGTTCTGGGAAAACTAATCGTATCATGAAGAAAACTCTAATTCGTTTAATTGAAGCTTTCTTCACAAAGTCGGGAACCTATCAAATACCGCTATTTGCTAACTTCCCAACGTGATTCATTGCTATTACAAGTCCTAGTATATCAGACAGCTGTAGAATTGCAAGCGTTTTCATCGACTTAGCTTATCTGAATTATTACTCTTCGGTTAACGGTTCACCCTACGGACTTTGTGAATAGTCCAAGGCCTGGGCTACCCCGTCGGCAACGTTACAATTAACTGACCCCAATGAAGCTTGAGTTGGAGGGCCATTGTGGCCGACTGGGGAAGTGATTCGCGTAATTCTGAAAAGTCCAGTGTTCCCTTTTGAGCCGTCACTCGGGTATGACCGTCTAATTTGGCATCGATTGGTACCGGGAACGTCAGCGAGAATCGAAGCTGACCACCCATCTCCTTTAATTCTAAAGTCACCATCGCTGGCGTCAACTGGCCCACCACCGGCCACATCGGCGGCAACGCCTGATCAATGATTTCGCCCAGTTCCTTTAGCGTTGTGACTGTTGCCGTTAACGGCTCCGGCGTTTGAACAAAGAGTTGGACTTGACTCTGCTGTGCTAGTAAATAACTATGGTACAGTTGAAATTTTAGTGTCGGACTAGGCACGTTATTGAGATCACCAATCGTTAACTCAGCGGCATTACTAGTTGCCCACTTCGACCGGATATCGATATAAAGCTGACGAAATCCCGCATAGTCCTTGTCTTCCAGATACCCCCCCAGACCCAAGAGCATGTTCTGGTAGTCGTGACTAAACTTACGAACCTCCCCCATCTGTCGATTCAGCTCGGCCGTATACTGCTCGCGAAACTCATGCTGCTGCATTTGAAGTCGTGTGTGGCCTTCTTGTAAATGCGTTTGCATCAAAATATAAGTACTCAATGTCAGCCCAACCAGTAAGATGCCAGCAATTCCTGCTAAGAAGACCAAGTACTGTTCCGACTGTTGCAGCGTTTGCAGGGAATATTCAAATAAGATATAGGCCAGTGCAATCACCGACATAAACCCCAAGAAAAAGTATTCCGTTGACCGTCCCATAATGTCCTGAATCATATTTTCCATGGGGGCCCGGGTCAGCCAGATTCCCACCGCCAAGAGCGCATAGATAATATTATCAACAACCAGCTCCGTCAACGTCCCCCAGACACTGACAGCAAATGTCATACTGGTAAATTGAATCGTCACTGAAATAATCATCATATCGACAAATTCAATTAATAGGTACGCTAAAATCGACACCTCAATGAACGCCGGCAGATACTCCCAATGCCGGTAGTAGCCCATAATGGCAACTTCTATTCCCAACAAAAAAGCAATGGGAATCGCACCAATCAACGTGCTCGATGTTTCAAACGATGTTAGCGTATTTAGGAGCGAAAAGCCACCGGCCATTAACGCACAGTAAAGTAAGAAAAAGTGTTCTTGGTGCATGAACCGGTCATTCCGTAACCGGGGAAACCAATAGTATTGAAAGTAAACAAACCAAAAGGCCAGCGAGAAATTCGCCAGTGTGTAGCTTACTCGCCCCACTGTGATCACGCTAAAGACCTCCCTGGTTTAGTCAAGATAATCGTAAAATATAACATACTTCGCTTCACTTCAATCTGCAAAGCCGCATTCTTGGTCTGTGAAATAATGTCATGAACAGTACTCAATCCCAGGCCATGACTACCACCTTTAGTCGTATATCCTGCCGCCATAAAGCGATTGATCTGCGGTGGCCGGTCAGGTGACACTGGATTCGCTACTGAAAGTTCAACTGCACCTGGATAATCCAACACCGCACAGTGAATCTCCGTGTCAGTGCCCACTGGACCGGCTTCCAAAGCATTATCCAGCAGAATTCCCATGATTCGTAGGAGTTGCATACTATTCATGGGAATCGACTGCACCTTATCTGGAATTTCCAAGCGCAGACTGCTACCTTGATTCTGTGCGGCCAAAATTTTCTGGAAGAGTAGGCTTTTCAGTGGTGGGTCACCCAACCGTTGTAGGCCCTCTTCTTCCATGCCAGCTAATTGACTTGTCGCCTGCCAACGGTCATTTAAAGTTTGATAATAGGCCGTCAATCCCGCATAGTCTTCGTTATCAAGATACGATCCGAGCTGTAACATCTGTTTCTGATACAGTTGTTTGAACTGACGAATGGCCTGAACTTGGTCAGAGATTCGGCGATCATAACGTGTCCGAATTCGTGATTCCTGGTACAACGCCCGTAACTTTTGCCGATGGAAGAAGCTCTGGAGAAAAATAAATAAACTGGCACTGATCAGCAGGATCATGACCAGTTCAATACTCAGTACAAACGTTAACATTGCGTGTGTAATGTCCAACTTGTGAATAACGACGGACGAAAATTGTGCTAAGATGGCCAGACTGCCCATCAACGCTGTCACCGTCCGCTGTTCCTTACGACTAAACGACAACCGCTCTAAGCTTCCGGGCTGTATTCGCATCCCAGACACTGCCAGTGAAATCAGTGAATAGATTAAAATTTGAAAGGAGAGTCGCCCCACCATCACCCATGGTAGCTGACAAAATGGGAGGCCCCAGAGTTCAATCATCACCTGGCGGACTAAATCATTAACGAGCACCACTACCATATAGATAACGATCGTTGCATTCACAAAAATCAGCGCCATCTTACGTCGATGATGAATAAGGTATAAGAGCGCGCTAAGTGGTGGTAACATCAGTGCCCACGGTCGACCAATGAACGCTGGAATCAGCGCCCACCCCATCCATTTTAGTGGCAATTTCCAGTTCTGTGGTCGAATCAACCCAATCCACAGCGTCAAAAACCACTGCATGGTCACAGCCAACACGAAATTTATCCAAAAATTTTGATCGAAGACATGCAACATTATTGTCACCTACTCACGCTTTCAAATGCTTCTGCACCAACGTCTTCACCTCATGAAAGCGCCGTGTCGCCACATCAGTCTCATCGCCATTAGGAAAAATCAAACGCCGGTTAGTCGTGTCGATACCGCTCACATTATTCAGATTGACCAGAAAACTTTTATCCGTTCGATACAACTCCGGATATTGATCCGCAATATCTTTGAGAAACCCAGGAAATTCGACCAACTGACTCACCGCGTGAACGGTTACTTTATGTGGCGTTTCAGCAGTTTCTACGAAATAAACATCGCCCATTGGCAAACTAAATTCCCGACCACCAATGGTATAACTGAAAAGATTTTCCGTGTTTCCTAAGTAATTGGTATATCGCTGATACCCATAGTCAACATTTTCTCGCAATTTCTGATCGATCTGCGCACGCCCGAGGTCTTTGACCACAAAATCCATGGGCTCCACCTTTCGCTCAAAAGTTAACAGCGCCATTTCCGAATGGGTCGTTACGAAGACGATTTCCGCAAACCCCAACTGCTGGCGGATGGCAATCGCCGTTTCCAATCCCGTCGTCTCTTCGTCTGGAAACTCGATGTCGAGAAAAAATAGCGCATATTCCGGCGGATTGGTCGTCAAATCGGCCAATAGCGCCTGTGGACTTGGCGTAGCTAGCCGAACTTGCATGTCGTAATCATTGATCATAATATATCGCTGCACGGTGTCCGTGTAGTGTTTAAGTTGCTCGGGATTATCCTCGCAGAGATAAACGGCTAGCACCAAAATCACACTCCTTTTTATTAAATACTATATAACCCTATCACCCACTAATGTAACCTGAAAATTCGCCGCGTGCAATTGTTTTCGTCACGAAATCTCTGAAATGGCTAAAACCATTCTGTTAATTCACTGATTAGCATATTCACTAGTTAAGGATTTGACTTGTTAGGTACTTGGCGTGCTGAGTTATGTTTCTCGGATGGTACTGACGTAAGCTACTAAGATTTTTTGAGTGACATGTGAGAGACTCACTGATTTACAAAGCGTAACGGTAACTTTCAAATCATCTAATCGAACAATTGGTTTACTACATTGGACTGATTGACTGTGCTAAACTGGATTCCGAAATACGTAAAACAAGACAGGTTCCTGCACTTAACGTCATGACTGCCTAGATGAGGCTGACTCGTTGACTGCGCTAAACTGGATTCCGAATTTTATATTCCGATCCTGGCGGCTCCTGAAACGCGTAGAACAAGGCAGGTTCTTGCGCTTAACATCATGATTGCCTCGATGAGGCTGACTCGTTGACTGCGCTAAACTGGATTCCGAATTTTATATCCCGATTCTGGCGGCTTCTGAAACGCGTAGAACAAGGCAGGCCCCTGCGCTTAACATCATGGTTGCCTAGATGAGGCTGACTCGTTGACTGCGCTAAACTGGATTCCGAATTTTATATCCCGATTCTGGCGGCTTCTAAAACGCGCTTCGCAAGGCAGGTTCCTGCGCTTAACAAAAATAATTCTCCTGTCCGGCATTGCCGAACAGAAAAATTATTCTCGTTAATGCTCAGAACCTAGACGCCTTGCTTCACGCTCTAATAAAAAAGAACCACCCGCAGGTAGCCCTTCTTTAAGTTGATTATTTAATTGCCGGTGCTGGCTTTATTAGCACTCCCCCAAGTTCTAACGTCGCATAACCCCTAGGCATTCCAATAACCATCACTTACTCTTCAGCTCATTGCAATGAAACTGCTACTCGCCTAAGTTACGTTTGACGTTCTATCAGGCCGCCCGTTTTGATTAGATAATCGTGGGATGTAAGGCCGGATGGATCAATCCACTGAATCGCTCACACTTTAATCCATTGACCCACAAAATCAGTTGCCGTAAAACTGACCCCTTCCAACTGTTATTACTTTAACATGCTTTCCAGTTGGTAAACGTTAAGCAGCAAAAACGTCATTTTTTTAACGTTCATGCGGAGTTGAACAGCACAATTTAATTGTGCTTGAGGGAATAAGTGACGAAACCGCCCAAGATGATGGGGGCCATGAAGGCTAAAGCGATGTCAATCAACAACCGCCAATACCACGCTTGCGTCGTCTTAGGTGCTGCCGTTAACCGAGGGGCCTGCTCCGGTTTGGCCATTTTTTCGTAAACTGAAGCCGTCTCATCAGCTGCCTGTCTACGGCGCCGGCGCCGGCGATGGAAGATGGGCGCTTGAAGATCTCTGTCGTCCATCAAGACGACCCACTTGGCAAAGGGAAAACAAATCCAACTCAATAGGAAATACCAGTCGGCACCCGTAAACCCACCTATCAACTGACCTTTGGCATAATTAAAATGACCTAAGACAGCAACGATCAGGACAAAGACTAGTCCGATACCTGCCTGCTTTAACCAAAATCGACCGAAAACTTTCAATATGAAGACTCCCTTTTCTTTTTGAAAATTACTATGTAGAATGAAGACAAACTAGAAATGAAACGAGGTGTTTCGATGGCAACTTCAGGTGATTTCAACCCCATCACAGCAGCCGGTTACCGCGACTTACAACATAAAATTGCCACGCTAGAAGCCGACCGACCGGAAAAAATCGAAATTCTGGCCGAAGCTCGAGCCCACGGTGACCTCTCAGAAAATGCCGAATATTCCGCTGCTAAACGGGACCTGCGGCATTTGGAAAGTCAGCTACGTTTCTTCAACAAGCAACTACAGTACGCTAAGGTGGTCGCCCCCACCAACGATGACGTGGTCGAATTAGGCAAATGGGTCACCGTGACCTTCATGGATGACGACGACCAGGACACTTATCAACTCGTTGGGACCCAAGAGGCCGACCTCAACGCCGGCAAGATTACCCGCGTATCGCCGTTAGGAAAGGCACTGTTAGGCCACCATCCTGGCGACACCGTCACCATTCAAGCGCCTAACGCTAGCTATGACGTTCGCATCATCACGGTCAGTCTGACGACACCAGAATAATATTAGTATACCATTAGAAAATACCGGTTAGACTTGTTCTCACAAATCTCGCCGGTATTTTTTGTATCATCTCGCTAAAAGTCGAAAGCCAAACTATTCACCTTACTCTTGCGACAGTAGGAATCATCACGGCAAAATTAGTGAAAATAGCCACCCTCCGGCTCAAATTGTATATGTCCATTTCAAACACCACATCCCAAAAAGGAGCACGCTCCCGGCCGCAATGGCCAGTAACGTGCTCCTATTTTTAATCAAAGTATTAATGAATTACTTCAGTGGCTTCCATTGCCAAGCGTTAACTTCTGGCAAATCGGTCCCAACCTCACGGATGTAAGCATTGTGCTTAGCAACCATGTCGTCCATCCGCTGGATAAAGTAAGCACCCTTAACGGCGTACGCATCAATATCGCTAACGGCTTCCTTAGCCAAGTGGTAACGGTCCAAATGGTTCAAGACACGCATATCAAATGGCGTGGTGATATCACCGTTTTCACGGTAACCATGAACGTGTAAGTTGTGGTTGTGACGATCGAAGAAGAGATCCTTAACCAAGTCTTCAAAGCCATGGAAGGCAAAGATAACTGGTTTGTCCGTCGTGAACAGACGGTCGAATTCTTCGTCAGAAATCCCACGAGGATCCAACTTAGGTGAACGCAACTTCAACAGGTCAACAACGTTGATGAAGCGCATCTTCATTTCAGGGAATTCGTCATGCAATAATGAAATTGCGGCTAATGATTCCCAAGTTGGTTCAGTACCAGCTGCAGCGAAGACGATATCAGGTTCTTGACCTTGGTCAGTAGATGCCCAGTCAACGTAGCCCAAACCATTGTGAACCAGGTTAGTGGCTTCATCAATGGAGAACCATTGTGGACGTGGGTGCTTAGACGTCACAATCAAGTTGATCTTTTCGCGGCTCCGGAATGCAACATCACCGACGGCTAACAAGGTGTTCGCATCGGCTGGCAAGTATTCACGGATAAAGGCAGGCTTCTTTTCAGCCAAATGGGTCAACATCCCAGGATCTTGGTGGGTGTAACCGTTATGATCTTGCTGGAAGACAGTTGACGTATCCACGAAGTTCAATGATGGATAGTCATGACGCCAGTCTTGTTCAGCAGCCTTACGCAACCACTTGAAGTGTTGGGTCAACATTGAATCCACAACGCGACCAAATGATTCGTAAGTTGCGAAGTAACCATGACGACCAGTCAGAACGTAACCTTCCAACCAACCTTCAGCTTGGTGTTCGGAAAGTTGTGAATCAATGATTCGGCCAGAGTGCGCCATGTTTTCGTCGTTTGGTTCATGAATGTCTTCCATCCATTGACGCTTACCGTAATCCAACGCAGCGTAAAGCCGGTTAGACTTAGTTTCGTCAGGACCAAAGCCACGGAACGTATCTGGATTCAACTTCATAACGTCAGCCAAGTAGTCAGCCCAAACCAACATATCTTGGGCAATCGTCTTGCCATGTTCAGTCGTATCAACGGCATACTTCTTGTAGTCAGGCAACTTCAATGGTTCTGGCTTGATCCCACCATTTGTGATTGGGTTCATAGCCATCCGTTGTTCACCCTTAGGTGCCATTGCACGGACGTCAGCTTTAAGCGAGCCATCTTCGTTAAATAATTCTTCTGGCTTGTAAGACTTCAACCAGTCAGTGAGCATGTCAACGTGTTCCATGTCGCCGGCGTCAACAGGAATTGGCACTTGGTGCGCACGGAAGGAGCCTTCGATAGGGTTACCATCTAAGTCCTTCTTAGGACCAGTCCAACCCTTAGGTGAGCGAACAATGATCATTGGCCATACTGGTAATGAATCGTCGTTGTTGTCACGCGCATTCTTCTGAATGTTCTTGATTTCAGGGATCACTTCGTCCATGACCTTAGCCATGTCTTCATGAGCCTTCATATGGTCTGAGCCATCGGTTTCAACAAAGTGTGGATCCCAGCCCATGCCTTGGAAGTACTTCGTTAAGTCTTCATCAGACATCCGTGACAGGATAGTTGGGTTAGAAATCTTGAACCCGTTCATGTTGATGATTGGTAATACCGCACCATCCTTGATAGGGTTAATAAACTTGTCTGAGAACCATGAAGCAGCCAAAGGACCAGTTTCAGCTTCCCCATCACCAATTTCAACAGCGGCAATGACGTCTGGGTTATCTAAGATAGCACCAGTCCCATGAGAAAGGCTGTAACCAAGTTCCCCACCTTCGTGGATAGAACCTGGTGTTTCAGGTGCGGCATGAGAGGCAACACCGCCTGGGAAGGAGAATTGTTTGAATAAACGCTTCAAACCTTCTTCGTCTTCGGAAATGTTTGGATAAATTTCACTGTAACTACCATCAAGATATGAGTTAGAAACCATAACTTGACCACCGTGACCTGAACCTTCAATGTAGAACATGTTCAAGTTGTACTTTAAAATGGCCCGGTTTAAGTGAGCATAGATAAAGTTTTGAGAAACAATCGTTCCCCAGTGACCAATTGGCTTAATCTTTACATCATCAGAGGTTAAGTCACGCTTCAATAATGGGTTGTCACGCAAGAATAACTGTCCAACTGACAGGTAGTTCGCTGCACGCCAGTACTTGTCAACGCCTTCCAAGTATGCCTTGGAGTCGAAGTCTGTATTTGCCATGTAATTAACACTCCTTCTTTGAATTCGTAACTGCATAATCTAGTTGATAGAAAATGTGTAAAATTTATCTCGTAATGAATACCGGGATGACTTTTACAGTCCCTATGATAGGCCGTTTTACAGAAAAGTCAACCTTTTTATAAATTGGACCGTATCAATTTATAAAAAGAAGGCCCAAATAGATTTAGGTCGCTAATCATTCTGAAATTATCGGTAATTGCCAACTAATCTACGCCGATTTGCGTACTGTTCTCTGAGCCTCACACTTAATCGTCTAACTTGGCTAAAATCCGTTGAATTGCTATACTAGCAAACGACTCAAAAAAGCGGCCACCCGAGGGCAGCCGCTGCATGGTGCTTATTCTTCATCTAATGAAACAAAGGTGTTATAGTTCAAATATTGATAGTGTAGCCGCATGTTAGAAACCTCAAATGGTGTCCCATCATCCAAGAAGAAAATACCTTCCATGATGCCTACGGGTTCTACCGGCTTCAAATTAAGCAGCTCTTGATCGTCCGCTGTCGAAGGTTGGGCCTGGATCGACATGAAGGACTTGGTGACGACCTTACCCTGACTCTCCAAATAATTAAAAATAGAATCCGCCACGGTTTTTTGTGACAAGTTTGGCGCAATCTTAATCGGAATATAGCCAGTCTCAATCATAAAAGGCTTATCCTCAAACAACCGCAACCGTTTGATCTCGTAAACGAAATCCCCTTCTGCTAAGAAGAGGTCCTGCTGAATTTCCTTACTTGCTGGGACCACGTTAAAATTCAGGAGCCGAATACCAGGCGTTGTGCCGGCCGACTTCATACTGTCAGTAATTCCCAGATTTGACCCTTCATATTGAAAAATAGTTTGGTTTTTCATATATAATGGATTAATAAAGGTGCCTGACCCACGCTTTTTAAAAATAATTCCCTGATTGGCTAAAACACTGAGTGCGCGCTTGACTGAGCTACGACTAACTCCGTAGGCTTCGCTAAGGCTCCGCTCGTCAGGTAGCCGCTTGTTGGGAAATTCATTTTGATGGATGCGCTGCTTTAAGTCCCGCATCACCTGTCGATAGACTAAATCTGCCATGATATCTCCTCATAAACTCTTCAACTAGACATTCTCTGTGAGTAGAGTATAACAGGTTTTAGCGGCGGTGTCTTCTTTTACTGGAAAACAACCGTCCCATTTATTTTTAAAGTGCGGTCCAATTTATATTTTTATAATCGACATACAGTTCTATTCGAGTGATGACTCCCGGATTATTTACCGAATAAATCCGTTACAATGACCGGTAGTACACGGACAGTAAACATTAATTCTAATTTTGAAAGGTGATTTTTATGGCCAAAAAGAAAAAAGACAAACGCCTGCATAAGACTTTAGTTGAACAGATCCTTGATAAAAATAAGATCACATATAAACAATTTGAGTTTGCGACCCACACCAAGGGTGATGTGGCCCAGCTTGAGGTCGATCATGAAGATGTTGATGAACACCACATCTACAAAACGTTAGTCCTTAGTGGTCCCACGACCGGTCCCGTAGTTGGTGTCCTGCCAATCGACGAACATCTCGACGAGAAAAAGTTGGCCAAGGCCTCCGGTAATAAAAAGGTCGATATGGTTCCGCTAAAAGACCTGGTAAAAACGACGGGTTACGAACACGGTGCCAACACCCCTGTCGGTATTTGGGAAAAGAACCATTTTCCAATTTACTTCGATACTACCGCCCAAGAACAAGGCACTATTCTAGTTTCCTCCGGCCAGATCGGTCGTTCCGTCGAACTCGATGCCACCGCACTGGCTGGGTTGGTTCACGGCACGTTCACCGACCTGCTGGAGTAAGGGCCATGAATACGGACCTCAATTTGATCTTTAAAAACTTAGGGATCGTTGGCCTTGACCTCTTAGTGATTCCCTTTGCGTTCGTGACGTTGCTGACCTACTTGAATCGTGACACCAAAAAGTTCTTAGCCAATGGTTTTGGTATTAATAGTGAACTTTACCTCGGGTTTATTGGCATCTTTTTTCACGAATTAAGTCACCTATTGACGGCCATTTTATTTGGTCACCGGATCGATAAGGTTCGTTTAGTTAAACGACCTCATCCTAATCGATCCGGTGCGGATGGTCAGCCTGATTTAGCCTTGGGCTACGTCAATCACACCTGGAATCAACGTAATTGGTACCAAGTTATCGGCAACCTCTTTATTGGTGTTGCACCTATTTTTGGTTGCGCACTGGTCCTGCTCGCGCTGACGGCAGCGTTGATTCCCAGTCTCTTTCAAGGGATGTTGACCCTCATCGCTGATCCCTTTAGCCTTGACTGGTCCGGCTTCTTTCAGAGTATTGGTGGTGACAATCACCCCGTAATCCGCTGGACGGTAATGATTTTGCTATCGCTTAATATCAGCATTGGCGGCTTCGACCTCAGCACGGCAGATTTCGCGAATTCCCGCATTGGACTGATTGGTTTTGTCATTATTATGACGGCTATAACGGTCCTCTTGACCATGGGCAACTTGGCCAGTGGCTTTTTAAAATTCATCACAGCCGCCATTATTCTCCTAGCGGTGGTCTTGAGTTACGCGTTGCTGGTTTCGTTATTTACCAATTTGTTGGTTCGCTTGGGATTACAGATCAAAGAACATTAAAAATAGATGAAAAAGGCGTGGTCAGGTGATCCTGATGACGTCTTTTTAGTCGTACCATGGATAACTGCCGGAGAAAAAATTTTGCACCGCATCTTCATGTTGCGCGTTTAACATGGGTGGTAACTCGGCAGCTGAAAAGTAGGTCAATGCCAACGTCTCATCGTAATCGGGTCGTAAGTGACCACCCAGTCGTTCGACAGCAAAAGTGACGACCACTGCTTGGGCAATATCGCCATTGGGATACCGCTGAATCTGATTAGACGAAATGCCCAAAAGTCCAGTAATTGCAACCATCAGCCCCGTTTCTTCTTTGAATTCACGGACACAGGCTTCCTGTGCACTTTCGCCAAATTCTAGTGCACCTCCAGGTAATCCCCAACGATTAAAATCTGACCGCTTTTGTAGTAAAATTCTGTGTCGATGATCGACTAAAATTCCACCAGCAAAGGTTAAAATTACCGGACTATTACCAACTTTTTTTCGAAGTTCTTGAATATAATCCGCCACATAGACGCCTCCTCATCCCTCATAGATGCTTAAAAATAATTAAACTATAATTAAAATAGAATGTCAATATTCTAATCATAAATGTATTTTCGTTTATAAAGTAATAAATTTAAAGAGACATTCACTTAGCGCCGGTTAGCCGCGCGACTTATCAAAGTTTCAATACGAACATTTGTTCTGTTCAGCGCTGATAAAACCTGCTATACTACGATTACTGTCAAAGACGCCCAGTCATCATCCAGGAGGATTCCATTGAAAACCTACCAACTCGCTAAGCTTCATGCACACACGAAGCAACTTCTTCATCAAGTTGCCGCAACTCAGCAAGCAATCGAAATTAGGCTGCCGGCAAAACACAGCGTGGTCGTCATGAGTAAGGACCGCTACGCGCAACTACTTGAGCTCAATTATCTCTGGGAAACGGGCTCACTCCCCGCGGCATTACAGCAGCTAGATTTAGAGTCAGACGTGGGATAACCCCTTGAGACACTAAAAAACACTGTCCAACGACAATGCTTTTTGAGGAGTCCTACTTTAGATAGTAAGAATCACCGTACATTTTCCAGTGTAAGGGACGAGCCAATCGATAATTCTGGTCATTGATAAATTGACGTTGAACGTTTAAGCGGGATAGATCTTTGTGCGCCTTTTCCTGCTGCATGACACGAGTTCTAACTTTCAAGAAAGTCTTTAAGTACGTTGCCTGATTGCCACCCTGTTTCGGCGAGCGGGCCAACTTGAGCGCCCGGCGACGAATGCCGCCAAAACTACTAGCGTCTTGTCCCGGCCCATGAACGACCATGGCATCGTAATAGATATATTGTCCCAATGGACTCAAGTCATCCTTTTGTGCTGCTCGTAGGACAGGCCGTAAATATTCCTGGTCAACAACTGCGTCCTGAGCGTGACGCATCTGAACATCCTTTGCCGCGTGATGCCAATCACTCACAAAACGTTGACCAAGCCCGCGATGCGAAGCCGTTCCGTTGACGCGTCGTAACGCAGGTAAATATTTTCTTAATCGATTGTTGTGCGGTTTTAAGCGCACATACCGTTGGACCACTGTCCGTAAGTCACCCGTCGCCGACGTAAATCCAATGATTCCTGCCGTATAGCCACGTCCATCCCCAATATCCTCGATGTACCGGTATTGCTGACGGTAATTCAGGCTGGAGTTCTCTGCACTAGAGACTAGTGCAAAAGTCGTGGCTCGCAGTTTCCCCGTCCGAATCGTCTTCTTCGCCTGATAACCTGGCGCTGCTGATTGACCACAAGCCGTTAATCCAATTATTGTGATGAATGCCAGTACTCCCCAAAACAGTCGCTTTACTTTCATTCCTACCTACTCCCATTAGTAAAATTCACTTCACCCGTTAGCTTACCAAATATTTCGACATTTTTCTCGACTACCTAAAAAAAGGCGTCTCGCCAGCCTGACGAAACCCCTACAATTACTTATCATTCTTTTGATAACGGAAAACAATAAAATAAAAACCAAAGTTCAGGATGCTCAGAACAAAGATCAAGCCAAAGGCCAATTGACTTCCAATTGCCGTCTCATGGGCATAAGACATCCCGCTCACCTTCACGGAAGACATCAACGCCGCCAGAATCGTTGTTCCAAGTGACCCGGCAAACTGCTGTCCGGTATTATAAATGGCATTCGCGTCCGCCCGCTGACTCATGTCAACTTCTTTTAACCCATTCGTTAACGTATTACTGAACGCCATCGACCGGCCGATACTGAACAAAACATACATGGCCGAAATTAAAACGACACTGAGGTTGCGCCCAAACACCGTAAAGATCAGCGCAGCAACTAAAAAGAGACTACTGCCCAGCAAAATCGGCAGCCGCGCACCATGTTCATCCAACAAATGACCGAACCATGGCTGCAAAATTGCCGTAATCAAACTACCTGGCAGCAACATCAGGCCCCCAATTAGAGATGTCGCCCCAACCACGATTTGCGCATAATTTGGCAACGCAAAGTTAATTCCAATATTACAGAATTGGAGGATAACGTAAGCAAAGAAACTATAAGTAAACACCGGATTCCTAAAGATTTCCAACTTCAACAATTGTTGTTCGCTACGCCGTGACACCTGAATATACAGCAGAATAGCAGCTATGGCTAGAATGACACCACCCAAAAATTTCCAACTTAAAATACCAGCTGAAGAAACACTGTTGACCCCTAATGTAAAACTAATGAAGGCCACTGCCAGTAGGATAAACTGGAGCCAATTAAACCGAACTTGCTTTATGGGTGAAAACTGCTTAATGGCCGTTAACCCCAAAATCAAAATCAACGCTTCAACTGGCAAGGTTGACCAAAAAATCATTCGCCAATTTGCTAGATAAACCATGATACCGCCAAAAGTAGGCCCACTAGCTGGTGCAATCATTAAGATCAAGCCCGCCATCCCCATATAGAAACCTAAACGGGATCGTGGAACACTTTCTACGACAATGTTAAACATCAATGGGATAGCAATCCCCGCACAACCCGCTTGAATCAATCGACCAATCAACAAAATCGGAAAGTTGGTTGCGAGCGCACAGATTAAATCTCCTAAAATAAAAGCCATTGCGGCGGCCACGAATAACTGCTTGTTCGTAAAACGTTGCTTTAGAAAGGCCGATGTAATCATGAGCAACGCCACCATTAGAAGATAGCCTGTCGTGATCCATTGCACCGTGTTCAATGACACCTGCATTTGTTTCATTAGCGCTGGAAACGCCACGTTCATTGACGTTTCTACCAGAATCCCTAAGAATGCCATCAAGGCAATCGCAAAGATCGCAATTAAATTTTTTCTCGGTACCTTCTCAGGCTGAGTCACTGTTTGCATCTGAATCTCTCTTCTCTCTTAATTAGCATTACTTTCCATCATACGCATTTTAGACCGAAAATGCATGATTAAATTTAAAAAAACGCGGTTGCTCAAGCTTCCGCGTTCCATTCGGCCTCATATTCGATTAGAAAATCTAGCATCACTTGTTGCCGATGTTCGGCTAGTTTTTTAGCTGCCGTTGTATTCATTAAGTCCTTTAGGGTCAGGAGCTTCTCGTAAAAATGATTAATAATCGTCTCGTTATCGAGATTACGATACTCCGCATGTGTCATTTCGGTTCGGGGCTTTACGGCCGGATCATAAATTTTTTCGCCGAAATGTCCCCCAAAGTAGATTGCTCGTGAAATGCCAATGGCCCCAATCGCATCTAGCCGATCGGCATCCTGAACGATTTGTCCTTCTAATGGTAGTGGTTTAGCCGTCCCATCAAGCGTCTTATGGTAAGACATGTTATCCATGATTAAAAATACGGTATCAATCTGCACCGTCGTAAACCCTTGGTCAATCAGGAACTGACGAACCTCTTTACTAGCCGCGACAGTGTCCGTAACTAATTTTTCATCGATAACGTCATGTAGATAGGCCGCCGTTAGGGTCTCAAGCCGGTCAGCTTCTGGATATGACTGTCCAATACGGTCTGCCAAGCCCACGACACGCTGAATATGGTCGAACCCATGGCCCGTTTCATCATTTCCCATTTTAGATTGTGAAAACTGCCGTACTGCTCCTAATACTGCTTTGTCTGTCATTTTTCATCCTCCTGATCGGTTGGTTGCGACTTTGGCGACGACATTGGGCCGCCAGCAAATCCATAAAAAAACAAATGCATGAGTTGATCGATCAATCGTTGATACTTTTTCGGTGGAATATCAGCCGTACTAAAATATGTCACGTACATATGCAAGTACAACAATAATGCCTCATCGGAAATATCGGGATTGATCATACCGGCTGCCCGACCGCGAGCGACCACAGTATCCCAGAACTTCTTTTCACCGGCTTCATAGGTCTGCTTAACCGCGCTACTTCGATAGTCACCTCGCATCTCATCAATCACGAATTGATAAAAATCCGGATGAATTGCATCACTCAGTTTAACCTTATTTGCCATCATAGCCTTGACAATATCCTGAAATGGTACCGTGTCATCATCAATTAGCTTCTGGAAGCTGGCATAGCCTTGAATAATCATTTCAATTATAACCTGCTGCCCGAGTACGAGCTTGCTATCAAAGTACTTATAGAGGGTCACCTGTGACACTCCCGCTTCCTTAGCCACCGTCGTGATGTGCGTTCCTTTAAACCCATCTCGAGTGAATAACTTGATGGCTGCTTCCAAGATTCGTTGTCGCTGTTGGACCTTACGCTCTTGATTGGTTGCCACTTGTTCCACCACCCTCGCTAACTTAATGACTAATCGTTCTTAAGTTTATCATACCGCAAAACACTTGCGCTTTTAATTTTAGTGAACTATTTCAGAAAAATAGTTCACCTTTTCGTTGACTTTCGTATCTACTGGGCTTACGATGTAAACGATTTTAAAACTGTGAGGAGGGGATTGCTTATGACAAATCCTGTACTTCAAATTAATCATCTCCAGAAAAAGTTCGGTCACTTTCAAGCATTAAAGGATATCACCTTTGATGTCCGCCCCGGTGAGGTCTTTGGCTTTATTGGACCAAACGGTGCTGGAAAATCAACAACTATCCGGGTTCTACTCGGTATCATCCGTGCCAGTGGTGGAACCGCCACTGTCTTTGGCCAAAATGTTTGGTCTGATAGCGTTAGCATTCATCAACGCCTAGCCTATGTTCCCGGCGACGTCTACCTCTGGCCTAATCTGACTGGTGGAGAGATTATTGATCTCCTCCTTAAAATGAACGGAACCGCCCACTCCGCCAAGACCGATGACCTTATCAAGCGGTTTGGTCTAGATCCGACGAAGAAAGCCCGGACTTACTCCAAAGGGAACCGGCAAAAAGTTGCTCTCATTGCCGCCTTTTCGCAAGATGCCGATTTTTATATTTTCGATGAACCCACTTCCGGGCTAGACCCATTGAACGAACGTATCTTCCAAGAAGCCGTCTTAGATCTTAAGACCCGTGGAAAAGCGGTCTTACTCTCCAGCCATATTCTCTCTGAAGTTGAACGCATGTGTGACCGCATCGGTATTATTCGCGAAGGAAAAATCATTGAAACCGGCAGCTTAGCCGAAATGCGCCACTTGACCCGGACGATGATTACCGTCACGTTAGGCGATGACTTTGACGTCACGACTCTAGCCGGTACTCATGGCGTCACCGCAGGTCATCAACCACATGAATGGCAGTTCTCCGTCGAAGACGCGCAGCTCAGTACCGTCATAGATGCCCTTTCGCAACATCAGGTCATCGCGCTACAGAGCACCCCACCAACCCTTGAAGACCTCTTCATGCACTACTACACGGGAAAGGAGTGATCATCATGTCACGTTACGGACGTACTGGTCAACTGATTCGGTTGAATTTACGCCGCGACCGGTTCCGAATCCTCATGTGGGTCATTCTCCTTGCTGCTCTGATGACCAGTGTTGCTTGGAAATTTGAAGGCATTTACGGCACGCAATCCGAAATTGCGGCCATTAAAGGGACCCTAGCTAGTCCTGGTATTGTCGCCATGTTTGGTGCCTTCTCCTTTACTGGTAAAGTTACCACTGCCGAAATATTTGCGAATGAAATGTTACTCTTCATGGCGCTTATTCAGGTCGTCATGAACCTAGCATTAAGTATTCACGCAACTCGTTATGAAGAAGATCTTGGCATCACTGAGCTCGTCCGGGCACACGCCGTTGGTACGGCAGCGCCACTAGCCGCCGCTGCCACTGAATTAGTCCTCATAAATGGTTTTCTGGGTATTCTTTATAGTCTGGGACTAACCGCCGCTAACATGCCCGGGGCCTCTATCGAAGGAGACTGGCTGATTGGTCTAGGCTTGGCTAGCACCGGCCTCCTTTTTGGGATCCTTGGCCTATTGACCGCTCAGTTGGCTGACCATTCAGCTGGCGCCACTGGCTTAGCCTACAGTCTGTTTGGTCTCAGTTATCTCGCGCGGATGATTACCGATGTGCAACATCCCCATCTAACTTGGTGGTCACCACTCGGTTGGGTCGAAAAATTGGCACCTTACAATCAGCCAAATTGGACACCCATTTGGCTAAGCTTATTATCGGCTCTCGTTCTGGCAGAACTAGCCGTACTAGCTAATAATCACCGTGACCTTGGTGCCGGTGCCATCACGACACGACCAGGCCGCCGAACTGCCTCAATCTTTCTTCGTGGTCCGCTTTCCCTGATTTGGCGGCGGCAACGAAATGTCATTATCGGCTGGATCGTTGGTATTATTATCTTTGGTGTCGCTTATGGAACGGTATTCAACACCATTGGCGATATCCTTAAAACTAATCCGACCATGCAACAGGTCTTTGGCACAGCCATGGTCCATGAAGCCAACCATAAGGTGTTACTCAGCTTTACTTCGCTACTAGCCATTATCATGGCGGCCGTGGCCGTCATTCCTGGCATGCAACTGATTTTAAAGCTACACAGCGATGAGACTCGTGGCTGGCTCGAGGCCCTCTACGCACGACCACTTAGTCGCACGCGATTACTCTTTAGTTACGTCGGCACTGCCTTTATCACCAGTACCCTTGCTTATATTGGCGGACTAGGCGGCATTGTCGTCATGGGCGATGCCAGCCTGAAGCACGTCCAGGACGGTATCAGTGCCAGCGAGTTTTGGCAAGGTATCTGGGCTCAGCTCCCCGAAATTTGGGTGTTCTTGGCGCTCAGCGTTCTCCTTGTCGGCTGCTGGCCACGACTCAAAGCCCTCAGCTGGTTCTATCTCGCCCTAGGCTTCATCAGTGTCTACATGGGAAGTCTATTAAAGTTGCCCGCCTGGGTCAAAAATCTTGCTCCCTCGGGCTGGATGCCCCGCGTACCACAACATGAGATGAACTGGACCACCTTCAGTTGGATGGTTGTCCTGGCCATTGTTCTCGTCATCGTCGGTTGGCTTGGCTATCGCCGACGTGACCTCCACATGAGCTAACCTGGCGTTAGCCTAACGACCCACTTTTGACTGAAGCATCATTAATAATCAAACCTGCCTAACCCATCACCCCACGCGGCCTTTACGGTCTCTAGCTATCTGTGCCTAAGACCTTTCTGCCCCTAATTAGTACAGCATCATAATGCTCGCAATTTCCTAAAGTATCCGGTATGCTGAACATACGTTGGCTCCCCCGAGTCCATAACGTACGACTTAAATCAAAAAAAATCACACCCCGTCCACCATCGTTGGTAGTTGGGGTGTGATTTTTTAATCGGCTATTTCGTCAATCGTTCCACATCGCGAACAATCATGAGCTCTTCGTTCGTGGGCACAACCAGTACCTTCACGCGCCCACCGTCTGGACTAACAATGTGTTCCTCGCCACGAAAATCGTTCTTAGCAGGGTCAATTGCAATACCAAAGTAATCAAGTTTATCCGCAATGGCTTGACGCATTTCCACACCATTTTCACCGGAACCCGCTGTAAACACGATAGCGTCCACACCATTTAATTCAGCAATGTAACTGCCGACGTACCGGACGACGCGGTTCACAAACATTTCCAAAGCCAGCTTGGATTTTGGACGTTCGTCCTGTGTCTTTTCAAGGTCTCGCTGGTCTGGTGACAGTTCGGAAATTCCTAGCAGACCAGACTTATGATTCAAAATAGCAATCATTTCTGGCATTGTTTTCCCTAATTTTTCCGCTAAAAAGGCGACCAATGAGGCGTCGATATCACCAGAACGCGTGCCCATCATGACCCCTGCTAATGGCGTGAAGCCCATGGACGTATCCAGTGCTTGACCATGATCAAATGCCGTAATCGACGAACCGGATCCTAAATGTAATGTAATTAATTTTAAATCTTTCAGGGGTTTCCCTAAAATCTCAGCCGTTCGGTGGGCCACATAACGATGGCTCGTCCCGTGAGCGCCATATTTTCGTGCACCCAGCTTATCGTAGTACTCATATGGAATACTATACATGTAATTGACCGCAGGCATCTCAGCGTACAGTGAGGTGTCAAATACGGCAACCTGTTTTGCTTCCGGCAATAATTGCTGAAAAACTTCAATGTAATACGCTTGAACTGGATTGTGCAACGGCGCGTAGTCCTTTAGTTCCATGATCTGCTTCAGTACGATCGGTGTGATGACCGCGGAATCCTTAAAGACTTCACCACCCGCAACGATTCGATGACCAACACCGGTAATTTCGCTCAAATGCTTCACGATACCGTAAGATTTCAACCGCGTCAAAACCATCGCCGCTGCAAGCTCATTGGTAATGTTATCCTGTGTGTCGACGATCTTCTTACCATCTGGTAACTTGACCTTAAAGATCGACCCTGGAAGATTCAGCCGATCGACCATCCCCGATGCGATAACGGTTTCTTCCGGCATAGAAAATAATTTCCATTTTAGCGTGGAACTGCCTGCATTAATTGCCAATGTTTTTGCCATGATTAGTGTTACTCCTCCCATTTGACTTATCTCCTAGTCTAAAGAAAAATGTAACCGTTTTCAAGAAAAAGTTCGTTTACGCTTGAAACTCCTTATTAATTTAATTATAAACAACAAAAAAGCCCGAGGATTTTCATCTCGGACCCATTAATTTTAAATTTAGAACCAACCGTAGCCTAACCAGTGACGTTTCGCACCCTGCCAAGAACCGTACCGATTATGAGCATAATTATCAGCCGTCTTTTCTTGATTCGACTTACTGTAGTCACCGTGCAGCATTGAAACAGTCAATTGGTATTTCCCGTAATAACGACCGTTACGTGCGCGATAATTACCGCCAGACTCTTTTCCTGCGATCCAAGCCTTAGCTTTCTTTTCTTTCTTAGTCAGCGTGCAAACGTACTTCACACTTGCATCTGCAGTCGTGGTACCAATCACACCAGTGGCGCTAGGTAGAGCCATGGAAACGACCATGACAATAACCATAAAGAATGTCTTGAGCTTCAACGTGGTTCCCCCTAACGGATTTATTAAGAATATCATAACCTTTTCAGGTTACAGTCTAGTTGTCCGAATGTTACAGAACCGTGACAGCCCACCCCACTTTTTGCTGAATGGTGTCAAAAAACGCTTGATACCAGCAAAAAACGACGGTCCTCCTCAGAGGAAACACCGTCGTTTCATAATCTTATTTTTTTAGCTAACTTACCAAACTGATTAAACGAGTCGGTTTAGTACCAACCGTTTGCTTGCCAGAAGGACTTGGCTGCAGCCCATGAGCCATAACGTGAAGTCACATACGAATTAGCAACCTTTTCCTGGTTGGCAGCTGAGTAGTCCCCATTTAAAAGCGACTTAGTCAGTTGATATTTCCCGTAATAGTTCCCGTTAGAAGCCGTGTAAGAGCCACCAGACTCCTTGTTGGCAATCCAAGACTTCGCTGAAGAATCGGAGCTAGACGTGGTAGATGACGTTGTAGCGCTAGTTGTGGTCCCAGTGGAAGCAGAAGTTGACTGACCACTGTACGTGCTAGTCCCCGTACTCTTTTGACTACTGTAGTTGTTCGTCGTCTGTGTTGACCCAGTTGTTGCTGAATTAGTTGTTGCGGCGGTCGTAGTCGTTGACGTGGTTGAATCTGGAATCGTCAAGGATTCACCGACGTAGATTAAGTTAACATTCTTTAAGCTGTTGGCCTTTTCAATGGCCGAAACACTTGATTTATATTGATTAGCAATCTTAGCGACCGTGTCTCCTGACTTCACCGTTACCCGGACGTCGGCGTTAGCGGAAGTGGTGCTAGCAAAGAATCCTGCACCTAACACAGCAACAGTACCTAACGTAGAAACTAAAACTTTTTTGATATTCATAAAAATGAACGTCCTCCTTTTAATTAGTGAAGCTGATTTGTCTATCAATTACTTAACGAGACCTATCATAACCTGTGGACGTTACATCGGAGTTGTCAGGACGTTACACCCTGATTAAGAAAAACTGACTTAAATGACAAACCGTAATGTGGTTAATAACGCTGAAACATTTACAACCTAATATGTTCACGATTGCGGGTAACCAAGAGATTATCTAAAAAATTAGTCATGACTGACCAGTTTTAACGAAAACCAGATTGACTAGATTTTTGGCCTAAAAGCTGCCGATTTTAGTAAATAGTGATCGGTTTAGACTTAGTCAGCTGCTGCTTTTGCCAGTTAATCACCAAGAATGTCATTAACTGACGTGAATTGTCGCTGAAAGCACGTGTTTTTGAAAATACGCGTCCACGCTGCGTGGTGCTTCCTATAATTAATGAACAATATACTCGGCACCTTGTCCGGCGATGGCTCATTGTGGTTTCATACTGGCTTAGTGCTTGGATTTGTTCTCGCACTGAGATCCCGATACTGGCAACCTCCGAAACGAGTTCCACGAGGCAGCTCCCTCCGCTTAGTAACAATAAAAGCTCCTGTTCGGCATAGCCGAATGAGAAACTTTTATTTTCACTAATGCTCAGGAGCTAACCGCCTCGCTCCACTCTCTTTTCTCTTATACACAAAAACGCCCCCAGACCTGCATCCGGGGACGTTACTTGAATTTAAACGGTTCTACAATATCTGTTGTTGGTAATAGATTTTTATCTATTAATGATGACAGATTTTTTGTTTATCATTAGAATAA
>NZ_RHNX01000028.1 GCF_003946335.1 Levilactobacillus fujinensis
GTACAAAAAAGAGGCCCAATTCGTAAATGAATTGAACCTCCGAAATTCCCTCCATCAACACCGGTTGACAAAGAGCCCTAATTTAGCGACAACAATTCCTACAGTCACAAGAGTAAGGTGAATATTTTGGCTTTCAACCATCTGAGGGCAGAAAAAAAGAGAACCAATTCGCAATGAACTGATTCTCTAACATTATTATATATAGTCTCGGGATAAAAAAATCGGGAAGACAAGATTTGAACTTGCGACCCCCACGTCCCGAACGTGGTGCTCTACCAAGCTGAGCTACTTCCCGAAATAGCCCGCTGGCGACTGGTTACGCCAGTTAATCGGGAAGACAGGATTCGAACCTGCGACCCCCTGGTCCCAAACCAGGTGCTCTACCAAGCTGAGCTACTTCCCGAAAAAATTGCCCATAATTACTTATAAGCAACAAAAATGCACCCAGTAGGAGTCGAACCTACAACCTTCTGATTCGTAGTCAGACACTCTATCCAGTTGCGCTATGGGTGCATAATTATTATTAAGTTAAATGCCGAGGACCGGGATCGAACCGGTACGGTCATCACTGACCGCAGGATTTTAAGTCCTGTGCGTCTGCCAATTCCGCCACCCCGGCAAAAGGGCAAAAGCGGAAGACGGGATTCGAACCCGCGACCCCCACCATGGCAAGGTGATGTTCTACCACTGAACTACTTCCGCAAATTGGCTATTTGGTTTTTTGGAACCATGCCGACTAGAGGATTCGAACCTCCGACCTCCTCATTACTAGTGAGATGCTCTGCCAACTGAGCTAAGTCGGCAAAATATTTTAACAATATTTTGCAATATTTGGTTAATGCAGGTGAAGGGACTCGAACCCCCACGTCATAAGACACTAGAACCTAAATCTAGCGCGTCTGCCAGTTCCGCCACACCTGCAACGTTGGCGAACTAACGCCAAGGACCTAAGTCCCGATGGAGGATACAGGGCTCGAACCTGTGACCCTCTGCTTGTAAGGCAGACGCTCTCCCAACTGAGCTAATCCTCCATTTATTCGAACTGAGAAACAACTCTCTCAATCGAAACAACTATTATAATTTACCATGCCGACGAAAACTTGTCAACCAGTTTTTAAAATTATTTTGAATAAATATTCGTGAACTGAATAACTACTCTCGTAACAACAAATAATATTGTATCCTATCCCCAGAAAAAAAGCTAGACCTTTTGGCGACTTTTTTCCAAAAAGTTTTAAAAACTTACTCATCTCAAGTGGAATCCGTTTTATTGCTAGGTTTGTCGGTTAAAAAGATTGTGGCCTAACCAGCCGCTTATCTCAATTTGCTGCCTTTCCCTTTCGGCATAACTATGCATTTGACCCAGATAAGGAACGTTATCCCGTTGGTCACTAGCAGAATTCCCGCAACGGCTGTTTATTCACTATTTTATGCTCTCCCTTCTAAAACTAAACTATTCACGGTACTCTGTTTGTGGCCCCGTGAATGATCATCCCTAAACTAGGGTTACCGGCTGCACATCGTCTAACTTCTTTCGTCCAGTTTCTCTGCATCGCCCACAACACAAAAAAACGCCCACCAACGATAACTTTCCTTGGTGGGAGCCTCTTTATTTTAACTTAAACTTACTTGGTAATCTTTGTGACGCCGCCCATGTAAGGAACCAAGACTTCTGGGATGGTAACGGTGCCGTCTGCGTTTTGGTAATTTTCCAAGATAGCAGCGACGGTCCGACCAACGGCTAAACCGGAACCGTTCAGCGCATGGACGTATTGGAGCTTGCCATTGTCGTCACGATACTGGATGTGTGCCCGTCGTGCCTGGAAGTCCGTGGTGTTGGAACAACTGGAAATTTCACGGTAGGTGTTCTGTTCTGGGAACCAGACTTCCAAATCGTGGGTCATTGCGGCCGTGAAGCTCATGTCACTCGTCGTCAGGGTAATCACGTGGTAAGCCAGTCCCAACTTCTGTAAGAGGTCCTCAGCGTGCTTAGTCAGCGCCTCAAGTTCGTCCCATGAGTTTTCTGGCTTACAGAACTTAACCATTTCAACCTTATTGAATTGGTGTAACCGGATCAAGCCGCGGGTATCCCGACCGGCGCTCCCGGCTTCTGACCGGAATGCTGGTGTTAAGGCCGTGAACCAGACTGGCAAGTCCTCTTCTGGGATCACTTCGTCGCGGTAGTAGTTGACCAATGGCACTTCGGCAGTTGGAATCAACGTCATTTCCTCGTCACGTAATTGGTAAACGTCTTGCTTGAACTTAGGGAATTGGCCAGTCCCGTACATGGAGTCGTCGTTAACAATGTAAGGTGGCAGCACTTCCTTGAAACCCGCCTTGGTGTTTTCATCCAAGAAGAAGTTGTAGACGGCCCGTTCCAAACGCGCACCCAAGCCGAGGTAGTAGAGGTAACGACTACCGGAAACCTTGGCACCGGCTTCGAAGTCCAAGATGCCGAGATCTTCACCCAAGTCGTAGTGGGCCTTAGGTGTGAAGTCCATGTTTGGCTTTTCGCCCCACTTACGAATCTCCACGCTTCCATCTTCGGTCAGACCGACAGGAACGTTGTCGTTAGGAATGTTTGGCAAATGCGCCGCTGCATCATGAACTTTTTCCTTCAATGTATCGAGTTCGGTATCGATTGTCTTGATCTCGGCACTCACCTGACGCATTTCGGTAATCTTGTCGTTAGCGTCCTTCTTGTCACGCTTCAGTTGTGAAATTTCATCGGACACCGTGTTACGTTGGGCCTTCATGCTTTCACTCTTCACGATCAGGTCACGACGTTGCTTGTCTAAGGCCAACAGACTGTCGATGTCGGCTGGGTCAACCCCACGTGTCGCCAACTTTTCCTTGATAAAATCTGGTTCATTCCGAATCAACTTTAAATCTAACATACTCTGTTTCTCCCTTCGATTTCACGGATGATACAAAAAAAGCCTCCGTCACATGGGACGAAGACCTTCGCGGTACCACCCAAGTTCGTAGCTGATCGCCCAGTTACACCCTTGAACATGATAACGGTTTGCACCGTGCGGCATTACCCGCCCACTTCTTTAGTGCTGGAATTTTCGACGTCGCGGTTTGCAGCTTTCTCCGCTTCTCTGGCCGTCTACTGGATAGGCACTTCACGTGTTTACTAATTGGTCATATCATACCGCATTTTCACGGCGTTGACAACGACTAAAGTGACGCAATCTTTTCATCGATCAAATGTAGGACTTCTTCACGTGCAGCTGGGTTTTCAACAAAGTCCAACTTGTCACCGTCGATTTGCATCTTAGGGGACTTGTCGTAGTTGTTGTACCAGTTCACGTAACGTTGATCGAGTTGTTGGTAGTATTCGTACAGACTTGGATCGTGGTCGATCTGTTCGTATGAACGGCCCCGCTTTTTGATCCGTTCCAACATCGTCTCGAAGGAGATGTTGATGTGAATCAGCAAGTCTGGATTTTTCTTGTGCGTGGCATCAGGTAATTCCTGCATCATGTTCGCCAACAGGGAGTCGTAAATATCAACTTCCGTACTGGTTGCACGGCCCAAGTCAGCGTTCAAATGAAAGAGTAAGGAATCTTCAAAAATGGAACGATCCAAGACACTTTCATCATCGGCGTTAGCGGCCTTGATGTTGTCCAGACGCTTGTTTAAAAAGTAGATTTGCAATAAGAAAGCATACTTTTGAGGATTTTGGTAGAACAACGGCAAAATTTTATTGTCATCGACTGATTCGTAAAAAGCTGGTTTGTGTAAATGTTCGGCTAACAAAGTGGTCAGACTCGTTTTGCCGGCGCCAATGGTTCCGGATAATACAAGCATGCAATCTCTCCTTTAAATAACGACGTGTCGGCTATTCCGACACTACAACTGTTTTAACGGTTCCTATTAGTCCATTCAGCTAACGCCTGGACCGAAAAATTCAACACCACATATTGTACCAACCTCATTCGTAAAAGACAATATGTTGTCCCAAATTCGGTCTGGCCGGTTTTCCTGTTTTGGGTTGTTGACGGACAAGAAGCGGCGCCCGGTGGGGATTTCCCCGACCAGTCGCCGCTTTAATTTATTTAAATTTTTCGTGTGCCCACACGTTTTTATTTCGAGAAACGTTATTAATCGTTGGTAGTCGTCTTAGCTTCCTTTAACGTGCCGTCCTTGTGGACCGGTGCCACGTCAACTTCACTGAGTGGAATTAACTTCGTGTGCTTCTTGAGCTTGTACCCAAAGTACAGAACCAAGACCAAAGGCACACTGATGTAGGTGATCAGAACTTGTTCCCAGTTACCTGAGAAGAAAGATTGTGGATCTTGGCCCACGATTACCGCCACACACAAGATCAAGGCCAAGATAGGCCCAATTGGGAACCACTTTGCATGGTAACTCAATTCAGATAACTTGTGACCTTGCTTGATGAAGGCCCGCCGGAACCGGTAGTGAGATAAAGCAATCCCGAACCAAGCGATGAACCCAGTCAACCCACTGGCGGCCACTAACCACATGTAGATCTGAGGACCGGCAATACTGCTGACGAAGGTCAAAGCCGCAACAATCGTCGTGGCAAACAAGGCTGGGTAAGGAATCCCATTCTTCCCCGTCCGTTCGAACAATTGTGGTGCGTAGCCTTCCTTGGACAAGGAGTACAACATCCGCGTAGACGCGTACATCCCTGAGTTAGCAGCGGAAATAACTGACGTCAAGATAACGGCGTTCATAACACTAGCGGCAGCAGCCAAGCCAGCACGCTGGAAGACCAACGTGAAGGGACTGATCGCAATGTCACTAGCAGAAGACCCCAACAGGTCCTTGCTGGTATAAGGTAAGACGGCGGCAATAACAAAAATAGCTAAAATGTAGAATAAGATGATCCGCCAGAATACGGAATTAATCGCCTTGGGAACACTGTGTGCTGGATCTTCAGATTCACCAGCAGTAATCCCAACCAATTCAGTTCCTTGAAACGAGAACCCAGCAACCACGAAAACGCTCAGGATTGCGGGGAAGCCACCAACGAATGGCGCCTTCTTGTAAGTAAAGTTTTCCAAGCCCGTTGCATGGCCACCCATGATTCCCACGATGACCATTAACCCCACAGCTAAGAAGACGAAAATTGTCACAACCTTGATCAAAGACATCCAGAATTCGGTTTCTCCGAAGGCTTGAACGGCTAAAGCGTTGATCAAGAAGACAATGCCTAACGCAATGGCACTCCAGATCCAACCGGGAATCCCAGGTAACCAGAACTTCATAACCAAAGCAGCGGTTGAAATGTCAACGGCCACAGTGATGGCCCAGTTAAACCAGTAGTTCCAACCCATGGCAAAGCCCAACGCTGGATCGACATACTTCGCGGAGTAAGCGGCAAATGACCCTGAGATCGGCATGTTTGTCGCCATTTCGCCTAAGCTGGTCATCAAGAAGTACACCATCAGACCCATGGCAACGTAAGCAGTCAGTGCACCACCAGGCCCAGCAGTTGAAATTGCCGACCCACTAGCGACGAATAGCCCCGTCCCGATACAGCCACCTAACGCGATCATTGAAACGTGCCGCGTCTTAAGTCCCCGCTTAACCTGATCAGAGGCCTCGCTGGTTGTTGCGTTTGTCATACTCTGTTCCATAAATGTTTCCTCCTTCTTATTTTAGAAGGACTTCCTCGAAACGACCCAGTGAACTAAAAAATCTCCTTCGCCATAAAAGCCCGCGAAAGAGATTGGAAAATTCATTATTCCAAGTCAATATCGTTGAAAGCGCCCCGCAACCCTATTTGGCTGCGACAGTCCCTGATCTGTTGAACCAGGACCCAACCTGTCCGCTATGTCCTCACGTACAAGTTTCGGCGACCGCCCCTTTAACTTTCCCGCTACGATGTGACCCATCTTGGGAAAGCGACTCTTGTTGGTCGCGCCTCTTCTATTCGATACATTGTAGTATACGCATGTCCTTTTCAGATTGCAACATTAAATTGCAATTAAAATCAATTATTTTCACTCATATTTGGTTAATCTTACGGAATGATTTCCCCGTTCCGCCTATGATTGCCATGGCAAGTCGAATCAGGTGCTTGTCCCCATTCACCTTAATCTCCTATGATGGCATGACCACCAACCGAAATAAATACTGGGCTACCGGCGTCAGTCCTGAGCCGCCTGGCGCCATAAAGTGGTCGTCGACCGTTTCAAACCCTAACTTTTCTAGAACGCGACGTGACCGCTTATTTTCCAGTAAGCAGGTCGCCCAAACGATTTGTTTCGTCCGTTGCGCCTGACTGATCACTTCTAGGCTCGCCCGAATGGCTTCTGGCATGACGCCTTGACCCCAATCTACAGGATCTAGAAAGTAACCGATGTCGTATTCCGGCTGACTGGCCGCCAAATCGTGCGCATAGTACAGAATCGTTCCCATGAAACGTGACGTGGCCCGCTCCTCGATGGCAAAGGCGTATGGGCTTTGACGGTCTGCCGTCAGCCATTGCGCAATATCGGCCGGCGTGGGGCTCACGTTACCCCCATTGGCCTCATTTAAGACCGGCATCATCATTAACCGCTGATAGTCTGGGAGATCACTTTCCGTTAACGGCCGTAGTCGCAACCGCGATGTTTCAATCACTTTCTGCATTTTTATTCCTCTTTTCGAACAGCACTAAATTGATGTTTCGTTCAAAAGCATTTTGCTGAACACGTGGTACAATGAATTTATTATAGCTTATTTGGGAGGTTTCACACTTGAAAATTATCACCCAAGCACTCGCTAACGATTCTGCTGCTTACCTGCAAGGCTACCTACGTCATCCACACGATGATACGGCGACTTATCCAGCCATCGTCATTGTTCCCGGCGGCTCGTATACGCATATTCCCGAGCAACAGGCTGAAGACTTAGCCATGGCATGGTTCGCCAAGGGTTACCAGGCTTTCTTCCTCCGCTACTCCTTCACCGGAGAATGTCAGCCACTCCTACCAACTCCAGTCGTTGAACTCGCGAAAAGCCTCGCGCTGATTCGTGCTAACGCGACAGACTGGCAAATTGATCCGGCTAATATTAACGTTGCCGGTTTTTCCGTTGGTGGTCATATCGTCGCTCTCTTTAACGATTCCTGGAACGACCCCCAATTCAATCAAGTAGCCGCTACGACACCGGCACAGATCAAACCGCACGCCATCATTTTGGGCTACCCAGTCATTACACCGGCTGCTGGCTTTCCAAATGATGATACCACTCTCGCCGAATGGACCGATGACCCCGCTGAGATTGCCGCCGATAAATTGGTCACCACTGACAACGCACCAACCTTTGTCTGGGTCACGGCCGCCGATCCCCTGGTCCCCGTGCAAAACACGCTCGCTTACGTGCAAGCTTCCTTAGCACATAATGTCGACACGGAACTGCATATGTTCCATGCTGGGCCTCATGGGCTGGCTTTGGCCAACGACGTCACGGCTTGGCGAAAGGGCACCGATCTGCCCCACGTCGCCCACTGGCTGGACCTCGCTACCGAATGGCTGGCGGAATTGAACTAGTCGGTAGAATTGGCATTTTCGTGACTTCAAATTGCGTTCGCGCCGATCCAGCCCATATCTGCCGGTCGGTAAGGTGATGATTGGCCTGTGTTGCCTAGTTTTAGCCGCAGTCTTTCTGTTACACCCGTCATACTAGGCGTTTTAGAACTTTCAACCTTCAGCTTGTTACCAAAAGAGACACGCGCCTTCCCTTACTGGGATTGCACATGTCTCTTTTATTTACCCTAAATTTCTGATTTCTTCAAGAATGGCCAGCCTTGCATGACTGGCGCCAATCTGATGTAGATACCTTGCGCAATCTGTAACCACAAGTAGGCTAATAAGACCGCCCCAATCGTATCAGTTGGGAAATGCGCGTTGAGATAGACCCGTGAGATCATGACCAGACCCATCCAAATGATCAAGATGATGCGGACGGTCCAGGCCTTCCAACTGGCACTGATCATGGGAATCAAGATCAACCAGATCATAGCAACCAAGAGAAATGTCCCAAAAACATGTCCACTTGGGAAACTATAGCCATCATCAATAGCTAAATGGGCTGTGGGTCGGGCACGCTTAACCACATTTTTAACCAGCGCGGCAATGACGTCCCCGCCAGCTAGCGTTGCGAGACTCCACAGCGCGGGAATCTTGAATTTAAAACCCCACAGAAGAAACGCGAGAATCAAGACCCAAACAATGGTTAGCTTCGGTTCCGCCAGGCTCGTCACGCCCCGATAAAGTAGTGTCTTCCACCCGGGCTGATTCTTCTGAATCACGTCAACAATCGACGAATCTAAGAACTCCACGTAGGCATTCTGCGCTTGTATGTAAAATGCGACAATTAAAAACAGTACCGTTGCTAGACCAAACTTCCATGGTCGGTCACGGTCCCGATTGAATAACATCATGATTTTAATTCCTTTCATCAGACCTGATTCTGGGAAAACCCCTAGCAATGAGTATACCACCCCATTACCAGATTGCTAGGTTCCCCCGCCTTAAGAATTTCCTAAACACTACCGTCGATGTCGCCAAACCCGCCGCTGCACACGATTGACCAGCTCTGATAGCAGAAAGCCAAACGCAATTGCCCCGGAGATCATCACGACCTGGAGTAAATAGTTAAACGCCGTATTGTTCTGTCCCAACGCAAAGTTCTTAACCATTTGGTACGCCTGGCCACCGGGCACCAAGGGGACAATAGCCGGAATATTAAAGAGAATCATCGGCATTTTTTTAAATTTAGCCGCCTGCAGTGAGGCGACCCCGATGGCGACCGCACCCAGCAGGTTACCAACAACATAGCCACCCCCACCCAGTACCGTAAAGCGATACAGGAGGTAGCCCAGTACACCGATCCACCCGCCAATATTTAGCGCCCGCCGAGGAATATTGATCAGAATGCCAAAGGCCAATGTGGCCACATAAGTCCCCGCAACCTCAACCAAAAATTGAATAACCGTCATCCGTGTCGCCTCCTTACATGAATTGTAAAACCATGGCGATGCCAAAACCGATTGCCGCCGCACTCACCAGGGCTTCCACTCCCCGGGCAGGCCCGCTAACCAGATTTCCCGCTAGAATATCTCTAACTGAGTTGGTGATTGGGACACCGGGGACCAATGGCATGACACTCCCAATGATGATGTCATCGACACTGTTTCCCAACCCCAGATGGACACCCAACACCGCTAAGACGCCAATTGCGGCCGCTGCAGCAAATTCCGACAAGAAGCGAATCTGGATAAACTTGCTCAGCAGGTAGTACACTAGCCACCCCAGCATCCCCACGACACAAGTGATCCAAAAGTCCGGCAAATTGTGACGAAAGACAACTTCGAGTGGCCCACTGACCATCGCGGCCGCCAAAAGTTGGAGCCAAAACGGAAAGTAGCGGCTGACGCTATCCAAGTGGTCGAGCCGGTTCGAAAATTGTTGCAGATCGATCTTATGATCCGCGTATTGCCGAGATAGGTCATTGACTACAGCAATTTTTTCCAAGTCAAATGTCCGGCGCTTGACCGGTTCGATCTGCGCGCCAACCTCACCATTGATCGCCATCAGGATTCCCGTGATCATCACAAACAGTTGACTTGTCTGGGCCCCCGCATTGTGGGCAATTCTGGTCATGGTATCCTCGACCCGCTCAATTTCCGACCCATTTTCAATCATGATTCGGCCGGCAGTGAGTGCCGTGTGGAGAATCAACTGGTCCCGTTTCTTTTGACTACTCATCCCGTCTTCCTCTTCTCTCAGCAACGTATTGGCCTGCCAAACAGACCACACTTTTTTATCATTATACGGCACTTCTCGCACCGGGAAAATACAAAAATCAGTGTTCCACCAAAATTAAAATAATCTAGGCCTGGTCAGCGTGCTAGTAAAGAGAGTTTTCATATAAAAAGGCGATTAGCTAGCGAGCATTAAGGCCGATAACCGAATAATCCCTAGCTTGGATTATTGACTATCAGCTGAAAGGTCTGAAATGCCAATCATGACTGTTGTTGCAACGATACGGGACTAAAATTAGGCAACGTTGTCCAACCATCGCCTTACCGGCCGGCAGATATGGGCTGGATCGGTGCGAACACAACTTGAAGCCTCGAAAGGACCGAGTCTCCAAGCTTGGTTTTCTACTAAGCCAGTGGGAAATTCACCCACTAACTAAGTAGAACGACGCGCCTGAGCCCATATCTGCCGACCTCTCGGCTGACGTAGTTGGTTTGAGGCAACATGAATCATACCGTTTGAAACGCTATTGAATTATGCTTAGGCTTTAGCAACCACTTGAGATTCAGTGATTGGAATTGACCTGCACAATCAAAGCCGGAGGCGGCCAGTACCACTAATTTAGCGGTGACAATTCCTACGGTTGCAAGAGTAGAATAAGCATTTTGACTTTCAGCTATCAGTTTTAAGCTGAGTCAGCCGCCTTTTGTCCCACGTTTCAGCAATGTAAATTCGGAGATACCAAAGGAGTCTGGGTTTTTGTCCCAGACTCCTAGCTTAATCTATTTCACAAAAATGTAATGTGCCGCCTTATAACTCACAATGAGTTCGGCGTCATCCGTCAGGTTCTGTACCGTCACGGGACCTTCGAACGGATCGTGTTTCAAAATCTTGAGTTGATCGCCAATATCTAACTTGAGATCCCCAAGGTAAGTCAACAGGTCATGATTATCAATAAACCGGTCGACCGTCACCACAGTGCCGTCTTCGGCTTCATTTAAAACCGTATGACTATCTTCGTGGTAGTGGCCGTAGCGGTCAGGAATCACGCCACCGTGGGGACAATGCGTGGGATGCCCCAGCATGTCGTCCAATGAATTCACCAATTTGGCACTCGTCACGTGTTCCAAGACCTCGGCCTCATCGTGAACGTCGGGTAAGTCATAGTCTAATTTTTCGACCAAGAAGTCTTCCCAGATTCGGTGTTTACGCACCAGATCTTCCGCCAAACGGATTCCTTTATTGGTGAGCGAAATACCAGCATACGGCGTGTGTTCGGCCAGTCCTTCCGCCGACATCTTGTTCACCATTTCGGTCACGGATCCGGCAGCAATATTCAAGCTAATTGCGATTTGCTTGTTGGAAACTTTCTTTTGCTTCCCGCCCAGCTCAAAAATAATTTTTAAATAATCCTCCTTCATCGGAGTCATCACTGTTCACCTCATCTAGAATGTGTGTTACCAATCCACCACTACCAACCAACGATAGCGGTTCAAAACCTCATTAACATCTTTTGTTGCTTAATGCTCTAATTTTACCACAGACTAGCCAGAAAATACCCCGAAAAAAGATTCAAACGGCGGCTGAACTAAACCAACCGAATTAGTTATGCCGCCAATCATTTTGTTGATAAAAGAGCGATTCGTCTTCTCCACGATGACATTCCGCCTGAATCGTCACGTGATTGACGTTGTATTTCTGACAGAGCAAGGACTCAATCTGCCGATAAATAGGCTCAATCTCACTGATGGGAACATTGTCCATGTTAACGTGCATCGACACCACGATATTGTTCTCGTCGATCTGCCAAGCGTGTAAGTGATGGACCCCTTCCACCTCGGGCAAAGCACAGATGTCTTTGGCGATCCCCTCGTAATCCAGGTCCGGCGAGGCTTCCATTAGGATACCAAAGGTCTGCTTTACAATCGGTAACGACTCGTAGCAAATATACAAGGCCACTAAAATCGTAATCGTAGGGTCGACCCAACTAATCTGCCAAATGGTGATCAGTAAGGCCCCCACAATGACCCCCACTGAGGCCAAGGCGTCACTCAATAAATGCAGGTAGGTCGCCCGAATATTTAAGTTGTGCTTCGACCCGCGGTTCAAAAGCACCGTGGACAACAAGTTAGCTAGGAAGCTCACAACCGCGACCAACAACATGATATCCCCTTTGACTGGTTCCGGATGCAACAGTCGCCGCACGGCTTCTCCTGCCAAAATAAGGGAAATCACAATCAGCACACCGGAGTTCAGCAGCGCCGCTAAAATTTCCGCTCGCCGATAACCAAACGTATTGGTTCGGGTCTGCTGCCGGCCACCAATTCGGTGAGCTGCGTAGCTCAACACAATTGAGAGCGCATCCCCCAAGTTATGGAAGGCATCTGACAACAGTGACAAACTGCCTGACAGCAAGCCACCTAACAATTCAAATATCGTAATAATAACATTCAACACTGTGACCAGTAAGAACCGACCACCGGATAAACTCTTCTCCAATCACACCGCCTCCGCATCTAACTTCTATTCTCTATTATCGCAGAGTTTAGGGGGAATGAAAAGTAGGGTTCCAGCTAACCTGACATTTTTCTGGTGCGAATGGTGACTTAGACAAGTAAAAAGGATCAATTCCGAGTGAAAACGGAACCAATCCTTCTATAGTAATGTATTCATTTAAGGTTGTTAACGCGTGTCACCCATGATTGCGGCATCCCACGTCTTTATTTTACAATTTCAGCATGAACGACATGAACCGACTTAACGTTTGCCGTCAATCGTTCGTACGCATAATCTTTGGTACCCTTCAGTCCAGCAGCTTCTAAATCGATCATCCCAGTTTCGGTAAAGCCGTTCTTTTTAATCACGTGTTGCATCGCCATATTTTGCGGATGCGTGTCGATCCGGATACTTTCGATGTTTTGGGCATGGTCAATCTGTGCGAATAACCGTTGGAATAGTTCGCCCGCTAAGCCGTGGCCACGATGGTGACTCGACACTGCTACGCGATGAATTGCCAGGTATGGTGCCTGCACAGTCAGCCACTGACCATCGATCTGTTTATACGTTGGGTCCTCCCCTGGAATCAGGGCAGCAGTTCCCAAAATTTCGTTGTTCTCTTCCAAAACGACCGTCCATCCTTGGTGAATGTCGTCGACTAGGACCGCCGTGTTCGGGTACGCTCCTTGCCATTGGTCAATTGCTTGGGCCGCCAATAACTCACGGCCATCGCGAATAATCGATTCAATTTGTGGTAAGTCAGCCATAGTAGCTTGTCGTAACAGCATGTGTAACACCATCCTTTTTGTTTTTGCTTTAAAGCGATTTTGTTATCTTAACACGTTCGCGTCAGATTTCAACGAAATAGATAACTTTTTTGCTTTATTTTTTTGAAAAAGTAGTGAAAGCTTGGTGCTATTGAAATTGATGACTACTTAGAGTTCTAATTTTTCGTTCATTTTCTTAAGCTGCTTTCATAAAATACGTGAGTTTGTGCACAAATAGTGGGCTGTAACTTCGAATTCGATGTTATTTTAGACCTTAAAAAAGCCAACGTTTTTTGTCGCGAACGTTAGCTAGCTTCAAGAGATAATTTATACGACCGCTTTTTCAGCCTGTTGTTTCGTCGCCACTGCTTTTTAAGTGCTACGGGTCCTGGCGGCTTCTGAAACGTGCTACTACCGGGCAGCCGGCTCCGCTTAACCCTGGCACTATTTGCTGACCGCTCTCTGTCTTAGGCCGTTAAGCTTGGTTCTCTCCTGCTTATATGCTGGTCCTGGCGGCTTCTGAAACGAGTTCCACGAGGCAGGTTCCTGCGCTTAACCCCGGTTCAGCAATGACCCAGAAACGGGGTCATCACTGAACCGACGTTAATGCTCAGAACCTAAACGCCTCGCTCCACACTCTCTCCACACAAAAAAACCACCCCAGAACTTTCTAAACTGGGATGGTTCGTACGGGAGCGGTGATAGGCGAGCGAAAAATCAAAACACTTTAATTTTCCAAAAACACGTCGTTTTAGTTTCACGATTGCTTACGCTGACATCAGCCAGCGTAGTCCATGCGCAAGATAAACGCGCTATTACTCTTGGTTATTCGCCTGGTTTCACAACACGTCAACAACATGATTGACCACCAATCCAGCCAGAAGATCGATTGGTATCGAAAGTTTTTTCTGCCCATCACGAAAAGTTCTCCCGTGACTTCAGGTTACCATTGTTACCACCGATACACAATGAAATCGCCCTAATTCGTGGCGTCAATCAGCTTAAACTGCCACTTGTTATCTATTCGTTGGGCAATTAAGTGCTTAGTCGGCTCTGGATCAAACGTCCCCATGTCGATTTCAGCCAGCCCATCTGTAATCGCCATCCCCTCAAAACGAGACTCAAAGAAGGAACGCAACGTTTCAAAATAGTCATTTCTTTTTTGAGCTTGCTTAGCTGCCCCAACTAACGTATAGCCATCATCCAGAAAACTCTTGATCTGTTCCACCTTAAGGACCGTCTTATAGGAAAACTTGCGATTTTTACTCCCATTAACGACCTCACTACGGATATACCCCTTACTCTCCCAATACCGAATCTGACTTTGCGACACGTCCGTTGCGGAGGCCACATCCCCAATACCAAAGATTAAATTCTCAATCGGAATTTTTTTTAAAAGCGCTCTTTGCTCTTCATTCATAACGCTGTACGCCACCTCTCCTATCCTCTAACAAATTTCAAAACACTAATCTAATCATAATGAAAGCGCTTGTGAATTTTATTAGTTCTTCTAAGCTTTATGTTCGCTTTTCTCTAACTAGTATAGATAAAATAAAAAGCATGTCAAGCTAGTTGACAAAATCGTTTAATCTGCGTATAGTTACTTCAGAATTAATTTTATGGATAAAGAGGGAATTTATATTGGGAACTGCAATTGATACCAACGGGAAGTCCTACAGTCGGACCTTACTCGTTATCCTCCTATTAGTGGGGACTTTCTGTACGGTTTTAAACCAAACTATTTTAAGTACCGCCTACCCAACCTTAATGAAAGCCTTTGACGTTTCAACGTCAACCGTTCAATGGTTAACGACTGGGTTCTTACTGGTCAATGGGATCATGATTCCCATTAGTGCTTGGTTACTAAGCACTATCAGCTCGAAATGGCTGTACATTGGTGCCATGTCAACATTCTTACTAGGGACTGTTCTTTGCTGGTCCGCCGTTAGCTTCCCAATGCTACTCATCGGGCGGTTAATCCAAGCTGTTGGGGTCGGGATTTCCATGCCGCTACTGCAAACGTTGATGCTGACTATCTTCCCCGCAAACAAGCGTGGGACTGCCATGGGACTTGCCGGAATTGTTATCGGCCTAGCACCTGCCATTGGACCGACCTTATCCGGGTGGGTCATTGACAACTGGACTTGGCGTGACCTCTTCGGAATGATCATTCCTATCGTCGCCGTCGTTGTGATTGCCAGTTTCTGGATTATGCACAGCGTTCTTGAAACACGCAAGGAACCTTTAGATTTGATTTCTGTGGCCTTATCAACGATTGGTTTCGGGAGCATGCTTTACGGGTTCTCTTCCGTCGGTGATGACGGTTGGGGCAGTACCCTCGTCCTTTCCACGTTAGCCATTGGTTTTGTTTTCGTCGGTCTCTTCGTCTGGCGTCAACTGACAATGGAAAACCCATTCTTGAACTTCCGGGTTTACAAATCTAGAGAATTTACCGTCTCCGCCATCCTGAGTTCCGTGGTCAACATGGCCATGGTTGGTGTCGAAATGGTCATTCCCCTTTACCTCCAAATGGTTAAAGGGATGTCCGCCTTCCATTCAGGATTGACGCTGCTGGCCGGAGCCTTAATGATGGGGATCATGAGTCCCATCACCGGTCGTGCCTTTGACCGCTTTGGTGCAAGACGCTTATCTATCATGGGGATGTTCCTATTGACTGTCGGTACCTTGCCATTCGTTTGGATCACCAAGGATACGTCGACCCTCTACATCGTCTTGCTCTATGCTTTACGGATGTTCGGGATCGCCATGGTCATGATGCCCGCTACGACTGCTGGGATGAATGCACTACCATTGAACATGATTTCTCATGGGACCGCCGTCAACAACACGCAACGGCAAGTCGCTAGTTCTGTTGGGACTGCCATCCTGATCAGTGTGCTGACCAACGTTACCAAGGGCCAAATGCCTGCCAAGCACGTCTTGACGACAAACCCCTTGAGCTACGCAAATGGTGCCATTAACGCTACTCTGTCCGGTTATCACGCCGCCTTTTGGATTGCAGTTGGCTTCTGTCTGCTCGCCCTGGTCGTTGCCTTCTTCATGAAGGGCAGTCACCGCTCCGTTCACTTAGCCGATGAGGACTCCGAAACCGCAAAGACTACCCAAGGAGGTGCCGCATAATGATTATCTTTTCATTGATTATCTGTGCCGTCCTGTCCTTCATCTTCTTCGTTTACATTGAAAATAAACCGTTAAGCAATACCCTGACTGCGGTCGCCGTAATCGGGTTGTTGACGAGCATCTTCTTCATGGTTAAAAATGACCATGACCACTTGGGAATGCACAACGTCACCACCACTTCGTCGCGGACCATCTACTCCGCATCGCCTTCTAAACAGTTGCCCATGATGGTCTACCAACCGATTGGGACGGCCGATAAGCACCAAGTCTACGTTTACAAGACTAGTGCGAACAGCAAGAAGACCACTCATACGTCTGCCAAGGTCACCACAAAAAACGTGGTCAAGCGAACGACTGGTGAGAATCGGATTGTGACGAAAAAAGTTTACCGGGAATACAAAAACGGCGTAAGTAGTTTTTGGTTTGGTCTTTCTGGCAACGGTCACCAATACGTGAAGGAAACCAACACGATTTACATCAATAAAAACTGGACGGTCTTAAGTGCCGCCCAAGCTAAGAAGCTACAAAAGCTGGCTAGTTCTAAGAGTTATCAAGCTAAGCAAAAGACTGCCGCCATGACCTACGTCAAGAAGCAAGTCATGGCTGCGATGACCAAGAACCCAACCATGTCAGCTACTGAACAGAAAAAGGTTACCCAGCAAGCAACGGCTGCTTACCAAGCCCAAGCAATGCAGCAATTGATTGCTCAGGTCAAGAAGTAGGCTGAACTAAAATAAACAGATAATGTCGCCCTGTGAGGCGCGTCTGCGACCATAACAAAGGGGGTCACCCGCAACATGTGTTGTGTGGTGACCCCCTTTTTGGTGTAGCCAGATGTTAGGTTGATTCTACAAGTTTCCGCCCATATCTGCCGGCCGGTAACGCGAAGGAACCCTGCTTTCAAATCGCATTAAAAAAGCAGCTCACGGACTAAATTCCGTCGAGCTGCTTAGTGGTCCATTTTACCGATTCATTACCTTAACTAGTTCACCTGAGTTAATTGCGTTTGTCCCTTACGACAACGTGGCATTAACCCGGATAAGTCGTCTAAAGACGTTCCGTTTTGCTGAAAACATTGAATCATATCGATCCAGTACAGATCAGACTCGTCAAACTCTGTTGTGGAGTGAGCCTCCCCTAACAAGCCGTTCTTTACGTAACCTTCAATGTCGCTGGCGTCGACGTGTGCGGCCGCAGCCAGTTCAGTCAAGTTCATCTTCATCGCCCATACCCTCACTTTCATCTTTTATCAATGTGAGTATCATACAACCGTCTTTACCGAAATGCAACCTTTTCTCTTACCTTTTTTTGATGGCAAATTTTACAAATAAATTACACGTTTACGTGCCCCGTTGACAGGACTAAAATGGAAGTTAAAACTAAATTAGAATTCAGAAAGGAAGTTCGGCATGAATCCTTCACTCACCTTCAAGGCCGGCGTCCATGACGTCCTCCCCACTGTGTTTGGTTATATTGGCGTGGGCCTGGCTTTCGGCATTGTTGCCCACACCAGTCACCTCAGTTTATTGGTCGTTGCCGGCCTCTCATTTATCGTCTATGCGGGTTCCGCACAATTCATTATTACCAGCATGCTCTTATTACATGATCCGCTTTCTGCCATTTTTATTTCGACTTTCTTGGTCAATTCTCGAATGATCTTAATGAGTACCAGCCTAGCACAATATTTCCGGCATGAATCGTTGACCCGCAACCTTTTAATTGGGTCATTGGTCACGGACGAAACTTTTGCGCTAGCCATGAACAAGCAGAACAAGACGAACGGTAAACTGAGCTTTGCCTGGCAGTCCGCCGCAAACGTCGTTGCCTATCTGGTCTGGGGAATTGCGACCATCGTGGGAGCCGTCCTGGGTGGTTTGATCACCAACCCGGAGCGCTTCGGCTTTGACTTCGCCCTAACCGCCATGTTCATTGGTCTCGTCTATCTGCAGTTGATCAGCGATCGCCACTTGGGTCTGTCCCTGCAACTGATGGTCATGCTCTTCGTGGCCCTGATCTACTACTTTATGATTGGTATCATGAGTCAAAATTTCGCATTACTCGTCGCCACCGTGACCGGATGCCTCTTTGGAATGGAGATGAAGAAATGTCGATGAGCTTAACTGAACTGTGGACGATTCTCGGTTGTGGGTTGGTCACGATTCTATCACGAGCCCTGCCCTTTGCCTTCGTTAAATCGCTGACTATGCCCGCTTGGCTGATCAACTTTCTGTCCTTCGTCCCCATTACCATTATGACCGCATTGTGCTGCCAAAGCCTATTCATCGCCAACCCCGGTCATTTAGCCACGCTTAACATTGCCAACTGTCTCGCCGCGATTCCAGCAACAATCGCAGGGGTGCTGACGAAGAGCCTCCTAATGGTCGTGGTGGTCGGCATCATGGCAATGGCTGTGCTCCGCTACTTTTCCATCGGGTAGTACCCTATCTGCCGGCCGGTAAGGCGATGATGGGACAACATTGACTAATTTTAATCTCCGTATTGTTGTGCCAATCGCCATGATGGACATTTTAGATCTTTCAGCTCAAGATTGAAAGCTAAAGGTTGAAAACCAAAATGTTCACTCTACTCTTGCGACAGTAAGGACTATCACTGCTAAAATAGTGGAAAACAGGCGTGCACCGGCTGCCAAGGGTTCTGCTGGCTGTGGGGGGCCAAGGATGGGCTCCCGACTCGCCTGAAAGTCACCAAGTTCATGTGTCTCCCAGATTGTCCCCCGATGTAAGCCGGGAAAAAAGCCGTCTAACATTATCGACACGGCTAGCTACACCCCTGGCATTCTCCAGCTCTGATTGTGCACATCAATCTCAAGAGCTAAATTCCAGGCGGACACTAAAGTTTAAGCATAAGTCAATAGCGTTTCTGTAGGTATGATCTATGCTGCCTCAGAACAACTACGTAAGCCGAGAGGTCGGCAGATATGGGCTCAGGCGCGTCGTTCTACTTAGTTAGTGGGTGTTTTTCCCGCTAGCTTAGTAGAAAACCAAGCTTGAAGACTCGGCATTTTCGAGGCTTCAAGTTGTGTTCGCACTGATCCAGCCCATATCTGCCGGCCGGTAAGGCGATGACTGGTCATTGTTGCCTAATTTTAGACCCTTCAATCTTCAGTGAATATGGTAAATACCAAATAGCCGCTCACATCTCAATGAGATTAGCGACTATTTTTTAATCGTCAAAATTTGATTCTAAATGCGTCTACTTGATTCCTGTAACTAAACTAGTCATCCTGTGGCAGCACTAGGTTCAACACGATTCCCAGCACGGCAGCGACTGCTAGCCCAGAGAATTCGTATTGACCAACCTTGAGATAGGCGTTACCAATCCCAATAACTAGGATGGCCGAGGCAATCATCAAGTTACGCTTTTTATTGAAATCTACGTGCTTTTCAATCAGGATGCGCATCCCACTCGAGGCAATCACCCCAAACAGGAGAAAGCTGATCCCGCCGATGACCGGGTTAGGAATACTTTCGATCAAGGCACTCAACTTGCCTACAAAACTAAAGATAATGGCAAAGACCGCCGCCCCAATCAAAACATAGACACTGTGAACGCGCGTAATTGCTAGCACACCAACATTTTCACCGTACGATGTCACCGGTGGCCCACCAACAAAACTCGCAATAATTGAAGCCACACCATCCCCTGCCAGCGTGTGGTGCAGACCGGGGTCTTCGAAAAAGTTACGGTGAGTCAGTTCATTAAGCACGGTGATGTGACCGATGTGTTCAGTCATCGTCACAAATGCAATTGGTGCGAGACTAATAATGGCCCCCCAATAAAAGTGCAGCGGATAACTGAGAATCGGCACCTCAAAGTTAGGCAGTGAAAGCCACGCCGCCGTCATGACTGGCTTAAAGTCAACCAGTCCGGCCATTGCCGCAATCAGATAACCCGCCACGATTCCCAGTAAAATAGGGACTAACGACAGGAAGCCACGTAAGTACAGGTTAAACCCGACCGTCAGCAGGAGCGTTGCCATGGCGACCGCGAAGAATTGCCAGTGATACGTTCCCTGACTATCCACCGTGGCTTTCTGCGCCGCACTGCCAGCCAGAGAAAGACCGATCACCATGACCATTGGCCCTACGACGATTGGTGGTAAGGCCTTATTGATCCAGTCCGACCCAACCATTGCGACAATCAAGGCCACAATGAGATACACCGACCCAACCGCCAACGTTCCTTGCGCGATTCCCGGATACCCGGTCGTCTTCATCAAGGCAACCATGGGCACGATAAAGGAAAAACTCGATCCCATGTAGGCTGGAATCTTTCCGCGCGTAATCAGTATGTACATCAATGTTCCGACACCAGAACTAAACAGCGCGATGCCGGGATTTAAGCCCACCAAGATGGGAACTAACACCGTTGACCCAAACATCGAAAATAAATGTTGGAGCGATAACCCGAACCATTTTCCCCAGCTCGGTCGTTCCCAGATGTCGATCAGGGCATCTGGATTGCGGTAGCGTGATGGTGCTTCTTTCATAAACAAAGACCTCCAAGTCATGAGATAGAAAAAGCGCGCCCGTTCTCCCGTAAGAAAACGTGCGCGCCCACTTCAAGTCTAGACTTGGCCCAGCATCTGCCGGAGGGGGCACCCTTAGTTGCCTCACGGGACAACGTTAAAGGAACCTATTTATCGTCTGACGTCGGCTAAAATTCACCAGCGCCAAACGTTATTTTTAACTATTATACGGACCCGTTCACACCTCTGTCAACGCTTATTTCGTTAATCGTCTCGATTGGATTAATCGTTGATACCAATGATTAATTAAAGCTAATCCCAAAACCAAGAGGCCCCCTATAATGACCAGTGTCCGGTTGGCGACCCAGTCCGTCACGAAGCCAAAGACGAAACTCCCCAGTGGCTGAAAAGCGTCGATTGCCAGAAAGAGAATACCAAACATCCGCCCCAAGTAATCCGGGGCAGTCAAATTTTGGGTAATTGTAATCGCACGAATTTCAAAACACGAATAACAGAAACCGAAAAGGCCACTCGCCACCAGGAGGACCCAGTAGTTGGCCCAAAGCCCGGCAACCAGCAACGCGCCCGCCGCCAAGGTCAGGTCAGCGTAATTCTGTCGGCGGTGCGGTTCTTGACGCGCCAGTGTTAACCGGACCCCGCCAAGGATACCACCTAGTGCTAGCATGACCAGTAAATAACTATAGCGGGCCGAATCACCACCGTACAAATGGTTGACATCATAGGGCAAGACCAGCCGAACCGCTGCGTACAGGACATTGATCAGACCACCGAGCACGATAACCTCGATCAACTTCGGCCGTTGCCAAACATAATGCCAGCCCGTTAGTAGGCTCTCCTTCACGCCCAGTTGTGACGATTCCCCAGTCGGTCTTTGATAACGAATGCTGAGGTATAGTAGAAATGACAAGAGAAATGAGGTGCCATTTAACAGTAAGAATCCCCGGAGGTTTAGCCAGTGTAAGGCGAGTAAGCCCCCACCCAGCAACGGTGCACAGATATCCGCTAAATCAATCAGGGTGTTGCTGACGGCGTTAAACCGTTGCCGTCCGGCCAGGGTAATCAGTTCTGGAATCATGGCCTTGGCTGCGGGCAGACTGAAGGCCAGCCCCACATCCAAAATGACCGTCAGTGTGACCAGTGGTGCCGCCGTAATGTGTAGCGGATCCAGCCACCAAGCACAGGCCAAGCACCCCAAAACGCTGAGCAATTCAGCACTGACCACGATTCGTTTTCGGTTGAAATTATCCACGACCACCCCACAGAGGAGATCACCAGAAAATAAAACGACCCCGCCGATGGCTTGAATCACCCCCAGCAGCGCCGCATTTCCCGTGGCTTGTACCACGAACCAGTTTAGACCAAAGAGATAGAGTGTGCTTCCGAGTCGCGAAATGAAAGGAGCCAGTAAGAGTGGTAGGTTAAACGCCTTGGTCGCTCGTTGCATCCGACCACCTCCATTTCGCCATCATTCGCGGTTAATCGACCATCCGCCAGCTACCTTCATCCGCTTTGGAAATATCATTCAAAAATTTCAAGACTCGCTTCGCCCGGTTCGGCTGTTGGCTATTTAACAGATTCAGCCCCGCACCCGTCACCAGCGGGACACTCAACCGGAAGTTGCCATCATCGGTTTCCCCGGTCGCAAAGGCCATCACGGTCTCACCAGATTCAATCTGCGTCGTTAGGAAGAACATCGTGAAGTCATCATCTTCCTGCATATAGGCAGGCATTGCCCAAATATCCGGCGCAATCTCTTGCATCTCACCGGTTTCAGTCCCGTCAAGAAACTTGAATTCCTTGTGGTTGGCTTGGGTCACTGGCGACTTGAGCACCAGCATCATCTTGGCAAATTCGTTGTCGCCTAATTGTATGTCGTCCTTCATCGGTTAATCCTCCTAAAATAATTCCGTTATTGGAATTGGCGTCACGCGACTAGTGGTCAAAAGACCTCAGTGACGCAACACAAACGTTAAAAACTATTATACCAGCGTCTTCTCCAAAATTAAATCACGTTGTGTGTCCGTCCCCAATTAGCCGCAACATTGTGATCGCCACGCTGGGGGTACCAGGCCAGTTGGTCGACCTCTTCAGCCGAACTGGAAGCCCGTCCGCTGGCTGCAGGCGTTCCCCACAGCAGACGGAATCCCTGGCGGCCGGAGTGTGGCTGTTTTCACTAATTTAGCCATGATAATTCGGTTCGCAAAACTAACGCGAACATTTTAACTTTCAACCTTCAGAAGGTAATCAAAAAGTGTGCCCGGAACAACGAATCGTTCCTGGGCACACCATTTCAGTTCAGTTTAATTTGCGATGCGGATTGGTTGCCCAATCTCAAGTTGCATGTGGTAGTAATTGTGGTCACCAATCATTTGGGTGCCAGTAACTTCATAGCCCATGCGCTCGTAAAGCTTCATCGCGCCGGGATTCTCGAAGTCGACGTTTAACCCAATGACCGACTGGCGGTCACGCTGAGCATAAACGGGTAAGGCCCGCAATAGCTGACGGCCGATCCCCTTGCCCTGCTGATTTGGTGAGACGGCTAACGAGTCCAAATACCACTCGCCCGGTGCGGTTTCTGAATCAGCCTCTAACGGTTCATCGAATGCCGCACTCTTGGCGGTTAGCCGGGTAATTACATCTTCCACGATGTCTTCTTTTTCGCCGGGGTAGCCGAACGCAACCCCAACAACTTGGCCATTGGCCTCGGCCACCACCGTGGTTGCCGCACCGGACAAGTAAGTCCGGGTACGGTACGCCGCCGTGATGACCTTCAATAAGTCGGGGCCGGGAACGTCCTCGAGGTCGGTCAATTCCATCTCGTCGTAAATCAAGTTCATCAACGGTGCTATCTGAGGGGCATCCGTTGGTCGAGCTTCACGAATTATCACAAAAAATCCTCCATTTCTAGTACTTTCACTAGAGTAACGGAGGATTGCAAGTTTGTCAAAGGATTTGCCGGTTCACCCGTGTAACCTTAGTGGGTGACCCTACCCGCGGCGCGTTGACCAAAAACTAGACCAACAATAAACAAAACGCCGGCAGTTATCCAAGTTCTCATTGATGAGGCTCCCTTCGTGACGTCGACTCCGGAGATTTTACTTCCCGTAGTTCGGCGAGTTCTTGACGAATTTCACCTAAAATTTCTAACTGAAACCGTTCGATCTCCATGGTATGGGGCACCTGATTCTGCGCCAAGTGATCGACCTTAGCGTGTAGCAAACGCAGCTCGTGTTCGGCCTTCAGATTCACGTGATAGTCGTTTTCGGCCATCATTCGGTCGCGATCTGCGGAGCGGTTCTGACTCATCATGATGATAGGCGCCTGAATCGCTGCCACACAGCTCAATACTAAATTTAACAGAATGAAGGGATAGTTGTCAAAGTTGATTCCAAATAAATGAAGACCATTGACAATCATCCAGCTAATCAAGACAAACATAAAAACTAAGATAAACCCCCACGAGCCGCCAAAACGCGCAACATCATCCGACACCTTTTGACCAAACGTCAGGCTCTCCTTCAAACTGTCGTTGACGTCGATAATGTCGTAGTCGTCACTCTGTAAGGCCTTCGTCAGTTTATGATTGATTTTTTTCGTTTGTTTTAAATCGGCATTGATCATCGCATCAACGTGATCCAGCCGATATTTTAACAGGTGGTGCCCGCAAATATAATCGCTAGACTTACTCTGCGGATAATCACGCTTAATTCGGTTGCGCAAGCCCACGTCTAACTCGGCCAACTGGAGACTGGTCTCAAGTGAAATGGGCTGACCGTCCACCAAACAACCTAGCTGTTCCTCGTCTGCCACTGTGCTCACTCCTCATTCAAGGTTTGAATCATTGCCTGCCAATCAGCAGGAACGGTACTGGTGAAACTTCGCTGATCATGCGTAAAAGGGTCTTCAAAGGCTAACGTGTGGGCCTGTAACGCCTGTCGCGTCATTCCCCCCAGTTGCGGACCACCGTACAACGCATCCCCCACCAGCGGATGACCTAAATATGCAAAGTGGGCGCGAATCTGGTGTGTCCGCCCAGTATGTAACTGGACCTCAACTAACGTGGCGTTTGACCAACGCTGCTGCACCCAGTACTCTGTCTTGGCCGATTTTCCTGCCGGGGAGACCATCTGGTTAAATCCAGCGGGATCACTCGCCAATGGTTGGTCAATGATGCCATGGTCGGCCTTAAGTTGGCCGCTGACCACAGCTAAATAACGTTTCTGGACCTGGTGGGCAGCTTGCATTTGACTGGCCAGACTGTTCGCCAACCGGTGACGGGCAATCCACACGACACCGTTAGTGAAGCGGTCGAGACGCGTGATAATATGGGGCACTAAGTTCTCAGCGTCTTCATCCAGCCAAGACCCTTTGACGCGATTCACAAGCGTATCCGTCCGATTCGCGGGACCAGGAACCACGTTGAGCCCCGCCGGCTTATCCACGATCAACCAGTCACGATTTTCAAATAGCACGGTTAAGGGGCCATGGCTAACGGCGACAGCATCATCCGCAGCCTCTGCCGGTAATGTCACCACCACCTGGTCATTGACCTGCAAGGCGACTGCTGGGGTGACCACCGTCCCGTTGACCCGAATCGTACCATCGCGCTTCAAGTCACTAAAGACGCGATGGCTGACTCCCTGTGCGTTGAGAAACTTTTTAAGACTCGTTACCGGCTGCGTTACCTGCCAGGTCAATTCCATACCGACTTGCTCCTTTTCAACCAATTAGTCATCGACCAAATCAATCATCCAGTCAAGATTGTCATTGCGATTATTCAGACGTTCCGGGTGGGCAACGAGGTCCGTATTCACAGCGGCAATCCGTCCTGCAAACGGAGAACGTAATGTGATTTCTTCTTTTTCACCGTGCACAATCACTAACGGTGTTCCCAATCTGACTTGACCACTGGTTTTTTGCCACGTAATTTTCGTCACCGGCCCCACTAGTTCACGCCCATCGTCCGCAAAACCGATACGGACGACACCTTCTGCATTAGGTGTTAACCATAAGGCATCCGCACTCGCTTCAATTCGATCAATCATGCTCGTCACCCCTATCGTCTAATTTGTTTGCTGGTTCTTCTGGCGACCCACTCACACGTATGCTATAACATACGTTCTAAACCCGTCGCATCCCTTGCCGAAATTGTTCCGGCAACTTACAAACTACCAGCAACTGTCTCTAACCATCATTTTAACATAGGGCCTAAATTCACGGGAGTCATTTCACCCTTTCCGCTAGCAAATCAGTATAATTAGTTGAATAAAGGGGGGAGATTCTTATGATGACGGCAAACCTATTGACCGGGTCATTTATTCTAGTGTCGGGGATCGCACTACTCATTTTTCTGTTCGTTAAGTTAATTCCCAAAACGAAACATGATACAGACACAGCAACACTTTTAACCGTTTTTGTAGTTATTGCTGTATTCTTAGTCGGCATGGGCGGCTGGGTCAGCCTGATGGGACTGGGCCACTTCAGTAGCGCCATGGGGTGCTGGCTGTAAGTGCAACTTCAATTGAAACCAACCTGCAACGAGTCTGGGACAGAACTCCCAGACTCGTTTTCTGTCTCCCAGCCCATACCTACCATCCAGTACCGACACGGCCTAATTTTAGTCTCAACATCGTTTTCCCCCGTCCTAATAGGTACTTTGACACTTACAATCTTCAGGTAATTCGCCTTGCCGATAATCAACTCGATCTGAATGCGTTGACATCCAACTTGGCCAATTCACCGTCATTATTTCAATTTTTCTCTTAATAAATCGTAATAAGTAAGTAAGTTCACTCAATTATCGGTATAATCAAGTCCGTAAGGGGAGATTATAATGACACAAAATTTAACTACCGGGGTATTCATTTTATTATCAGGACTAGCACTACTCATTCTACTGTTTACTAAGCTGATTCCCAAGACCAAACACGATACGGACACCAAGGCACTCTTGACCGTTTTCGTGCTTGTTGGCGTGTTCTTAGTGGCTATGGGCAGCTGGGTCAGCTTGAAGGGCTAGTTGCTTGACTACATTAACTTATTTATCGATAAAAGCTTCACGGCTTAAACTTGCCGTGAAGCTTTTATGTTGCGCGTATACTACTTCAATGTTACCTTAAAAATTCTAGCCATTTTAGCTTGTGGAAATGTAAATAAACCGATGTTATTCGTCATTGTGGCCTGAATGGCATCTTTTGGCCCGGGATAGACCTGAGTCAGACTAGTCACCTCGCCATATGCTGACAAATCGACTTTAATCTGATTGTTGGCTTTAAGGTTGTTCCAAACCCCCAAGTACAGCGTCTGGCCATCTCGAATCCCATAAACGATTTCATCGTCATAAACATGGGGGAAGCCCTTTGGCCAAACCGGAACGGCGTGTGGTATATGCTGCCGAATCTCTTGTTTATAGGTCGTAATCCCCTCGGCTACGTAGGCTAATCGTTCCGCCGAGAGCTTATTCAGATAGCCACTCTGGTGAATCCGACACAGCAACGCATTACACATGTTGTAAATGGTCTCTTCCTGATCACCCTTCGGCAAGGGATAGGACCAAATTGCCGACTGTTCCGGAGTGATCGCCGTCGCTGCGACACCGGAAATTGCGGCGTTTAACGTGTAATCCGTTTGGTCACTAACGGACTGAATACTGTCTTTACTTAACATACCATAGTCGTGACGCATTCCCCCACTGCTACAGTTTTCAATAACCAGGTCCGGATACTTTTGATAGAGACTATCCCGCCAAGCAAGAACTGCTCTGTTATGGTCTAATAAGGCTTTCCCGCGATTTTCAGCATGGTAATCCGTCCCCACACCGGTCGTCACGTTGTAGTCCATCTTGATGTAACCGACGTGATACTCATTGACTAGGCGATCGACCACCTTAGTCACGTAATCCACAACTGCTGGATTTCTAAAGTCCAGCAAGTACCGGTCGATATCAACGATTCGTTTCCCGTTACGAAGGAAGAACCAGTCATCGGGTAATGTATTGGCAAAGTCACTGCGAATTCCCATGACTTCGGGTTCCAGCCATAGTCCGGGAACCATCCCCTTCGAGGCAATATAGGCCGTCACTTCTTCAATGCCATTCGGAAAACGTTTCTTGGATGGTTGCCATTCACCAACCGTATCCCACCAATAGCCGTCATCATACCAGCCACAGTCGACCACGAAATACTCGCAACCAGCCTTAGCCGCCGCATCGATCAGTGGAAATTCCTTGGCGGATGTCGGATCACCCATCAAGCAATTCATATAATCGTTGAAGATCACTGGTAATTTCTGATTGTCCGCGTTGACCCGTCGAATATTTCGCCGGTAAACTGTCATTTCATCAATTGCAGTTTCTAACGGTCCGTTCATCTGTACAAAGGCTGCCGTAACGGTCGTAAACTCATCATCTGGCTGTAACGTCGTCCAGAATTGATTGTCATATTCTTCGGGTCCAGAGAGTTCAAGATTTAAAATGGAGCCGTCATAGTGATTCTCAATCTCATAGTGCCAGGCACCATTATTTTCGATCTGCCAAAATGCAGATTGATTCGTCGCTCGGTTGTGGAGTCCCCCATTCGGAGAATACTCCGAGCAGGACCAAGACGAGTTGTTCGTGACCCCGATTCGCTTCGAACTTGAACCGGATAAGTACACGCCCATGTGGGGTTCACCGCTGTCCTGAGTATCATCGTCACTGACATCCACTTCGTAGTCTTGACCAAAGTAGGGCATCCCCAAGTGCTGGATGGTATCCTTTTGCCACTGTAACTCGGTTGTCCATGAGTTATGAGCGATGTACATGTCATCGTGGGTGGCGTAGTTCCCGGGGTAATCGTCCTGCTGAAGTAAGCCCGAATAGTTGAATGAGGATAGGTATTCGACCGTAACCGGACCTGTTCCGTGATTCCTTACCTTTTTCCAGGAGCGAATGGCCGTTGTATTGTCGTATAGGCGAAAATAACTGTACACGTCCAAATCACATGTTTCATCGATTTCATGAATCGTTAAGAGCTTGCCATTCTCCAAATCTTGCACAGTATGCTCAGCATACGTCAGCTCATAGGACTCGGAGGTTGACGCATGCTTCGCCCCTTTGTGTTTAAAATCACCGCCAGCAACTTGCAGCTCAGTGAGGCTGAACGCATCCTCAACTGGCTTAAGTCGCTGCACCCAATCGCCCACATCTCGTAAACTTCCGACATACAGCAGTTTTGCCTGCCCGCCAGAGTCCACGATAAAGTTTAACTGTGCCCGTTGCGTTTGAACTGATACCACGTTTGCGGGATCAATTGTTCCTGCCATTAGTGATCACTTATCCTTTCTTTTCAAAACTAACTGAGGTTGAAGGGTCCAAAACACCTAGCATGACCGTTGGAACAGCAATACTGAGACTAGGCAACATTGTCCAATCATCGCCTTGACTCACAAAACGGACGCCTTCGATTCTGCTCGATGGCGTCCGTTTTCATTGCCACAAGCAAGCTTGATGGTCAGATAAAATCATTTAAATCTAATCACGCGTCTTAGCTAATTCCGACGTAATTTGATCTTCCATATTTTCGTACTTTTGGTACATCAATGCTGGAATAATTGCGGCGCCGTATAACAGCATCGTCATCCAGTTAAAGTCAATACTAATCCCGGTCAAGGCATGGGCCGATTGTACTTGGTTAGCGACATAGCCAAAGGAAGATAAGAACGTCCCGTTTAACCAGCCGGCAAGTCCTTGACCCATCGACATACAGAACGCCGCCCCAATCGTGGTCAGTAACCCGGCCGCGTTGATACCATTCTTCCATTCACCAAAGTCAACAGCGGAACCTAACATGGCAAATGGCATGGAAACGGCAATCCCAGAACCAACTAAGGCGATCAACCAGCCGATGATGGCACCGGCAATGTTGAGACCGGACAGTGCAATAATCAACTGACCCAATACAGCAACAACGAAGCCTAATGCCCAGATATGACTCTTTGACATCCGCTTGTTCATCAGTGGGATTGCAATGACCCCAATGACTTGAATTAAACCAATCGAATTAAATAGCGTCACTAAATCTTTGTTCTTGAAATAATACGTGAAGTAGTAGACCATCCCTTGTTGCCGGTTTTGTTGGGCAACCCAGAATAAGAAGTTTCCGGCAACTAAGATGAGCCATGGCCAGTTCTTGTTCATGGCGTGGACCCCTTGCTTCAACGTTACCCGTTCACTGTTTTTAGAAGAAACCCGTTCCTTAGTATGTGAGAATGAGAATAATGTCAATGTCACGTTAAGAATAGCAAAGATCACAATGAAGATGCGGAACCCCTTGACGTCATTGCCGCGGCCGAAGAAGGCAACCAATGGCAAGGTCAATGAGTTAACCACGAAAACCCCTAAGTTCGACCCAACCATCCGCCATGAATTGAGGACGACCCGTTCTTTAGGATCGGACGTGATCAATGGCAACATGGTTGTAATTGGTGCATTAATTCCTAAATAAAGAATCCCGTAAATGATGTAGGTAATCCCACAATACCAAATCTTACCGGTGACGCTTAACTGTGGTGCCCAGAACAACAGTACCCCCATGGCCGCATATGGAAATGCCAGCCACAAGAAGTATGGCCGCGCTTTCCCATATTTCGTATGGGTCATATCGATCAAGGTTCCCCAGACTGGGGCCCCAACGGCATCAACCACCCGAGCAATCAGTAAGATCAGCCCGGCAGCTGCGGCGGGTAAGAGCACAACGTCGGTGAAGAAGTACATCAGATAACTTCCGACAACGGTGGCCACCAATTGACCAGCAAAGTCTAATTGCGCATAACTCAGTTTCTCCAACCCAGGGACGATTTGGCGTTTGGGTTTGGCAGTAGCCTTTTCTTCCATAATTTTCAGCTCCTTTAGCTATTAAGACCTAAACTTTTAATAAGTAAACATCATGGGAATCAATTTCAACGGTCTGATTGGCCGCTAAAGTAACGTCTCTATTCTGCCAAATGTCGTGCCCCGCCAACGGAATTTCCAACTCAGAAAGTTCCTTGCCCGTTAACGTTAACGGTTGGTCGGAAATATTAAACACGGCGTAGTAAGTATGGTTTGGACTTTTGGCGTACCACGTGATCTTCTGTTCATCACGTGAGACCTGATACTTTTCGGTCACGTGATCGTCCATTTCGAGCAAGTCCTGATTCGTCAGCAAACGCGTTGTCCATTCGTCGAGGTCGGGCAACTCACCCCCCATGATCAGTGGCGACTGCATTAGACTCCATAAACTCATCATGGTCTTCTGCTCAGAGCGCGTAAAGCGTGTTTGCCGGTTACCGCCGGGACCATCTACTGAACGAATCCCAATGTGCCCTAATGGCAACATGTCACAATCTGGCCAGTTCCCTGGACGTGAAATCGGTGACCACTTTTCGGCGCAATCAAACATGTTCAGGAGCAATGACCATTCATCCCAGAAATCATCCGTGATGCGCCACATATTGGCATTCCGCTGGAGAAACGCCCCATTCTCAACGGGCGCTGGTCCTGGTGACAAGGAGAGGACCATCTCACGGCCAGTTTGATCGATGGCCTTTCTCAGTGCGACGACTTCCTTTTTGAGGGTACCGTTATAGATGACTGAATTTGCAATGTCGTCGCATTTGATGAAGTCCACTCCCCAGGAAGCATACAGATCCATCAAGGAATTGTAGTAACCCTGACCTTCTGGCATATCGACATTGACGCCATACATATCGGCATTCCACGGACAAATATTGTTTTCCGCAATGTCTCTGGCCGTCTTGGTCGTTCCCTTGATCGGCGTCGCATTGTGCACGGCCTGCCGGGGAATGCCCCGCATGATGTGAATTCCAAATTTCAATCCTAAGCCGTGAATGTAATCCCCTAATGGCTTGAACCCATTCCCATTAGCAGCCGATGGGAACCGTTTTGGGTCTGGAATCAACCGTGAATAGTCATCCATCAGTAGCGGCGTAAAATTATGGTACTGAGAAGAGTCCGCCGTTGGCTCATACCATTGAATATCGACGGTCACGTATTGCCAGCCGAATTGTTTTAAATGTTGGCTTAAGTAGTCGGCATTACGTTTGACCTCGTTCTCCCGAACCGAAGCACCGTAACTATCCCAACTATTCCACCCCTTAGGCGGGACCTGAGCAAATGTTCTAAATTTCTTAGTCATAATTGCTGTCCTTTCTGAGTTAGCCGTTTTTGACCACCGGTCGGTCAAAAACAATTTCGTTTGGATATCCTTATGTACATGATTATCATAGCATCTAAGAAAACGCTTTCAACAAGTGAAACTGTAGATTTAGTGGTATAAAGTAACTGTGCCAGTGCGATTTGGTGTTTAAAACTCACATTAGCCGATTTTGTGGTCACTAACCGCACTTTTTTGCCGTAGAATTTTATAAATCACGCGCAACTCTCAAATTGATCACGCCCCTTCGACTAGCCTGTCGTGAGCTCTGAACGATACCGCCACGGGCAGCGCACGGCCAAGCAAAAAAACTGACCTGCCAATTTCTGGCAAATCAGTTTCTAGACGCATAATCCATGCTGTCTCGGGCTCAGAACATCCAAATAAGGCGATGATTGGCGACTCGGTACTTTCTGTGTTCGCCTCGTTCCAGCCTATATCTGTCGTCGGCAAGGTAATCATTAGCCGACGTGGCCCAATTTTAGGCGCCATATCGTTGTGCCAACCGTCATCATGTGTATTGGGAAACTTTCAACCTCAGATTCCCAATCCTTGATTCTATTTCAATTGGATATGGTACAGCCGTGCCATCTTTTCTTTCGTAAAGTCTAGCTTCAGGTCACGACGATCATGGGTAACCGTTGCCCCACCGACCTTGTTCGGATACAGTTGTTCAACGGCAGCGATTTCCCCATACTTGGCCAGTGAAATGGTATGGTCAGTCGCTTGACCGACTCCCCGCCAAACGGCCAGGTAGATGTCTTGGCCCTGCTTAAAGCCATAGCTAAACCAAGCGTCGTCCAATTGGCTAAGTCCTTCTGGCCAAATGGGTAGCCCCGTCGCAATTTTCTCGCGGTAGGTCTTGTACGTCGCAATGCCTTCGGCAACCAAGTCTAGCCGGTGACCCTTGACCTTATTGAGATAACCACTCTGATGAATCCGCAGGAGCATCGCGTTGACCATATTAAAGATGACCTCTTCATCGTCCCCGTCTTGTAAGGGGTACGACCAAATGGCACACTGCTCTGGCGTCACAACGGATGCCCCGACCGCCGCAATATTTCCATTTCGTACGTAATTGGTCTGATCGGTCATCGACTGAATACTGTGCCGCTGGAGCATGGCATAGTCGTGCCGCATCCCACCAGAACCACAATTTTCGATAACTAGATCCGGATAACGGGCGAAGACCGCGTCCAACCAATTCAGGTAGGCTCGGTTATGCTTTAGGAGGCCATCCCCGAAACTGTCTGAATTCTGTTCTGTCCCGATACCGGTCGTAATGTTGTAATCCATCTTGATGTACCCAACGCCATATTGTTCAACCAGCCGCTTAACAACGCCGTCCGCAAACTCGCGGACTTCGGGGTTCGTAAAGTCTAAGTGGTAACGATCGGCGTCAATGACTCGCTGACCATGACGCATGAAAAACCAGCTGTCGGGTAATTTATCGGCCAGCGGACTCTTAATGCCGACGACTTCAAGTTCCAGCCAGAGCCCTGGTGTCATTCCTTGATCCCGAATGTACTGGATCAGCTTCTCAATGCCCTCTGGGAAGCGTTCCTGAGAAGGTTGCCATTCACCGACACTGTCCCACCAGTACCCAGGAGCATACCAGCCACAGTCGATCACGAAGTATTCGCAACCGACCTTCTTGGCCGCATTGATCAGGGGAATTTCTTTTTCGGTCGTTGGGTCCCCCGACAAACCGTTCATGTAATCGTTGAAGATGACGGCCAATTGTTTATTGTCTTCATTTTCCCGACGAATCAAGCGCCGGTACTTAGTCATTTCACCAATGCCGTCCTCATAATCGCCCATCAACTGACCAAAGGCGACGGGTACCGTGGTAAAGGTTGCCCCCGGCTGCAGGTTCTTCCACCACTGATTATCGAATTCCTCTGGACCAGACAGTCTGATAGCCAAGAGGTTGCCGCGGCCAATATCCTTTAACTCATAGTGCCAAGCCCCATTGTTTTCAATTTGCCAAATAGCCGTCTGCCCGGTCTTCGTATTCGTCAAGATACCGTTCGGCGAATATTCTGAGCAGGACCAGGATGAGTTGTTGGTCACACTGATCCGTTTAGTAGACGCTTGGGCCAAGTCGCCATCGACCCAGTAGTCCAGACCGGCATCCTTTACGGTATTGGCCTTCCACTGAGCTTCGGCAGTCCAGTCGTTATTCGGAATGTAGACCACGTTGTCCTCGGCGTAGTTGCCATCAAGGTCATTGGCTTGATTGATACCACTCAAGGCAAATGAAGAAACATATTCGATACCCAAGTCTTTTTGACCAATGTTTTCAATTTTCGTCCAGCTTCTAACCACCGCTGACCCATCATACAGACGATAAAAGCTGCTAACTTGAAGTGTCCGTTCAGCATCTTCTTGAACGATTGTTAACAGTTTACCATCGGTTTCATCGTGGACCTCATGCCGCACGTAACGTAAATCGCGTCCTGGATTGGTGTCGACGAACCCAACTCCCTTGTGATGGAAATTCCGGCCAGTCACTTGAACCTCTGCGATTTGTAAATGCTGCTTTAGGTCATCGTCAGCGGCACTGAGGTCGTTTGAATTCATGACCGTCAAGGCAACTTTCCCCTGATTAATTTCAAAGCCCAGATGTGCTTGCGCGGTTCTAACGTCAAAACTTTCCATGATCATCTTCCCTTCCTAAATAAAGCAAAACTTGGTTAGAATTGAAGAACGTCCAAGCAACTAGGCGTTCCGCAATAATTATCTTCTACGCCCTTTATTGTAAACGGTTTCATTATGATTAAAAATGGTGTATTTTGTAGGAAAGGTGTTTATTTATAACTATCGCTTTGCTATTTGGTGTTCTTTTCTCACTTATCACCTTTTCTCTATGGACGACCTACGCGATTCAGGAGAAAATAGACCTAACGGCAACTAACTCGTTTGAAATCATTCTTGACACGCTCATCGGACACCGTTGCAGTCATTCCCTAACGAGAGGAGTTCATAATCATGCGAACCGTAACCTGTATCGATATTAGTGAGCCCGTTTTACACTTCTCATCTGGCAAGTTCACGGCGGGCCCGCACTGGAAACATAAACCGATGTATCACGATGGCAACTTTGAAATTATTATTGTCACCAAGGGGACCCTCTACTTACAGGTAGACAACAATTATTACGTTATCACTGCGGGCGATATCTTTTCCTTGCCGCCGTTTCATCATCTCCACGGTTACAAGGAGTCCCCGGAAGACACCCAGTATTTCTGGTTTCATTTCTTCACGCAAAAGAACGCCATGCGCTCCCTCCATGTCGACAGTCACGACGGTCAATCCGTTGCCGCACTGTTCAAGAAGAATCAAGTCGTCCTTCCGCTACAGTACCGTGCGCTCAGCCTAGAAAAGATTCTCATTATCATTTACCAAGTTCTGGACGTGGCGAAGACCCATTACTTCACGTCAATGTCCGTTGACTATCTCCTAACTGCCCTACTGATCGAAATTGCTGAGGACTTCTATACCTCCCTATCCGGTGAAAATTCAACCGGTGCCGAGGCCAGGATCGACGGCATCAAGGAATGGATCCGGGCCAACCTCAGTGCCGACCTCAAGGCTAGTGACGTTGCCGATCACTTTGATCTGAATCCGCACTACCTCGTTCGTATTTTCAAGGAGCAGACCAGTCAGACCGTCATTCAATACATCAATCAGCTCAAGTTGCAGCAGGCTGCAGAACTTCTGCTACAGACTAATTTCCCCATCAAACGAATCGCCAGCACCGTCTTCTTCTCGGATGAAAAACGCTTCATGAAAGCCTTCAAGGCGCGCTACTACCTCACACCTACCGAGTTCCGCCACACCTACACCAAAAAGTTCCTGGATAGTAGTAACTTCGACCCGGAGGTCCCTTTAGTCCTTGATCCGAAAAACGAGCAACGTGATGAATAACGCTATCAAAAAAAGTTTTGACGACCATGGCCGCCAAAACTTTTTTATTACTGAAAGTCCCAAAACACTCATTATAATCGTTGCCACAACGATACTGGGTCTAAAATTAGGCAACATTGTCCAACCATCGCCTTACCGGCCGACAAATATGGTCTTGGCGGGCTTTCTGATTAGCTTCTTGAGAATAGGAAAAAGTGCCCAGAGTTGCTCTTTGATGTGTTATGCATTGGCTCTAGCTAAAGGCCTAAATCAGAACGCGCCACCACCTGATCCGCCACCGAAGCCACCAGATCCACCACCAAAACCACCGCCACCTGAGAAGCCACCTGAACGACCGCTAGCTGACGATGCAAATGAGGAGCTATCCGCCGTTTGGATTGAACTGCCTAAACTATGGCCTATGGTATTGGCTAATGGTTGGCCTAAAGTGGCCGCATAGTAGATGGGATAAAAATCGGCCATGTTTGTACGAATTGTCTCGCGTCCAAAATCAAAAGATAGTTGTTCGGTGACTTGCTTAGATAGACCGAATGCTACTGCGTAAGGAAGAATTTGTTCCCATAAAAGAAGATCACCAATTTTGGCTGTGTTAAAGTGCCCGATATCCTTGAGCATTCGCTGAAAGCCTCGGACTTCATTGGCAAGCTGTAACCCACGCTTATTATATCTTTGTACATTTTTATGTGTGAATACGTACCCCCAAACTGCAGACAATAATAAGACACCTACAGCGATTGCATAGATTAATTCGGTATGGCCAATAACCAAGGCAAAGATCAGCCAGAACGCGGTCAAAACAGTTATGGAAATCGCAAACCACCACATCCGTTGACGATAAAGAATATTTGCGCTGGCCTGGTATTGTCTCACAGATGAAATCGTTTGATTCTGCCACTTTTGGAACCAATCACCCACATGCCCCTTCTTATCATTTTCGGCAAAGTCTTCGAGATCCGTTAGCGTAAAACTATTATTTTGATTCCCCAACGTCGCAAAACATTGTCGTAAAAAGATATTATCAATGGGCTTTACTTGAGTGAATCTGACTACTTCATTCTGATTATGGTCGCTTTGATGAGTCGTTATTGTCATTTCATGACGACCAGCAGCAATCATAATATCGCCGGTTAAAGCATCAGAACTAGGGACGCGAGAATCCAAAAGAGCTTCTGATTGTCCTGGAGAAATGTCAGGAACTTCAAAGAAATGATTTAAAGGAATGGGTTCAGGATTATACCTGGCGGGATGTCGTTTTAGCCACCACCAAGAGGCGATGGTCGAAACGATTACGAGAAGAAGTAACCCCCAATACCCGATTAGTTCGCGTAACCTTTTTTTGGGTGCGTTGCTCATTTGCCACGGCAGCCAACTTTGCTTCTTGTTGCTGTGCTGCTTTCTTACGCAGCTGGTTACTGTAATTCTGATTTAATGGCGTAACCTGTTTAGGGAAAAGAAGATGGCTCTCAACAAAACCATTGGCCGGATTGGTGGCCACTTTCATTGTTATCCGTCCCGCACTTCGGTTAACGTAAGTGTATCCAGATAAGGGGCCATGCGTCCATGCTTGCAGACCACGAATGTTTCTTTCAGGTAATTGAATGGTTAGTTTGACGTTATTTAGTGGTACTTCCCAAGCCTTACCAATCATTTTCCAGTTTAATTCGGCCGTATCGCGATAATTTTTTACAACGCCATGTAAGTGAAACCGATAGATAACCTTTAGTCGGTCATCAACATTTACCGGCCGGTAGAGTTTCACTTTGATTCGTTTTTTTGTCTGACTGACTAAATACGTCCCTATGGCTTCTGTTTTTGAGACATGTGCCGTAATAAGGCGGCCTTTATTCAGCTGATAGCTTACAGCGGTTAAAGCTCCACCTTGAATACCGCGAATGTCTTGGATATTATAGGCGCCATAATAATCAGCCTCAAAGTGGTAGGTCATCGTTTCCGTGACATCGGCATCCCCATTTCGCAGAATTTTAGCATTTATCTGAAAGGGAGAAATCGTGTAATTATCCGCCGCTTTAGCCGTTACGTGGTTTAAAATGCCACCCCAAAAAATCAATAAAAGAATAAGCCCCCACTTTGCCCAACGTTTATTCATAATCCTCCCCCCTTCACTAGAACTAGTCATATTAATTCTGCAACGGTAGCTTCAAGCCTGACGTTAGTTTCAAAATCACCATCATTTTAATGATTAACTTACGAGTTGCAAGATTTCTGTCTTAAACCGGTCAATAGCATTATCGTTATTTCGGCTTACTAATCAACCTGTCGACCATCTGGTTGCATTGCGGTCTTGCTGGCTCTTTAGTTTTGCAACTTCACAATAACAATGGGAGGTTTTTGGGGGGCTACACCCAACGAATAAAATCAAAAAGGGACTAGAAATGCTTGAGACCGTAGAAACAGTCAAAGCATTCTAGTCCTTTGATGAATAATCCGGATATAAGTATGGTCATAAAATTTTACATGAAATTGGACTAACCGTTAATCGTCCTATTCAATTTAAGGTTGCAAGTTTCAAAATACCTATTACGGACAACTTTTTTCGCTAATTTAGCAGCGAAAGTTCCTACTATTACAAAAGTTATGTGAATCATTTGAGTTTTCTCTAACGGTTCACTTAATGATTCCGCGATTCAGACGTTTCGTAAACCTTTTTGGTCTGCGTGCCTTGTTGTTCAATCTCTTCCAACGTCCGTCCCTTCGTTTCTGGAACGAACAGTCGAATGAAGGCGACCCCCAACAGACAGATGAGGCCAAAGATCGCGAATACGGCGTCTTGGGACATCGACTGCGTCATGATTGGGAACAGTAAACCCACGGCAAACGAGCCGATCCAGTTAAAGGATGAAGCCAATCCTGAAGCCCGTCCACGAACGGCCAAGGGGAAGACTTCCCCAATCAGTACCCAGGTCAGTGGCGCCCACGTGAAGGAATAAAATGCCACGTAGATCGATAAGAATAGCACAATCAGCATGGGATTCTTGTTCAAGTTGACCACGTTTAGGATGGCCGGCAAGATGAAGGACAAGCCCATGACTACGCCACCTAACGTCAACAGTGTTCGCCGATTAAATTTATCGGCAATCACCAAGAAGACCAGCGACCCAATGACCAAGATGATGCCTTGAATAATTGGCCACATCAGCGCAGAACTAGCCGCACCACCCGTAGCTTGTTGAACGATCAAGGGGATGTAATAGAAGATGGCGTTGGCGCCTTGAAACTGTTGAAATGCCGCTACACCAACCCCAGCGATAACTAAGTAACGGTACTTGCCTGAGAACAACGTGCCCCAAGACGTATTTTGAGCAACGGTTGCTTCATCCGTAGCCGCCGTTTGAATATCGGCTAATTCAGCGTCGATCTCGTCAGCAGGTCGGATAAAGCTCAGCACCTGTCGAGCGCCCACCAAGTCGCCATTTTTAACTAAGAATCGCGGAGACTCTGGCAAGCGCAAGACGCCGGCAAATAAAATGATGGCTGGTACTGCCGCCGAACCCAGCATCAACCGCCAAGCAAAGAGTTCTGGTAATCCCTTTAAGAGGTAGTCGACCACGTAGGAAATCAGCATGCCGGAAACAATCATCGTCTGGTTGATTCCCGTTAAACGTCCCCGCAACCGGGCTGGGGACATTTCTGACATGTAGGCTGGTACCAGTGCCGACGATGCCCCGACGGCCAGTCCTAAGAAGATACGGACGGCAATCAGGTAGATGGCTCCCTGGTTAGGAGCCATCCCGGAAAGTAAGGACCCCAAAGCAAAGATCAGTGCCGAAATCAGAATCATCTTGCGGCGGCCAAGTTTATCGGATAGCTGACCTGAAATCGCCCCACCAAAGATAGCCCCAAACATGACGGCCGATGTAATCCAGCCAATCACGCCGGCGTTTGTTAACGCCCAGTCATGTTCTAGAAATGGTAGTGCGCCAGTCATTACACCAATGTCATAACCGAACAGGATCCCACCAAAGGACCCAAAAAAGTAAATGAAACCGCTTGAAATTTTCTTCGTGCTTGTCAAAACGTTCCCTCCCAATGTCTCTTGCTCTCTCTGTCGACGCACGCCCGTCCCTGCCGAGGGAATAGGTGTGATAACTAAGACTCTCTCTTATGATGATTGTGATATCGGTAATTATAGCTTTGAAGTAAACCGTTTTCACAAATGCAATAATGTTATTTTAGACTATTTATACGGATAAATCAACCGTTTATTGTTTCATTCGTATTACTTTTCTAAAACGTTTTCTTTTGTTTTAAATTTCAAATGTAAGCGTATTCATTTATAAACAGTGCTAAAAAAGCACAACCTCCGTAAAGTCGTCCACGAAGATTGTGCTTTTAAACACAATGTTTACTTCAAATTCTTAACAATCCGGGCGGGATTGCCACCGATAACAACATCATTACCAAACGACCTCGTCACTACGGCGCCCGCAGCAACGATCACGTTATTACCAAGGGTCACACCCGGACAGATGATGGCGCCCCCACCGACCCAGACGTCGTCGCCCAGCGTCACGGGCTTGCCGATGCCCATGGCACCATTGCGTCTCAGTTGAGGATCGGCCGGATGGTTGACTGAATAGATTTGTACTTTCGGCCCTAACAGACAATGCTTCCCAATCCGGATAGGCGCGACGTCCAACATCACACAGTCGTAATTGGCAAAGAAATCCTCACCAACATAAATATTATATCCATAGTCGCAGCGAAAGGTCGCGTGGACTTCAACAGCCTTACCAGTCGCACCGAACATCTCTTTGATCAGTTGCTGGCTCTGTTCGGGATGTTTCTCTCCCAGCGCATTAAAGGCCTCTACCTTGTCGCGTGCAACGCCCCGTTCGGCCACCAGCGCCTCATCGTAAACGTTGAAGAGCTCACCGGTAATCATCTTTTCCTTTTCACTCTTTACCATGCCGATCACTCCATTTCTTGATTGTCTTTTGTATTTTCTAAACTTAACTGCACTATGTGTAAGGACGTGTCGACTCCTCAGGCGAGCCTGAAAGCTCCCAGCCTCTCAGGTCCACGATGTAAACCGGGAAGAATGAAGTGCAAGCAAAACGTTAGACACTTTTCTAACCTAGGCAACTAGCATCTTCTGACAATACTCGACTGGGGTTAAACCACCATGAATTAAAG
>NZ_RHNX01000029.1 GCF_003946335.1 Levilactobacillus fujinensis
TGGGGCAGTGTGCCCCTTTTATTATACAGAAAATGGCGTCGACAGATTTCTCTATCAACACCAAATATCATAGAACCTAATTAAGCAATCGTGTTTGAAACGGGTAACTACCAGTGATGGTGGCGCCCGTTTTTTTGTGCGATTTGGAGAGTGTGGCCTGAGTTAAATCGGTTACATGAAGAAGGTAATATTAATTTAATTGTAAATGGTTTATCCTATTTACTTTAATTTTTGACTCTGCTATCTTAGGAGTAACTAATAATTGGGAGACAGTAGGGGGAAATAGGCGTGACAAATGCGGATTTTTCAGCGCTGGTGAGTTACTTGGGGCAGCATTTACAGCACGAGCGGCAACGGCAGGGCATCAGTCTGGCACAAGTGGCAACAGGTCTGTGTCCAATCGGGCAAGTGAAGGCTATCGAGGGTGGACTGACGATTCCGGCACCAGAACTGTTGACAAGCCTCTGTCGGCGACTAAAGCTCCCACTGCAGCAACTGACCCAGACAGGGTACGTCATGCGCCGCCAGCTGGCTTTTAGCCAACGGGTGGAGACGCTAGCTCGGCGTCAGCAGCCCGTTAAGTTAATGACGTACTTGGATAACCGCGACCGCTTAGCCACGTTACGGACGGATCGGGATCTTCAGGTCTACTATTACTACTATGGCTGCAGTGTCTTTCAGGCGACTGGGGATACGCGGCGAGCGAGTCAGTATTTTCAAACGACCTTGACGTTGATGACCCCCCAGCATCCGCGGTGCTATCAGTCCTTGGAATTGGTAACACTGGCAACGCAAAATTATATCGAAATGTTGGCTGGCCGAACGGATGATGCAGGGTTCACCTTGGCCGTGAAAATGATTCGTGAGGACCGGGTACTCGATAGCCATGCGGGTATCAGCACCATTTATTACCTGTACGCCGCGACCCTGTTTCGGCGAGGGCAAGCTAATTTGGCCGGTCAGATTCTCCAGGAGGGGGTCAAGTGGGCAGTCCAACACCAGACGTCTGCCCGGTTAGCGGATGATTTCGGTTTGTTAGCCACCCATGCTGCCGCCGTTAAAAGCGTGTCCAGCTAAAATAAATAAAAAAGTTGTCCCAATAAAAAAATATTCGCGGTCGTTTTGCGGAGTTAACTATATAGCGTAGGCAATACCCCGTCGGTCGGCCCCGATTTGCTTAAGTTTTAGATATATGCTATACTACTAGCTTGTGAGTATCTGGCTTACGCTAGTGTCTCTCCTTGCTTCCGCATTGCAGCGGGGGCCTGAAGTCCATAAGGAGGTGTAACATTCATGGAATCTACTAAATACGAAATCACCTACATCATTCGTCCAGACCTTGACGATGCCGCTAAGACCGCACTGGTTGAACGCTTCGACAAGTTACTGACTGACAACGGTGCAGAATTGATCAACTCGAAAGACTGGTCAAAGCGTCGGTTCGCATACGAAATTGGTGGCTTTAACGAAGGTATCTATCACGTTATCACGTTAAACGCTTCTGATGACGAAGCTTTAAACGAATTCGACCGTTTAGCTAAGATCAATGACAGCATCTTACGTCATATGATCGTTAAGCGCGAAGACTAATTTAAACTTAAATTTGAGAGGAGTTATTCAGCAATGATCAACCGAGTAGTACTTACTGGCCGACTGACACGGGATGTTGACTTACGCTACACCCAAGGCGGTGCTGCTGTTGCCACATTTACGCTGGCCGTTGATCGGCGGTTCACCAACAAAACTGGTGAACGAGAAGCTGATTTCGTAAGTTGCGTCATCTGGCGCAAGTCTGCGGAAAACTTTGCGAACTTCTTCCACAAGGGTTCCCTTGTCGGAATTGAAGGACGCATCCAGACCCGGAATTACGAAAATCAACAAGGCCAACGTGTTTACGTGACCGAAGTTGTTGTCGAGGACTTTTCATTCCTCGAACCACGTTCTCGCAACGCGAACAACAATGAGGGCGGTAACTACAATGGCGGCTCTATGAATAATAATGCTCCTCAAAATCAGAATCAAAATGCCAATCCGTTTACGAGCGGGAACCCGACGGCAACCCCGTCAGCTCCTGATCAAAACATGAATTCCAATCCGGCTGGTAACCAGGGTAATTCTGGAAACCAAGGAAATGCTGGGAATAATAACGCAGCTGATCCGTTCGCCAACACTGGGGATTCAATTGACATTTCCGATGATGATTTACCGTTCTAATTTCTAAATCACGAGGAGGGAAATATCCTATGGCAGGACAACGTCGTGGCGGCCGTCGCCGTCGTAAGGTTGACTTTATTGCAGCCAACCACATCGAATACATTGATTACAAAGACACTGACTTATTACGTCGGTTTATCTCCGAACGAGGCAAGATCTTACCTCGTCGGGTTACTGGCACGAGTGCCAAGAATCAACGTAAGTTAACCATCGCTATCAAGCGTTCACGGATTATGGGCTTAATGCCTTTCGTCAGTGAAGAAGGTTAATTCTAAATTAACGGGAGCCAATCACAGAAATGTGGTTGGTTCTTTTTTTGACCAATCTTTAGAAAAGCCTGATGTCGTTAGCCCCCGCGGCGGTTATCGCTGTGAATGGTTTTTATGTGATTTAATTTACAAGATTGTTTGGTAGCGTAGGTCCATGAGAAGGCCGTATACTGAGGCCACGATATTAATCGAAGGCCAAGATTAAATCGCCGGCTCGAGCCAGGTGCGACTGTCCCTGATTTTTTCGTTTGGTAAATAAGCGTGTACCCCCCTTGCGTACGCATAGAAACATTTTGTCCGTTTCGGCTAGCCACGTACCGTTAAGTTTTAGCAGTCACAACCACTTAATGACCTAGATCTTGAGCCACGGCATTACTTGGTTGCTTGGTTGTTGGCACTTCCTTTACCAGGTTAGCTTAATTAAGTCAGTGCCTAAACCTTTTCATTGAAAGCGATTACAATGAAGCTATTCTTACTATATGGAGGTATTACCGATGATTACAGCATTCGCAAGTCCATCTACTTACGTCCAAGGCGACCAATTGCTCAAGCAAGCGGCACGCTACATTGCACCATTTGGCGATCATGGGTTACTGCTGGCAGACGACATTGTGTGGGGCCTGATTGGCAAGGAATTCTACGAAGACTTAACGACGGACGGCTTGAAAATCGAGCATATTCATTTCAACGGTGAAAGTTCACCCGAAGAAATCGATCGGATCAAGGCAATCGGTGAGGAAAAGGATGCCAAGTTTGTGATTGCACTGGGTGGTGGAAAGACCAACGATACGACTAAAGCCGTTGGCGACCAACTTCACGTTCCGGTAGTTATCGTCCCGACGTTGGCGTCCAATGACTCACCATGTACTCGACTGAGTGTCATTTACTCGGCTAACGGGGAGTTCCTGAAGTACCAGTTCTACGACAAGAACCCCGATTTAGTCTTAGTTGATTCTTCCGTCATTGCTGGTGCACCGGTACGGTTCCTGATCGATGGGATCGCCGACGCGTTATCGACCAACGTGGAGGCGCAGACCGTTGCGCGGGCGCGGGCGACAACGTTATTGCCGTTGCAGACTGACCAGACTGCGGCTGGGATTGCCTTAGCTGAAAAATGCGAAGAGCTCCTGTTCACCTACACGGACCAAGCCGTCGCAGCGGCGGCCGATCACGTTGTTACGCCAGCACTCTCACATATCATTGAAGCCAACATCCTACTGAGTGGCGTTGGGGCAGAAAGTTCCGGACTAGCCGCAGCACATAGTTTTCAAAATGGGCTGACGGCATTGTCCGGTGACGTCCATCACATGTCTCACGGGCAAAAGGTTTCGTTTGGGACGTTGGTCAACCTGATCTTAGAGGGGGCGAGCGACGAACGCTTTGCACGCTACCTGAACTTCGAAGCCAAGCTGGGTCTGCCAACCACTTTAGCGGACCTGCACTTGGCCGATGCTACGGATGAGGATTTACTGAAGGTTGCCACGTTGACCACCCAAGAGGGCGAAACCATCCACAACATGGGCTTCCCAGTAACGCCTCGCGATGTGGTCGCAGCCATCAAAGCAGCAGATAGTCTGTCACGACGAATTCAAGGGTTAGATTAAATCGCGCGACAAAGAACGCTGCGGCCGGTGAGGGTCGGAGCGCTCTTTGTTAACTTTGAAAACAATGTTTCACGTGAAACAACAAGTCACCACTTTCGTCGCGGTCGCGGCCAATGAGGAGCAATGGCCCAGCGTGCAGCTTCTTCGGCAATGCTCAGTGAAACGATAAGACTGAAAACACTGGCGATGATCATGAATGGCCCACTCCCCAGTAGAAGGTCAATGAAATAATTTAACACGTAGAACGTGACGCCAAAAGCCACAATGAAAGCAGTTAGCCAGACGATAATTTTTTTGAAGTTCACAAGATTCTCTCCCATACATGCTGGTCTCAGTTTACAGGGACCGCAGCGGTAACGTCAAGGAAAGGTCTGCTTACACAATTTTATTTATTAAAGGTGGAAGAATTGCTACACTGGAGCTAATCAAAAGTTGAGGAGATGTTTTACCATGCAATCCCGTTTGATTCCCAGTTTTTCGTTCACCAGCGCTAAGGAAGCCTTGGCGTATTACCAAGATGTGTTCGGGGCCAGTGATGTCTACCGGTTTAGTCCATCGGCGGAGCAGGCGCAACAGTTCGGTCTGCCCACGGATGCTGACCTTGAAAGGATGACCATTCACGCCGGTTTTAGCATCTTGGGTATGAGTTTTCAATGTGCCGATGCCTTTCGCGGCGCGCCCACGCCGTCGAATCAGGTCGATATGATTCTCGATATCAACGGCGATGATCCGGTAAGCGTTCAGGCGGCCGAGGACTTTTACGACCACCTAAAAGCGTCCGGTAAGGTCACCATTGATATGCCATTTGCGCCCCAGTTCTGGGGCGGTAAGATGGGACATTTCACTGACCAGTATGGGATTGCTTGGATGCTACACGTGATGCCATGGAGCCAGATTCAAGAGCCAACTGCGAAATAATGAAAAAATGAATAGATTAGCCTTATCAACCCCAGCAAACGAACCAGCTTGCTGGGGTTGATTTGGTTATGTTATAATTAATCTAATTATTTTTTAATTATATTATAATCTGAAAAGAGGAAACAAGTTGCGTAAATTTTTCGCCTTCGCCAAACGCCAAACGGTTTTACTTCTTCTACTAATTCCGGTCGCCGCTTTTATCGAAATTTCTGTGGCGACGTTGTTGCAGCTTATCACGGACACGGCTAGTGGGAAGGGGCAACTGAGTTATGGGCACCTACTCTTATTGGTCGCGGGTTACGTGGTAATCGACGCGTTCTTCTACTTTTGGAGTGCCTACGCGAAGGCCAAGTGGCAGAACACCATCAGTACCGGGGTCCGGTCGAGCCTGCTAAAGACGTATCTGACGACGACGGACCTGGCCGTTCCCGCTGCTAATGGGCAGGACAGTCGGTTTAATCAGCTGACCAATAACTTAACTATTTTTCAGGATGATTACTTGCGGTCGACCATCAATATTTATGCTGAGCTGTGTCAGTTCGTGATTGCCATCGGGATGTCGCTGTTTATCCAGCCACTACTGTGCTTAGTGGTTATAGCGCTTTGTTTGCCGGGATTATTGATTCCATTGCTGAACCAACACCTGTTAAAAACGTCTAAGAACCGGGTAATCAAGGCTTCAGCAACTTACACGCAGACCCTCCAAAATATTCTGGGCGGTTTGCGGACGATTCAGCTATTCAACGTCAATGGCCTGATGCGCCAACTGTTTGACCGGTCGAATCAAACGTGGCTTCAGGCACAAAATAACGACCAGCGTAATCGTAAGGTCATCAGTGGTTTGGCACAATTTCTCGATAACTTTTTGTACCTGGGAACTTGGGTCGGCGGTATTTATTTTGTGATGCACGGCCATATTTCGTTGGGGCAATTGGTGGCGTTCTCCCAGTTGATGATTTTTATTGCCGAGCCGTTGCAGATGGCCTCGGACCTGATCACGGATTTTGTCGGTGGCAATCAGGTCGCTAAGAAACTCCGTCCAAGTCTGTACGTGCCTAAAAATGTGCGGAAACAGCCAATCAGTCATCTGCGCACGTTAACGTATCAGAAGGTTAGCGTTACCCGAGGGCAACAGGCTATTTTAAAGGATATTTCGCTAACAATGGCCGCTGATCGGCACTATTTAATTGTCGGCAAGACTGGTAGTGGTAAATCAACGTTACTCAATTTGCCGTTGCGTAATCAGTCTGGTTATCAGGGCACGTTACGCGTCAACGACCAACCACAGGCCACGGTAGACTTGCCGAGTTTACGGATGCGAGTGGGCGTGGCCGAACAGGATGGGTATATTTTTACCGGCACGTTGGGGGAGAATCTGAGCCTGTTTCGGACCGAGTTCACGGCCGAACAATTGTATACCGCTTTGAAACGGGCCCAACTCCCGAAATATGCGACGACAGCGGGGCTAGCGAAGCCTTTGACGACTACCGGCGGCCAGCTTTCGGGTGGTGAGGTCAAACGGCTCTTGATTGCGCGAACGTTGCTCCAACCAGTCGATTTCCATTTGTTCGATGAGCCGGCAAGTGGGTTGGACCCGCAGACGGCGACCGCAATTGAACGACTGCTGATGACGATTACTGGCGGTTGGGCAACCATTACCCACCGGTATAACGCGGAGCTATTTGCGTTTGCCGACGAAATCATTGTGGTTGATGCTGGTCGGGTCGTGGCGCGGGGTGTTGCTAGGGATAGTGTGATTCAGGCCCAGCTGAAGCGGTTGAATTTAACGCGTGATTAAGGATTAGGCAATCAAGGCTAGTCCTTTTTGCTTTTGGAGAAGCAAATATTGACCACGTTCTGAATAGAGCTGGATTAATGTGGCTGACACGTACCAAAAAACAGTTGGCCAGTGTATTGATTGTCATGAAAATTAGCGAGGCGTAGTCAGTCCACGATAGCGAGATCAGATGTAGATCCATCTAGATGGTAAATTGGTTAGAGGCTCCGGCTAGTTACATAACCTTAATATGTTCAAAGGAAGAAGTCAGGTATACTAAAGATAAATTAGGGGGGCTTATAATGAAGAAAGTAGCACAGGGGTTATTAATGATTGGCGTGGCACTTAGTGGGGTGGGTGTCTTGGCGACTAGCCAACCAGCCCAAGCTAAAAGCTATGCCAAGGTGACGAAATATGGCACCAATCACAAGGAGTCATCCACGTATTTCTCCTTTACGGGCAAATATGCCCTTTACACCAAGCCAGGGACAATCAAGGGTGCAAAGTTAGTTAAGAGTAAACAGCAACTTCTGACACTGAACGCGGCCAAGACGGGTGAAAAGACCTTTATGTGGCGGCGCAAGGCAACGACTAATCGTGGTGCGGTGTACTACAAGGTCGAAACCTTCGACCACAGCATCAAGGGTTGGATCTATGCGGGGAAGACGAAGCAACCTAGCTCAGGGATGATCTATTATAAACACACAGAAAAGGACCCGGCCGGCGGGGTGCAATTCTTCTCCTCGTTGGCGGATAGCGCGTTGACGACCGAAGAAAAGACGCACCTTTACCGCTTAACGACGCCAGGGACTGTAGATGATGGGACGCAACTCTTCTATTCAATTCCGGACTGGGCAGGCTTTGATGGCAAGTCCCAACCCAACAAGAAGAGTACGGTGGTGAATAAGAACGATGTCTTTGCCATTGATAATGCCAAGACCCGTGTTCGCGAAGGGGACCGGTGGGTCGTGGCGTACGATGTTAATCGTCGAGGAGTTGGTGGTTATATCAAAGAAAGCGGCCTGACAGCAATTCCAACGCCTAAGGCTAGCGAAGGCGTGACGATTAATTATCGTGATACCCAGACCGATAAATTACTCAGCTCATTTATTTTGCCGATATTAACGGGGGGCAAGACGACCTCAATTGTGAATATTAATAACTTCCAAATGCCAGCGGGCTATGCGAATGACACAGAAAATGTGTCATCAAAGGTTAAACTCGGCTTTGCCAATCAAACGACGACGAATGTCAAAGTGGGCAGTCAGTTGAACTATTACGTTATCAAGTAATTCGGGACAAAACGGGTAGAAATTATAGAATATGCGCGAACTGAACAGGTGAGAGTGGAACACAACTCAAAAAGTTGCTCCTTTCAGAATTATTAGATTCTGAAAGGAGCAACTTTTGTTTTACGCCACTATGGTACCGAAACGTGGGACACCAGGCAGCTTGTTGCGCTTAACCCGATAGCGAGAATTAAGCCAGGATCAAGGATAATCCCTGCTATCACGTTAATACACGCAAACTAACCGTCTTGTATCCCACTTTCGTTTATTTTTGTCAGACGCTGGTTACTGTGCATAACGCTGAATCACGGCTACTAACGTTTCAGCGGCGTTAGGTAGACCAACGTGATCGTTGTAATAGCTGGCAAACCGGCCATCGTCCACGTACATCTGAGCCAAGCCTTGATGGGCCGCGGTTGTGTAATTGTTCCACGTGAAACATAACCATTGGCGGTGGAGTTGGTAGACTTCCTTTGCCGTCGAACTGGTCAAGTCGCCACTTGCCGCGACCTTTTTGAGGGCGATAAACAAGCGCTTTTCTATCTCTTGCATGGCTTGATAGTCGGCTTCACGCAACCTACCAAAGCGGTGTTCGCTGGCCGCCACGGTTTCTTGACCGTACAACTGGCGGGCTTCCGCGCCAAATTCGCGGTCATTTTCGGTGAGCTGTTGCCGTTTAAATGCAGCAAATTTTTCTGAATCGGTCATCTGGGGACCTCCTTTGCGGGCCGCCAATGTGCGGTCCAATGTTTGCAGCAAGTTGGTCAGGTGATCACGTTGCGCGGCCAATTCCGCACGTTGTTGGGTTAAGGCGGCCGTTTGGTCAATCGATGATTTGGTCAGTAACGACTGAATTTCTGCTAGACTAAAGCCGAACGTTTGGAAGTAACGAATCAGTTGTAACCGATCGACAACTGCTGGTGAATATTCCCGGTAACCATTATCCGGATTACGACTAGCGGGCAACAGCCCAATTTGATCATAGTAGCGTAACGTCCGCGGGCTGACACCGGCAAGTTGCGCGAGTGCTTGAATGCTGTAGGCCACGAGGACCACCTCCTGTCTTGCTTAAAATCTACTATACGGGTTGCCGTAGCGTCAAGGTCAAGGATAAAATCCGGCCACACTTAAATCTGCAATCAGGCCCGTCATAGCGGGCTTTTATCCGGGAGACAAGTTTTGTGATTACCCCGGAGTGTGATAAAATAGGGGTATTATTTGTAAGTTGCGGCTGGTGCTTTTTCCTGGTCCGCACAAATTTTCCAGACGAATCAGATGAGGAGAAAAATGAATAAATTATTTTCGCGAGCTAACGTGCCTGAATTCTTACAGAACCGGCGCTTGCGGGGCATTGCTGGGATGACGGCATTACTTGCCATCTTGGGAATCGTCCTGTCATTTTTGCTCAATTGGATCTTCGGCATCGTGATTTTGATCCTAGTGGGGATTTCAACGCTGGTGACGTTTAATACCATGGCCGAAATCGGTGCCGACACGACGCAGTACATTTCCGACCTGTCGTTTCGGATTCAACAGGGTGAGCAAGAGGCGCTGATCCGTATGCCGCCTGGTGTGATGATCCTGGGAGACAACAATCAGATTGAGTGGGTGAATCCTTACCTCCAGAAATATTTTGGTGATCAGGATATCTTGAACCGGACCATCGCAACAGTCGCTCCAGACTTGGCGAAGTTGATTGACGCCGCCGAGCCCAAGACGATGACGACGGTTCGTTGGCAAGATTACCGCTTCACACTGTATGTCCAACCGGATTTTCATGCCATTTACCTCTATGACATCACGCACTACGAGTTGATTCAAGAGCAATATGACGACGAAAAAATTGCGATCGGCCAAGTCTTCTTGGATAACTACGATGAAATTACGCAGTCAATGACCGATCAAGATATTTCGAACCTGCGAAATTACGTCACCAATGAGCTCTCGGCGTGGGTTCAGCAGTTTGACATGTACTTAAAGCAACTGGACGATGATCACTACTTCATTCTGGCCTACGCCAAGTCGCTAGCCGCCATTGAGGCCGATAAATTTAAGATTCTGGATACCATTCGGGAAAGTACGTCGAAGCAAAACTTCCCGTTGACCCTGAGTATCGGAATTGCATATGGTGATCCGAACTTAAACAAGCTGGCTGACCAGGCGCAAAGCAACCTCGACCTTGCCCTCGGCCGGGGTGGGGATCAAGTTGTTGTGAAGGCCGCTGACCAGGAAGCCCGCTACTATGGCGGGAAGACCAATCCGATGGAAAAACGGACGCGGGTGCGGGCTCGGATGATTTCACAAGCCCTCCAAGAGCTGATGAACGAGTCCGACCAAATCTTCGTTCAGGGCCATTCACAACCCGACATGGATTCCCTGGGAGCTTGTCTGGGGATTCGCCGGATTGCACAAATGAACCAAAAGACCTGTTGGATTGTGCTGGATAAGGAAACTGTTCACTCCGATGTTCAACGGTTGCTGGACAACTTGAAGGCCTATCCCGAAATCGATGCCGCAATCATTTCGCCGGAAGAGGCGTTGGAAAAGGCCACTGACCAGAGCATGTTGCTGATGGTCGACCATTCCAAACCGTCGATTTCGATTTCCGCCGAGCTCTACCATCGTATGGAAAACCGGGTCATGATCATTGATCATCACCGGCGAGGGGAAGAGTTCCCTGAAAATCCACTGCTGGTCTACATCGAACCGTACGCTAGTTCGACGTGTGAATTGATTACCGAGATGTTTGAGTACCAGTCACAAGAGAGTGAACCCATCAATAAGCTGGAAGCAACGGCGATGTTGACTGGAATCTTCGTCGACACGAAGCACTTCTCGTTGCGGACCGGGACGCGGACGTTTGACGCTGCCAGTTATTTGCGGTCTGCCGGTGCCGATGCCGTCAAGATGCAGCAATACATGAAGGAAAATGTTGACAGTTACCTGCAACGGAATCATTTGATTGAGATGGTCGAGTTCGTCAATGAGGACATGGCCATCGTTGCTGGTGAAGAGGATCAGACTTATGATCCCGTCACTGCGGCCCAAGCGGCGGATGATTTGCTCAACATGTCCGGTGTTGATGCCTCATTTGTCATCACGCGCAGAGCGGATGGTCGCGTTGGTATTTCCGCCCGGTCACTGGGTGAAATCAATGTGCAGCTGACCATGGAAGCCATGGGCGGTGGTGGTCACCTGTCCAACGCCGCGACGCAGATTGCCGACAAGACGGTAACTGAGGTCAAGCAACAGTTGCTGGACATTTTGAACAAGTCGGACGAACCGGAACCGGTGACAAGTTAGGGATAATTAGGGTGCAACGACGTATGCCATTTTAAATCTGTGCGTCAGTTAAGCGGGACTGTCAGGGGAGGCAATACCGCAGCTTGTGATCTGAATGATGCGCGCAAAATCACGCTCACAACGAGCCACCCGGTTGTGACCGACTGGTAAGGCGAAATGGCGATAGCAATTTCGCCCCACAATGATTAATTGCTTCTTACCAGTAGGTAGCGTAGGATTAATTTAGAAATGAAATTAGAGGAGTGACCGCCATGAAAGTCATTTTTATCAAAGATGTTCGCGGGAAAGGTAAGCGCGGGGAAATTAAAAACGTTCCCGACGGCTATGCCCAAAACTTTTTGATCAAGCGGGGGCTGGCTAAGGAAGCCAACCAATCCGCCATGAGTCAGTTATCCGCAGAACGCAAAGCTGAACAACGGCGTGAAGCCGAAGATTTGGCCGAAGCAAAAGAATTGCAAAAGCACTTGGAAGACAAGAAAACGGTTGTTGAAATCGTGGCTAAGGCTGGGGAAGACGACCGGTTATTCGGTTCCATTCCTAGCAAGCAAATCGTCCAGGCCTTAGATAAGCAGTTCGACCTAAAAATCGACAAGCGTAAAGTCGACTTACCAGAACCCATCCGGACGCTTGGGTTCACCAACGTTCCAGTTAAATTACACAGTGATGTGATCGCCAAGATTCGGGTTCACGTGGCTGCTAAGCAAAAATAAAGTTTTAAGCAGAGTCAGTTGTCTTTTGTCCCACGTTTCAGCCAAGTAAATTTGAAGATACCAAAAGAGTCTGGGGGTTGTCCCAGGCTTTTTTTCGTCTTCACAATAGCGGAGTGGATTGATTCCCTCGTGCTGCGAAGTAGTGTATGCTTCAGTGTAATAGCTGGAGTCACGTGAGGAGGTGTTGACGAAATGTCTAAACGAGATAATACAGCATTGGCACGGTTTATAACGTCGCTAGGTAGTCTAAATGATTATGGGAGTACCGTTGCTCAGACGAAACAGGCACTAGATTTGAAGTCGTCACAACCGTTGAATCAGAGTGGGGAAGACATCGCCATTTTTCAAGACGCACTGGGGGGGATTGCGGCAGTGAAACAGACTGGTTTTTCCGTCGCTGGCATTATCGCCATCAATTGCGCGTTCACGACACCATCGGTTGAGCAGCCAACGTTACCAGGTCACTTACGAAATGGGTTTTATAACGCAGATGACCGCATTGCAATCACGATTGATTCGCGGGCAAGACTGAGTTATTTTCCACCGGAAGTCGTCACTCAAGCAAATCTCCAAACGATTGTGACAGCTTTTCAGGAGTCAAAGCAAGATGAGGTAGCAGCTTGGCGCGTTTTCGCTGACCTGGCAAAGCTACAGCCATTTCAGGATGGGAATAAGCGGACCGCCCTGATTGCGGCTAACGCGGCGGCGAATACCTGGGCACACGAAAACTATTTGGTATTGCCATTTAATGATCTCGACCGCGTGGATTTTACGACGGCGCTGATGCGCTATTATTTGGCAACAGATAAATCTGCGTCCCAACTGGCTTTTGATCGGATGATGGCGGTCTTACCGTCGAATCGTGAGCAGCAACTCCACCGGCCAATCTCGTCCACAGAGGATGCGCGACCGCAACAGGTACGGATCAAACCGATGCTACGTAAGGGTTGAGGGATAGCATTTACCTAGTATGAGATTACATGGTAAAATGTAGCTTTAAACGTGTATAATCGAATGGAATTATAGTTGAGAAATTACCGTCGTCAACCAATAGTTGGCAGCGATATCGTTGAAGCCAGTAAGCAACAAGTTAAGAGGTAATCGGTTAAGCATGGATAATAATGTACTGACAGACCACACACCACCACAGAACCTCGATGCCGAAAAGGCCGTCCTCGGGGCGATCTTTTTGAGTACCGATGCCTTGGTAGATGCGCTGGAATATCTGGAACCGGAGGACTTTTACCGCCGGGAACACCAGATTATTTTCCAAGCGATGATTGATTTGAACGACCGCGATGAGGCCATTGACGTGGTTACCATTACGGACCGGTTGACGGCGAAAAACGAGTTGGAAGATGTGGGTGGGATCACTTACATCGCTGACTTGGCTGGTGCCGTGCCGACCGCGGCCAACGCGACCTACTACGCAAAAATTGTGCAAGAGAAGGCCATTTTACGGCGGCTGATTCAAACGGCCACCAACATTGTCACCCAGGGGTACCAACAGGACGAAGACGTCTCTGACTTGCTCGACAATGCTGAACGCGACATCATGAGTGTTGCCGAGACTCGGAACCAATCTGGATTCAAGCCGATTCGTGACGTGTTGAACTCCTCCTTTGAAGAAATCAATAAACTGTCCGAGCAAGGTGACGTCATCACCGGGCTGTCGACAGGTTACGCCGAATTGGATAAAATGACGACCGGACTGCATAACGACGAATTGATGATTCTCGCTGCTCGTCCAGCCGTCGGGAAGACCGCGTTTGCACTGAACATTGCGCAAAATGTGGGGACCAAAACGGACAAGACCGTCGCTATTTTTAGCTTGGAAATGAGTGCCGAGTCGCTGGTCAACCGGATGTTGTGTGCGGAAGGGTCGATTGATGCCAACCATTTGCGGACGGGACAACTGTCTGAAGAAGAGTGGCAGAACCTGATCGTCGCCATGGGCAGTCTGGCTAAGGCCAGCATTTATATCGATGATACGGCCGGAAATAAGATTACGGAAATTCGGGCAAAATGTCGCCGACTCGCTAAGGAAAAGGGCAACTTGGGGTTGATCGTAATCGATTACCTGCAACTGATCGAAGGGACCAACCACGAAAGTCGACAGCAAGAAGTTTCCGATATTTCTCGGCAACTGAAGAAGCTCGCCAAGGAACTGCATGTGCCCGTTATCGCGCTATCGCAACTCTCACGGGGAGTCGAACAGCGGCAGGATAAGCGGCCAGTATTGTCTGATATCCGGGAATCTGGGTCGATCGAACAAGATGCCGACATCGTCTCCTTCCTGTATCGGGATGATTACTATGAACGTGAGGGTGATGAGGATGGCGGTGGCGACAACAGTGACCCCCGTGATGATGGCGACCAAGATGTCGGCGAAGTCGAAGTCATTATTGAAAAGAACCGGTCGGGTCCTCGGGGCACGGTCAAATTGCTCTTTGTGAAATCATTTAATAAATTTTCGTCTGTCGCGTATACACCGGACCAAAATTAAGCGTCATTGTGGAGGAGTCTGAGGACACACCCGTTAGAACCAAAAAAGCGTATAAATTTATCCGGATGAATTTGATATTAATCAATTTACGGGGCATCATCATTATGGTTAACGTTATAATTAGAGGATAAATAGTGTTTATACGCAAAATTCATAGGAGTGTGCCAGAAAGTTCACACTTTCATCATATTTTCCGATTAGTATATGAAATATAGAAGTTAACCAATCGGTTGCTTCTACCAAAGATTAACAATCTTTTTTCATGTACTCCTCCTCCCCTGGAATAATGAAAAAATAGTTAACGTCATTCTTATATAATGACGTTACCCCTACTCCGATGACCATCGCTTTCCCCGAGCGGTGGTTTTTTTGTGTCTACAGAATCTAAAATCGAGCCTGGAGACTCAGCATTTTCGAGGCTTCAAGTTGTGTTCGCACCGATCCAGCCCATATCTGCTGGCCGGTAAGGCGATGGTTGGAAAACGTTGCCCAATTTTAGACCCAGTATCGTGGTAACAACGGTCATAATGTGTGTTTTGGAACTTTCAACCTTAATGCTCGCCAGCTAATCGCCTTTTTGTCCCACGCTCTGGTTAGGTTGCTTCGTGAAATTAGGCGGCCTAAATGCGGACTGCTGTGGGTTCATGAACGCACTGTGTATTTAGCAACGGCGACAAGTTAGGCCACCGGCCAATCCAGGTGCACGCATAACGCGTCAGGTCGAAGAATAGCGTATGGTGTATTGAAAACTAGTGGTCGGGTGTAGGTGTGCAGTGTGCGGTGCTAAGGGGGAATCGTAATGACCGTAATTGGACTTTTTCGCACAAATCGACGTCGGTTTAGTTTAATTGTGGGACTCATTATTTTGTCAACAATTGGCATGACGTTGGGGAGTTATGTCTTGACGTATGCAATCAATGGCTTAAAAGCGGGTCGGATTGACTTGTTCGCATGGAATCTGGTGGCCATGATTAGCAGTATGCTTGTGGGATTTGGCAGTGACACGCTAGGAAGTTACTTATTTAGTCGACAGACTCAGCAATACTTACATGTGATTCGGGAAAGACTTGTCCGCGGGTTTCTGGTATCCGGGAACCAATCAACGGCTAAAATGCAGAACACGTTAACGAATGACTTGAGAATTTTAGCGGCTGATCGGGCGCATAGCTGGTTGACGCTATTTACGCAGTCCCTCGGTTTTGTGTTTTATAGTGTGGCACTGCTTACCTTCCATTGGTCGTTGTTAGTTCTGGTTTTAGTTCTGACTGGAATCATGTTGTGGGTGCCAAGGTTTTTAACCGCGCGCTTACAGGTGGCAACTAATCGGGTCTCGACGAGTAACAATGCCTATTTGGAATCGATTAGCCGGTGGCTGGGTGGCTTAGCCGAAATCAAGCGGTATGCAGCGCAGTCCAAGCTCTTTAAGGTGCTCCAAAATACCGGCCACGATTTGGAAGACAGTACCGTTCATCGCACCGCGACGATTTCCCAGTTGGACATAGTCAACATTACGTTCAATGTCTGCTCGCAACTGATAATTTTATCGTTTGTTGGTTTTCTGATTACGCAAAAGATGGTGATGTTTGGGGTTATTGTGAGTGCGGGAAACTTCACCAGTTTAATCTTCGGTAGTGTCGTGCAGATTTCAAATGCGTTAGGGACTGCGAAATCAACGCAGATCTTGAGCCGTCAAGTTCAGACGCAATTAGACGCTGTGCCGGAAGTAAAAGCGACTGCGGATACGACAGATTTACCAATCATTCAGAGTATCGTGGGGCAAGGACTGTGCTTGAAGTACGCTACGGATGAGGTGATTACATATCCCGACTTTGTTATCCGTCGTGGCGAGAAGATTCTGCTGACGGGAGATAGTGGGAGTGGCAAAACAACCCTTTTTAAATTAATTCTAGGCGAGTTACAGCCGACCCAGGGGAGCATTCGCTTTTTAGACAAACAGGGACAACCAATCGAGAGGGTCCCCGAGCTATTTGGCTACGTGCCGCAAGAATCGGTCTTGTTCCCGGTAACAATTGGCCAAAATATTACGATGTTTGATTCAAAACTGGACGATCAGGTTCCTAATATCGTCAGAGATGTGGCCCTAGACGGTGACCTGGCGAAAATGGCAGCCGGTATCGATACCGTCGTGGACCTGAATAACCTCAACATCTCCGGTGGTCAAATGCAACGGATTGTTCTAGCCCGCGCACAGATACACGACTGCCAACTGCTGTTGATCGATGAAGGGACGTCGGCAATTGATCGGGCGAATACGTTGCGGGCGTTGCACAGCTTGTTGCGAAAAGACAACACGGTTATTTTTATCGCCCACCACTTTGATCAGAGCTTGGTCGACTTATTTGACCGTACGATTCAATTAAGTAAATAAGGATAAGAAAGCCGTGACCAGCAAAGAAGTGTGCAGGTCACGGCTTATTTTGAGTAATTCAGATGTTTCACATGAAACATTCTAAACTATTTTCTCTAAATTTAAACGTAATGCCCCAAAGCTAGCCGGAAACGTCGTCATCGCGGCGATATCATGGGGACCATCGGCTGTAACCGTGGTCACGCCACAAAAGTCCATTTTTAACCACGCGCAGGAATACCGAACAGCATTGGCAATGCCGGCCGCCTTGATTTCCGGTTGGTCAGCTCCCACTATGAGCAGGTAGACACGTTTACCTGCAAAGGGAAAGCCGTTGGTATAGCTGTCGAACCAGCGGTCCATGAAGACCTTCAGCGGAGCAGCCATGTCATACCAATAGACCGGGGTGGCGAGAACAATATCGTTGGCTGTCGCAAATTGGGCCATCAGCGATTCGTAGTCATCGGTAGGGTCTGCTTGCGGTCGGCCGGTGTCACGGTTGTCCTGAACGAAATTCAAGTGGTGATCCATGAGGTGAATCGTCGTGTGGGGAATATCGGTCAGCAGGCGTTCGCCCAAGGTTGCGGTGTTGCCCTGCTTGCGGGCACTAGCGTTAAATAGTAAGACTGTCATACACGTCTCCTCCTTAAAATCAGTTTAGGGAAAGCCACTGGCAAATGCAATTGACAACCCTCATGCAACGTCGTATAGTGTGCGGGGTCGTGGTCAAACGTGTTCGACATGGCCGAACCCCCGACTTAAACGGGAGGTATTTCAGATGAAAACAGTTGTCATTACTGGCGCCACGTCCGGCATGGGCCTTAGCGCCGTCAAACTTTTTAGTCAGCGGGGGTGGCAGGTCGTCTTGGCCGACTTAAACCCTGAAAAGGGGGCGCAAACGGTCACGGCGCTCACGCAGGCCGGGTATCAGCACCTCTTCTTTCACGCAACCGATGTCAGTCAGGCCAACTCGGTTCAAGCGCTAGCCACCGCAATTAGTGATCACGGCTGGACCGTCGATAGTGTCATCAACAACGCCGGAATCTTTGTCCCCGGTGAACTCCACGACGTCGAAGAAAGTGCGTGGGACCGGATCATGGCGGTCGACGTGAAGGCAATTTACCTGACCAGTCGGGCGTTCGTTCCCGGCATGATTACCCAGGGTCACGGAACTATCGTCAATACGGGCTCCATTTCGGGCCTGCGTGGTGACTACAATATGGCTGCTTATAACGCCGCGAAGGGGGCCGTGGTCAATCTTGTACGGGCTATGGCACTGGATTACGGGAAATACAATATTCGCGTAAACAATGTCGATCCGAGCGCAACCAAGACGCCAATGTTCATGGCCAATCCGCCGGAGGTCGTAGCCCAATTCGAGCAGGCTAATCCACTCAAACGGATCGCCAAACCAGAAGATATTGCCCGCGTCATGTACTTCTTGGCGAGTGACGAGTCCGACCCCATCAACGGGGAGAACTTGCCGGTGTCAGGTGGTCTAGAACAGCATTCCGGACAGCCCGTGCAATAGGTTAGGCAATTTGCGAACGGCGAGCAAGTCGTTGTTCCCCTGACACTTTAAGGCTATAATTCAGATAGTGCCAGGAGGGAGCGAGCCGAGCTGTGAATAAGAAAATCAACTATCTTTTTTTCGTGTGGGGCTTCTGTGCCTTTGCCGCGCTGCGCTTTCTGGGTAACGTTCCCAATGGCAGTTGGTTAAAGATTGGTGTGTGGGCGGTCCTAATTATCTTCGCCGTGATTCTCGGCGTTGTTGATTATAAATATAAGCATAAATAGAGAGTGGGCTCAAAGGCGATTAACTGGCGAGCATTAAGGCTGAAAGTCAAAACGTTTGCGTTACTCTTGCGACCGTAGAAATTATCATGGCTAAATTAGTGAAAACAGTCGCACTCCGGCTGCCAGGGATTCCGCTTGCTGTGGGGAACGCCTCCAGCCAAAGGACGGGCTTCTGGCTCGCCTGAAAGCCGCCAAGATCAGGCGTCTCCCAGGTCGTCCCAAGTTTAAGCACTGTAAATTCGGAGATACCAAAGGAGTCTGGGGGTGGTCCCAGGCTCCTTTTTGCATATGGTTGAAGCGGACCAAAAACAGCTGGTTCCGCTTAAAATTAAAGGTTAAAAGCCAAAATGTTCACCTTACTCTTGTGACCGTAAGAAGAGTCACCGCTAAATTAGTGACACTGGCTGCATGCCGGCTACCCGGGAGTTCACTTGCTGTGGGGAACGGTCTCCCGCCAAAGAACGGGCTTCCAGCTCGCCCGAACGCCGCCTTCTGTCCCGGACGGGTTACAAGCGTTCTTTCAATCGGGCTACTAAGTCAAGTAGGGCCGTTTCACCCGTCGCTAAGGCCGTTGCATCCCCGGGCGCCACGATACTCAAGCTCGCTAGCAATTGGTTGCGGTGGTTGCGTAAGCCGACAGCGACACAGCCAATGTGGGTGGCCTGTTCGCCGTGGTCGTATGCCACGTTATGCGCCATGATTCCGGGAAGTTCGGTACGGAATCGCTGCGCGGCAGGGGCCGAGACTGTGGTTAAATAGTGGTGTTGAAAGTCGGTCGTGGTGGCACTCAGCAAGAGTTTACCGGCAGCCGTGGTCGCCAGAGGGTCGTCCGTTCCGGGGGCTGCCGAGACGTGCTGGGGATGTGGTGCTTCAATTTTGGCTAGGTAGTGAGCGACGTCGCCACGGCGAACGGCCACGTGGACAGCAAGGTTGAGGTCGGTAGCCAGATGAATCAATTCAGGCTGCAACAGCGCCAGAAGCTGATCAGCTGGTAGGGCGTCGGCCAGAGCTAGGGCAGCACGTCCCAAGGAATAGGCCGTCGTTTGGGGGTTCTTGTAGAGGATCTCATCGGCAGTCAGCGTCGCCAAAATTCCGAATAAAGTCGTTTTGGGTAACTGAAAGACATCCTGGAGCGTTTTTAGAGACGTCTCTGGGTGACCGGCGATATAGTGGCAGATAGCAGTGGCCCGCTGAACGGATTGAATGCGTTTTGTCATAGTTTTCTCCTAAGTGGGGCTAGTGTTCTTGGAAGTCCCGTGCTAGAATTGATAAAGTCTAATTAAATTTTAATCTTAGATGACTAAAGGTGAATGGGCTTGAAAGCTGACTGCACGTGATTCGACGACGAGATTAGTGTCAAAGCGAGGTCGTCCGCGGTTTACTGACCAACAGAAAGCGTTGTTGACTAAGCACCATACATATATCTGACGGCTGATTAGGCAACGGGGTTGTCTTGTGGGCATCGTAAAAGGATGCCCATAAGGTGGCCCCCCACTTGTAGGCTGGCATTTGGCAGCTGTCGTGGAAAGTGCATGCGGGTCAGGTTACACAGGTTTATCTTTAGTTACGTAAGCCTAAGGAGGCGAGTTGGGTTGCAAGAGATCCGTTTACGCTGGTTATTGCTGGGTGCTTTGTTCAGCAGTATCGGCATGAGTTTTATTTGGCCGCTAACGACGATCTACCTCCACAATCGGTTGGGGGCGTCGCTAACGGTGGTTGGGGTGATCCTACTCCTATACTCCCTAGCAAATGTGTTGGGAAGTGTCCTGGGTGGTCGGCTATTTGACCGACTGAATCCGTACTATCTGACAATCGGTGGGGTGTGCGTCTCGCTGGCGACCTTGGCGGCTTTGATGGTCAATCACGGCTGGCCGGCGTTTCCAATCGCACTGATATTCCTGGGATTTGCCTCGGGGTGGACCCTGACGATGGTCAATTCGCTGGGGACCACGATTCACAGCCGCGATGGCCGCTACATCTTCAATATGCTCTACTTCGCGCAAAACTTAGGGGTCGTCCTGGGGACCGCCCTGGTTGGCTTTGTGTACGCGACGAGTGTGACGTTACTCTTTGGCATCGCCTTTAGCCTGTTCGTGTTCTTCTTTGTCGTGGTCGTCGTCTGCTACAAGGCACCGGCCGTGATGAATCGGCAGGTCGGCACCCAGGAAAAGACGGCCGTGCATATTGCGTTGCCCAACCGGCGGATCATGGGGACCTTTTTTGTGTCGCTAGTGGTCATCTGGATCATGTACGAGCAGTGGGTCTCCAACCTCTCCGTCTACATGACGGGGATGGGGATTCCGATGAAAGAATACAGCCTGTTGTGGACGTTAAATGCGGGTCTGATCGTCGCGTTTCAAGCCGGATTAAATTGGCTCGGTAACTACTTTAGCAATCTCTACTTACAGGTGTATGCTGGAATCTTCTTCGTGGCGTTGTCATTTGTCACGTTGATCTTTGCCAAGGACTACCTACACTTCGTGATCGCCATGATTATTCTTACGATGGGGGAGGCCACGGCCTTTCCCGCGATTCCGGCAATCGTTAACAGTTTAACGCCCAGCGTGGTCAAAGGAAAGTACCAGGGGATGGCGAACGCGTGGGCGTCTATGGGGCGGGCATTTGGGCCGCTCTTTGGCGGAGTCGTCATCGATAACTCTTCCTATACGTTGCTCTTCATCATTGCGGCGGTCGCTAATCTGTTGATTTTAGGACTCAACGGGTTAGTCATTTCCACGAACCGTCGTCACGTCGAAATTTTCAAATAATTTTGCTTGCATTTGGGTGTATAATTGGTTTAGAGTAACAACTAGGATTTTTAGGGAAATCGGGGAGAAGCAAAATGAAAAAGAGAGCACGGGGAATCAGCGGTCTGCTGATCGGCCTGGTTGCTGGGGGACTCCTGTTCGCTCAGACACCGCGCAATCAGTCGACCGTGACGGATTCGGTCGTTCAACCAACTTCTGGTCAGACGATGGTTAAATTGTCCAGTCAAACGGGGAAGGGTCACGTTCAGATCAAGACGCAAAAAACGACGAGTCAAGCGGGGAAGACGGTCAGTCGGCAAACGACAACGACGGCGACTACCCAACAACAGCATCAGCGCTGCGTGAATAAATAAAAAATTTTAGTCGATTTTTGGACATTTAAACACGACCTATACATTTGAGTTAACCTACGGCGACGCGGGTTAGCTCTTTTTTTGACGATTTTCCCCTGAAATATACATAAAAATGAATGTTTATAAAAGCATTGACATTAAAAATGAATGATGATAAATTAAATATCAATCAAACAGACGTTATCAAGAAGAGTAACTTCACCACAACAATCAAGCGAGCTTGGGACGATGGAAGCCAAGCGTGGACGGAGAAGCGAAGCGCATCTTGTAGTCGTGCCGGTGAATGTAGTAGCCGCCACTGGGTCGTGCCCATTACCGTACGGTGAGTTGGTCAGCGCCAACTCCACGAGAGATAAAACAAGGTGGTACCGCGAGCGAGTCGCCCTTGTTGACCTGAGGGGGTCAACGAGGACGGCTGGCTTTTTTTGATTCAGACAAACGAATGAGGGGTAATTAAAATGAAAAAATTATTGGGATTAGGATTTGGATTATTGGCAGTTGTTGCATTGGCCGGTTGTGGGACCACAGAAGCTCATAGTAGCGCGGACAAGGCATTGAACGTCACGATGGTTGGCAATCCCGCCACCGCTGACCCCGCCATTTCGGGGGACAGTAACAGTTCCAGCATGATCGGCCAGACTGAAGAAGGTCTGTATACGTTGAATGCGAGTGGTAAGGTGGTTGCTGGTGTGGCCGAAAAGGTGGTCAAGCCAACTGTGGGCGGCACCGTTTATACCTTTAAGATTAAGAAGAACGCAAAATGGCAAAACGGGGATCCCGTGACTGCCCAAGACTTCGTGACGAGTATGGATTGGCAGGTCAATCCCCAATCCAAGTCACAGGTCGCCAACAAGCTCCAGTACGTGAAGAACTACGCCGCCATTCAATCTGGCAAGAAGGACCCGTCGACGTTTGGGGTTAAGGCCTTAGATAAGAGTACCTTACAGATTACCCTATCGAAGCCGCAACCGTGGTTACCCGACATTTTAGCCACGGCAGTTTACCCCATCAAGACGGACCTCTTTAAAAAGTACGGGAGCAAGTATGGGACGTCTTCTGAAAAGACCATGTCCGAAGGGGCTTACAAGCTGGTCAACTGGAGCGGGGCCAACGATAGCTGGTCTTACGTGAAGAATGACCATTACTGGAACGCTAAGAATGTCAAAATCAAGAAGATCAACGTGCAGGTCGTCAAGGACCCAGGAACCTCGTCCAACCTCTTCAAGTCCGGTAAGGTCCAAGAAACCACGCTATCTGGTCAGTACATCAAGCAAAACGCCAACAATCCGGAGTTGACGACCACACTGAACAGCTCGATGCGGTTCCTAGAATTTAACGATAAACGGACAGTGACGCATAACACCAAGGTTCGGCAAGCCTTCTCCTACGTGGTCGACAGAAATGCGCTGACCAAGAACGTCTTACAGGATGGCTCTGCAGCCGCTAAGAGTCTGATTCCTTCCGGCGACGGCAATGATCCGAAGACGGGCGAAGACTTCTCTAAGGAAGTCGGAAACCTGGTGAGCTACGACCCCAGCAAGGCCACGAAGCTATGGAACGAAGCCAAGAAGGAACTCGGCATTAAGAAGGCGAGTCTGGAACTCCTGACGGCCGATACCGATGAACAGAAGCACACGGCGCAATATCTCCAGCAACAAGCACAGAAATACATGCCAGGCCTGACATTAACCATCAAGTCGATGCCATTAGCCCAACAGATCGCCAAGGGGGCAGCTGAAAACTTCGATATCGATTTGGACGGTTGGACCACTGATTTCCGGGACCCAGCAGACTTCTTACAAATGGCAGACGGCACGAGCTCGGTCAACTTCACTAAGTGGAACAACGCCCACTTCACGGATCTGATGAACGAAGTCAGCGACACGGCCAGCCACACCACGGAACAACGGTGGACGCTCATGAAGGAAGCAGACACCTACGTCACCAAGCAAGCGGGCTTAGTCCCACTGTATCAACAAGCCAAGGCCCACTTAGTCTCTAAATCCGTTGGTGGCTTGAAATATACCATGATGAGTGATGCGCAGTATAAGTATGCTTATTGGAAATAGAGTGCGGAGCGGGGCGCTTAGGTCCTGAGCATTAGTGGGAATAAATTTTCCGTTCGGCTATGCCGGACAGAAAATTTATTGTTACTAAGCGCAGGGACCTGCCCCGCGGAGCACGTTTCAGAAGCTGCCAGACTAGGGATGTCAACTACGAGTCCCAAGCTTAACGGTCTAAGGAAGTATCGCCTGAAAGTACCCGGTTGAGTACTGGGTCGGGTTAAGCGCAGGAAGCTGCCTTGTGGAGCACGTTTCAGAAGCTGCCAGATTAGGGATGTCAACTACGAGTCTCAAGCTTAATGGTCTAAGGAAGTCTCGCCTGAAAGTACTAGGTTGAGTACTGGGTTGGGTTAAGCGCAGGGACCTGCCCCGCGGAGCACGTTTCAGAAGCCGCCAGACTAGGGATATATCAACTGCGAGTCCCAAGCTTAACGGTCTAAGGAAGTCTCACCTGAAAGCGGGTGATCAAGCCGAGACTAGATTAAGCAAACCAATAGGATCGTTCTACTCGTCTACGAAACAATCGTTGTCCCAATAGGCCTAGACCAAATTTGTACCGCTATATTTTCACAAACTTTACCCCCACAGTGAGCGTCCGCCCTGAGAGACGCCACTCACTAAGTAAATTGAAACTAACCCCGCTAGAAAAAGTCGTTACGACAACCAGGTCGTAGCGGCTTTTTTGCTAGGTCAGCTATTAAGTCAGTTGCTAGTTTGAACCAACTGGTGACGATAAAACTATTTTAAAAAGATAGTCTATAATCGTGGTAATTAAGGGTAAAGTTATGTTACCCTAAAACATAGAGGGTTGGGGAACCCCCTGAATTGTTGCTTGGTCACGAGAAAGTTGGTCAGCAATGAGTCGCGTCAGAACACATGGTGAGACTATCGAGGAGGATGGTGTCATGCATTTACATGAGGTGTTTTTGGAGAAGGTTCATCAGACGGTTGACCTGTTAGAGGTCTTTATCTGTTTGTTGATACCAGTATTCCTGATCAAAGCCGCCGTGGACTTCTTCGTTCAGGGACAGTTGTTTTGGCGGGATTACGGGGTGTTGTTTTTACAATCAGTAGGCGGTTTTATCGTGGCGTTCTTGCTGATTGATTTGGTAGAAGTGATTCAGGATTATCGGTCACGGTAAGTACATAAGCATCGGTGGATGACGGACTCGTAATGGGTGCACCGGTTGCAATAAAAAACGCACGGCGGAAACCATCGGAGGTTCTGCTGTGCGTTTTATTGGCCATTGAGCGAAAGGTTGAAAGTGCAAGAACACCTAGTGTGACTGCTGTAACAGCAATACTGAGCCTAAAATCATGCCAGAATCAGGCATAATTCCTGTTATCACGTTAATGCTCGCAAACTAATCGCCTAATGTCCCACTCTCATTGCTTAATTTTGATGGGAGACCCGAAAGTTGTGATGCAGTCCGGGCATGATATGCTTGTCGGCAGCGGCGATAATGACGCCATTAAAGAGGATCGAGTAGAGCGTCCCCACGTTGACCGAGTACAGCTGATGGGTGCCGATGACGCAAACGGCGATCATGATGATCGGTGGGATGAAGTCGACGAACTGTGACGCCGTGGCGCGACCGCCGAGGTACATGAACCGCAGGATGTTGGACGTGTCATCGTTGGGATGCATGATGAGATTCGCCCGCTGGTAAATGGAGATGGAACTGGCGAAGATGGTCACACCAAGTACACTCAACAGCATTCGCCAACCGAGGGGCAGGTCGGGAATTCCCCATTTGGCAAAGAGATCGACGAACAGGTCGATGAAGTAGCTGAAACAAGAGATGAAGGCGACCTCACCGATGAAGCGGGGGATGTCGACCTGTCGAATCAGAAATTGGTTTAGCAGGGCACTGCAGACCCCGACAATCAGGAGAATGACCCCGACGTTGCCGTGAAGCCAGTAAGCAATGTTGACGGCCGCAGCGGTCCAAATCCCGCTACCGGCGTTGGCTGAGACGCTCAGCGCGTTACCAAAGGCATTTAACACGAGGCCAATCAACAGGGCCACGACCCGATAAGACATACGATTCTTCGTTTGTTGCTGTTCCAAAACCAATCACCCCTACAAAAGTTTCCGGTTGCGCTATCGGCTTCATCAAGATGGGGTGTCGATGATGGTTAGGCGGCCTCGGGAACATGCTTGTGGGGAGCAGGTCTGTACGACTTAACCCCAGTCAGTTCCCCCTCGGTTACGCCAAGCTGAAACTGACTGACACTAATACGTAAGGTCCAGTCGCCCCGCGCACACTCATAATGAATAAACATAAGCGTAGCGGATATTTATTAATTTGCTATACAAAAAAATCAGCAACCACGAAGTTAACTTCGTGAAAGCTGATTAGTAAGTGATGGGCAGTCAGGGGATCGAACCCTGGACCCACGGATTAAGAGTCCGTTGCTCTGCCAGCTGAGCTAACTGCCCATGTGATTAAGTTGTTGTGTGTCTTCCATATCAACGAGAACTATCATATCATGCAGACGGGGGGTGCGCAACCCCTTTTTAGAAAAAAACTGATTTTTATTCAAAAATATTGAGTATTTTATCAAACAGAGGGACGGAAAAACCGCGGGATACCGGGAAATTTGCGACTAGTCTTTTGCTACGAAAAAATTTTAGAAAACTTCGGATTTTTAGCTTGCCGGGTGTTGGCAGACGTTCAGGGCGGGGCTACCAACGTCAAAAAAAGTTGAAATTATTTTCTAATTGACGAAATTACGGTAAATTGTGCGGCCCCTATACCACCTTGGCGGCGAATTGTTTTCCGAGATAGTTGAAAAAAGAACAATTATTTCAAAATTAATTAAATAAACTATTTGATAGACAAAGTAAAACGCGTCTCTGACTGGCAGTCACGGTTCGCAACTAGTACGCCAAGCACCAGTAGAAATAGCGACTGTGGGCGTAAAGTGATGTTGACCACCTTAGAAGCTAATGGAAACGCTGTAGTCGGTAAGAATTGCCTGCATCAATCGTCAAAATAGACGGATCACACTGCAAATATTAAGAACCACATCTTATTTCCCGGGAAATAGTTCGTTAAGGGAAGCTTAAATCCCTAGTAGAACGGGACTGAAACGTGCCTCATGATGTGTTATAATTCAGATAGCGTTCTTTTCCCCGACACTGGAAACTTATCAGGTCGGACAACGCCACCTTAAAAACACCGGGTCAGCAACAAAGGCTGATCCACTATTCCTTGACTTTAAACGAAGAACCATAACCGTACATTAATCGTAGTGGCCCCATTGACGGTGGTAGTATGACACCCAACGGCCGGCCTGCCGGTAATCCTGCAATTATCGGACTCATTTGTATTTCCCTTTAAGGAGGAAATTTTTACTATGCCTAAGAAAATTCTCGTTGTTGATGATGAAAAGCCGATTACCGATATCATGAAGTTTAACCTTGAAAAAGAGGGCTATGAAGTTGACGTGGCCTACGACGGTGAAGCCGCCATTCAACAGGTCGAAGAGGGCAACCCCGACCTGGTGATCCTAGATTTGATGCTGCCAAAAGTTGACGGGCTGGAAGTTGCCCGTGAGATTCGTAAGAAGCATGACATGCCCATCATCATGGTGACCGCTAAGGATTCTGAGTTAGATAAGGTCCTGGGCCTCGAATTGGGTGCCGACGACTATGTGACCAAGCCGTTCTCTAACCGGGAACTTGTGGCCCGGGTCAAGGCAAACTTGCGGCGCCAGAATACAGCGGCACACGCCCAGCCCGAAGAACCAGAAAACCAAGACATTGAAATCGGTGATTTAACGATTCATCCGGAAGCTTATTCTGTGTCCAAGCGGGGCGCCAACATTGAGTTGACCCACCGGGAGTTCGAGTTGCTCCACTATTTGGCCCAACACATTGGGCAAGTTATGACCCGTGAGCACTTGTTACAGACGGTGTGGGGCTACGACTACTTTGGTGATGTGCGGACCGTGGACGTGACCGTTCGGCGGCTCAGAGAAAAGATTGAAGATGCGCCGAGTCACCCAACGTGGTTAGTGACGCGGCGGGGTGTCGGTTACTACTTACGAAACCCTGATTCCGACCAGGCTTAAGCTAGCGGTAACGCTAAATCTCGCATTGAGGAGTATGTGACTTCGTGAATAGCAAAATTAAATTCTTCCAGTCGATTCACTTTAAAATCGCGCTGGTCTTCGCGCTACTCCTACTATTGACGCTGGAAATCGTTGGTGCCGTGTTCGTGCGGCAGTTGGAGCGGCAAAATTTAAATACCTTTAAAGCCCAACAGGTCGTGCAAACGTACATCGTCAACCGTTTTTCTGACGAGTTGTCGACGACCAGTACGACCAAGGCCAATAAACAGATTAAGTCAACGTTGTCTGAAATCAACAATACCAATAACGCCCAAATTCGGATCATCGATAACAAGGGGACCATTCGGGGAACCAATGAAGTCGATAATCAAGGAATCGTTGGGCAAAAAACAACCGATAATAATATTAAAAACGCCATTTACAATAACCGCGACGTGGTCCGGACGACTTATAATTCGCAGAATAATAGTCGTTACTACACCACGATTACGCGGCTGATTCGTACTCAAGGAAATAACAGCGAATTAGTCGGGGTTATTTACATGCGGTCGAGTCTGGACTCGGTCTATCAAAATATCAATCAAATCACGCTGATCTACTTCTCAGCAACGTTTGTGGCGATTATTTTGGGACTGGTCATGGCCATCATTATTTCCCGGGCAATTACGCGACCAATCGATGAAATGAAGAAACAAACGCTGCGAATCGCGCGGGGAGACTATTCCGGGCACGTTCACGTCTACGGTAACGATGAGCTGGGGCAATTGGCGAGTGCCGTCAATAACCTGTCTGTGCGGGTCGAAGAGGCCCAAGAGTCGACCGAGTCCGAACGGCGGCGACTGGATTCCGTCATGGCCCACATGACCGACGGCGTTATCGCCACCGATCGTCGGGGGAACGTGACCATCATTAACGAAACGGCCACGAGCTTCCTGGATACCGATACGGATGACGCGGTGGGGAAATCCATTCTGGATCTGTTGGCAATTCGTGACGACTATACGTTGCGCGAACTGTTGGAAGACCCGGACGATTTAGTCTTGGATTTTTCGACCAAGGAACACGATCTCATCTTACAGGCCTACTTCTCACTGATTCAACGGGAATCCGGCTTCATTTCAGGACTGGTCTGTGTCTTGCATGACGTCACCGAACAGCAGAAGATCGATCAGGACCGGAAGGAATTCGTGTCCAACGTGTCCCATGAACTACGGACGCCGTTGACCAGTGTCCGGGCCTACATCGAATCGCTGTCTGAAGGGGCCTGGAAGGACCCCAAGGTGGCTCCGCAATTCTTGAAGGTCACCCAAGAGGAAACTGACCGGATGATTCGAATGATCAATGATCTGTTGACCTTGTCACGGATGGATTCTGGCACGCAAAAGGTCGATCTGGAAATGGTCAACTTAAACGAGCTCTTTAACTACGTGCTGGACCGCTTTGATATGATGTTGAAGCAAGACGACCGTCCCGAAAAGACCTATACCATCAAACGGGACTTTACGAAGCGCGATTTGTGGGTTGAAATCGACACCGACCGCTTCACGCAGGTGTTGGATAACTTAATGAATAACGCCATCAAGTACTCGCCAGATGGTGGGGTTGTAACGGCCCGCTTGCTGGAGACGCACAATAACGTCATTCTTAGTGTCTCTGACCAAGGGTTGGGGATTCCACGGGCAGATATTCCGCGGATCTTTGACCGGTTCTACCGTGTCGATAAGGCCCGCTCTCGTGCACAAGGCGGGACCGGACTGGGCTTAGCGATTTCTAAGGAAGTCGTCCAGATGTTGGGCGGCCGAATTTGGGTCGATAGTCGTGAAGGTCGCGGGTCAACGTTCTACATTTCCTTGCCTTACAAGCCGTACGATGAGGAGGATCTCTGGGATGAAGATAACTAAAGCATTCTTACCACTGGGATTGACCCTTGCCGTCGTCGTGAGTGTGACGTTGTCCGCCATGATTTGGACGAACCCTGCGCAGTATGAGCGCAACCGGCAACGGAGTTCGAATACGCCGACAACGGAGCTGAACACGCGCCCCCAGAAGGACGTGTATTTACCGACGCAGGTCTTATATACCAATGATTTAGGCAATCAAGAACTGTTAAATAACCGAAAAGTTAACTTAACGACGGAGATTCGTGAGTCTCTGGCAAAATGGGACTTGGGTCGGGTGCAAAAGCTGCAGGTCAGCTCGCAGGCGGCCTACATGCGCTATCTGAGAATGAATAGTAGTATTTTGATGTCGTATGCGGCCCCGATTAACGTTAAAATGTTCAATGAGGTCTTTGGCAGTCGGTTGAATCGAAATAACGCGGAAATCTCGCGAATTATGATTCCTCTAAATGACAGTAAACATCTGTACCTGTTGAACGATAAGAATCAGGAAGTCTATCAGGTTACCGTTCGTGACCGCAACGTCAAGGAGCTCCGTAAGATTCTAAAGGAGAACCTGTTTCGGATCAACGTGAAGATGCAGTGGCTGAATCAGGAAGCCGTGCCATACGTTACCAGCAGTGTGACGGTGCCATCCTATAGCTACTTGGTCAACCAGCAGTCCACGGACTACTTTACGACGCGCCTCCTGAACAAAGGGGAGTCAACCAACGTTTCGGCCAAGAAGAACAAGGACAATACCATTTATAGTGATGGGGCGTCGCGGCAACTGACGGTCTACAACAAGCGCGGAACGGCGTTGTACGAGGACTACAGTGCCTTACAGTCGACGTTTACGTTCAGTCAGGCGCTGACGGCTAGTTATAGTGCGGTCAAGTCCATTGGAATTCCGATGGAAAATTTGCGTTATTACGGCTACAACGATGCGAAGTCGACGGTCACGTACCGGAGCTTCGTTGAAGGGTTCCCTATTTTTAATCAAAGTAATTATGGTGCGGCACGGATTCAAATGTTGTCGCAGGGTGTCCGGCGGTATAATTTCTCGCTCTACAGCCTGCAGGTGCCTGTGCCGACCGATAGAAAAGCCGTTTCGCTGCCAAGCACGCAGAATGTGATGAATCGTTTGGCGGCAGCGGGATACAATAAGAGTAAAATTTCGACTGTGCAGTTAGGGTATCAGTGGGTGACGTCCACGTCGTCCGATAAGGTGGTCAACCTGACGCCAACCTGGTACGTTTACTACAATGGCGGCTGGAAGACCTACACGCAACTGCTGAAACAACAGCAGTAATTCCGGTAAAGGAGGGCGGTCCAGCATGGATTTTCGACGCATTGAATGGTTATTTTTAGTGGCGTTCATTGTCATTGATATTTTCTTGTTCGTCGCCTTCCAGCGCGATACGACGGGTCAGACCGATACGACCTCAAGTAAATCCGCGGATAGCGACACGACAATCGTCAAGGAAATGCACGCCGACGAGATTTCATTTAGTAGCCCGTCCAAGAAGAGCGGCGAGGGTTACTACATTTCCACGACCAATAACGATAGTATCAAGAGTGAATTGACAGCGCTGAGTGACCAAACTGTTCGTTACGAAACGGATGGGCTGATTACCTCGACGTTCAAGACGCCGGTGACCAACGTCGATATTAAGCATCCGGATAAGACGCTGGACACGGTGGTCAATAACGGCGCGCTGATTCTGTATGGCACGCACTACATGTACAACGCGCAGTTGTCGAGTCGCAATACGATTGTTTACACACAACACGTGACGGATGGGCAGATCTACTCGCGGTTTGGTGAAATTCGTTTCAGTATGACCAACGATGGTACGGTGACCGGCTATACGCAGGGATACCTAGCTAACGTCGCGACCTTGCGGGAAAAGACGGATACCATTTCCGAACGTAAGGCGTTGATTTGGCTGTACCAATATAACCAGATCTCCAATAACACCAAGGTCGTCTGGACCCAGCTGGCCTATACCCGCTACTTCGATCTGAAGAATAGTAGCGTGTATATTCCGACCTGGGTCATCGCGGTCAAAGCCAATAGTGGCAACAACGCGGGCGTCCTACAGATCAAGCGGGTCAACGCATTTACCGGGGCCATTCTCGATACAAACAGTAGCGTGAAATCGGTCAGTGGTGCGACGAGCGTGAGTGAATAAAAGAAAATTGAAACGGGAGATGGGGACGGTTCGTGATGGGCCGGCCCTTTTCCTTTGGACTGATATTTAGTTACAAAGCTGGCAAGATGCGGTATGATTACGGTATTGAAATTTACGTGTTCCCGGGTAAGTGGTTTGGCAGGTGTCTGAATTTGCCAGGAGCTGCCGCGGGAATAAGCGTTAGAAGCTAAGGAGAGGTCGAATTGGATTTGCGGACGAATACAGCAGTAGCAGATGATTTACGCATCAGCGTGTTGTCCAGTGGGAGTACGGGCAACGTATGCTACGTGGAGAGCCCCAACGAACGGATCATGATCGATGCGGGGTTGAGCGGCAAGAAGATTGAGAAATTAATGGGCGACATCGACCGCAATATGCAGGACGTCAATGCCTTGCTGGTGACGCATGAGCACTCGGATCACCGGCAGGCCGTAGGTATCTTGGCGCGGCGCTATGAACAGCTGAACGTCTATGCCAACCAGGGAACCTGGGATGCGATGAGTTCTAAAATAGGCAAGGTCGATTTGGCCCAAAAGCACCTGTTTGCGCCGGATACGGTCCAAACGTTTGGCGACATCGACGTCGAGAGCTTCTCCGTGTCACATGATGCGGCGGAACCCCAATTTTATGCGATTCACTACCATGGCAAGACCTTCGTCATTTTAACCGATACCGGCTACGTCTCAGAACACGTCGAGGGCGTGATTGCGGATGCGGACGCTTACTTGCTGGAGTGCAACCATGACGTGGAAATGCTGCGGATGGGCGAGTACTCGTGGCCACTGAAGCAGCGAATCTTGGGCGACAAGGGGCATCTGTCAAATGAAGAGGGTGCCGACGCGTTGATGGACGTGTTGGGTAACCGTACGAAGAAAATCTACCTGGGTCACCGGAGTCTGCACAATAACATGCAGTCGCTGTGTCACTTGACGGTGGCATCGATGATGGAGAATCGCGACTTTGGCGTGGGCCATGACTTCCAGTTGATCGATACGAATCCGGAAGAGGCAACACCACTAGTGGCGCTGTAGGTCAATTTGCTGCAAGTGAAATGACGTGTGACAGTGAGTGGTAGCACGCACAATTTTCTAAATTTCGGTAAATTTTAGGACTTCAGCACTGATTCATCAAAAAAACTTCACACTCGGTCGTTATGATAGTATTTATAAAAGACGGTCGGGGGACGTTGGCCAACTGACCGACGAATGAGGAGGGTTCGCGCGTTCGCGCAATGCTATGGATAATAATAACAATAATCAGTTTAATGATAACAATAATGATAATAATCAAGAAACTAATAATAACCAAACTACTAATAATAGCGAGGTAACGCCGACGCCAGAAACGCCAAAACGGCCACGGAAGAGCTTGACCTTAACCAAGGTCGCTGTTACCGCAGCCGTTGCGGGGCTCCTGGGTGGGGGTGTCGCTTACGGTGGGATTAATTATATTAATAATAGTGGCTTAAATGATACAGCTGTTCCTAGTGGTAGTAATTCGACCGGGAATACCAAGACCTCAAACGTCACCGTCAACGTAAATAGTCAGTCGACCAAGGCGTTTAACCAGGTCAAGGGGGCCATGGTCTCCGTGATCAATTTGCAAAAGGAAAGCAGTAACAGTACGCTAGGTCAACTGTTCGGGCAGGAGTCCTCTAGCTCGAGTTCCAGCAGTTCGAAAGCAGCGCTGGAAGAAGCATCCGAAGGTTCTGGTGTTGTCTACAAGAAGAATGGGAATACCGCGTACATCGTGACCAACAATCACGTGGTGTCCGGGTCATCCGCACTGCGCGTGGTAACGAGTTCGGGTAAGCAGCTACAGGCGAAGTTGGTCGGGAAAGACTCCGTGACCGACTTGGCCGTGCTGAAGGTGAACGGCGCTGACTTGAAGACGGTCGCTTCCTTTGGGAATTCCGACAAGATCAAGGTCGGTGAAACGGCGTTGGCAATCGGGTCACCACTGGGTAGCCAGTACGCGACTTCACTGACGGAAGGGATCATTTCTGCGAAGAAACGGACCGTGGAAACGACAAATTCGGCCGGCACGCAGACTGGGAACGCGACGGTTATTCAGACTGATGCGGCCATTAACCCCGGGAACTCTGGTGGGGCTTTGATCAACGTGGCCGGCCAAGTCGTCGGGATTACGTCGTCGAAGATTGCCAGTGACGCCGAAGGGACCAGCGTTGAAGGGATGGGCTTTGCCATTCCGTCGAACGAAGTGGTCAACATTATCAATCAATTAGTCAAGAAGGGCAAGGTCGTCCGGCCAGCGTTGGGGATTACCTATGTTGATTTGGCGAACGTGTCGAGTTCGCAACAGAAGTCGATCCTGAAGTTGCCATCTAGTGTGGAAAACGGGGTCGTGGTGATGAGTGCGAGCGCTGGGTCGCCGGCGAAGAAGGCTGGCTTGAGCAAGTACGACGTGATTACGGAGATGGGCGGTCACCAGATTTCAGACCAATCCACGCTGCGTGATATCCTGTACAAGTACAAGCTGAACGATACGGTCTCGATGACGTACTACCATAACGGTAAGAAGAAGACGACTACGGTCAAATTGACCGAAACGAGTTCGCAGCTAAAGACAACGACTTCGGCAAGTTCTGAATCCTAATTTAGACGAAATGAAAGCGACCGGTGGGATTTCTCACCGGTCGCTTTTTGGTTATGATAAACTGTTTAATGAAAAGCCGAAGTTTAGACGGAAGTAAGGGTGGATGAAAACGTCTCCGTTGGTTGTTCGGCCGAACGAAAGTGTCAAAATGGGGAAAGTAATTCAGACGGCTAAATCTGGTTGTGGATAACTGTGGATAACTCGGGGGACAAAAAAAGAAACGCCCCGACAGAAAAGTTATAAACAGGGTCGGACCGGTGATGGAACCGGTGCGAAAGTTATCCACAGGCCTTGGGAATAGCTGTGGATAGAAAAAGTTTTTATTGATGTGAGTAGTGAAAAAGCCAGTATCCATGCGGATTGTAAGCGGACAGCCCGAACGAACGTTTCGCTAAAAAACGGTGGATAACTAATTAGAGATTGACATTTTGCCAAAAAATAAATGTGGGGGGTCTGTAGAATGACCACCCCAATATCTAGGAAAACAGGTTGTGCACCTGTGGATAACTTTGTGGACAACCTGTGTATAGGAGGCTAATTATGAACATCAAGTTTGTCGTTGTGGGAAAGTTGAAGGAAAAGTACTTCAAGCAGGGAATCGAAGAGTACGCCAAGCGCCTGTCCAGATTCTGCAAATTTTCAATCGTCGAGGTTCCGGATGAAAAAGCGCCAGAAAGCATGTCGCAAGCAGAAATGGATCAGGTGATGGCGGCAGAGGGCGAACGCATCTTGAGTAAAATCAAGGACCGCGAATACGTCTATGCGTTGGCCATCCTGGGCAAGGAACGCTCGTCGGAGGAGTTCGCCAAGGAATTGAAGGACTTGACCACCTACGGCCACTCAGACATCACCTTCGTCATCGGGGGCTCGCTGGGTCTAACACCAGCGGTCTTGCAGCGCGCGAACACCCAGATTTCCTTTGGCCGCTTCACGTTGCCCCACCAGCTGATGCGATTGGTGCTGACGGAGCAGGTTTATCGGGCGTTTATGATTAATGAGGGGTCGCCGTATCATAAGTGATGCGATTAACAATGAGTATATATTTAAGGGGAGATACTAATTGGAAACCATAGATTTTCGAAAAATACGAGCAATTAATGGGAGCCAAGAAAACGGATTTGAAGAGTTTATTTGTGGACTGGCCAGGGAGTTTAATTTACCAGAGAAAAATTATTTTGTTGATAATAATGGTACAGGTGGTGATGGGGGTGTTGAATGCTATTGGGAACTAGAGGATGGTTCAGAATACGGTTGGCAAGCAAAGTATTTCCTAGACTCGCTAGGTCCGAGTCAATGGTCCCAACTAGATAATTCTGTTGAAACGGCGTTACGTTGTCATTCAAAACTGACCAAGTATTATATCTGCTTACCGAGAAATTTAAGTAATAGTAGAAAAAGTGTGAATGGAAATCGGGTAACTGCTGAACGAGATAAATGGAATAAGCATGTGGAAAAATGGAGTAAAATGGCGGTCGAAAAGAATATGCATATTGATTTTGTTCTTTGGGACTATGCAGAACTTAGGGATTTAGCTCTAAAATCAGATTATGCTGAAATGCTATCTTCATATTGGTTTGGTACGGAAAGTCTATCTGTAGAGAAGTTGGAAGCATTATTTAACAGTAGTCGACAATCATTAGGAGTCAGATATTCGGAGGAAAATAATATTGTTCTTCCCATTGAGAAACAGATGGGAGTATTGGTAAAGAATAAGGATTGGAAGAACGATACTAATAAGCTCATAAGAGATTTTTACACGCAGTTGAATCAAATTAATGGATGGGATAAAAAGACAGATAGTGAAGATATTGAGAGGGTATTGGAAGCAATTCGTGTGTGCCTTTTATCAATTAGAGACGTCGTTAACGATTATAGAAAAGACGATAATTGCATATTTACTAATGGTGAACTATTAAGAGAAAACTCCGAAAAGATTCTAACGAGTTTTGAAGATATTTTAAAGTTATTGCCTTATTCAGATTCCCAAAAAACAAGTATGGAAATGGAACAACTTAGTCGATACGAAGTAAATGTGACTAAGAACTTTTTTGTGGAATTAAGAGATTATCTTGGTGGTACATTATTTGAGGCTGGAAAAAATAGAACGTTGCTAGTTACAGGAATGGCAGGATGCGGTAAATCACATTTATTATGTGATTTTTCAAAGAGACAATTACGTGAAGGTACTCCTGTTGTTTATTTATTAGGTCAACATTATCAGGGTGGAGATCCTAAGGATTTCATATCGAGTGAGTTGGGACTGAGTGGTAATAGTTTAGATTTATTAGAGGTAATGGGGAATTCGCTACAAAAGCAAATTTTGATAACTATTGACGCTCTAAATGAAGGGGGGCATGGGCAAGAGTGGAAAGATTTCATGGTAGGATTTATTGACCAGGTTAAACGACATCCGCATTTGTGTTTATTGATTAGCTGTCGGGATACTTATGAGAATTATGTGGTTGGACATAATTTGATAGAATCTATCCCTAATATAATTCATAAAGGATTTGGTGGCAGGCGCGATGTAGCAGCACGAAGGTATTTAGAAAGTTATGGAGTGGAAGTACCAGATATTCCATTTCTGGCGGATGAGTTCATTAACCCATTGTTTTTACGAACGATTTGTGAGTCAATGAAGAAGAAAAATGAGCATTCCTTTGAGGAAAAGTCACTTAAGATTAAGCGGGCTATGAAGGATTATCGAAGATCTATAGAAGAAAACGTTAAAGAGAGGCTGGGAATTTCATCAAGAAGCATAGTTTCAAAAGCAATTAATGCATTTATAGATATAATATATCCAGAGAACATGTGGGGTGTTTCCTATGAGTTAGCGCATGAAACTTTTCGGAAGTTTTTTCAAACGGAAGGTAATGGGTCGTTACTGGAGATATTACTAGATGAAGGTTTATTAGCACGAGAGTTAGTTACTGACGGTGATGAAGATGAAAGAGAAATAGTTAGATTTACATTTGAAAAACTTACAGATTTTTATGTGGCAGAAAAAATTATTAAAAATCATTCCAGCGTTGATGAACTAAAGCAAGCATTTCTTCCGCAAAACGAACTTGGAAGATTATTAGTAAAGACCATAGGGTTACGTGGGATAATTGAAGTTTTATGTATTGAGATTCCAGAAAGTTATGGGGTAGAACTGGTTGATATTATTGATTGGGACCAAGACATCTTTAAGAGGAGTTTTGTTAACGAACAGGAATTCATTAATAATGAATTTTTACGCAGCCTTTCGCAAAGATCAGCGAAGAGTATTACTTCAAGAACAAATGAGTTGCTAAATAAAATCCATGTTAATGTACCTGGTGATATTAGATATGATGTGCTAATTCAGGTTTCGTTAGAAAGTGGACACCCTTGGAATGGTTTTTTTTTAGATAGGAATTTAAAAAGGATGAGTCTGGCCAATCGAGATGCCACATGGTCAGAATATACGGCAATAAGTGATTTCGATAGTAATCAAGAAGAATGGGCCGAGGGATCAGTGCGTGCTTTAGTTAATTGGGCGCTGAATACAAAGCTAATTAATTCAACGCCTGAGAGGGTTAAGTTGTTATCTATGGTACTTCTTTGGATTACGACAACGGTTAATATTCAGTTAAGAGAAGATGCGGTTAAGGCTCTATCTAAAGTATTAAGTATGAGGCCGGATAACTTGATATATTTAATTGAAAAATTTTCATTCATTAACGATGCTTATGTAATTAATAGCTTATACAGTGCGATATATACTGTAATTTTGAGTTTTAAAGATAGTAAGCGGATTGAAAGTATCGTCACAGCCATCCCTTGGGAAAGATTGATTACAAGTGAAACGTCTAATATAATTTTACGCGACTATTTGACGGGGATTTTTGAATATGCGAAGTTAAATGGAATCAGTAAGTTTAAAGGGTCTAATTTATTTCCAATTCATAAAAGGCGAACACTGCCTACATTAATATTTCCAAGTGATGATGATATAAAGAAACTGGATACTGAAAGTTCCAGGATTAAAATGTCAATTTTAGGGTATACGGGTGATTTTGGAACATATGTTATTAATAGTACTATTGATAAGTGGTCAAATACTAAAATCGAAGGAGGTAGGAAGGCTGAAACAAACCGAGATTTGGCAAGAAAAAAGTTTGAGAAATTAAGCGATAAAGAGAAAAATACTCTATTTGAGTATAAAAAGTTGAGTGGAAACAGGGATGCAATGGAAGCCATTGACATCTTAGGACATCTGGATAAAAGTAGCATATCATTATGTGCGAATGCAGAAGCCCATAAACCAATAGCAGAGATTGAGAATAAGATGAAGTTGATTCTGGACAATCTTGATAGTTCGGAAATTTCAAGGGAAGAATTTGAAAGAATTTCTAACGACTGGAATTCTAACTTCATTGTAAAGTTTAATGAAAAAGACGCTCAGCGTTGGATTGTTCAGCGAGCTTATAGTTTGGGATGGAATTCGGATTTATTTGATTCTTTTGAAAGAGCGTACTGTAATAATTCGTTTCGTTCTTATAAAAAGATTGAAAGAATAGGGAAAAAGTATCAATGGATTGCATTTTATGAGTTCTTAGCATATCTAAGCGAACAATATATCTATATTCCGGAGAAATGTTCAGATACTAATGATTCTGAGTTTAAGGGAGTTTGGCAGCTTGGACTTAGAAGAAAAGATAGTACTTTAAACAATAATTATTTAGATGCTCCTGAGAGCATGTGGTGGGAAACTTTACCCTACAAGGATCTTCCGAATATGAATCTAATAGAGCAAGATGCTTGGGTTGATAATGATGATATTCCAGATTTTAAATCGAGAATTCAATATAATAATCAAGAATGGTTGTCTTTATTTGAATTCAACGATTGGTCCGACAGACCAGAAGATGATCAGTCTGATAATTATACATCGAATCTGTGGTACCGTATAAATACTTGTGCAATTCTAAAAAATGATCTTTCAAAATTACAGAAAATAGTAGCTAAGCAACCATCGTTGATGTCACCGTATTTATTGCAATTACCAGGAAATAGCTCCCAACAGTTTTTTCAAGAATATCCGTGGCGCAACATATATTCAGAGGTAGCAGAAAATAATGAGTTTATTGATGTAGATGACGATAAGTCAGTTTATTGTAAAACGCTACTGTACACGTATAGATGGGAAGATGAGGATCTTCCACAGGATAGTATGGATACAGATATATATATGCCATTGAGAGAATTGATTAACGAGATTAAACTTACTAGCGATGGACGTGGTTCTTGGTATGATAATAAAAATAAAGTTTTTGTTGATCCAAGTGTATGTTATGGAGGACGGTCTAAAGCTTTGATGCGTAAAGAATGCTTGGAGAAATGGGTAGATGACCAGGACATGATGCTGGTTTGGCTTATTGGTGGAGAAAAGCGTATGTATAGTAACCGTAGTTATGCTGAAAATAATAAAGTTTCGGAATTTGGCGGAATGTATTACTTAAGTGAAGATGGAGTAATTGAAGGAGAAAGTTGGAAAAAGTAGTTATTTAATGTGTTACGCAAGTCCGTATCATAAATGGCTCTTTGTCAACCGGTGTTGATGGAGGGAATTTCAGAGGTTCAATTCATTTACGAATTGGGCCTCTTTTTTGTACCCTGATGTTGAATTCAATTTGTATTCTGTAACGGAAGTTAATCCAGTTTCGATAACCGTAAGCAGTACGTTTGATTTGCTTGATTTTACGATTGATACCTTCAATAGGCC
>NZ_RHNX01000003.1 GCF_003946335.1 Levilactobacillus fujinensis
ACAAGTATACTAGAATTTTTTCGCAGATTCGAGCGTTATGTTTTAGTGCGCCCAAATATTCTTTATTTCATATAAAAGACTAGCCGTTCCTGGAATCGGGGGAACGGCTAGTCTCGTCTTATCTGAAAACCATGTAAAATTCAATATCTTATTTCACTACTACCGCATCAAGGTTAAACGCCTTCAGTGCCGTGTACCCAGCCTGTGTCAACAGTGGCTGGACGTTGGCGATAGCCTGATCGACGGACATTGGTGTGACCGTTGACGAGAGGACGAGATCGACCCCCGCGTTATAGACAGCCTGAATATTATCACCAATACTACCGGCAATCAGGATGACGGGTAACTGATGTTTCTTTGCCAACCGGGCAATGCCAATTGGCGCTTTACCCATCAAGGACTGACCATCAATTTGACCTTCACCGGTAATCACAAGATCTGCTTGCGCAATCCGATCATCGAGCTTAGTCAAACGCATAATCTGTTCAATCCCTGGCTCGAGGCGACCACCCAAGAAGGTCAGAATACCAAATCCAGTTCCACCAGCAGCACCAGCACCCGGCAAATTGCCGCAGCTACGCTTTTGATAGTCCATGAGCACCTGATTCAAGTGGTCAAGTCCGCGATCAAGAATCTGAATGGTTTCCTTGGTTGCGCCCTTTTGCGGTCCAAAGACGGCTGAAGCACCTTGCGGACCGGTCAACGGGTTGGCGACATCCGTCAGCCCCACGATGGTGGCTGACTGTAACCGACGATCGAGCTCAGTCAAATCGACATGGTCCAACTGCAGCATCCCGTTGCCGCCATAAGCCAGTTCTTGGCCCTTAGCGTCATAGAAGTGACCACCTAAAGCCTGGGCCATCCCAATGCCACCGTCGTTAGTGGCACTGCCACCAAGGCCAATATAGATTTTTTGTGCCCCTTGGTCGAGCGCGGCTTTGACCAATTGGCCAACCCCATACGTGGTGGTCAACATAGGATCCAGGTCGTCTTTGGCCAAGTTGAGTCCGGCTGCTTCAGCAACTTCGATGATGGCAGTGGTGGCGTCAATCATGCCCCAATGTGCCTGAACCGACTGGCCAAGGGGGCCGATAACGGTCTCTTGACGCATCTCGCCACCAACAGCCGCGAGGACACTAGCTACGGTTCCTTCACCGCCGTCCGCAATGGGAACGGTCGTCACCTGAATCGTCGGATCTGCTTGATGGGCCCCCGTCGCGATATAATTGGCGACTTCGACCGATGTTGCGCTTCCTTTAAACGAGTCTGATGCAATTAGTACCCTTGTCATAGCAAAAACCTCAATTCGCGGCTTTAGTCCCCAACAACTTATCCATTTCCGTCTTCATCCCGGCCAGAACGTCACCGCTGGATGGTTGACTTGGCAGGATCGGCTTGCCGACATTCATGCCCAGCAAGTTGGCCATGTCTTTGGTTGCAACGGGGAAACTAGCCTTGTTTTGAACCAGACGAGCGGGGTTGAAGGTGTATTGGGCCTCACGAGAACCCTTGTAATCGCCAGCTTCGAACTTATTGTAAATATCAACAACTTGTTCAGCTAATCCGTTGGCGGTGGAGCAGACACTCCCGTAAGAACCGGCACATAGACCTAAGAAAATCAGCGTATCTTTGCCAGTAAATGGTCGGAACTCGATGTCACTGGTCAACCGCACAACTTCTTCAAAGTAGGTCAGGTCACCACTAGAGTCCTTAACACCAACAATGTTCTGAACATCATGGGCGAGGTCGCTAACTAAGGACGCGTTCAACTTGTAACCAACACGTGGGTTGTTGTACAGCAACATTGGCAGTTCAGGAACGGCCTCCGCAATCGTCTTAAAGTGATCGTACAATTCTTTGTCCGTTGGCTTCAAGAACATTGGTTGTAAGACGGAAATGCCGAAAGCACCTAACCGTTGGGCCATCTTAGCCAATTTGACACCGTGACTTGTCCGGATAGGCCCCATGCCGAAGAAGACCGGCACCCGATCGGCTGTTTCGTCAACGATGATTTTGAAGATGGTCTCCATCTCGTCATCCGTCAGCATATAGAATTCAGAGTTACTACCAAAGGCTAAGATGCCTTGGACGCCACCGTCGATCACACGATCAACGACTTCACGTAACTTAGGTTCATTAACAGTTTCGTCATCATTTACGGGAATCAGTAATGGTACGATAATACCTTTGATCCGACTAATATCCATGAGTTATTTCGACCTTTCTTTAACGGACTAAAGCGGGTTGCTTTGGGTTGAATTTCCAGTTTGGCACTAAGTATTGCATGGTCTTGGCGTCATCACGCGCACCCAAATTATTTTCGATATAAACGCGGTTAGCTTCCTTGATAGCATCGAGGTCAATCTCAACGCCCAAGCCTTCATTTGCAGCGGGAACAGTTAATTGACCATCTTTGATTTGATAAGGGTTCTTGGTCAGGTTTTGACCATCTTGCCAGATCCAATGGGTATCGATCGCGTAAATATTACCAGGAGCAGCTGCGGCCGTGTTGGCCACCATGGCTAAGGAAATATCAAAGTGGTTGTTGGAGTGGATCCCCCAGTTAAGACCAAATTCGTGGCACATCTGAGCGACCCGAACGGAGCCTTCCATGGTCCAGAAGTGTGGATCGGCTAATGGGACGGAAACACTGTCCAAACGAACAGCATGTGCCATTTGACGCCAGTCGGTATCGACCATGTTCGTTGCGGTCGGCAAGAACGTTGCCTTGCGGAATTCAGCCAGAATTTCACGACCAGAGAAGCCGTCTTCAGCACCACAAGGATCTTCGGCGTAAGTCAGAATTCCCTTGAGTTCTTCAGCGTAGTGGATAGCGTCCTTTAAAGACCAAGCACCATTTGGATCTAAGTCTAATTTAGCCTCTGGAAAGGCTTCATGCAAGGCTTTGATGGCAGCAACTTCCTGTTCACCATCGAAGACCCCACCCTTCAACTTAAAGGTCTTGAAGCCATAGCGTTTGTAAGCGGCCTGGGCCTGCTTAACGATTGCTTCCGGTGTCAAAGCGGGTTCGCGACGAACACGGCCCCAGTCATCCGAATCATCATCGTCACTAATGTAGTCAAGGTCCGTCTTGGTCTTGTCCCCCACATAGAACAGGTAGCCCAAGACATCAATCTTTTCACGCACCTGACCATCGCCAAGCAGTGCGGCAACTGGCACGTGGAAATGCTTTCCTAGCAAATCTAGGAAGGCTGTTTCAACGGCCGTAACGGCATGAATCGTGGTCCGTTGGTCAAAGGTTTGTTGCCCCCGACCGCCGGCATCTAAGTAGGAGAACTTGGCGCGCATTGCTTGCAGCACACCCTTATACTCGCCCAATGTCTTGCCAACAACGAGGTCTTTTGACTTCAGAAGAATCTCTGTGATTTTTTCACCACCAGGGACTTCACCGACCCCAATTTGGTCGTTGTCTGCTGTCAAAATCACAATATTACGCGTGAAGTATGGTCCATGAGCACCGCTTAGATTCAATAACATACTGTCTTTCCCGGCAACCGGGTAAACATCCATTTTCACAATTTTAGGAATCGTCATGACTTGTTCATCCTTTCACTTTTAAGGTAAAAGAAAAAGGGATATCAATTTAATCCCAATTTCTTTAATTTCATCTCGGCCAATTAGTCGATCGTTAAGTCGTTGATCTTTTCGTAGAACTTAGCAATTGCGGAATGATCATCGCCACCGTTGCCATCGTTCTTAACAACTTGCAAGATTTCCATGACTTCAGCAGTCAAAGGCAAGCCGACGTGTAAAGCGTGTGACGTGTCCAGGGCATTTTGTAAATCTTTAATGTGTAAGTCAACCCGGAAGCCAGGCTTGAAGTTACGATCAATCATCATTGGCACCTTAGCATCCATAACGGTACTGCCGGCTAAACCAGTATGAATCGCGTCGAACACCATCTTTGGATCCAAGCCGGCCTTTTTAGCTAAGGCAAACCCTTCACTAACAGCGGCGATGTTCAGGGCAACAATGACTTGGTTAGCCAGTTTTGTCGTATTCCCGGCACCAACGGCACCAACGTAGGTGACAGAACCACCCATGATTTCAAGTAAGTCTTTGTTCTTTTCGTAAAGATCCTTGTCACCACCGACCATGATAGCAATGGAACCATCGATGGCCTTAGGTTCACCACCGGAAACGGGGGCATCCAAGAAACCAACGTTGAGTTTTGCCAAGCGCTTAGCAAAGCCTTGGCTAGCTAATGGGTTAATGGAACTCATGTCGATAACCGTCTTGCCGGCAGTCAACCCTTCAGCAACCCCGCCTTCGTTAAACAGTGCTGCTTCAACGTTTGGAGAGTTAGGAACCATAGTGAAGATGACGTCAGACTTTTCAGCAACTTCCTTACCAGTTTTGGCTTCAGTAGCGCCATCCGCAACCAATTCTTCAACGGCGTCTTCCTTGAAGTCAAAGACCGTTAAGTCGTGACCTGCTTTAACCAAGTTCTTTGCCATTGGCTTACCCATGATACCTAATCCAATAAATCCAAGTTTCATAATAAATGTGCCCCTTTCAATTTCTATCTTTCTACAGTTAAAAGTATAAGTTACTTACCACACAAAGTGTATGGTCCAAGCTCTCTAACTTCCGTGGCGTTATTTAGTCATTTGCACAAATTGGCACCGGTTACAAATTTTAACGGAATGCACCAGTAAGTAGTCCTAAGCCAATCCAGACAAGGCTCATGCCCCAAATCGGGATAAACGCGTATTTGACATATTGTGACAAATCAACGGCACCATGAGTCAAGTCGACACCAATGTAAATCTGTGGTTGGGCAATTGGTGTTAACAAGGCCCCCATGTTCATAAACAGTGTGATGATAACGATATCTGATGGTACACCGTAAGCCTTCATCAGAGAAACAACGATTGGCATCAGCACATAGTACCAGGTATCGTTGGTGAAGATGAACATCAGTGGTGTACTGAAGACGGCGATGATGATGTAGACCCAAGGTCCCATGGAACTTGGAATGATCTTGACCAAGGTATTAACCATGGCCTTCATCATGCCACTATATTGCATAACCCCAACAACGACCCCAGACAACAGGATAGCTGGCATGATTGGCAATAAGGAAGCCGCATACTTCTTCAATAACTTGTTTTGTTGCTTCAAGTCAGGGAAGTTGTAAGCTAACGCAATAACTAACCCGAAGGCGAAGACGTAGTATGAAGGTACAGAAGGCATTAAGCACAATGCCAAGATAACTAAAACAGTTAAAGCAACGTTGATCCAGAAGAACTTTGGCCGTGCCAATTCAGGGTCATCAACGATATCGCTGATGTCGACTTTACCGGCAGTCATATCAGTTGTGGCACATTCCTTCTTGATTCGGCGTTGTTCACGGTAGCCCAAGAAGATGGCCATGGCGAATAACAGCACCGTAAAGATGATTTGTGTTGGGAACATCATGCTGAACAAGTGATTGGCACCACCTGGCACGTTAGGAATCAGTGAAGCACTCCGCAACATCCGGGCACTCCATGGCACATCGAACGTGTTGATGGCCCCGACCGTGGTCAGGAAGACCAGAATGATCGGTTTCATGTGCAATTTCTGATAGAACGGTAACATCAATGGAATCGTAATTAAGTAAATGGACGTGATACTGACATCAAACCCAGTGATCATGGCAACCAGCAAGGTTAAGCAGGTCAAGACCATTGGACTCAAGTTAATATGTTTCAGGATACGACGGACAATGCCGTTGAAAAATCCTGTATCTGCCATGAGTAAGAAGTATGGCAGCGAGAATAACATGATCAGGGCAACGGGGGTGGTCATCCCCAGTCCTTTCGTTAAGTAGCCCCCAATTTCAGTTGGTGACGCACCAACTAAGATTGCACCGATGATTGGAATTACCGTAAAGGCAAACATCGTACTGGTCTTCTGCTTTAACAAAACCCAGACAATGACGATCATCATAACGAAACCAATAATTGCCGGATAACTCATTCGAACTCGCCAACTTTCTCGAAACTATTTTTTAAGCAAAATGTTATTTAGTGAGCAATGAAACGAAGTAAGCATGCCTTACGCTCCTTATACTATTCGGAATCCAAGAGCCGAACAACTGACATAATGCCCAAAATCCACTTTGAATTTTTGTGATTTTGGTTGCGCTTCCTATATTGCGATAAAAGCAATTGTGCAGGAGTTGAAAAAAATAATCATCTGCGTTTAAATAGAGGACAGACGCTTTCACTGCTAAGATAAAAAATCTTGTGTTCCTTACGAAAATGCCTTAGAATTGCTTGATGACAACATCACAATCGGTTGCAATTCAGTTAAAATCGTCGAATTTAGGTCCTAATGTTAGCGCTATCATTTTATACTTTCCTGCGGTTGCTCACTGAATTTCAATTTGTTAATCTCAAATTTTGGCTGCCATCAGTGCTAATTTTCATTCTGATTGGTTGGTCATCTGCCTAGATTTTAAATATGCCGTTTAAGTTTTACCCATTAATCGAAAAGTGACGTCAATTAGCGGTAAACGTTAACTAATTGCTGACTTATTTGGTATTAATGCGTACACTTAAGTCTAAGGGATCATCTCCCTACATAGTGCCTGACCTGGCACATTCTTTGTATTTTCTCTATATTTTAACGGGGAGTTTTCACAACTAATTGTGTTTCATCACGTCCTCGTTTTGTTTTATCACGCCTGATTATTATTGAGAAAGTAGGTAATTTACTTATGAAAATTGATCCCGTATTGGCACAATCCATCGTGAACAAGATGATGGCCCAGATTCCATACAACGTAAATATGATGGATGAACACGGCTACGTGATTGCTAGTGGTGACGAGACCAGAATTAACACCTTACACGTCGGTGCGCTCGATGCGATTGAACAAAAGAAGACGCTACCGATGGCCAAATCCTTTGGACAACACGGTCAGCCGGGTATCAATATGCCCATCTTCTTCGACAAGGCGATCGTTGGGGTCATTGGTATCACAGGTGATCCCGAAAAGGTCACACCCCTTGCCTCCTTACTCCGTGTTGCCACAGAACTCTTACTGAGCCAAAACCAAAATAACTTGCGGGAAAAGAAAAAGGAAACCGCGCTTAACCGTTTCCTTTACCAGTGGTCCCAAGTCACCGACCACATCGAAAATAAGACGGATCTTTTGCTGGAGGCCAGCCAGTTAAGCATCGATATTCTTAAGGAACGTACAGCGATTGCCGTGCAGTTGAAAACACTGCCAATGAGCTTATTAGATCCCACTGATTTTCAAATTTCATTGTCTGCTAACACGGTTATCGTTCTCACGCGGCAATCAGTCACCATCGAGCGGTTTACGAACTACTGTCAGAAAAAGAAAATTAGCTTAGGTATTGGTCTGCCCAACGCCAACATTGGCTTGTCTGTCAACCAAGCCCTCCAAACGCTGCGCATCAGTAATGTCTTCGACCGCCCCGATCAGATTAATTATAGCCAAGTTGCCTTTATTGACACATTGTTGAGTAGCCACCTCTCACTGACGCCCATCGTCGAAAAATTTCAGGACGCGAATGGCAGTGAATCTGGTAGTGACCTCATTCAGACTTTGGGCATGTACATTCGGCACAGCGGCAATATGGTTCAGACCGCCAAAGCCATGCACATTCACCGTAATACCCTGGGCTATCGACTTAGCAAAATTAAAGAAGATTTCGATCTTGATCCCCACAATACAATCGAGCTCTTTGAACTTTACCTCGGCTACCTATACTTCAAGGACGCTAGTTACCACCATAACTTGAAGAAACCCGTGGTCTCACGAGTTAATTAATAATTCGACCAGTTTGCACAAGGAATAACTTCTAATCCTGTTATTTTGACTGATTGTTCCCAACAATTAAGCGCTTACAATAGAATTAAACTTTGTGAGGAGCTGTTCAAGATGGTCGTTATTCCAAAAGTTACTGATGTCCAAGTCATTCCCGTTGCTGGTTACGATAGCATGTTACTGACCCTTAGTGGTGCTCACTATCCTTATTTCACCAGAAACATCGTGATTATTACTGATGATTCTGGAAACCGGGGTATCGGTGAAATTCATGGTGGCGATGTGATTACTAAGTCACTTAATTCGTTCAAATCTATTATCATCGGTCGGCCAATTACGGAATATCGGGGTATTTTGAACGACATGAAACGTCAAGTCGCTCACCCCGACGCCGACAAAGGTGCTGGGATTCAACAATTAAATATCAGTAATCTTCAGTACGTCGTCCATGCCGAAGCCGCCGTGGAATGCGCGCTGCTCGACCTGTACGGTAAATTTGTCAATCTTCCGCTGTGTGATATTATCGGTTCCGGTCGGCAACGTGACGCCGTAGAAATGTTAGGCTACCTCTTCTACATTGGTGATCATACCCAAACGGACCTGCCTTACCTTCAAAATGACGACAACTCCGATGCTTGGGGTAAGTTGCGACGGAAGCCAACACTAACAGTTGCTGGCATCGTTGAACAAGCCAAAGCCATGAAAGACCGTTATGGCTTCCGTTGCTTCAAGCTCAAAGGTGGGGTCTTAGATGGTGCCGAAGAAATGAAGGCCGTTAAAGCCTTGCACGAAGCCTTCCCTGACGCGCGGATCAACCTTGACCCCAACGGTGCTTGGACTCTCGATGAAGCCGTTAAACTTACCAAAGAGTATGGTGACGCGTTAACCTACGCCGAAGATCCCTGTGGACCAGAAAATGGGTTCTCCGGTCGTGAAGTGCTCAGTTTCTATCAAAATGCGACGCACAAACCTGTGGCAACTAACATGATCGCCACCGATTGGAAACAGCTCTACCCCACCCTGCTCATGAAATCCGTCGACATCGTCTTGGCCGACCCACATTTCTGGGGCATCGAGGGTAGCCTACGGGTTGCTAGCATCTTAAATGATTGGGGCTTAACTTGGGGATCCCACTCCAACAATCATTTCGATATTACGTTAGCCTTGTACGCACAAGTCGCTGCAGCCGCCCCTGGCAACATCACACCAATCGATACCCACTTTGTTTGGCAAGACGGACAACAACTGTGTGATAATGCCTTAAACATTAGAAACGGCGAAATTGCTATTCCCAAGCGTCCCGGTTTAGGTATCGATATCAATGATACCAAGCTAGCCGCCGCTCACGAACTTTATGAACAACTTAGTTTCCACGGTCGTGACGACGCTAAGGCCATGCAGTACCTGATTCCAAACTGGACTTTCGATCCAAAGACCCCGACATTATTACATTAACTATCAGAGAGTGGGACAACAGGCGATTAGCTGGCGAGCATTAAGGCTGATAACCGAATAATCCCGGGTTTGGATTGTTTGGTTATCAGTTTTAAGCGGAGTCAGCTGCCTTTTGTCCCACGTTTCAGCACTGTAAATTCGAAGATACCAAAGGAGTCTGGGGTTTTATCCCAGACTCTTCGTATTTCCAAACTAAAAGTTGCACCCTAATTTAATGGTAATTGTCACACTCCGGCTGGTAAGGCGATGCCTGGACGACGTTGCCAAATTTCGGCCGCCGTATCGATGTAATAACAGTCATATTAGATGTTCTGGATCCTTCACTCCCTTAGATTCCCAACCCCATATTGCCGAAACATACGACCAACCGGTGGCCGGCTTCGACTACTCGTCAAACTTTTCCATTTTCCGTCAGACATTAAAGCGCCTGATAGGCCTAAGTCGTAAATAGACTTGGCCCTATCAGGCGCTTTGAATTATTTTAGATAAGTCACATCGTCCGCAACGGTCACGTGCTTGGTCAGGATACCTTCCTCGTAGAACAGGTCGGCAATTTTTTGTTGTTCCTGCACAACCTTTTTACTCATGCCCGTAATGCTATAGTAGCGGCGTTCCACCATCTTCTTAACCACCGATTTCTTGAGTTTTAATGACTTACTCATCATCGTAATTAATTTTGCATGGTGGGTGTTGGCCCAGTTCATATCCTCTTGCAGGTACTTGATCACATACTTCGAGACCTGCTTATTCGCCTTCGCATAACTCTGTGTGGAAAGGATGAAGTCACGATTATTGGTGATCCCGACCGCATTCGTCAGCAGCTTAGCATTCTGTGTCAGCTGGGACTGTGCCGTGTACGGATCCCATGTGGCCCACGCATCGACCTTACCCTTGGCAAACGCCACACTGGCCGATGATTGGTCCATATTGACCCAAGTCACGTCATTTTTCGACAACCCCGCTTTCTTCAAGGCACTCATCACCATATACTGGGAACTCGTTCCTTTGGTATAGGCAATCTTCTTGCCCTTAAGGTCTTTGATCGACGAGATGCTACTGGTCTTCTTGACCAAGATACCGGTTCCCTTAGACTTGGACGACCCCGCCGCCACATAGGCTAGCTTGGTCCCCGCTGCTTGGGCGTTTACCGGTGGTGTATCTCCGGTCCGCGCATAGTCTATACTGCCCGTCTTTAACGCCTGCATCAGGGAATTACCATCCTGAAATTGTTTCAAGACAACCTTATATCCCTTAGCCTTCATTTTTTTAACGAACTGACCGCGTTGCTTGGCAATGTCGACGGGATCACCCTTTTGATAGCCAATCGTAACCGTCGTTAGACCACTCTCACTACTGGTACTGGCCGTCGTTTGTTGGTAGCCATAAAATGCAACGCTGCCCCACACGATGAGGACGACGGCAACTACCCACTTCAAAAGTCGCTTTTTTACTCGATTCATGCGCCTTCACCTAACCATTCTTCTTCGAGTTGCTGCCGCAGCTTCGGTCGTAAAACCTTTCCGGTTGCGTTGCGAGGATAGTCATTCACAAATAGGACCCGTTTCGGCTGCTCATAGGGCGCCAGCGTCTTTTGGGCCTGCGTATAAATGGCGGTTTCCAATTTTGCTGGCTCCTCGCTATCCGGTCGTGGGATGACCACTGCCGTCACGACCTCACCATAGAGCTCATCCGGCGTGCCAATCACCGTTACCTCTTTCACGAAATCTAGCTTACTTAATTTATCCTCAACGTGTGCCGGGGCAACCTTTTCGCCGCCCACACTGATGATATCCTTCTTGCGGCCGTTAATGTAGAGGTAGCCATCGTCATCAAAGTAACCGAGATCACCGGTCAGAAACCAGCCGTCCTTAAAGGATTCTGGGTGTGGATCCAGGTAGGCCTGAATCACATGGTCACCCCGAACCGCAATTTCACCGGACCGGTTGGCTACCCTGCTAAAATCATCGCCAACAACAATCGCCACGTCGGTTCCCACAGGTTGCCCCACAGAACCGATCTTTGGTGCGTCAAACGGATTCAACGTACACTGACTCGCCGTTTCGGTCATGCCGTAGCCCTCCAGGATACGGGTGTGATACATGTCCTCAAAGGCCGTTAACTTTTCAAGCGGCAGGGAAAACGAGGAACACCGGACGAATCGCAGTCGGGTCTCATCCGTATAAGCCGTCCGTGCCTGTTCATTTAGCAACAAAATATTAATGATTGTGGGAACCACGGACGTCCAGGTCACGTGATTGGCTTGGACCTGTTGCCAGAAATGACTGGCACTAAACTTCGGCGTAATCACAATTTTTCCACCGGATAGCCGTGTCGATAGCACCGAAACGACCTGGGCGTTGATGTGAAACATGGGCATGGTGATCAGTGTGGTGTCGGCGGCCGTTAAGCGGTGGCTGGCAATGTCATGTTGGGCACCATGGAGAATCAGTTTGTGGGTCAGGCCCACCCGTTTCGGCTTACCGGTGGTTCCGGAGGTGTGCAGAATCAGTGCCAGGTCCTCCTCTGTCGGCGTTGCGGCCACGTGCCCCGGTACCTGTAAATCTCGAATCACAGTGACTTGCGCTGCGGTATTTAAGGTTAACGTGGCCTGCCGCGTGTCGCGACCGACCAATGCAGCAGATACGAGTGGCTCCGAAACGATGATAGCGGCATAATCATGTGCTGCCAGTTCCTCTTGGAGTTCGGCAGCGGGCGTCTTAGCGGCTACTGGATTCATGACCGCTCCAATTTCCCAAATTGCCTGCGTTAAGACCGGGTAGAGCGCGGCGTTGGGCAGGCAGACAAAGACGACATCGCCATGGCCGATATTCAGACCGCGGAGTTGGTCGACCAACTGATCCACATCCGCCGCTAGTTCGGCACCGGTGAACCATTTGTCTTGTTCCTCGTCCTTAATGATTCTCTGAGTTGATGCTTGCTTTAGCTGTTGGGTTAATTTTAAGGTGACTTTTGACATGTGCATGTGCTCCTTTCGAGAACGGGTGCCAATTTGGCCGACCAATGAGGATGCCAAATGGCGGAACCTTATAACAGAACCAAGAGATACCCAGCGCGCCGCCCGCTACCAGCAGATAGCCCAGCGGCAAAGCTGCCAGAACGACCCAAGCCGGGGCGTTGACGCGGCCCAGAATACCATAGAGTAGAAAAATTGGCAGGCTCTGCGTGAGATAAATACCAAACGATACCTTGGAAAACGCCTGAATCAGACGATCGATCCACTCGGGTAGCCGACCTTGGCGCGCCGTCACGTACTGAAGGCCCAGCCAGAAAACAAAGAGAATAATGACCACATCATAGATGAAAATAAACGGCTGGTGCACAGAGAACGTCGCCGCCGCACTGAGATGCAAGATGTTTTTATCTCCGAAATACAGGGCCACCGTCCCAATAGAGAGGCCCAAGGTGCCCCACCCCAGCAAGCGATGATGCTGGTTGACCCAAGCAACCACCGCATCGTAATGGACAGCTACCAGGCCACCAGCAATAAAGTAGAATTGGTAGACCAACACGTTGACCCCGTAGTCTTTGAAGAGATACCACCAGTTCGTGGTGTCCACGTGTGGTAACCAGTACTTGATGCCAACCACCAGCAACAGTTGGAGGACGAAACTGATACCCAGAATCAAGGCATGCTGATTGGCAAACCTTTTAAACAACTTTACGATCAAGGGAAACAACAGATAGAGCTGAAAGGTCACGACGATGTAGTACATGTAATACTCATTTCCCTTGAGTAACGCGTCGCCCAGATGCGACCAATACGCTGGCCAGACGAGGGGCCCAGCTGCCAGCGTCGCCACCAACATAATAATTGCGTTCCAACCAATGTAGGGAACTCCAGCGCCCAAGTAACGTTTCTTCCAAAATTTCAGCCAATGATGATCCCGATGATAATAGTTCAAGACAAGTACCAATCCGGTCATAAACATAAAACCCATTCGCGTAAAATGGAGAGCCAAGTGCGTCGCTTCCAGTAACAATTGACTAGTCGAGGTATCTTCGAGGCGGGACTCAAATGCCGTCGTGGTGTGGTTAAGTAACACCCCACCGATGAAGATGACGCGCATGAGGTCCACTTCATGGAGATACCGCCGTTTTTTCCGTTCGGCCACGGTCTCACCTCTCCTAACAGAATTGTAAAGTTAACCCCCGCTAAGTCGCGATGTGGCTAACCCTTTAATCTTTAATTTTTAGCATCTAAAGATTGAAAGTTCTAGAGCACCTAATATGACTGTTGTAACAGCAGTACTGCGACTAAAATTAGGCAACAATGGCCAGTCATCGGCTTACCGGCCGGCAGATATGGGCTGGATCGGTGCGAACACGCGCCTGAGTCCATATCTGCCGACCTCTCGGCTTACGCAGTGATCTGAGGCAACATAGACCATACCACCAGAAACGCTATTGATTTATGCCTAAACTTTAGCGACCACTTGAAATTCAGTGATTGAAATTGACGAGCACAATCAAAGCCGGAGGAGGCCAGGGATGCAGCTAGCCGTGTCGACGATGTTAGTCGGCGGTTTTTCCAGCTTACATCGTGGGACGACCTGGGAGACGCCTGATCTTGGCGGCTTTCAGGTGAGCTGGAAGCCCGTCCTTTGGCTGGAAGCGTTCCCCACGCCGGAGTGCGGCTGCTTTCACTAATTTAGCCGTGATAATTCCGACTGTCGCAAGAGTAACGCAAACATTTTGGTTTTCAACCTTTAGTAGCATGTCTCATTTATAGCATCGCCGTGGTACTATCGTCCTGATGGTTTCTTAAAGATTACATATGAATTTCTTAGAAAGACGCTCCCACCATTAAAATCCAGCGCAGGCCCCTCTGTTCATTCACCGTCTGCAAATAACCACCAACTTATCGTTGCATTTCCTGTTTTCACAATTTCATCACATTATTTTCGTTAAAATGTCCAACTTTGTTAACATAACTAATTTATACAAAGCGTATATTATAGCTGTTACATACTTTTGGGGCGTACTGGGACTTAGGGACCAGTGCCCCCTTTTTTACTATTTTGAAGGAGATGGCTCATTTGCAATTCAAACACCCTCGGCTAGTTACGCTTGCCGTAGCCTCCCTGGCAATTCTGACGGTTGGCCTCGCTGGTTGTTCCTCAAGTAACGCGTCATCCTCAAGTTACAAGATCAAGAACAACAAGGTCGCGCTAAGTACCGCCCAGATCAAGAAAAATCTGGACACCAAGATCATCACGACGCGGCAAAACGCTCAGAAGAGTTTGACAGCAACCTATAAATCTGCTGCACAAAACGACAAATATACACTGAGCGAGCCATACGTTAAGATCAATCCGTACAAGTCTTCCCCACTATCCGCACTGGTTATCTTTAAGACCAGTGACGCGGTCAAGGTCACCTACACCGTTATTGGTAAGACCGACAAGACATCCATCACCAACACGGTCAACGGTGGCTATACCAAGACGCACCAAGTTCCCGTCGTTGGCCTGTACGCCGACTACAGCAACAAGGTCAAGATCACCGCAACGACCAAGGATGGCAAGACGACGACAAAGACGCTGACCATGAAGACCAGCGCCTTGCCAAAGTACATCAAGGACGCCACCATCACCACCAAAAATGTCAAAAAGTCCAAGATGGACATTGGTAAGAACAAATTAACCATCATCAATCGGACCACAAAACAGCCCTTTGCCATTGACGCTGATGGCGCCGTTCGTTGGTACGACACGAACTATTCTCAACATACCATCGAGCAATGGACGAGCGGCCATATCATGATTCTTTCAAAGAAGAATGTGAATTCCGACGTTTATAATGATCTAATTGAAACCGACTACCTCGGCCGCGTTTACAAGGAATACGGCTTTGCCAACAAGACCAGTAGTACCGATGGTGGGGTCGAAACGACCGTCATTCACCATGACTTGGTCGAACTCCCTAACCACAACTTGTTAGCGACCGTTTCCGACGGTTCAAAGTACAAGGAAGACACGCTGATCGAAGTTTCTCACAAGACCGGAAAAATCGTGAAGGTCATTGACCTGAAGAAGATTCTGCCGAAGTCCATGTGGGAGAAATTTAAAAAGGGTTCCGATGGCAAGATCGACTGGCTGCACAATAACGCCGTGGACTACGACAAGAATGACAACTCCATCGTCCTCTCTAACCGGAATCAAGATTTAATTTTGAAGTTGGATTACAAGACCAACCACATCAAATGGCTCTACAGTGGCAAGAAGAAGTCCAGTTGGCCTAAGGCTTACCGTAAGTTCGTGTTGACACCAACCAAGGGCACCATCACAACTGGTGGGCAACACGGCTTATACCTCCTAAACAACGGTGGTAAGAACTCTGCCAACAGCGAAAACTTCATTCTCTACGACAACAACATTGACGTCACCAATGGCGATAAGAGCACGTCTGGTAAATACTCCCAAGCCGTTAAATACCACGTTAACGCTAAGAAGATGACGATCACGTCTACCTGGTCCTATGGGAAATCCCTGGGCAAGACCAACTTCACCAGCGTTATCGGTTACGCCGAACAACAAAGTAACGGTAACGTCCTGATTGACTTTGGGTTCAAGGCCGGGGGCCAACAAAGTAACATCATCGAGGTCACCAAGAGCGGCGAACAGGTCTTTAACGCCACCATGAAGAATGTGTCGGCCAAGGCCTACGCTTACCGGGCATACCGGGTGCCATTCTACACGTCTAGCTACGTCTTTGACGCGACGAAATAGCAGCGATAGTCGCTGATTTGCGACTGCGAGACTGTCATCTACCGGGGGGAGCTTGCGGGACGAAACTCCGGCTAGCCTCAGCTTGACCCGCCAGCTTCATGTCACCGATGATTCCCCCTACGCGAAACCAAACTCGTCTGCATCACACTTACTTCCATAGATTGTCGTCACCCAGAGTGGGACATAAGGCGGTTAACCAAAAGTTGCTTCTTTCAGAATTGTTAGATTCTGAAGGGAGCAACTTTTTAAGTTATGTCCCAGACCCATTCTCACATCTGGTTGGTAAGCGCTATCACTTTCAGGTAAACTAGACCTAGTAAGTTGATGTTTACGGCACCAATTAGCTGATACCCTGACTAGCCGGACGTCAACCAATCTATTCCAGAGGAGTGCTTTATATGACAAAAATTATTTTAGACTGTGACCCCGGCCATGATGACGCCATTGCGCTGATGTTGGCGCTCGCCAACCCCAAAATTGAGCTGCTCGCGGTAACGACTTCGGCCGGCAACCAGACACCGGAGAAGACGCTTAACAATGCCATGCGCCTGCTGACATTGATGCACCATCAGGAGATTCCCGTAGCCGGCGGTAACCGAACGCCGCTGTTAAAGCCGCTAGAAACGGCCGGTAACGTTCACGGTAAGTCTGGTCTCGACGGCGCCGAATTACCTGATCCTGATTTTGCCGTTCAAGATATGACCGCCATCGAACTCATCGCCAAAACGCTGCGAGAGAGTGCCGACCCCGTTACATTAGTGGTCACCGGTCCCATGACTAACGCTGCCCTCTTCCTACGCGTCTATCCCGAGCTCAAAACCAAGATCGACCGCATCGTCTATATGGGCGGTGCCATGGGCCTAGGTAACTGGACGCCGTCAGTCGAATTCAACATTTACGTCGACCCCGAGGCCGCAAAAATCGTGATGAATGCTGGGATTCCACTCACTATGGCCCCCCTGAACGTGACCCACAAGGCTCAAATTCTCAAGCCAGAAATCGAAGTTATTGGTCAAATCGACAATCCGGTCGCCCACGCCTTTTACGGTCTTCTAAACTTCTTTGAGCTGTACCATGAAAATCCTAAGTGGGGCTTTAAGGGCGCACCACTCCACGATCCTTGCACGATTGCTTGGCTCCTGCATCCCGAAATGTTCAAGAGTGACCTGATGAACGTCGATGTCGAAACCCAAGGCGAGCTGGTTCGCGGTGAGACCGTCTGCGATTACTACGAACTCACGGGTAAGCCCAAAAACACCGATGTCCTCCTCGATGTCGACCGGACCGCATTTATTCAACTGATCACGGATTCTTTAAAGACATTTAATTAACGCTAGAAACTACGTCACCACTACGGTTATCCCCGTTCAGTGGTGACGTTTTTTAGTGACTTGGTTTTTCGTAATATAAATTACGCTATACTAAATAGACAAAATATGTTGCCGAGGTGAACAAAATTGAGACAGCAAGCTTACCCCGCCCACGAACAACTTTTGTTCGGCAGTGGGCTAACTATGGTCGCTGGCGCACTAGACGCCTACTCTTATCTAGAACACGGTGAGGTCTTTGCCGGATTACAAACGGGGAACCTAATCCTCTTGGGAATCAGCTTAGGAAAGTTCCAGGTCGCCGTCGTCGGCCGTTATTTAACGGCGATGATTGCCTTCATGGTGGGCACCATGCTCATTCGCGGCCTCCAGCATTTTCTAGAAAAAAGACATGGTAATTTACAGGTCACGGTTCTCTGGATCGAACTGTTTCTGTTGGTCTGCGTGGCCATCACGACTAGCATCTTACCGGATATTGCCGTTACGGCCCTCCTATCTTTAACGGCCGCTGCAGAACTCCAGGCCTTTCGCAAATTAAAGGGCGCGCCCTTCACGCCACTGATGATGACGGGCAACTTCCGGACGGTCGCCGAGTCGCTCTTTGACGGTGTCCGTTACCGCGATAAGGCCGCCCGTACCAAGGCCACCGATACGTTGGCCGTCATGGGCAGCTTCGCTTTGGGTGCAGCCATTGTCGGATTATTTTCCAAAACGTTACGGGGCTTTACCGTTGTGATTCCAATTCTTATTTTAGTGGCGTTACTTGTTTGGCTTCGCCAGCAGACGCAACAGCGACGGTGGAAACACTAAGGCCGTCTGATTAATTTATTTTAGAAAAAGAGAGTGGGACAATCTGGGAGACGCCTGATTTTGGCGGCTTTCAGGCGAGCCGGAAGCCCGTCCTTTGGCTGGAGGCGTTCCCCACAGCCAGCGGAATCCCTGGCAGCAAGTAGTAGCGCAAACATTTGGGCTTTCAATCTTTAGTTATCAGGTTTAAGCGGAGTCGACTACCTTTTGTCCCCCGTTTCAGCACTGTAAATTCGGAGATACAAAAGGAGTCTGGGGTTTTATCCCAGACTCCTTCAATTTTTTTTAGTCACGTATCTAAAGATTGAAAGTTTCAAAACACCTATTATGCCTGCTGCAGCAAGCGTAACGCGAACATTTTAACTTTCAAAACCTATCAAAAAAGGAACGAGACTAGCTCGTTCCTTCCTGTAAACCTCTGATTGGGCTAACTGGGTTCGAACCAGTGCATCACGGGATCAAAACCCGTTGCCTTACCACTTGGCTATAGCCCAAGAATTCGGTCATTACTGACCCAACAGGATATAATTTTAGCATTTCATCTAGGGTGATTGCAAGTCCTTTTTTTGATATTTTTCGGAAAATGGCACTGAAATTAGCGCTAATAGTTGACGGTACTGGTATAAAAACGCTACCATAAAATTTGTAAACCGTTTTAATAAAATGTGAGGTGAGTCCCTTTGTCCGAAAAACCAACGATCAAAGACGTGGCACAAGCAGCTGGCGTCTCGGAAGCCACCGTTTCCCGGGCGCTGAGTCACAGTCCCCGCGTCAAACGGTCCACTCGTCAAAAGGTCCAAGAAGCCGCTAATCACCTAGGCTACCGGCCAAATAGTCTTGCCCGCGGAATTCGGGTTAAGCAGACGCATACGCTGGGAATGATTATTCCGGACATTCTCAATGATTATTTTACCCAGTTAACCCGGGAAATAGAAGACGCTGCTGGTCGTGCAGGCTATGATGTCCTCATCATGAACACGGACGAAAGCCTGACCAAGGAGGCGCACGCGCTGAATTTAATGCTGGAGAAACAAGTCGACGGCATCATCATCGCTAGTGCCGGTGGGCAGACCGACTACGCCAAAATCCTAGGAGCCACGCCGGCCATCTTCGTCGACCGCATGCCACCGGCCAATATCAAGACGCCCTACGACCGGGTCATCGTCGACAACGTCAAAGCGACCTGCCATATCGTCTCACAGCTACTAGCCCAAGGTGCTACTCGCGTGGGCATCATCAACAGTGCCGTCTCATTTACCGCAACCGAACGCCTGGCTGGCTATCAGCAGGCTCTCCGGGATAGCGGTATTGCCCGCGACAGTGCCATCGAAGTAGCCGCGCGTACCGACAACAGCAACGTGCAGCAGATGACTCGCCAGCTGCTGATCAATCAGAAGTGTGATGGCCTCTTTGTCGGCGATAACACCATTATGAAGGAGGTTCTCCGTAAATTGACCGAGCTCGACCTGCCTCATCTACAACTTGGTGGCTTTGATGACCAATTGTGGTTTGACTTCCTACCGCGCCCCATCGTTACGGCGCGTCAGCCCATCAAACAGCTCGGCCAAACCGTTGTGGCCCGGTTATTGGCCCACCTTGCCGATTCCCAACTTGTCCCCCAAGAGATTCGCTTAGACGCTAAAATTATTACGCGACAATAATCCCGAGAAATTGGCTGGCGAAGTAAGCTGCCTGTGTTTCGTTTAGCGTACACCCGACCAGGTCAAACGTCGTGGCCCGCAGCTCATCGAACTGACAGGTACTCAGATCAACCTTCTTCAAGCTAGTTTCAGAAAAGTCAGCTTTATTCAGGTTACACTGCCGAAAAACGAGTTTACTCAACTGACTCGCTAGGCAGTTGAATTCCGTCAGGTCACTCTGGTCAAACATGACTTGGGTCAACTTGGCTTCGTTCACATTGGCCAGTGCTAGGCTACAATCCGTGAATGTCACATCCTTTAACGCTGCGTGGTCGAGCGTACTCCCCATTAATTTACAATCGATGAAATGGACGCGGTAGAGGCTCGCCGCTTCGAACTGACAGTTGGCTAACGTACAGTTTTTCAAGACAACATCGGTCATCTCCAACCGGTGGAAGTCGACGTTTAAAAAGGTCATTCCCTCCAGCAAACACTGGTCAAACGTGGGGTGTTCAAGGTGGTCATTCTCCACGGTCTCCTGTTTTAGATGGCCTAACTGCAAGGTCTGGTCTTCTGCCGAATAGATGTCAGCAAAGGCGACCGCTTGTAAGGTGGATTCAAGTAACTTTGGCTGGTTCATAGGGGAACATCCTTTCGCTTTTGGTAAAAATAGTATAGCACGATTCCGATGACCGCCACAATAACTTGCGGTGTGTATCTTAAATTTAGAAGATTCCCAATTTTTATAACCGTCGCGTGTGCCAAGAGACCGTTGATTTCACTTAATCGTCTTTTAGCACACGCTTTTTAATTTGCCCTAACATTCACCAACCAAATTAACCACTAGCCCGCTAGATACGACTCTTCTAGGCATTTTGACTCACAACTCGTATACTCAGAGCTGGGGAGTAGTTTCCCCGCGCAACTGGTTTTGGTGACACCGATTGATTGGCGATTTTCGCTAGCAACTTAGAAGTTAAAAATAACTTTTGAACGACTAGGAGGGCTTTCAATGGATCACAGTCAACTTTCTCGCAAGACACAGCACCGCGCACAACCGACTCTAATGGTGGCGCAACCGCAGGCCACCACCATGATGACCGAACCAGATCTGACACTGTTAACGCAGTCAGGAACCAATTTGGCCCGCCGCACGGAACCTCCTTGCAACATCTCCGGTCAAGCCGACCTCGCTAAAGTTCTCCGCGACATTCGTCAGTGTTTACTCCTAGAGGCCGCCTATGACTGACAACATTGCGGCGTTATTTGCGGAACAGACCGCCGCCAAATTTCTCACCGCAACGCCCACTAATGGCGGCTTCATTGGCGCCGATATCGAACGCCTACTTGCTGAACGGGCCACCGTAATTTACCGCGATGTGGCCGACGCCACTTACTATGGCGCATCGATTCACCTAAAACAACAAAATTTTGCGATTCTCAATACAGCACAGTCCCTGCGGCAGCGGTACTATCACGCGGCACAGATGCTGTGGGAACTCACCGCGACCAGCTATCAAACCAACGTCACGGCTAGCACCGTCTTTACTGTCGCCATCATGTTGCCATCACGGCACACCATTGCGACCTGGCACCGACTCCGACGAAAATCCGACTCGGCTGCAATGGCCCTGGTACGGTTGGCCGACCAAACAGCTATGCCGTATCAAGTGGTTACGCAACGGTTAGCAGCCTTACAGGTACTGACGCCTAGTGATCGACTGTGCCTGTCAGAAGCGGACTGGTTAACCTGGCGGACAGCCCACCACAGTTTCCCAAGTGCTCTCGACCGACCACTTCACCTGGTTCATTTCGACCGGTTAACCACCGATGTGATGCGCTATTTGGAACATGACCAACTGACGACCAGAGATGCCGCTCGGCTCCTGGACAATGCCAATCCAGATTTGGCCCAACACTACGAAGCTCGATCCAACAGCTAACTCGCCCAATAAAATAATCGTGACGAAAACCCGCTAGAAACCAAATTTGATTTCTAGCGGGTTTTGTTAAACATTTAAACACCTACTTAGCCAAATCATACACCGCCCGCGGGCCACCAACGTACTTTGGCCGCGACCGCAATGCCGTAACGTGAGCTCCACCCAGTTCGTTGATGCTTGGTCGGACTGGGACCTGGACGAATTTAACGTGCATCCCAATTGCCGTATCGCCAATGTCTAGGCCAGCTTGAGCCACCACGTGTTCGACCTCCACGGGATCCGTGAACTGCTGGAATGCCGCCATTGAGCAGGCGCCCCCCGCATGTAGCGCCGGCACGACCGACACCATTTCAAAAGCGTGTTGCCGAGCAACGGCACGTTCGACGACCAGGCTACGGTTGATGTGCTCACAGCCCTGAACAGCCAGCTGAATGCCTAACGGATCTAGCTTTGCGCGTAATGTTTCGATGATGCGCGTTCCCACGTCCAAGCTAGAATCCTTACCAATGTAGCCGCCAACGACCTCACTCGTCGTGCATCCCAGGACAAATAGGTCGCCCGGTTGTAATTTTGCTGCGTCCAAAACGTCTTCAATAATAATATTTAATTCCGCTGTCATTTTTTCCAAATCAATTGTCATATGAACACTCCTCAAACCAGGTTGGGCTTGAATTTCACGAGACTCTCAACAATGGAGAGCGTCACGACCATCCCGAAGCCCACCTGAACTAAATTACCCACGATCGATGCCAATCCCGCCGGCCAACCGAATAAGAGGGCCGTGGCGAAGTAATAGCCGACCACCATAATAGCGCTTCCAATTAATAGTGGAAGTAACATCGTCTTAAACGACTTGGTGTGTTCTGGCGTGAAGTAACCGACCGCCAACCCTTGCAAGCCATGAATGACTAGTGAAAACAGGCACCATTCCGGATACCCCGATAGAATATCGATCAAAAAACCACTCCCGGCACCGACCATGCCACCCACCGGTCCCCCAAATAAAATGGCACTGGTGTAAATACCGACTTCACAGAGCGTGACCATTCCCTTGGTCGCCGGCACGGGAATCACGAACATAATTGATAAGCCGACCGTCATTGCAATCAAAACGGCTGCCAACGTGGTTTGTTTCAACTTTTCATTTCGCATTTTCTCTACTCCTGTCGACGACTTGCGCCCTGCCAGACACTCCCCAGTTGCTCACTGATGACAACGCCGTGATCGATACCCGCGTGGACAAACTGCTTTGCCTGGGCGACCGCTTGTGGCAAGGCCACCCCGGTTGCTAACAGCGCCGTGATCGCCGCGGAAAACGTGCACCCGGCGCCATCCGTCGTCTTTTTTTGAATTTTAGGTTCCTCAAACCAATACTCCTCTTCGCCATATCGTAAATAGTCGACGGCGACCGTCCCTGCCAAGCGACTGCCGCCCTTGACGACCACGTTTGGGCACCCCAACGTTTGGATGCGTTGAGCCGCCGTACGCATTTGCTCGCGCGTTGTGATCGGTGCTAACCCACTGAGTTGTGCCGCCTCATCCAGATTGGGGGTGGTCACGTAGGCCAGTGGTAAGAGTCGCTGTCGTAATGCTGCTATGTAGTCCGCCGCCAAGTCCGTGGCGCCCTCCTTGAATACCAAAACGGGATCCACGACCAGCCAAACTGGGAACTGTCGTAACTGCGCGCACACGAGATCTAATGTTGTCACGTCACCCAACAAACCCGTTTTCACGAAACGGACCGGTAACTGTGACAGAATCGACGTCAACTGTTGGTTAATCACCTCGGGTGCCAATTGCGCCAATGCCACCTTCCCCGGTAAGATGCTCGCAACACTGGTGATTGCGCTGACGCCAAACACGTCGAGTTCCTCGAACGTTTTCAAATCAGCCTGAATTCCGCCCCCAGCAAGACTATCCGCGCCAGCAATGGTCAAAACGTTTTCCATCCGCTCGCCTCCCCTCACTCTCAAGTATCGCGCACTTTACAGCGACAACAACCGCCAATTGGCTTGTTTTTAATCCAGCCAATTATTATACTAAGAGGGAGCACAGCCATCCACTTTGAAAGAAGGCCTTCCCATGCCCAATTGGTACACGGATCTCCCAGATATCAAGCCAAAATACTTAGCCATCAGTCAATTGATCACCAGTCTGATTCAAGAAGACCGTCTGTTGCCCAGCCAACGATTACCCGCCGAACGCGAACTTGCTAAATTACTCAAGGTTGACCGTTCCACCGTCAGTCGGGCCTTCCAGGAGTTGACGGCAAATGGTCTCCTCGTCAAAAAAGGCGGCAGTGGCACCTTCGTCGCGCCCGTTCCGACCGTCAACACACTCCCCGACAAAATCAACTGGGGCCAATACTTACGCAACACCACGACCAGCCATTCCCTCATTCAACGTAAACTCACCCAAGCCCGGGCTCTCAATCCCCATTTGATCGACGGGGCCGCCAATGAACTGCCGATGAATCTGATTCCGCAGCTAGGTGATCTGCAATTAAACTGGCAAGACTTTCTGTTAGCGCAACGCCAAGAACAGGATGCGGGCTACCTGCCACTGATTCAGACGCTAGAACGTCATCACACCCAGCGTCACCAGTTCCATACCGATCGTCAAACGCTCCTCATCACCGGTGGAGCACAACAGGCCCTGCTACTGATTCTGAGCAGCCTGCTTAAGATTGGCGATGCCGTTGCCTTCACAAAACCCTCCTATTTTGCAACCAGCGCTGTCTTTAAGACCCTTGGCGTTCGGCCATTTACCATCCCGTTAACGGCGACCGGACTGGATATCAACGGGTTAGAGAAGCTGATTCGCCAACATCGCATCAAGCTCCTCCTGTTAAACCCCACCTTTCAAAATCCAACGGGGCTCCTCCTGTCGCTTGAACAGCGGCAGCGAATCATCAAGCTCTGTCAAAAGTATCAGGTTGCCATCGTGGAAGATGACGTGTTTGGCTGGCTCAGTACCCGCCAAGATGCTCTGCCCACGCTAAAAGCACTCGCACCACAGAATGTGATCTACATCAGTTCCCTGTCCAAATTACTGGGGTCGAGTACGCGCTTAGGCTGGATCGTTGCGCCAGACGCCATCGGTCAGCGCCTGTTACAGGTCCAAAAGCGGCTCGATATCGTCCCCAGTATGCTCGCCCAAGTCATGGCCAATCTCGCATTGACGGCAGATGCATTTGACCCGGGGATAGCTCTACTGACTAAAGAGCTCGCCCAACGACGCCAAGCGACCGTTGCCATTTTTCGCGAAATGCGCCCCAACTGGCAGTTCATCACACCCCAGGGTGGCTTTTACCTTTGGGTCACGCAAACCGATTCCGCTATCTTTGACCACTTGCTAGATCATCAGATCCTGGTTAAACCCGGCACGCTATATGGCGCACCCAAAACGGCTTTCCGCTTCAACTTCGCCGGCATCGACCTGGCGCAGCAACAGCGGTTACGCGACCTACTGCTGTAAAATAAATACCTGCCGTCTGCCAACGATTCCACTTGCAGTTGAGATTGTCTCCAGCCAAAGGACGAGATTCCAGCACAGTTTATACCCAACTACTTCAGTCACAAAAAAATCAGCTTACCGGTGAGGTGGTAAGCTGATTTTTTGCTGATTATTTAGGTTCATTGGGACCGAGGTCCCAAGTCACACACTACTTTAAGATTTGGCAGAACTCAATGGTTTCATGGTTCGGCCCGAGGATGTTGAAGAAACGAATGCCCTTTTCCCAGAAGGTTGGGATGGCTTGAACCTCATCATTGACCAGGTCTAAGCCCTGCTCTTTGGCGGCGGCAAAGGCGGCATCGACGTCGGTGGTGTTCAGCGAAATATGGTTGATGGCACCGGCCGTCGGATTAGTCGGGTCGCCTTCCCAGGTCTCAATCGTCAAGTTGCCGAGCCGCATGAAGGCACAGCGGTTTTCACCGTTGGGGAACAAGCCAGCTGGTTCGAAGCCGAGTGATTCGTAAAAAGCCATTGTCTTGTCTAAATCCGCCGTGGGAATCCCCACGTGTTGAATTCCAGTAATAAAATCATGAACTGCCATGTTTAACTGACTCCTTTTTTAATACAATCGGTAACGTTATTAATGAGTCGCTCGCAAGCTTGTCGGAACAACCCCTTCAAGTCGTTGGCCCAAAACGTTGTTATTCTGCAGGTCAGGCCACCTTGTCTAGAACACTATTTCCCGACATCGACGGCTTGGTGCTTCAGGTGAGGGAAAATAACCTTGTCAGCGATTCCCGTGATGCCACCTTGCGCGAGGAAGGCAAACACCGTTCCCAACCCAAAATTCGTGAATTGACGAGTGATCACCAACGCAACGATGGCCATAATGGTCGGCGGAATGTAAGACGCCCACATTGCTTTAGCAGCTTGCCCCTTGAAGTAACGGAAGCGCAAAATCTGCATCAAGTCATCAGCCGGGTGAAGGACCAAGTTGACCCGTTGATAGATGGAGATAGCCACGGCGATAAACGCCACCCCCAAGAAGTTCAAAGCCACATAGAAGATAACCATTCCTGTGCTCCGCGCATCCGGTAGGCCCGCAAAGATTGCCGGGTACTTACCATCGAAGAAGTCCTCAAACACTTGAATCAAAGCGGAGAACGGTACCATGAAAACCATGTTACCGGCGATTCGTTTCCAATCCCAGTGGTGAATCAAGATGGCATTTAGTACCGCCGTCAAGAAACCCATGATCAGGAACGCCCAGAATAGATTCCAGTGAAACGCGGTCCCTAAGTTGGCCTCGGCTGCGGACCAGTACGCTGCCCCCAAAAATGAGGGGTGAATCTTGGCACTAGTGACCAGCGTTAATACGTTACCAGCCGAGTTGATGACCAACGACAGGACGAAAAAGGCAATTGCCTTTGACATTGAAAGGGTTCGTTCACTTGTCGCTTCCATCGGCGCTGCTCCTTCGTTGAAATTGCTTGCTGCTTCAGCTCTCACATTAATCCCTTACCTTTTTTGACTAGTCGCTAACTTTAACAACTGCCTTGCTGACGCCTTTAACCTTACCGTTTAAGACGTCTTCGACTTGTTCCAACGTAACTTCATGGCTGATCAAAGATTCAACGTCCATTTCACCACTAGCTAATAAGGCAATGGCGTCTTTGAAGGCGTATGGGTTGATGAAGGCCCCTTGAATCTTCAGTTGCTTTTGGTAAACTTCATAAGTGTTCATGGAGAAGGTTTGGTCTGGCTTTCCCACACCAAACATCAAGACTTGTGCACCCTTCTTAGTGGCTTCAACCGCTTGTTCTTGCGTTTGTGGTAACCCTACGGCTTCGATGACCACGTCGTAATCAGCTGGAATACTGTCACGCGTTGTGTTGTAAGTGTTGGTAACCCCGAATTTTTCCTTGTTGAAGGCTAACTTTTCGTCGATGATCCCAGCAAAATCGACCTGGTGCACGCCATATGCTTGAAGTAATTGCACGAACAATTGCCCCATGAAGCCATCGCCAATAACCAAAGCCTTTTGATAGGGCTTAACGTCTAACAGGCTCATACCGTGAACCGCACAAGATACAGGTTCCGTGGTGGCAGCGGCCTTTAAGGACAAGCTGTCAGGAATAGGGTAAACGACGGATGCAGGTGCTGTGAAGGACTTTTCCAACCCACCATCGCGGGTCACCCCAACGGCAGATAAGTTGTCACACAGTTCAGGACGGTCGGTTCTGCAGTAGTCACATTGGCCACAGTAGATGTTCGGGTCAACGGTGACCCGGTCGCCAATCTTAACGTTGGTCACGTTCTTGCCAATAGCGGCAACGATCCCGGAGTTTTCATGACCCAAAACGACTGGTGGCACAGCGTTAGCGGAACCAGGAAGGCCAGCGTAAAGTGCCCGGTCAGTCCCACAGATACCAGCGTAAGCAGTGTTGACTAAGACCTCGTCAGGCTTAACTTCTGGTTCTGGCAAATCCTGAATTTCCATCTTTTTAGTTCCAGTTAATACTAAGGCTTTCATAAAATAAGCGCTCCCTTTTAATTATTTGTTATATTCATTCAAGGCTAAGGCGAAATCGCCTAGCGTGGCTGAGCCGTTGTTCTCAACCGCTGGCATCACGATGTAATCGGTCAACTTGCCAACGTCCACGTAATGGTTCAATAGCTTGTCGAACTCGGCACGAACCTTGACTAAGAAGGCTTCACTAACCACACCACCACCGAAGATGATCTTGTCGGGCCGCAACATCAACGTTTCCTGCAAGGCCGCTTGGGCCACATAGTACGCCATGATGTCCCAGACGTGATTAGTCAACGGCACGTCTTTACCGGGTTTCCCCAGTCGCGCGTCAAACGTTGGTCCACTGACCAGACCTTCCAAGCAGTCGCCGTGAAATGGGCAAATACCAGGGAAGTTCAAATCATCGGGGTGCCGCTTCAACCGTACGTGTCCCATTTCGGGATGGCCGAGGCTCCCCACGAAATGGCCATCGATAACGGCACCGGCACCGACGCCAGTGCCAATGGTGAAGTAGACTAAGGAATCAATCTTTTCATTGAACAGCGTAGACATGATGTATTCGCCATAAGCCGACCCGTTAACATCGGACGTCCAGTACATCGGCACGTCCAAGTCTTTCTTCAGACGACCAATGAAGTCGGTGTTCGACCAGCCCTTCTTCGGGGTATCGGTAATGTAGCCGTACTTCGGCGAATTATGCCGCAGTTCGATTGGGCCAAATGATGAGACCGCAATGGCCTTGATCTCGGGAAACTTTTTAAAATAAGCGATTGATTTGCTCAAAGTCTCTTCCGGGGTGGTCGTGGGAATCACAACCTTGTCCAGCGTACGGTAGTCTTCGTTACCAACCGCACAAACGAACTTTGTGCCCCCGGCTTCAATACTGCCAAGTTGCATACTTGTTACCTCCATAATTGCCAGCGAGCTGACCCGCAGCAAAGTTTTTTTAATAACGCTCTTCGTGACCGCTACAGTCATTCTTAAATCGCTTACAGTATATCAAGTGTGGCCCAGCGAATTAAAGGGATTTTCGCCACCTTGGTTTTCAGAAAAGACTGTTTAAACACGTGTTGCCGGAAATGTAATCGTTTGTATTTTTCGTGATATAAGTCACTTAACGGGGGATTCAAGCGTGAAAATCGTCATTTTGGGAAGCGCTTACATTTTAGTTCCAACTTATTTATATGATTAAAGAATAATCAATCGTTCACCCGAACGACGAAGTTTCAGTACCAACGCTTAAAGTTAACTGGTTTGTTGATAAGGTCCAGAATAATTCAGCCAGGTAAAAATATGGCGGTCGGTGTACGCGCAATTCTCCCCAATTTAACAGTGAAGCGCATAGTCTTGACCAAAACCAGTCCAATGTGCTAAGCTATCATCATCGAAAAAAACCGAATACTTTTGTTCTCTAGGGTTCCGCCGCAAGGGTCTGGTCCGAGAGGGAACCTGTGGTTATTGCCACAGACACGGAAGGGAAAAAGCCTGGGAGATTTTGTCGTTAGCGACAGAATTTCTCAGGCCTTTTTTGTAATTTCGGTCAATTAAAGGAGGAACTTATCATGTGGAAACATTGGCTCACCGTTGTTCTCGGCGCCATCTTTGAAGTGAGTTGGGTAGTCGGTTTCAAGCACGCCAGCACCCTGCTCGAATGGGGGGCGACCGCCGTTGCCGTTTACCTCAGCTTCTACTTTTTGATCCGCGCTAGCCGCCACATTCCGGCGGGGACCGCCTACGCCGTCTTCGTTGGCCTGGGGACCTTGGGCACCACTACCTTAGGCATGGTGGCGTTTGGCGAGCCCGTTAGTTGGGCGAAAATCGGCTTGATTCTCTTACTCTTGATTGGCATCGGTGGCCTGCAAACGATCACCGAGAAAGGAGCTGACTAACCATGGCTTGGCTATACCTAATCTTAGCTGGACTCAGCGAAATGCTGGGCGTGACCTTCATGAACTGGGCCCTACACCAACGAAAATGGTGGTTATGGGGATTGATGATTTTGACATTTACGCTGAGTTTCGGTGGTCTCGAACTGGCGTTACAAACCTTACCAATGGGGACCGCCTACGCGATTTGGACCGGAATCGGCGCGGCCGGTGGTGTAATTACCGGCATGCTGTTCTTTGGTGAATCCAAGGACTGGCGTAAACTGCTGTGGGTCGTCGTCATTTTGACCGCCGTTATGGGGCTGAAGCTCATTAGTTAAGTGGTCGCACCAGATTATACCAGGTTTCCCCAGCATGACTGGACGCAGACACGCCCTCATTGACGTACCCGTGACTTTCGTAAAATGGCACCAATTTTTCTAGACAGGTCAGCGTAATGGCCTCACGATGTTGGTTAAACGCCACCACCGCAAGGGCTTCCAGCAATTGACCCGCAATCCCCTCGTGACGATGCAACGGACTGACAGCCAGGCTCAACACTGTCTGATAGGCGTCACCAGCCGTATTTGGCGTGGATTTTTCAAACAGCGCGTCGGTTAAATAACGCTGGTCGAACGCGGGACCGACCACGTAACCAGCAACCGTTTTCCCTTGTTTAGCGACTAAAAAGGTGTCTGGAATCAGCTGAATTCGTTCGGCCATACTGGCTTCAGTTGCGGCCTCCGCGGGCGAAAAACCGGCATTTTCAATGGTCATAATTTGTGATAGATCTTGTGGTTGTGCGGGTTGAATAAGTGTCATGGGACGGTTACCTCCTGAAAATTAATATCAGAATTAGTATACCTTGAAAGTTAACGATGGACTAGGAATACAAGGAAATTTATGCTACTAACTGAAGGTTGAAAGTCAAAATGCTTATTCTACTCTTGCAACCGTAGGAATTGTCACCGCTAAATTAGTGGTACTGGTCGCACTCCGGCTGCCAGGGATTCCGCTGGCTGTGGGGAACGCTTCCAGCCAAAGGACGGGCTTCCAGCTCGCCTGAAAGCCGCCAAGATCAGGCGTCTCCCAGGTCGTCTCACACCGACAAAGGTCTCCTGTTGATCATATTAGCGATTATTTCAGCGTTATTTCCACCAGTTGGCATCATCTGGGTCATCATGATTCTGGTCAGTCTCGTTAGCACCTATGTTCTCATCAGTGACAATTGGCTTCGTCCCTCAAGTACGACCGCTTACAGCGTCAAATAGGCTATTTCCGCTGAAGGTCTGTCCAGTGTTCCCGCGTCAAAATATAGAGGGCAAGCTGTTCATCCCCCACTGAAATCGGTTGCTTAAAGGTAAAGCCGAGTTTTTCAGCAACCCGTTGCCCCCGCTCATTAGCAGGATTGACACCGGCAGCTAATTTTGACAGGTTCAGCGTGAGAAAAGCGTACTGCGTCACGGCTTGAGCCGCCTCGGTCGCGATACCATGACCCCAGTGATCGCGCACGAGCCGCCACCCAATTTTGACTAATGTTGGGTTTCCTTCGACCGGTGTCAGCATAATCCAGCCTAGAAACTGCGACGGATCATCCTGCGAATAAATTGACCAGTAGCCAAGGCCGTTGCCATACTGACGTTCAATTCGTCGCTTTACATAGGTCACGTGGCGTGGCGACCCGTCCCAAACTCCGTAAATGAACTCCGTGACCGCTTGGCTCTGATCCAATTCTACGCTAGCTGTTAGATCGGCTAGTGTCCGCTCCCGTAAAATCAGCCGTTCGGTGGCTAAACTAGGTAATGCCATTACTTTTTCTGTCATGGGTCGTGCTCCTCTCTTGCTGATTCTTGCTCACCTTTTACTTAAGTTCAGTATAGCCTTTTTGGTGGCTTTTGGTTCGTAAACCGAATTTGTTAACTATCAAATGGATCTCACCCTCAATGACTGTCGGGCACATTTGTTTTGCAGCGTTGTATGACGGGACATTACGTAGACAATGATAATTGCTTAGTTCCAGATGGCGGCCTAAGTTTGGCCTAGGTCTTTGAACATAATATTCCGAGTCTGGCGGCTTCCGAAACGTGTCACTACCGGGCAGCCGGTTCCGCTTAACAACGCTAAGCACCGGACTGCCCTTTCAAACTATTCTGTCTTGGACCATTAAGCTTGATTCTTCGAACATAATATCCCAAGTCTGGCAACTTCCGAAACGTGCGCCACAAGGCAGGTTCCTGCGCTTAACTTCAATAAGCACCGGACTGAGTTTGCCTTTCAGGTTTCACTGTGTTAGACCGAGTTTGGCTTGGTTCCCATCTGCTGATATCCAGGTCCTGGCGGCTTCCGAAACGTGCCACTACCGGGCAGCCGGTTCCGCTTAACAACGCTAAGCACCGGACTGCCCTTTCAAACTATTCTGTCTTAGACCATTAAGCTTGGTTCTTCGAACATAATATCCCAAGTCTGGCAACTTCCGAAACGTGCGCCACAAGGCAGGTTCCTGCGCTTAACTTCAATAAGTACCGGACTGAGTTTGCCTTTCAGGTTTCACTGTGTTAGACCGTTTGGCTTGGTTCCCATCTGCTGATATCCAGGTCCTGGCGGCTTCCGAAACGTGCCACTACCGGGCAGCCGGTTCCGCTTAACAACGCTAAGCGAACACCCCAAAACCAGGGGTATTCACTTAGCGCCGTTAATGCTCGCCAGCTAAACGCCCTTCGTAGCACTCTTTTACACAAAAAGCCCTCCCCAGCTGCATGATCACTGGTGAGGGCTCTTATTTTAATCATCATGTGCGGGCAAGCCATCTTCATCTTTCCCTAGCAACTATGACGGTTAAGACCTAATTATTTAGCCAAGTTAGCGCCCTTGTCCACGTAGTACATGGAGCCGATAAGACCCTTAACTTGGAGCTTACCGTTCTTGTAAGTCAAACGCGTAACCGCAGCGTTCTTCAATGGGGCACCTGTGTAGTTAGCACCCTTCAACGTTGACAAGTATTCGTTGATGGACATCCCAGAACTAACAACCAATGCGTTACCGCCGCCTTGCTTCTTAGTAGCCTTGGCAATGGTCAACAGTTCCTTACCCATCCGGGCTTCAACTTGTTGTGAGCTTTCAGCACGGTCGCCTGCAACTAACTTCGTCTTTTGACTGTCTTGTTGGTCCAAGGTGTAGTAAGCATCTTGTAACTTCGTCCAGTAGTCCTTACCTTGAGCGGCCATCATTTCGTCACCGCTCTTGTAGCCGTATACGCCAGCAATCAAGGCATTGTCAGTTGCGATACTATCGCCTTCAAAGCTACCGTAGCCGCCTTCACGCAAGTATTTTGACGTGTTGACCTTAACCTTCGAGTTACCAGAGTACTTGAGGGCTTGCTTAGCAGTTACTTGTTGCCGGGTTAAGTTCCCTGCGTAAGCAACCTTGAAAGTCTTGCCCTTCAAGCCACGGCCCAAGTTGTTCGCAACGGCAACACCGTTACTGGTCAATGGGAAGTCGCTCCAACCTTGAACACGGCCCATGACGTTCCCAGTCGTTTCACCATGCCGGGTCAAGTAGATTGTTACTGGCTTAGCAGCAGCTTTCTTCTTGGCTGCTTGTGCGGATGACGGTGCACCCACCATAGCAACTGCCCCTGCTGTTACTGCCAAAATCCCAAGTACCTTACTGAACTTCATCATAAATCTCCTCCGATTATGTATGTAGTTGTGGACGATTACGTCGGGGGTCAATCGTTTTACTTAGTGTGATTGTTTCCCATTTCGGAACCGCTTACATGTATTAATCTAGCACAAACTGATGGCTTCCACAAGCTTAAATCACTAAAAAGAACAGGTGTTCAAATGTTTAGGCCCCACTTGATAATCAAATTTAGCCCTTGTTTTGCTTCCCTATTGGCTAGTAACCCGCGTGCTTACCCCCAAAAACCTCAGAGAAAACTTTTTCTGGTCGCGCAAAAAACGCCCAGTGAAATACTCGCTGAACGTTTTTGCTCGATTATTTTATTTCTCGTAACTCGAACTCTTCACTAACGAAATGCGCTCGCCGTTCACGCTGACCCCGTACGTTGGAATTGGGCCGCTGATGACGGTAACGGACGTCTTGTCAACACTCAGGTCGATTTCCAAGACACTGGCCGCAATCTTCATCCGGTAAGTGAGCCGGGTAATTTCCTGTGGTAAATGATTGGTGAAGTGGACGACCTCATCTTGAACGTAAAATCCTGAAAATCCGGCCACTAACGCTAGCCAGCTCCCACCCAAGTTCGCCAGGTGTAAGCCATCCGCCGTATTCTTTTGCAGGTTGACCAAATCCATGCGTGCTGTGTCCATGAAGTATTTGTACGCCTTTTCTGGATCACCCATCCGCGCCGCCAAGATGCTAAAGATCGACCGAGAGAGTGAGGAATCGTGCGTTGTCACGCCTTCATAGTAATCGTACTCGCGCTTCAACTGATCGATCGACAGGTCCTCTGGAAACAGGTAGTCTGCCAGCAACGTATCGGCCTGCTTCGCCACTTGGTAGCGGTAAATGGTCAGTGGGTGGTAATGCAACAGCAGCGGGAAGTTTTCTGGTGTCGACTTATCTGCTGGCCAACGCGGCTTGCTTAGGAAGCTATCGTCCTGCTCATTGATCTGCAAGTCCGTGCTGTACGGCAAGTACACGTGATCAGCCAATTTCTGAAATTTTTCCAGATCAGCCGGTCCAATGCCGAAGTCAGCCAGCTTATTCGGATAGCGTTGCCGAATCTCATTAGCCAAGTAGCCAACCAGCTCAAAGTTGTGTTTTGCTAAGCGATTGGTATAGTAGTTGTTGTTGACTAACGCCGTGTACTCATCGGGCCCCGTTACCGTATGAAATTCAAAGCGCGAGGACGCCCCAACTTGATGCCAAGAACCAAAGTTTTCCCAGAATTTGGCGGTTTCTAGCACCATTTCAAACCCACACTGCAAAATGAAATCAAGATCTCGTGTGATTTCATAGTACTTCCCAACTGCATAGGCAACATCCGCGTCAATGTGATACTGCGCGGTGCCAGCCGGGAAGTACGCGGAGGCCTCTTCACCGTTAATGGTCCGCCAAGCAAACAGAGCCCCCTTGTTCACTCCCATCTCCCGGGCCCGGGCCCGCGCCTTAGGTAAGGTTTGGTACCGGTAGTACAGGAGTTGCCGAGCCATTGGTTGATTGGTATAGGTGAAGTACGGCAACATATACATCTCAGTATCCCAGAAGTAGTGTCCTTCATAACCGGAACCGCTAAGTCCCTTGGCTGCAATGTTCGTTCGCCCATCACGACCAGCAGCCTGGTTCAATTGAAAGACATTGTAGTGAATGGCGAGGTTCAATTCATCATTGCCACCAACCGTGACCTCACTACGCTGCCAAACGCCTTGCCAAAAGCCTCGACTGTCAGCAATCAACGCCGACAGTGAACTCATAAGAAACTGGGCAGCCGGATCAATGGTATTCTGTTCCCCAACTTCGCCGACATAGGCTTCATATTCCAACGTATGTGCTTGGCGATCGCCTAAATCTAAGGGTTGCTGCAGGAGTTTAGCATGGGGGGTAATAATTCCCATGAACGCCGTTACAGCCTGCTTGGTTGTGCGCGTCTTAACGTGGTAGCGTTGCAGGCCTTGATTAATAAATTCCGTTTCACAGACCGGCAACCCCGCCATGCGGGTCTTTCGCGGATCGGCTGACGGAATCGCTTCGGCTTCGGCAGGAACCGCAATTGCCTTACTGATCAATAAGCCACCTGCATAATTTCCCGCTACGAAACTATAGCTGGCTCCCCAAAAGTTCGTCTGGTTCTGACCGATCACGGACTTCACGGCCATCTGAATGGTCTCGCCTTGATGCGTCTGCAACTCGTATTGCTCGTCTAATGTTCACGTGGTCAGGTCCAGATCTACCGCCGTGCGTTGGCTCTCACTGAAGCGGTGACCGGTAATCGTCGATACGTTGAGATGCCGCAGGTCGGGCAGATTTAAAATAGTCTGGTGCTTCTGCGCGTAACCAACGCCACCTTCCCCATACGTAATGGGGGCGGTTTCATAAAAGCCGTTGATCAACGTCCCTGTAATTGGGTTCCCGCTGATGGGGTCGTTGGCCCGCACCCCGAAGTGGCCATTTGCCAGAGAGAAGACCGTCTCCAAGTACTCCGGCTGATGGTCAGAGACATCCTGCAAAGTTAGATGATAATCCCGTAAAATCAATATAATCTCCCCCGTCTTCCATTATTCGCCGCGTCGATAACGCAGTGGTTACGCCCATGATGACGTTGTCGACCCGTCTTTCCGTCCTCCAAATCACTGTCCATAAGTGAAAATATACTTCATTGCTACCCGATTCGGCAATGACAGTGGCCCCAGTCTAAGGGACTCTTCTTGAAATACCAACTGACTTAACTGCTCAACCACGTTTGTGCGTACTAACTGAACAAACTGCCAGTTGATAAGGCGAAAGGGCCCCACACTGTCCAGCCACATCGCTCACAATCCCATTTAAAGTTAAGGGACACACCCAGTTCATCAAAATTACCGGCGAACCATTTCCAATTAAGCATAGCAACTCGCAATGGACGGGCACCGCACTTAATTTTCCAACTGGTTCCCCGGTAAATCGAACATTCCCATGACATCTCTTCTATTCTGCAATCTATTTAATCATTCGCCCACATTGGCTACTGAACACCCGTTTCTGAAGCCTCGGGTATTCGGTATTCGGCATCTGACAGCGACAGCAGTTACAGTAATCGAGCCGCCGTAGCCAGCGCGTCCTCAACCGCTGGCACGTTTCCCGTAAAGTTCAGAAAGGCGTGACTGATGCCGCCATAGCAGAAGTAGTTGGCGTCGTCATTGACCCGGCCGACCTGTTTGATGAACGCTTCGTCCTGTAGCCGGAATGGGTCGTACTCACCGACCAGCAACGTGGTGTTTCTGAAGCACTTCGGGTTGGCCAGTAATGGCGACAGGAGTGGTGCCGTCACGTCAATCGGCTGGTCCGCAACATAGTAGCCACTCATGATCGTATCGAGCTGCTCAAACAGCTGGTAGCTCCGATGCAGGGCATCACGTTGTTCCGGCACAATTTCAATACTCCCGTCATCCCACAGTGGGCCATTTAAATCAGACCCCTGAATGAGCGTCGGGTAGAACAGCAGGTGACTGTCGATCGCGCAAATGCCCATGGACCGGCACAGTTGGCTCACGGCTAAAGCAATTGAGCCCCCGGCCGAATCGCCACCAACTGAAATGTGGCGATAGTCCTTGACCATTGCCGCTACGACCGCTAACCCGTCAAGAATCCCTGCTGGATAAGGTTGTTCCGGTGCCAATGCGTAATCCACGTTATAGACCACGCAATTAGCTTGTTCGGCCACGAACTTCAAGGCCAGCAAAACATCTTCCGGCGTACCACCGTAGTAAGCGCCGCCATGGAAATAAATCAACGCCTTGTCCGCGGTCAAATGGTCCATCCGTGCAATCCGGATGACCCGCACCCGCCGATTCATCGACACAATCTGTTGCATTTCAACTTTCATCTCAACGTGCGTTAAGTCCTTTTGCCCGGAGGTTTCGGTCCCCTGCCGCAGGCTAAAGAGGTCGGTTGGTAGTTGTGGATTTTCTTCGATCTCCGCAACCGTTTCCCAAACGAGTGGCTCAAACGTATGCGCCGGATCGCGGTTCTTGATCCAACTGGTCACGCCATCCTCAACACTCGTCACGTGCAAATTCTGTAATCGTTTAAGCTCATCATCATACCCCAATGATTGTTTCGTTGTCGTGTCATTCAACATCTCGATTACCCCTCTCAAGTTCTATTGTTGGCGCCAAAAGTCATCTAGGTGCCATAACTTGTCCAACCACCGCAACTGCTGGTCGAACCATTTCGCGACGTCCGGTCGAATGAACTGCTCCCCAAAAGCCGGATCAGCCGCGTCAAATTTAGTTGGAAAGGCCGTAACAGCACGGGCTAGACTCAATCCATGACGACCATGTGGATAAATCAATTTCGTGACCGGGACATTGGCGGCTATGAGTGCCGCCGCATACCGTTCCGTATTGACGACCGGCACCAACTCATCATCCGTCGTTGCCCACAGGAAAGTCGGTGGGTTCTGCGCCGTGACGAGCAAGTCGGCTTCGTGATCCGCCCAGCCAGCCGTAATGGCTGCTAAGGCTGTCCGGTCGGCTGGCCACCCTAGTCGTAGGCCAATCACCGGATAAGCCAAGGTCAATGCTGCCACCTTTAACCGTTTCGCCGGGAGTTGTAGTGTCACCGCTAGTTGTGGCCATAGATCCGCGTACAGTGCGGCTAAATGCCCCCCGGCGGAGAATCCCACCAGCAAGATATGGTCGGCCGCAATGCCATAGAATGCCGCGCGGCGGTGAAAATCGGCGACCACGTGTCCCAACTGATACAACGCTGTCGGTAACACCGGTGGTTGGTCGCGCAGGCGATAGCCCACGACGGCCACGGCAAATCCCTGTGCCAAATATTGCAGCGCCACAATTTCATTTTCCCGATCGGAACGAAACTCATAACCACCGCCCGGCAGGAGAATCACCAATGGTCGCCGGACTGACGTGTGAAAGTCAGCGATGGCAGCCGGTTGGTAAAATGTGACGGGCACGGTATTATCCGGCGGGCCTAACCTTAAGTTAAGCGTCCTCATGTTTCAGATGCTCGTTTTCATCGTGTGTTTCAGGAACGACGCCCTCTTTAGCATCTTGCAATGCCTTTGCGGAAGCCAATTCATCTTCATCCAACTTGTACATCTGGAGAATGACGATGACGACGATTGCTAAGACAATTGGTACCCAAACGAAGTTAGAGCTGATAGCGCCTAACGCCTTAGCCGATTGTACTTTAGCAGTTGCTTCGAAGCCACCAAACGTCAGGATCCAACCGGAGAGCGCACCCCCGATACCCATTCCAAGCTTGGCACCAACCATTGGTACGGAAGACAAGAAGCCGGGTTCGTCAATGTGTAATTCGGAACGTGCGTATTCAATCGTGTCGGCAATCATAACGAAGGCAATTGAGAAGGCAGCCCCCATGGCAATCAATGAAATGATGTTCCCTGTGAAGAGCAGTGGAATGGAGTTGATCTTCATCCCCAATGGCATCAAGATTTCACCAACAGCGAACAGGGCCATGGCCAGTGCGAGGACGTTCTTGTGTTTCATGAACTTACTCAGGAATGGAACTGAGACGTTCCCGATAACGGCCACAATCACGACCCCGTTAAAGGCACCAACTAATCCTGGACGCTGGTAAACGTAGGTCAGGTAGTAAACCGCCGTTCCCATCCGCATTACCCAGAAGGTTTGTAACAGGATAAAGCTGATACTCAAGAGCACCCATGGCTTGTTCTTAAAGGCACCCTTTAAGGAGTCCTTCACGGATAAATGTTCCTTGATCTCTGACTTCTGCTCGCCATCAGCCGTTGGTTCCGTTTCCACAGCTGACTTTTCACGCAAGTTCAGGAAGGCCCCAATAAACAGAATGATAATCAGGATACCAATGATGACACCCCAGATCGCCCAACCTTGACGAGCGTTACCGTTCCCCAATTTGGCAACCATTGGTAAAGAGATCCACCCAATAACGGCGGTCCCGATGTTGGTCATCACCATCCGAGCACTTGCTAAGTTCGTCCGTTCATCAGGGTCAGTGGTCAGACTTGGCAAGATGGCCGTGATTGGCGTGTTCGCTCCGGAATAAACCAGACTAAATAACGTGTAGATAACGGATACCCAGGCCATCTGAATGCCCTTGTTCCCACCAAACGTGGGGTTGAAGAACAGTAACATGGTCAAAATACCTAAAGGAATCCCGAACCACAAGAAGTATGGCCGTGACTTCCCATACTTGGAGTGCGTGTGGTCAATCAAGTAACCATAGAATAAGGCATCAAACGCATCAATAAACCGAACGACTAAGAATAATGTTCCAACGAAGGCTGGTGACAGTCCTAAAACCGTTGAGTAGTAGAACAACAGGTACAAACCAACAATTTGCCAGATTAAATTTCCAGCCATATCAGTGGATCCATAGAACATCCGCTGTTTCCATAGTTTCCAGTTACCCATGGTGAAAACCTCCCCCAAAATTTTGAATAACTCATCTTGTAACCGCTTACATATATAGCATACCGGTCTGGCCGTATTTCGATAATCCCCCTTCTTTACCGGCAACTTACCTTTTCTAACATCTTTCCCACCTAGCGCGATTCGTTACCAAAAATTGACAAACTAACCACCGCTATCGACCTTATCATAACCGATGTATGGGGGGATGACTGGTTTTGACCCTTAATTTGTAACTCGAACTAACTCATTAAATGCACAGGCTAACAAAGGGGGATTGTGCCAATCTATTCGCACGGTCGTTACCAGAGATTTCGCCTATTGTGAGACCGTTTTAGCCTGAGAGAAACTCACGCTATTAAACCCGTCGTAATCGCGGTAGTTAGCCAATGAACGACTGTCATAATGACGACGGCCGGTTCCATTTCCGCTTGTTGCCGATTCAGCTTGTCCCTTGCCATCAAGGGCGTTAAAAGCCAGCACTCCTAGCATCATTTTTTTCAGTTAGTTTAAGTGTTAACTTTCCCAAATGATGTTTCCCATCATAAAACTGTCTACCTGACCATCCACTAGCAACTGTTTTGAGCTGATAGTTAGGCATCAAAAAAGTGTGAACCTCAATCTGTTCACACTTTCGAAGTTTAAAGCAATTATTTCAACCTATTGGTCATTAGCTGAAGATTGAAAGTTCTGAACTGTCCATCATGACTGAGACTAAAATTAGGCAATGTTGTCCCATCATCGCCTTACCGGCCGGCAGATATGGGCTGGAACGGTGCGAACACAACTTGAAGCCTCGAAAATGCCGAGTCTCCAAGCTTGGTTTTCTACTAAGCCAGCGGGAAAAAACACCCCCTGACTAAGTAGAACGACGCGCCTGAGCCCATATCTGCCGACCTCTCGGCTACCGTAGTTGGTTTGAGGCAACACGGATTACGCCTACAGAAACGTTATTGTTTTATGCTTAACCCCTAGCCACCACCTGGGATTCAGTGGTTGAAATTGGCCGGACACAATCAGATCCGGAGGCAGCCAGGGATGCAGCTAGCCGTGAGTCGGCGTTCTTTCCGGCTTACATCGTGGGATGACTTGGGAGACGCCTGGACTTGGCGGCTTTCAGGCGAGCCGGAAGCCCGTCTTTTGGCTGGGGGCGTTCCCCACAGCAAGCGGAATTCCTGGCAGCCGGAGTGCGACCAATATCCCTAATTTAGTGGCGACAATTCCTACGGTCACAAGAGTAGGATAAGCATTTTGACTTTCTTCAGTCATTAGTTTAAACGCGCTGACTACCAACGTCTATCCGTAATGCCAGCTGATCTAATTTACCTGGTGGCGTTTGTGACGCCAAACAAGGCCCCCCAATAAAGCTATTGCTAACAAGGCAATGCCTAAGTGATGGGCTTCTACAGTGATTTCAACGTGTGGCGTTTCAATTAATTTCATGCTCTCACGAGTCCTTTCGGGATGTCAGATACCGTTCTAGCCACTGGACGTAGTGTTGTTCACGTTCGATGGCATGATCCAAGATCAAATAATGTCCGTACGCCTGGTCGATTGCCGTCTGGTCAGCAAAGACCGTCTCCCGGCGATTCAAGAGGTGCTGGAGTTGCTGGTGGTGTAATAAGACCTGTTCCTCTAGCATTGGCTGTAAGCGCGGATCGTCGACCGTCTTGATGAAGTACAATTTCAAAATAAATTCATCCTTCAACGCCGTCAATTCTGGTGATGGCTCGCCGATCCAAGCCACCAACTTCTCGTGTCCGGCCGGGGTCAACTGGTACTGCTTCTTGGCAAGTTTCTCACCGGTCATGGTCACCTCGTGGGTGATGTCGCCGGTCTCCTCCAAGCGCTTTAACAGCGGGTAGATCTGGCTGTGCTGCGCCTGCCAGAACTCCCCAATTTCATTGTCAAACGCCTTGGTCAGATCATAACCGGTCTGTGGCCGCTGGTCCAACAAGCCTAGAATAATGTACTGTAGTCGATTTCGCTGACCGATGGTGACCGCCTCCTTCTCAGATACCGTTGTCTTCATTGAACCAGTTCCTACGTCAAACATCAAGAAAATTCTTGACAGTCAGTCGGTGAGCGACTAAACTAATCGAGTAAATAAAAACATGTAATTAATTACATGCTTTGACCGATAGAATAGATTACTTTAATTTAAAGGAGATTTTTACATGACTAAAGAATTCAAGACCCTCGATGATTTCTTGGGCACCCACTTCATCTACACCTACGATAACGATTGGGAGTACGAATGGTATGCGAAGAACGACCACACTGTTGATTACCGGATTCACGGCGGGATGGTCGCTGGTCGTTGGGTCACCGACCAACCGGCCAACATTGTGATGCTAGTTCCCGGTATTTACAAGGTTGCTTGGACCGAGCCTACCGGGACCGACGTGGCACTCGACTTCGTGCCAAACGAGGGCAAACTGAACGGCACGATTTTCTTCCCGAAGTGGGTCCAAGACCACCCCGAGATCACGGTCACTTATCAAAACGACCACATCGACGTGATGGAAGCTGCTCGTGAAAAATACGAGACCTACCCTAAGCTGGTTGTCCCAGAATTCGCCAAGATCACCTACATGGGCGACGCCGGTCAAGATAACGAAGACGTTATCAGTGAAGCCCCTTACGCCAGCCTACCCGACGATATCCGTGCCGGCAAGTACTTCGACGCTAACTACAAGCGGATCAATAAGTAAGATTGGCGTTTAATGGCCGCACTGCGATTGCCAGCTCACTTTGACTCACACCATAGTGCCGACGACTGTATTTCATCGTGGTTGCTGTATCAGCCATCCTCATCACCTCATTCGCTAGTATGCCCTTCTCCCCGAACAAACGGCTCACATTAAACGTGTATACTAGGGGTAAATCGTCAGAAAGTAGGTTATTGACACATGGCAAATTACATTCAAGAAGTGCGCGCGCTAGTCGGTCACAAGCCGATGATTCTAAATGCCTCGGCCGGCGTCATCGCCAACGACCAGCACGAAGTCCTGCTCAATCTGCGGACCGACACACACAATTGGAGTCTTCCTGGTGGCTACCTGGAATATGGCGAAACGTTCGCCGACGCTATGGTTCGCGAATACAAGGAAGATGCCGGTCTCGACGTGAAAATCATCGACTCACTCGGTATTTTTGATCAGGGATTCACGGAATATCCTAATGGCGACCTCACCCAGACCATTTCGCAACTCTACTTGCTCCAGCCAGTCGGTGGGCACACACTGGAGCAGGCCACGGATGAAACATTGGATTTGAAATACTGGTCGCTCGACAACCTGCCACCGCTATTGAACCAACAGTCAGCGGACATGTTAGCCGCGGTGAAACGCTACTTCGACCAGCAAGACTAGAAAAACGACCCGTAGCGGAATTGATTCTGCTACGGGTCGTTTTTAATTCTTACGAAAGATTGAACACCAAAATATTTGCCTCGCTCTTGCAACAGTAGGACTTATCACGGCTAAATTAGTGAAAACAGCCGCACTCCAGCTGTCTGGGATTCCGCTTGCTGTAGGGAACGCCTCCAGCTAAAGGATGGGCTTCCAGCTCGCCTGAGTGTTAGCAATTAGCGTAAATCAATAATGTTTCTATGTGCATAATCCCTGTTGTTTCTGGACAACCACGTCAGTCGAGAGCTCGGCAGATATGGGCTAATTTGTCTAGCTTTAGCCGTCATATTGCTGTGCCAACAGTCACAATAGTCTTTTTGCGGCTTTCAATCTTTAACGCTTATTTCTCCAAGTCCAGTACCGCATTAAAGACGGCTTGCGGTAATTCGATGTCACTGTGGGCGGCTTGGCGCTTATTGACACTCTGGCGGCGCAACAGTGCCTGCTTCTTTGACGTGCTCTTCTTTTCACCGTTAGCCGCCGCATTTTTTCGTAATGGCGGTACATCAACTCTGGCTAATGCCTCGCCTTCGACTACGGATTGAACCGGCATCGGATTGAGCTTTCTCGGAATCACAAATTTCAGTTTATGAACCAGCTCTTGGGCTACTTTCGGCGCGTCTTCGCGATGCACCACAAAGGACAACGCATCGACCTTGGCGTAGTTCACATGGACCTCGATTTTAACCACGTCGGCAATGTCATACCCACTCAACTCGGTCGTCAACGTTGCGTAGCCGTGAGAAACGGACTTAAGGGCATTGAAGAAATCATAGGCAATTTCGGCAAAGGGCAACTGGTAGACCAAGACGACCAAATCCCCCTGGTTGCGCATATCCTGCAACTCTCCTTTATGCTGTGTCGCCAACTTCATCACGTCGCTTAGACTTTCACTGGTCGTAGTAATCGTTGCCGCAGCCATCGGTTCTTCGACGAAATCAATCTTGGCGTAATCGGGAAAGGCAATCGGATTGTTCACGATGACCGGCTCGTCCTCATTCTTTACATGCACACGGTAGGTCACGTTGGGCGCCGTGGTCAGGACGTCCAAGCCGTACTCGTCGTGCAACCGCTCACGGATGATCTGCAGGTGAAAGATACCTAAAAACCCACACCGGAAACCGGCACCCAGAGCATCGGAGCTCTCGGCATGGTAGTGAAATGAGGTGTCGTTGAGCGCCAATTTTTCCACGGCCATCTGCAGCTCATGGTAGTGGTCGCCTTGCGGATAGAACCCGGCGAAGACCATCGACTGGGATGGCTGATAACCGGGTAATGCCGTGGCCGTGGGCGCTAGGGCACTCGTCAATGTATCCCCGACACGTAAGGCCTGTGGATCCTTCAAACCAGTCACCACGTAGCCCACATCACCGGCACTGAGCTGCTTCGTCGCCACGCGTTGAGGAGCGAAAATACCAATTTCGTTGGCCGAAACCGCTTGATTATTGGCCATCAAGGTCAATTTATCAGTGGTTGCCAGCGTCCCGTCGACCAGCCGAACGTAGGCGATGATCCCCTTGAATGCATCGTATTGCGAGTCGAACACGAGGGCCTTTAACGGTTGCTTCACGTCCCCCACTGGCGCTGGGATTCGCGTGTGAATGGCCTCCAGCACATCATGAACGTTAAGCCCGGTCTTGGCGGAAATTTTGAGAATCTCTGTGGTTGCAAATTCTGGCGCCAACGCCCGAATCTGTTCCACCGTGCGGTCAACATCGGCCGCAGCCGCATCGATCTTATTGATAACGGGAATCACGACCAAGTGGTTGTCCTGCGCTAGCCGCAAGTTAGCCACCGTTTGAGCCTGAACGCCTTGCGTGGCGTCGATCAGCAGCAAGGCACCGTCACTGGCGGCAAGACTCTTGGAGACCTCATAGGTGAAGTCGACGTGTCCCGGGGTGTCGATAAAATTGTAGGTATATTCTTGACCGTCGTCGGCGTGGTAATAGTTACGGACAGTTCGTGATTTGACGGTGACGCCGTGGGCCTGCTCGACCTGTAAATCGTCGAGTAGTTGGGCCTTACTGTCCCGGTCACTCACGGTCTGCGTCTGCTCCATGATTCGGTCAGCCAGCGTGGATTTCCCGTGGTCGATATGGGCGATGATGGCAAAGTTACGGGTGTTTTTCTGAGTCATTGATTTCCTCCTGAAAGATGCCGTCGAGATAATAGCCAAATGTCTGGCAAGCCTCGGCAGCTAAGTCGATTTGAAACGCGGGAAAGTCCACGTTGAGGGTCGTTTGATTAAATTGGTCGAGGCCACTTAGATTCATCAAACCACTGATCATGGCGCTTTGAATCACGAAGAGGTGACTAGCTTGGGCCACGCTTAGCGTCGGAACTTGGCTGGCAACTACGCGGCCGAGTGCAAGGTTGGCCGCGTAGAGGTCGCGACGCCCTTGTTCGGTCTGCTCGCGGTCGGCATGGGATTCCAATACTGATCCTCGCAAAGCGTTAAGCCGGACCAAGGTTGCATGGTCGCTGATTAATGTACGGGTTTCGGCCAATAATCGTATTTTCAGTTGTGCCGGAGTTGCCACTGGTTCCGCCATCAATTCAGCGGTCAATTCCCTGAAATAATCACGATAACCAGTTAAGAGTAGCGTCATGAAAATACTTTCTTTACTCTGATAATAGTTGAACAGCGTCCCCTTAGCCACACCAGCTTGTTGGGCGATCATGGCCATTGAGATATCGCTAAAGGCGTGCTGCGAAAACAACTGCCAAGTAGCGGTCGCGATTTGCTGAGCCTTAGCGTTCTTCTGATCGGGTGAGCGGACATTTGCCATTGGGGACGCCTCCTTACTTAAAATTGACTAATGGTCATTTTTCAATATGAATTACTTTACCCCTGCGCTAAATTTCTGTCAATAGCAACGAGTCAAAGTGGTATTCTAGAAAGTGACATGACGTTATGTACTGACTCACGATTCGAGCACCCCATGAGGCGTAAATCATCGGACTAGTCAGTTCAGAACCAATATTTGGGAGGAAAACTATGAGTTTAATTTATATCAGACGGGCGACCCGGGCCGACTTACCGGCCATCATGCCCATTATTGCGAACGCCAAGGCCCTGTTGAAGGCTGATGGCAGTCCCCAGTGGCAGGACGGCTATCCAAACAAAGCCGGTATTACACAGGACATTGACGCCTTGCAAAGTTGGTTATTGATCGTCGACGGCCATGTAGCTGGCACGGCGGCACAGGTGGTCGCCGACGACCCGAACTACCATGAAATTACCGGCGACGGTTGGGCCAACACGACGGCTCCTTACGCCACGATTCACCGAATTGCGTTAAGTGCAGACTACGCTGGCCAACACCTCAGCCACTACTTCTTCTCCAACCTGATCAGTACGGCCTACCGCGACGGCGTCCGCAACTTCCGAATCGACACCCACGCCATGAACCAGCGGATGCAAGCCATTGCGACCAGCATGGGCTATCACTTCCGCGGTATCGTTCACGTTGCGGAACCTGGCGACAATGCACGGCGGGCCTACGAACTTCATTTAGATTAATCAATGACTAAAGCTCTGTAGTGATGATCCTTTTGGGTAAGGTAGGCTAGCCATTGCCTTACCGGCCACCAGATATGGGCTGGAACACCGCGACCACAACTTGTGGTGATTCTCCCCTCTTCGGCCGGATGGCTTACATTTATCGTGGGAAGTACGGAAACGGCCAAATTTGTTTTCACTAATCAGGTGAATAGGTGACAAATTCCGAACATTGAGGGGCAAAAGCACCCCATGACTAGACAATTACGGTTGTAAATTAATTTGGCAATGATGTATAATAATCACTAATGTTGGTGAGTTAGCTGGCATGGGAAGGGGATCTTATTCTAAATGTATCGTTTCTTTGTTCAACCGCAGATCAACGCGGTAACTCAAAAACTGGCTGGCTATGAATTACTCTTACGTTCGTATTGCCATGACTACTGGGTGACGCCGACCGACTTTACGGCGGTACCAATGGACCAACAGGTATCGTTATCCTATCAAGAGATTACGAATATTTTGAAGGATCATCAGAATAATCCCGAAATTTCCTTTAACCTCAACCGAGAACAATTCACGAATCGGACGACCATTGGCCATCTGATTCATTTGAAAAAATCCATCAAAAATCTAAACCTGACTGTCGAATTGACCGAGGCACCGACCCTAGAGGAACTACACCGCTACGTGGCCCTGTACAAGGCATTCGATATTAAATTGAGCTTGGACGACGTCGGCACCGACAACGCCTGGTGTCCAGCGATTCAAGATGTCCTGCCCTTCATGGACAACATCAAGTTCGCTATGCAAAACTTCCGCCTGCAACATCGGCAAGCCGAACTGATCGGTAGCCTCAACACCTGGCGAAAGATTGCGGACATGTATCAACTCGGCTTCACGATTGAAGGGATTGAAGATCAAGATGATGTGAAGCTCGCCCAGCAATACAATGCACAAACAACGCAAGGCTATTATTACAGCAAGCCTGTTCCTTATTGTGGCTAGGTTTGTGGTCATGTCAAAAGAAGACGATTTATTCCTAATGTGCTTAATTTAGGGATAGATTGTCTTCTTTTTTGATTATTTTTAGTACTCTGGTCACTAACACATTATCTGCATAAATATTCGCATCATGTATGGCAACTTTATGATAAAAATATTAATATTTGCCGCAATATACTTTCTATTGTTTCTATAGACTATCCACAATCGCTGTCACCCCGCCCCTAAACAACTTTAAGATTTTTTGTTGACAAACCCCCGTCCACCGACTAGTATTAGAGCCATATTAGAAATACACGAACGCAATACCAGGAAGAGTAGCGGTTCCCGCTAAGTTCAGAGACCACCGGTAGCTGAAAAGGTGGCTTACAACGGAACCGCGAAGATGAGCCTGGGTGCTAGCAATCAGTGAAAGCTGCTTGCCCGATTTGAAGCCCGTTACCGCTTCCGACTTTTGGCAACAGAAGTTACGGAGATGGTGGATGTGAGTCCCCCATAAATCAAGGTGGCACCGCGAGCGAAATCGTCCTTATGTTTAAGCATAAGGGCGATATTTTTTTACATATTTTTTGAGGAGATGTTTGGAATGAAACATAAGGGAACGTTATTCACGATTGCAGCATTAAGTTTATTAACTCTGGCTGGCTGTGGCAGTCAGACCAGTAGTGGGAGCGCCAGCGGCAAGTACGCGGCCAGTCAAGTGTTGAACTGGACCGAGTCTTCCGAATTGGCCTCTTCCGACCTCGCCCAGGCCACCGATACGCTCAGCTTCACCGTTTTACAGAATACACAGGAAGGTCTCTACCGGCTCAACGATAAGGGCACCCCGGCCAACGCCTTAGCCACCAGCACCAAGGTCACTAACGGCGGCAAGACATACACCTTTAACCTGCGTAAGGGTGTCAAATGGTCCAACGGCGATACCGTGCAGGCCAAAGACTTCGTTTATTCTTGGCAACGAACCGTCGCCCCAAAGACCGCTTCACAAGACGCCTTCTACCTCTTCCAGGTGAAGAACGCGGAAGCCGTCAACAAGGGGAAGCAACCCTTGAGCGCGTTAGGTATCAAAGCCACTGGCAAATACAAGCTGACCGTTCAACTCACCAAACCCGTTTCCTACTTCAAAAAACTACTGGCTTGGCCGCTCTTCTACCCGCTCAACCAAAACGCCGTCAACAAATACGGCAAGAAGTACGGGACCAGTTCCGCCACGACCGTTTACAACGGGCCATTCCGCTTAACCAAGTGGAACGGGACCGGCAAGTCCTGGACCTTGGCAAAGAACCCAACCTACTGGGATAAAAAGGCCGTTCATTTGACCAAGATCAATGAGGTCGTCACCGAAAGTACCACGACCAGCTACAACCTCTTCAACGCCAAGAAGACCGACGAAACCTTGCTGAGTGGGCAACAGATCAAGAACAACAAGAACAGCAAGGACTTTGTTAAACGCCTCCCTACTGGCTCCGAACGACTTGACTTGAACCAAAATAAGGTCAGTGCCTTCAAGAACACTGACGTGCGCAAGGCCTTCTCACTGGCCATCGACCGTAGTCAACTGGTCAACGATGTTCTGCAAGACGGTTCCGTTGCGTCCAAAGGATTCGTCCCATCCGGCATGGGCAACAACCCCAAGACCGGCGAAGCCTTCAACCAGGAAGCCTACGTCAAGACCGCAAGCAGTTACAATTTGAAGCAAGCCAAAACCTTATTGGCAAAGGGCCTGAAGCAGACCGGTGATAAGAAGCTCAACGTCACCCTTTCCGTTTCCGATACCGACACCAACAAACAGACCGCTGAATTCCTTCAGAGTTCACTGGAAAAGCTCCCAAACGTCAAGGTTAGCATCAAGACGGTGCCTTACGTGCAACTAATCACGCAACAAAACAACGGAAACTATGAACTGACCTTAAGCGGCTGGCAATCCGTCTTCGCCGATCCCATCAACTTCTTGGACGTCTTCGAAGCCAACTCTAGCTATAACACGACTGGTTGGAAGAGTACCGAATACGACAAGCTGCTCGACGAGGCCGAAAACCAAGACGGCAACAAGCCAACTGAACGTTGGACCAAGTTGGTCAAGGCTGAAAAGATCTTGATGAACGAACAAGGCACGATTCCCCTGTATCAATCTGCTAAGTCACAGCTGTTACGGAATACGGTCAAGAACATCAACTACAACCCAGCCGGTGTCCCTTATGACTTCAAGACGACTTACATCGCTAAGTAACCGCGTATGCGTAAAGGCGCTTACCCAGCGAGTATTCCGGCTGATAACTGGATAATCCTAGACTGGGAACGTTCGGTTATCTGGAGTGGAGCCGACCACGCGCACACATCTTGACCACGTAAAATCGCAGCATAATTTATATCGCAACGATTTCTACCGAACGGAATTTGGCGATTCCCCCGTCGACAAATTCCGTTCGGTATAAATAAGCTTATATACAATAGAAGAAACAGGCCGCAACCGGCGTTTGAAGTGCGCTCCGGTTGCGGCTTGTTTTTTGCAATTTTTACAGCCCGATCAAAAAATCAGAAAGCGACGCATCAGGTCGTATGAAACCCGTAGCAGACAGCATCCCCGCTGGCCGGTAAGACGATGGCAGGACTTAGCTCACCACTTAAATCACTCACAGCACCCGCACCGTTTGCCGGTCGACCACCCGAATCGGGGTGACCTGTTGGGACTGCTTGTCTGGTTCTAATAGCTGACGAACACCGGCCGCACCCATGTCATAAAAGTTCTGTGACACGCTGGTCAGTTGGGGTTGGACCAGCTCACACATCTCTGTACCATCAATGCTGACGATGGAAAGGTCATTGGGGACCCTTAGTCCAAGGTCACGCGACTGATTCAGGACACCGATCGCCGCCATATCACTACCGGCAACCACACCTGTCAGGCCAGACGTCGCCCCGTACGCGGCCATCGCCTCACGCCCGGCCGCATAACTGTAAACGCCTGGTTGCACCCAATCTGCTTGCGGTGTCACGCCGGCGTCTCGTAGCGCGCTCTCATAGCCCGCCAACCGGAAGCGTCCCGTATGCGAATCGCTATCGACCGCTGCCAAACCAATTTTTCGGTGGCCCGCCTTTAGCAGTGTCTGGGTCGCCTCATAGCCAACCTGCCAGTCGTCCGACGCAATCGACGGTAGATCGCCGTCATCAAAGGCTATCGATAGAAAACAGTATGGCGTCTGCGCTCCCTGCAACAGCGCCAGGTTTTCCGGCGTCAAATTGATCGACAGGAGCAGGATACCCATGACCGGTCGTTCAATTACCGTCAATAAAGCCTTGCGCTGCGCCTCCGGGTCCACAATTCCGGCGTAAACAATGATCACGTTCAATCCGTGAGCCGCCGCTGTATCCTGAATTCCAGTGATAATTTGGCTGGAAAAGTTCGTCTTGACCGAGTTGACCACAACGGCGATGACGTTGCTACGCTGCGTCACCAATTCGGCCGCCGCCGTATTCTTGCGGTACCCTAGTTTCAAAGCGGCCGCCTGCACCTTTTGCGCCGTTGCCGGGCCATAAAAGGCCGTCTTGTTGGCCAACACCCGTGATACGGTCGCCGGTGAAACGCCTGCCAACCGCGCAATATCCTTAATCGTCGCCGCCATCTGGCCGCCTCCTTCGCTTGTAACCCTTTCATTCTGTTTTCAATTCTACCCGTTTCCGATACGAAATTAAAGCTAAATCCTTAAAATTAAGCAAACGTTTGTTTAATTGGTTTTAAGGCATTGTCAGCGCTTACTAAAAATGCTAGAATAACTTTTGTAAGCGGTTGCGCACGAACTTTACGCAACCCATTCAGCGATGAACCAACAACTAATCTTAGGAGGGTTTCACATGGAAAAACAGTGGTGGCAAAATGCCGTCGTCTATCAAGTTTATCCCCGGAGTTTTCAAGACAGTGATGGTGACGGGGTCGGTGATTTGGCTGGTCTGACCGAACGCCTGCCGTACATTAAGAAATTAGGAGCCGATGTTATCTGGCTCAACCCCATTTACAAGTCACCGGACTTCGATAACGGTTACGACATCAGTGATTACCGTAGCGTTCAGCCCGTCTATGGCAACATGGCGCAATTTGAAACGATGTTAGCCAGCGCACATAAATTGGGATTGAAGCTTCTGATGGACCTGGTCGTAAACCACACCTCCGATCAACACGACTGGTTCCAAAAGAGCCGTCAGTCCAAGGATAATCCGTATTCTGACTACTACATCTGGCGCGACCCCGTTGACGGTCACGAACCCAATAACTGGGGCTCCTACTTCAACGGTTCGACCTGGACCTTTGAACCGAAACGAAACCAATATTACCTGCACCTCTTCGCACCTAGTCAACCCGACTTGAACTGGGAAAATCCCAAGGTCCACGATGAAGTTTGGGACCTCATGCGCTTCTGGCTCGACAAGGGTGTTGATGGCTTCCGGATGGACGTTATCAGCCTCATTTCCAAGCCAGTTGGTCTCCCCGATGCACCCAAGGCACCCGGTGCTGTCTATGGCGACGTCGAGGCCGTAGTTGCTAACGGCCCCAAGCTGAATGACTACCTGCACGAAATGCACGACAAGGTCCTGTCTCACTACGACGTCATGACCGTCGGCGAAATGCCGGGAGCCACTGCCGAGGGAGCCATTACCTATACCGGTCTGGACGCAAACGAACTGAATATGATCTTCCAGTCCGCCCACGTTGGCCTGTCTGCCAATCCAGATAAGCGGCTAGGCAAGTGGAACGATGCCCCGATTAAATTAACAGAATTGAAGAAGGCCTTATCCGACTGGCAATATGCCCTCGATGGTAAGGGATGGAATAGTCTCTTCTGGGACAACCACGACCAGCCCCGCGCCGTTTCTCGCTTCGGTAATGACAGTGAGCAGTACCGAGACGTCTCGGCTAAAATGTTAGGAACAACGCTACACATGCTGCAAGGCACCCCTTACGTTTATGAAGGCGAAGAACTTGGCATGACCAACGTCCACTACACCAGCCTCGATCAATATGAAGACCTGGAAAGTCTGAACGCCTACGACGAAAACGTCACGAAGGAAAAAATCGTTGACAAGCCAACCATGCTGAAATACCTCAGCCATATTTCACGAGATAACGCTCGGACACCTATGCACTGGGATGCTTCCAAGAACGCTGGCTTCACCACGGGCACACCCTGGTTTGCGCTAAATCCAAACTACACGACGATCAACGCCAAGGAAGAAGTTGACCGCGACGATTCCGTCTTCAACTACTACCGGCAGTTGATTGCACTGCGTCATAGCCACGACCTCATTGTCCTCGGCGACTACGAAGAACTCGACCCCGATGACGATCAAGTCTTCGCCTACCGCCGTCACTACAACGGCCAGACCCTGCTAGTCATCAACAACTTCACCGACCAAACGGTGACCCGCGACTACGACCAAGGCAGCGCCAGCGAAGAGCTGATCGGTAACTACGCCGATGACCAAGGCACCACGTTCCGCCCTTACGAATCCAAGGTCTACTTGTTTAAGTAAGAAAATGATGTCACTGGTCGCACTGCGGCTGCCAGGAATTCTACCTGCTATGGGCTCAGGCACGTCGTTCCAGCCCAGATCTACCGGTCAATAAGACGACCACACCGCAGTGCGACCAGCTCATACAACTTAAGTTAATCAAAAGAATCACCTGCACCATCACGACTGAGAGCGTGAGGCGCAGGTGATTTTTGGTGATGGCGCCGAGCGCTTTCAAATGGGTGATGTATAGTCAGACCATTTCAACGTTACGCGCGGCACCTCACTAGCTGTAGTCTACCTTTTAGTTGGGCGTCTCGCCCCTAAGTTTACTGAAAATGTTAAGTGATTTACCAACCGTTACAGAGGAAACAGCGGTAACTCTGCCAAGTAATCGATGTCGGTCCGTTTGACCGCATCGCCTTCCGCCAAAATGGCCAGACGACCAACCACCGTGGCCCCCGCGCGACTTACCAACTCTTCCGCCGCACTTAGTGACCCACCGCTACTGATCACATCGTCAACGATGACGACGCGCTTGGCAACCAATTTATCGGCATCCACACCATCCAACGCTAGAATCTGTGGCGCACTGGTCGTAATCGCCTTAACTGGCACCGTCAACGGCGCCCGCATGTAGTCCTTAACACTCTTACGCAAGACGATGTATTCCTGATGCCCGGTCAACCGGCTCAACTCCTGAGCCAACGGAATCCCCTTACTTTCCAACGTGACAAAGTAGTCGAACTCAGCTGGCACCTTTTTGGCCAACGCCTCGGCCGCATAATCGGTTAGCTCGGCGTCCCCTAGCAACACGAACGATGCAATTGCCATGGTGTCACTGATCGGCATCACCGGCAACCGCCGTGTGAGCGGCCCAACCTGTAATTGATACGTTTTGATCATGGTTTAAACCCCCAGTCCCAAAAGTGGCAGTCCAAATTTTAGCACAGCTCCCGTCATCAACCCGGCAAAAGGATCGGCCACCGCCGTCACCACTAGCGTGATTGCGGCCACAGTCGCGCCGGAACCCTGCATAGCCGTCGCAGCATTTTCTGGAAAAATCACGACCGTTCCCAGGATAAACAGGAAACCCGCAATCGATGCGCTGGGGACATATTTCCCCAACTTTGGTAGCCAACCGATTGCTAAGATAGCAGCCATGATCAGCATCATCATGATGCCGGCCACGACAGGTTCAGGCGCGCTGGCCGTTGCGGAAATAATGGCTTCCACCGGTGCCCCACCCAAAAGACTTGTGCCCATGTCGGCAATGGATTGCGTGATGGTCAGCAGATTCAAGTTGACGGGGTTCGGCTTGATGCCCGTCATTTGCCCGGTGATCAGTCCGTAAGAAATGTTGGCGCCAATATTCAAGCAGGCCAGACTCAACGCCCCCCCGCACCACCCGAACGCTGAGCATCGGTTTGGTAAAAACAAACCGTCGCGCCGTCACGTGTTCCGGGAGTTCTGCGCGGTAATGTTCAATAAAGACGGCCGCTAGACTGGACCCGACCACGGAGACCACGATGGTCCACACCAGGTCCTTCGTCACTAAATAGGTAACAGCTGCGAGAGCCACCGACATCCAGCCGGTCAACTGCTCCTGCTTCGCCATCCCCAATGCAATCTTGGCCAGCATGATGCCGACCCCGGCCATCATTCCGGCCATAATATTGTTGCCAAGGATATCAACAATCTTCGTCAACGTGCCGGTAACCCCAATCAGCAGCATGATGATGGAGCCGCCTAAAATAATCGAGGTCCGTTCCCGTAAGTTGCGCCCCAGATTTCCCGTTAGCGCTAGTGATTCCGCCTGAAATGAAAGTGGCGCGACTGCCCCGAAGACCCCGTTAACTGCTGAAGCAAAAATGAACGAAAACATCGTTGGAAAAATAGCAAACCCTAGCGCCATCGCCATAATCCCTTGTGGAATCCCATTTAAGACGACCCCAATGGCAGCTAGCAAGTCGGCCAACCAATGCATAGTAAGTTCCTCCCTGTATCGTAGTTAGATGCTTAACTTTACTGGCGATTCTATAATTTATAATTCGTATTTCTATTTCATCATACGAGAATTAAGTCTTTAAGTCCATCTATTTTTGGATTTTAACGAACATTTAGTATTAATTCCTTTGTTAGATTCGGTTATTATTTGACCAAACAAAAAGTGTGACCACGACTTACCCGGTCACACAATGGTTCGTGTTTGACACTATTAACTAAAGGTCAAAAATTAAAATGGCCGCACTCCGGATGCCAGGGATTCCGCTTGCTGTGGGGAACGCTTCCAGCCAAAGGACGGGCTTCCAGCTCGCCTGAAAGCCACCAAGATCAGGCGTCTCCCAGGTCGTCCCACGATGTAAGCCGGAAAAACCCCGACTAACATCGTCGACACGGCTAGCTGCATCCCTGGCCTCCTCCGGCTCTGATTGTGCTCGACAATCCTAGGCACTGAATCCCATGGCGTTGCTAAGGTTTAAGCATAACGCAATAGCGTTTCTGACAGCATGATCCATGTTGCCGCAGACCAACTACGTCAGCCGAGAGGTCGGCAGATATGGGCTCAGGCGCGTCGTTCTACTTAGTCGGCAGGTGGGTTCCCTGCTGGCTTAGTAGAAAACCAAGCTTGAAGACTCGGTTCTTTCGAGGCTTCAAGTTGTGTTCGCACCGTTCCAGCCCATATCTGCCGGCCGGTAAGGCGATGGTTGGATAACGTTGCCTAATTCTGGACCCAGTATTGCTGTGACGACAGTCATAATGAGTGTTTTGGAACTTTCAACCTCAGTCATTACCGAAGCAGATGATTCTCCAACGCCGCGACCCGCACCAACGACCATGCTGCTGGCAACTGTAGCGCCAACAGCTTTCCACAGGTCAACGCATACACATCCTGTGCCAAACGACCGGCGTGTGGGCTACAGTAATCTGGCGTGTAGGTATCCCACGCGGTATGTTGGTCCAAAAGGTGCGTGAACAAACGGTGCAGCAATTCCTTCCCACTCGGCAAGAAGAGTTGGTGTTCCGTCATCTGTGCCTGCATCAGCCAACATTGCGTCTGACTAGCAACGCCTTGTACTTTATCGGTCGTCACCGGGACCCCTTTGAGTCGTAACACGGCCAATGCAACCAGGTTGGCGGCCGTTGTCACGACACTGATATGACTGGCCTGAGCGAGGTCGATTGCCAAGTACCAGTCGGCCAGCAACTCCTGTGAAGCCTGGGGAATCAGGGTTGCCACTTGGTCAAACAATCGCCCGTACACAGATTTTTCCACCTGCGGCATCAGGTCCTCCAGCGTCCGTTGTGGAACAATTTTCATCAAGTCATTTTCTTCATCTAAAAGTAATAGGTCGACTCCCCCAGCGGCCAACGCGTTAACACTGGCGCGCGGGTCGGTCGACCACGGCAGTAATGGGACAAAATCTGCCCCAGTTCGTTGCACGTTAAACTGTTTCACGTTGGCTCACCCCCTCAAGTATCTTGAGTGTACCCCCTTCGACCTACTTGAAGGCAACCCTTTTGCTTCATTTTGAGTGAAAATTCTTGCATCGACTGGAAGAATCACGTATCATAAAAACATTACATTAGAGTTAGTCGAACGCTAACCCCCAAGGAGGAGATTCAGATGTCCTATACCATTCACGAAGTCGCTCAAAAAATGGGCATTTCCACCTACACCATTCGCTACTACCACGACCATGGCATGTTGCCATTCGTAAAACGCGACGAAAACAACAACCGCGTTTTTGACGACAACGACTTAGAGTGGCTGAACATTATCGTCTGCTTGCGGGCGACCGGGATGCCCGTTGAACGCATCCACCACTACTTAGACCTGGTTCAGGAGGGGGAGTGCACCGTTCCTGAACGCTATGAGATGATGAAAACGCAGCAGGAACGGACGCTGAGTGAAATCACGGCGCTCAACAAACACCTGTCGACCATCAATTTTAAGGTCGACCATTACGCAGATATTATTGAAAACAACAAGCCGGACATGTTTGTCCCCACCAATCTCCGTGACAAACCAACCACCGACCAAACGGCTTAATTTCACCTATGGCTACAGTAATGGTTGCCAAATTGGTCTGTCGTTGTCTGCATCTCATCATAAATTTAATAACTTGACACCACGGTCGCGTGCTACCTGCTCGGCCGTTTTTTACTGTCTTGTGGTCCCGATTTGCTAGCACCCAAACGGCGACAATAGACACATTCTGTATCCGTTTCCATCCCCGGCACCACACCCACCAAATTCACAAGCACTTTTTCTTGTCCCCCCTTTACTAATATGCTAATATTAACAGCCTGTGAAGTATTTATACACGCTGGCTGTTCAGTGTTGACTGACTACCGGCTATCATTGAATTAACGCACTTTACAAAGGGGGACTGACCCTTGGAAACTTCACGCGTGCCGCACTGGCGGCGTAATATTTATCTCTTTTTGACCAGTCAATTTTTATCCGGCATTACCAGTATGGTCGTGCAATATGCCATTATTTGGTACTTGACCAAGCAGACTGGTTCGGCCACCGTTCTGAGTCTGGCAACGTTGCTGGGCATGCTGCCAATGGTGCTACTGAGTCCCTTTGTCGGCCCCTTCGTCGACCGTTGGAACAAGAAGGGCCTCCTGATTGTTCCCGACGTGATTGCCGCCATCTTTGCCATTATTCTTTCCGTCGTCGGTACACTGCAAGCAACCTTCCCGCTCTGGCTGATTTTCATCTCGCTCCTTGTACGCTCCATCGCGCAGACCTTCCAAATGCCAACGATTCAGTCGATTTTACCGACCATGGTACCGACCGATCAGTTGACGCAGATCAACGGCCAGCTGGGCATGGTTCAGTCTGCCAACATGATCATTTCGCCGGCACTGGGCGCTTTTCTCTTTGCCATCGTCCCCATGAACTACCTGATTTTAGTTGACGTCCTGGGCGCCATTATTGGCATTAGCCTATTGACGTTCGTGACGATTCCAGAACATCCGGTGATTGACGAAAAGGTCCACGTGCTAGCCGATGCCAAATTTGGGCTAAATAAGCTCCGTAATACACGTGGTCTCTGGGCCATTACCATGATTGGCGCAACCTTCACGCTGATGTTCATGCCGGCCGCCAGCCTCTACCCCTTGATGACCATGGGTTACTTCCACGGTACCGTGGGCCAAGCCGGTCTGATCGAGGTCATCTACTCTGTCGGCATGCTCGGGGGTGGCGCCATTATCGGCCTCTTTGGTAAATGGCGTGACCGGATGAAACCCATCTTCTGGGCAACACTGGCGATGGGGGTGACCTTTGGCGGCAGCGGCTTTCTCCCGGGAAATCAGACCGGATTTATCTGGTTTATCATTCTCAACGTGCTGGCTGGCGCCGTGACTCCCTTCTATAGCACCCTCTTGATGGCGATGATCCAGCAGAGTTTCCCGCCCGACCAACTGGGCCGCGTCCTGGGCGTCCTAAATTCATTGACCAGTGTAGCGGGACCCGTCGGTTTGATTTTCGCCGGGCCCCTCGCAGATGCCATCGGCGTGGAAAAATTATTCATCATTGGCGGTGTTGGCTCACTCCTATGTGGGCTTGCCATGTGGCTGATGCCGAGTGCCCGCGAGTACGACCAGCAGCTGCAAGCACGGTTGCTGGATGAAACACCAGACGTTGAAAATGCAGAATAACCTCACCAGGTTGGGACTGGGAGACGCCTGATTTTGGCTTTCAACCGCGTCAACATACCTAAAAATGCTAGTACAGTCTGAAATTCAGATGTACTAGCATTTTTTGATAGATCTAAAGATTGCACCAGTCGGAAGTGTTTCTCACAACCAGCGGAATCTCTGATCTCCTTCGACTCTGATTGTGCCCGCCAGTTTCAGCTTTCAGCTGGCTAAAAACTACATTTTCTTCTCAAAGCCCTCCATCGGTGCAGCCTCATTCTGGTAATCCACGGCTACATTGGGGTCCGTCGTAAAGTGCATAACAGAGTAGAATGCACCCTTCAAGTAATCCTGCATGGCCCGGGGAATCTTCAACTCGTCCATTTCGGATGGGGAGAGTCGGTAGCGAATGCTGGCTTCATCCCCATCAACGACCTTTTCGACCCATTGGGGTTCCCGAATCATTTCGCGGCCCATCGCAACCAAATCGGCACCCAAGGCCAAGACGGCTTCGGCATCGGCCGGCTTCTCAACGGAACCGACACCGATCAACGGCTTACGACCGGCTAATTGCTTAACCAATTTCGCCATGATTGGTTCGTGATCGGTCTTGTCGTTCAACGACGTCCGGTGTGCGGACCCCATCGATGTATGGACGTAATCCACGTCAGAATCGGCCAACATGTCAACGAAGGCTAACGTATCAGCTAAACGAATCCCGGGTGTTTCAATCTCTTCTGGTGAAACGCGGTAACCCAGTAAGAATGGTCGGTCCGCGTTCGCCACAATGGCCTTGTGGACGCTCGCGATGACGGCCTTAGCAAAACCCATCCGTGCCTCGCGGTCGCCGCCCCACTTATCGGTCCGCTGATTAGAGTTGGGGGAGAAGAACTGTTGCAGCAAGTATGTGTTGGCCCCGTGGAGTTCGACCCCATCGAATCCGGCCGCGATGGCCCGGCGGGTTGCGTCGCCAAACGCCACAATGATCTCATCGATCTCGTCTGCCGTTAGTGCGCGTGGTTCTTGTGAATCGGCGGGGAAAGCGGCCTTAACTGCGCTTGCACTAACGGGTTGCTGACCCCGAAGGATACTATCGTTAGACTTCCGACCGGCATGGAAAATCTGGAGCACGGCCTTGGTCCCATTTTGTTTCATGGTGTTCGCCAACCGTGCTAGTCCAGGAATGTCGCCGTCGTCAGCGATAGACAGTTCACCCTCGAACCCCTTACCACTGTCGATAACGTTAGCAACTTCGCCAATGATCATCCCCACGCCACCGGCACGGGCGCCGTAGAAGTCGATTTCGTCATTGGTCACACGGCCATTGTAGAAGCTTGACATGGTCGTCGTTGGCGACATTACCATCCGGTTCTTCAGGGTCACGCCGTTGTCGAATTTAAAGGAATCTAGAAATTTATAGGTCATTTTATTGGTCACCTTTCTGTTGTGTACAGGTTTGAATTGCCGTCAACACGGGCCGGAGTGTCTCACCGAGGGGTGAAAGTTGCCATGTCCCGTGTTTCACGTGAAACATAATCAGCTGGTGGTGGCATAACCGCCACAAGCCGTCACCACAGCGGCAACGTTGATGCCAAGATAACTCTCGCCACAAGCCGGCGCCGGTCCGCGGTCCATTTGCCAGTAAGAGTAAGAGTTGCCATTGCACCGGGTGCGTCACCAGTGCCTGTGTCGTGGCCAAGCCACGGATTGTGGATGTCATCAGCCACCTCCTTAACGAGACCTAGCATAACTGCAAACGACAACAAAAAAAAGAAGGCACTTAAAGGTGCCCCTCTAATTGGTCGTTAAAATATGACTGAAGCCGCCATGGTCATGGGTAATCTCCATGTCTGGCACCTGACTTGCTCGCTGCTCCCCCCAGATGGACATCTGGACTAAGATTCTCCCCAGTGAACGACCCAGTTCGGTCAATTCATAGGTCACTTTAAAGGGCGCTCGCTCCCCAGAAATCCGCCGATTAATGATGCCATCCCGCTCTAGCTCACGAAGCTGTTGCGTCAGGACTTTCTGTGAGATGGTCGGTAATTTTTGCCGCAGGTCACACGTGCGTTGTGGCCGATTTCCTAGATGGCACAAAAGTTGCGGCTTCCATTTGCCACTAATGACCCCTAACGTTGCCTCGACCCCATTGTTGTAAGACTGTTTCACGTGATGACCTCCCAAACTTTTTTACCATTGTAACGCTTAGTAGCCGTTTTGGGGAGTAGGTACTTTTTGGTGCCTATCAAATTTTAATTCTAATAAATTGACAGAAAACCCTTAACAAAACGCACTGTTTTCTCCCTTGATGACCGCGTAAACTAGCGCTATTCAATTAAGGAGGCCCTGTTCCATGCCAAAACAATTTTCCCTCAGTAAAGTTCCCCTCATCACCGGCCTATTCTGGTTAGCCAAAATGATTTCTACCGGCCTAGGTGAATCCCTATCAGATTACTCCAGTCAACTCTTCGGTCAACAAAATTCCGGATTAGGTGAAGCCTTCACAGTTGCCTGGTCCCTCGGACTATTTGCCGTTTTTCTCACCTGCCAACTACGCTCTGATCGTTATCGTCCCGTTTACTATTGGCTATCGATTGCCCTGTTAGCCGTTTTTGGAACCTTCTCAGCGGATACACTGAAATCGATCACTGGTCTGCACTACTTAGAAACGACTTTGATATTTGCCGGTCTTCTCCTAATCAGCTTCGGTGCCTGGTACCTGAAAAATCATGATTTATCAATTCATCATATTACCACGTCGACCAACGAAAGCTTCTACTGGTTGACCGTCGCTTTCTCGTTTATGCTCGGGACCGCCGCTGGGGATTGGCTGGCAACCGCGCGTACGGGCGGTTACAACGTTGACCCCACCGGGATGGGTTGGGGATTCTTGAATACCGGTCTGATTCTCGGTGCCGTCTTCCTCGGACTGTTAGCCTATCGTCACTGGGGTAAGCCTGAAATGAACGGCTTTATGGAGATTATATCTTTCTGGCTCGCCTACATTTTAACCCGACCCATCGGTGCTAGCTTCGCCGACTACTTTGGTTACGATTTTGCCGGTGGTGTTTTAGGTAATTTGGGCATGTCTTTGATCTGGTTAGTCGCCTTTGCCGGTGTTCTCACCGTTATCGTCCGCCAGCATCAACACGAACAGCGCCTCACGACACAGACGAAAGAGACCCGTCATGCTGCGTAGTTTTCCTAAGAGAAGGTATCCTTGAGGGTGCTTTCTTTTTTCTTTAAGAAAAGTGTGCTACATTGACTTTAATTACTTATAAATCATTTACCCTATTTTAGGAGGCTATGATCATGCACCATTTCAGAAGATTCGGGCTCTTATTGGCGGCCATTGTTCTAACTGGAACGCTAGTGGCTTGCGGAAAAAGTAGCACGAAGAACGCGACAAGCTCGTCGGCCACCAGTAGTTCAGCATCCAGTACTAGCACCAAGTCTGACACCAATGATGCCGCAACCACCCCGTCGCTCAAGTCCGTCTTAAAACAGGTCGAATCTAAATATATTCAACTGACCTACACGGATCCCAAAACTGGCGTCAAGCTAGCCTACAACCTCTACGTTCCCGACAATTACAATAAAAATAAGTCCTATCCCCTGATCACCTTCATTCACGACGATAGCATCGTGGGTAAGAGCACCAAGTCGGCCCTCACGCAGGGATATGGTGGCGTGATCTGGGCAACTAAGGCCGAACAGAAAAAACACGCCAGCTTTGTTTTAGTCCCCGCCTTCAAAAAATCCACCGTTGCTGGTGGGATGGGCCAATCCGGCTCCAGCGTAGTCAAATCCCAAGTCAACACGTATCTCGATCTCTTGGCATCGTTGCAGAAGAAATACAGCATTGATAACAAACGACTCTACGCCACTGGTCAATCCATGGGGTGTATGACCATGCTCTACTTGAATGCCACGCACCCCAATCTATTTGCGGCCAGTCTCTATGTATCCGGCCAATGGGATGTGAGTCAATTAAAGGCCCTGCGTAAACAAAAATTCTTCTATATCGTCGCGGGTGGTGATTCCCAAGCGACTTCCGGTCAAACGAGCCTAATCACTAGTTTCAAGAAGAACAGTATTAGCTACACCAACGCCACTTGGAATGCCACCTGGAGTACCAAGAAGCTCAATACAGCAGCAAACAAATCCATTTCACAAAATAAGGACCGCAACTTTGTGACCTGGACAAAGGGGTCTGTTCTGACTGGTTCCAGTCAAACGATGGAACATATGGCCTCCTTTGACCACGGCTACACGGTTCCAGCCGTTCGAGACTGGTTATTTAATCAAAGTAAGTAGACCGTAAACATGAACTTAGTCAAGTGGGCCGTTTTGTTAGCCAGCTGCATCCGCCTCATTTCGGCCTATATTCGCCGAATGACAAAGGGTCGTGACATTTGTCGCGGCCCTTTTGCTTGTCAAAACGAATGGCACCAGGTAAGACCATCCTGAATTGGCCAACCTTAGCCATCATCAACTGATAGTCCGCCAAAAAGTCTAGCACTTTCCTGTTTTGAACCCTCCGCTTTGACTAAAAAGGCGTAGAATAAAAATAATTTATCTGCTGGGAGGGATTTTTATGGCAAAACCAAATCAATTGCATCACGGCGATCACGTCGCCCTCGTGAGTCTATCTAGTGGGGTCATGGGCGAAGAATTCGCTGCACATGAGTATCATCGCGGCCAACAACGACTTCGCGAATTGGGGTTAATTCCGGTCGCAATGCCAAATGCCTTGAAGGGTTTAGCTTACCTCGACGCCCATCCTGAAGCCCGCGCAGCTGACCTCAAGACCGCCTTTATCGATACCAATATTGCCGGCATTTTCTGTGCCATTGGCGGCATCGACACCTATCGTCTGGCGCCCTACCTCTTTAACGACCCGGAGTTTGTGACTGCCGTTAAAGCCCATCCCAAGCTGTTTACCGGATTTTCCGACACGACTGTTGACCACCTGATGCTCTACCGGTTGGGTCTCACCACCTACTATGGCCCCAATGTCATCAACGATCTTGCTGAGTTGGACACAGACTTACTGCCCTATACCAAACGTACCCTGGAACATTATCTGGAAAATACCGAAACCACGCCAATTAACAGCAGCTCCATCTGGTACGAGGAACGGGAGGACTTCTCAAAAGCCGCCCTCGACACCCCGCGAATCAGTCATCCCGAAACCCACGGCTATCAGGTCCTACGCGGTCACGGCCAAGTGACTGGTCGACTGCTTGGCGGTTGTATTGACAGTTTAAATAGTCTGTTGACCGACACACGCTATCCCAACGAGCCCCTCATCGCCCGAAAATACAGCCTCATTCCCAGTCCCGCAGAGTGGCGTGGGAAGATCCTTTTCCTTGAAACTAGCGAGGAAAAGCCAACACCAGCAGCCTACCGGACCATGCTCCAAAACCTGAAGCAGGCTGGCATTCTAGGCAACGTCAAGGCCATCATCACTGGGAAGCCCCAAAACGAAGTCTACTATGACGACTACTGCCAGGCCCTGCTGGACGTGACGCGAGACCTCGACGTACCCCTCATGACCAATTTTAACTTTGGCCACGCCTACCCGCGGACCGCACTCCCCTATGGCTTAAGTGCCAAACTCGACTGCGACGCTAAAACGTTGACGGTCACAGAACCCTTCTTTGCTGGGGAGGTCACGCGATGAGTTCTTGGCGAGATGACCGCATTCAAGCGGCAATCGATGGCACAAACCCCATGATCATGGCAACCTTACCCGGTGGTTTCGCAGTCTATGGTGACACCCAGTTTCTCCCTGGCTACTCAGTGCTACTCCCCAAGCGAAACGTGGCCGCATTGAACAACTTAACGGTAGGCGAAAGTACTGCCTTTCTTCAAAGCATGCGTGTATTGGGCGATGCCGTCCTACAAGCAACTGGTTGTGAACGTATCAACTATGATATTTTAGGTAATACCGATCAGTTTCTCCACGCCCACGTCTTTCCCCGTTACGCCACCGAGCCCACGGAACGTCGTGTCAAGCCCGTCTGGCTATACTCGCCAGATCACTGGTTCGACGATCAGTATAGCTATGATGCCGAGCGAGACGGTGCGTTGCGAAACCGAATCACTGAACTGCTAATTAGTAATAACTAAGGGATGAAAGTTCTAAGCTGTCGCGTATTAAGCAGCATTGGCAGTTATCGCCTTACCGGCCGGCAGATATGGGAGATGCATGATCTTGGCGGCTTCCAGGCGAGCTGGAGGCATTCCCCCACAGCAAGCCGAATCCCTGGCAGCCGGACTGCGGTGACAATTCCTACTGTTGCAAGAATATCTTGAACATTTTAACTTCTTGAATAATAACCAACAATTATTAATAAACACAAAGGAGTCTGGGATAACACCCCAGACTCTTTTGATATCTCCGAATTTACGTTGCTGAAACGTGGGACAAACCTCTGTTGCTGAAGTATACGTCAACGGGTAGCTACCGCTTGACCCACTTTCAACGTCAGCTGACAGCTTATCCCGCAGGCACCGCCATCACGTCCGTATCGACGATCCCAAATTGCCGCCGCATAGCAGCTTCGATCTCTTCACCTAACCGGTAACTGTCCTGCACCTCCATGTGGGGGTCGACCGCAATGATCACATCCAACGTGACCACGTTTCCGTTGTAATGGGCCTTGAGTTCCAAGACCTGTTCGACTGCTGGGAACTCAGCAATGGCCGCACCAAACTGCTTTTCCACTGTGGGATCAAAATAATCGGCCAGGTTCAAACTGCTCTCTCGGAAAATACGAATGCCAGATGTCAGAATGAAGATCCCCACCAACATACTGGCCACACCATCTAACCAGGTCACTTGAAAGGCAAGTGCACCACCAATGGCAATCATGGTTCCCAAACTTGTCACCGCATCACTTAAACTGTCCTGAGCCGCCGCCGTTAACGCCGCATTTTGTAATCGCCGGCCACCGCGCTTGTTCAGCCACCAAACCCCCAGCATAATAACCGTTGCGATTGCCGCTCCCAGCAACGTTATCGGCTGTGGGACTTCTTGATCAGCCGGATTCATCAGGCTACGAATGCCACTATAGATAACGCTAGCGGCAATGGCAATCATTACGATTCCCGTAATCATGGTGAAGACTGTCTCGTAGTGAAAGCGGGTCAATTGCAGTCGCTGACCATTTTCCGTCGAATCCTCTGGCAGCGGTTGACCCATGAGATCATCGTCATGAATATCTCTGGCAATGTAAATGCCGATCAATAGGAGCACCGACGAAATAATTCCTGATAAATTATTAAAGGCGTCGGCACGTAAGGTTTGTGAATGTCCAATAATAGCGAGATAAAATTCGATGATGGAAATTACCAAGTAGGCCCCGACATTTAAGTATAGGTGTCGTTGTGCTCCCTGCAACTTAGCTAATTCTCGCTGCTGGGTCGCCTGCCACTCAGCCTGTTCTTCTCGCCGATGTTCTTTCAATTCTTTCATCTAGCTTCCCTCTAACGTCTATATTTTCTACTCCCTTCATTATACCCACTCCCAAGAAATTTTCTCGACCAAATTCGGCCATTTCATCACTAAGTCTCCCATCACTCGGAAGAATTTGTGTTAACTTTCATTAATCCAATTCACCCTTTGAAAACGGCAATGAAATTTTCTTTGTCACCCTTGAAATGCCGTCAAGTCGGTACTATTGCCTAGTTTTCTCACCCAACTAACAAACAATTAATCGAAACCGGTTGCAAACTGTAAATCTTTCGGTTATAATTGCTTTGTGAAATTGATACCAATGATTTTCAAAACTTCTGAAAGAAGGCATTTGTATAATGGCTGAACGTAGTTATGACTTTCTGATGCCCAGTGTCAACTTTTTTGGCCCTGGTGTAATTAGCAAAATTGGTGAACGTGCAAAGATGTTAGGGATGAAAAAGCCCGTCATTGTCACCGATAAGTTCCTTGAAGGACTCAAGGACGGTGCCGTTGAACAAACTCTGAAATCTTTAGACGCTTCCGGTGTCGATTACGTTGTTTACAACAACGTTGAACCTAACCCTAAGATTCGCAATATTAAAGAAGTTAAAAAACTTTATGAAGAATCCGGCGCGGACTCCATCATTACTGTTGGTGGGGGCTCTGCTCATGATACCGGTAAAGGTGCCGGCATTATCTTGACGAACGGTGACGATATCACCAAGTTAGCTGGGATTGAAACACTCGACAAGGCTTTGCCACCACTGATTGCCGTTAACACGACTGCTGGGACGGGGTCAGAATTGACTCGTCACGCCGTTATTACGAACGAAGAAACCCACTTGAAGTTCGTCGTTGTTTCATGGCGGAACATTCCGTTGGTTTCTTACAACGATCCTACTTTGATGTTGGACGTTCCTAAGGGCTTAACTGCCGCTACTGGGATGGATGCCTTCGTCCAATCCATCGAGCCTTACGTTTCCGTTGACCATAACCCAATCACCGACTCACAATGTATCGAAGCCATCAAGTTGATTGAAACTTCCTTACGTGAAGCCGTTGCTAACGGCCACAACCTTGACGCTCGGACCAAGATGGTCGAAGCCGAAATGTTAGCTGGGATGGCCTTCAACAACGCCAACTTAGGTTACGTTCACGCCATGGCTCACCAATTAGGTGGTCAATACGACGCCCCACATGGTGTTTGCTGTGCTTTGCTCTTGCCTTACGTTGAAGAATACAACATCATCGCTTGCCCGGAACGCTTTGCTGAATTAGCAGAAATCATGGGCGAAAATACCGATGGCTTATCCACGCGTGACGCTGCCGAATTGTCCATTAAGGCCATGAAGCAGATGTCCGAAGACGTTGGTATTCCGAAGTCAATCAAGGAAATCGGCGCTAAGCCAGAAGACTTTGAATTGATGGCTGAAAATGCTTTGAAGGATGGGAACGCCTTCTCTAACCCTCGTAAGGGGACTAAAGAAGATATCGTTAAGATCTTCCAAGCAGCCTACGACGCAAAGTAGAGTGCGTAGCAAGGCGCTTAGGGCCTGAGCATTCATGTGCTACCTTTGTCGCACATTTACACCCAGGCCCTCCCCTTGCAAAGCACGTTTCACCAGTCGAATCGACCCTCATCGATTCGACTGGTCATGACTAACCTCATGCGAACGCTACGGTCATCCGGTTACCCCCTCTTGGCCGTTAGCTAAATTAAACTATGAACACGAGCAATCGCAGTTGACTGCACAGCTACCCGATTGGTCGTGTTTAAAAGAAGGGACCGGCTCTACTAATCTGTGGAGCTGGTCTCTTTGTATATGTATATATCGAAGGTTGAAAGTCCCGAAACACACATTATGACCGTTGTCACAACGATACTGGGTCTAAAATTAGGCAACGTTGTCCAACCATCGCCTTACCGGCCGGCAGATATGGGCTGGAACGGTGCGAACACGCGCCTGAGCCCATATCTGCCGACCTCTCGGCTGACGTAGTTGGTCTGAGGCAACATGGCTCATGCCGTTTGAAGCGCTATTGAATTATGCTTAAACTTTAGCGACCACTTGGGATTCAGTGATTAGAATTGACGAGCACAATCAAAGCCGGAGGCGGCCAGGGATGTAGCTAGCCGTGTCGACGATATTAGTCGGCGTCTTTTCCGACTTACATCGTGGGACGACCTGGGAGATGCCTGATCTTGGCGGCTCTCAGGCGAGCTGGAAGCCCGTCCTTTGGCTGGAAGCGTTCCCCCCACAGCAAGCGGAATCCCTGGCGGCCGGAGTGCAGTTGTTTTCACTAATTTAGCCGTGATAATTCCTACTGCTGCAAGCGTAACGCAAACATTTTGGCTTTCAACCTTCAGTATATATCACAATTTTTCCGTAGAAATCACCCACAACGAATAAAGAAAGGCCCTTACTTATGCAAAAATACTTAACCTTTGACTGCTACGGCACCCTCTTACAAGAGGCCGGCACCTATGATACCATCGCTCAATTAGCCCGAAAAATCGGTGTTGATCCGCAGCTGGCACGCGACCGCTTCGTGACGTATCAAGACGACCGCAATAATATGCATCCCTACATTGACTACGACTTACTGACCCGTAACAACCTCATTCACTTAGACTATCAGTTTGGTCTCAAGCACCAATTTGAAAGCTATTACGTGGATGTGTTAACCGCCCATCGAAATCTCAAACCCTTCCCAGAAGTCATTCGGACATTACAGGCCTTACAACAGCGAGACTATCACTTGATCATGATGTCCAACTCTTCATGGGACATCATTCCGGCCAACGCTGCGGCTCTCCAAGTTCCCTTTGATATCTGGACAGCCGAAGACGTTCACGCTTACAAACCCGACCTGCACTTCTTCAACACGGTCGCCGACCACTACGGTTTCACGACCGACAATCACTGGCACATTGCCCAAGGCTACGCCAGTGACATCGTCCCCGCTGACCAACTTGGCTGGAAATCCATCTGGATCAATCGCGACAATGCGGCACCAACCACGGCGGCAGTTCCCACCTATGCCGCGGCTACGCTGGATAAAATTTTAGCATGGCTATAACTTTTACCTAAAGACTGCCGCGCCAACAGTCACAATAATTATTTTGGATCTTTCAGTCTTTAAATTTAGCTTTGAAAAACGCTTCGATTGTGGGGTATACTAGATGCAATTGAACGCGGGCAAAGCGACCAACCATTAAATTAATAATACTTGTATATCTCTTAACGACACCTTCGCTAACGGGAAAAGTATGATGTTAATCGTACTTGACCCGCGAACGGAGGTTTTTTATTTCATGACAGAAACACCAAATGCTTCAGCAACTCGTTTTTCAGTTTTTGGTTCCGCCGGTCTCGCTTTTTGTGGCGTACTGGTTGAAACCTCAATGAATGTCACTTTTCCCACCCTAATGACGCAGTTTCACACGTCGCTCAACGCCGTCCAGTGGGTCACTACGGCCTATTTACTAGCGGTCGCCGCGACCATGGTCATTACGGCATTTATTCAAAGTCGCTTTCGCCTCAAAGCCATTATTAGCGTTGGTGGAACGGCCTTTGTTGTGGGCGGTATGCTCTGTGCACTCGCCCCTTCGCTCCCGATTCTACTACTTGGCCGGGTAATTCAAGCTGTGGGGACGGGGTTCGCCATGCCACTCGTTTTTGCGCTGATCATGCATCAAGTGCCCTTTGCCCAACAAGGTCGCTATACCGGGACTGCCGGCATGCTAATTGCCTTGGCACCTTCCCTCGGTCCAACCTATGGTGGCTTAATGACGCAACTCCTTAGCTGGCGCCTCATTTTCTGGCTCACCCTGCCAATTGGTCTTATTTCTTGGCTGGTCGCCGTGACTCACCTGCAGCAGACCTGGGATACCGAACACCGGTCATTTCCTTGGGGGCAGTTCATCCTAATCGTAGCGGCCCTTGGTCTGACCACCTTAGCCTTTAATAACGCCGGAAACGATGGCTTTGGGGCACCCGGATTCTACGGGCTCTTCCTTTTGGCCTGTGTGGCATTGGCTGGGTTCATCTGGCTTGCCAACCGAGGTGAACAGCCCCTCTTACAACTCAAGATTTTCCGCCACACCACCTTTAGCAAGGTCCTCTTCCTTTACTTCTTAATTCAATTTACACAAATTGGTCTGACCTTTCTCCTACCAAACTTCACACAACTCGTCTTGGGCAAAAACGCCATGGTATCAGGGTTAATGTTGCTTGCTGGGAGTCTAACATCGGCCATCTTGTCGCCAGTCGCCGGACGCCTGATGGACCATCGGGGCGTCACCTTACCCTTACGTCTTGGGGCCAGTTGTCTTCTGTTAACCGCCATTTTGTTTATGCTCGTCGCCAACCGGTTATCGGTTCCCCTGATTATTGGCCTGTTCGTCTTATTTCAGTTCGGCTTCAGCTTCATGTTTAACAATCTCTTGACCTTTGGGCTACAACAACTCCCCCGGCCACAGATTGGGGACGGAAATGCGGCCTTCAACACCCTTCAACAGTACTCGGGCTCCTTGGGAACGGCCATCATGGCAGCCTCCCTCGCCCTGGGCGCCAAGTTCCAGCCGGCAGCTAATGCCATTAATCAGACCCGCTTTGGGACCGTTCTAGCTCTCAGCCTAACGCTTGCCGTCATGATTGTTGTATTCATAGTGACCTTCACGATTCGGCAACCGGCTAAGGCAAAGTAAATTGCACAAAAAAATTCTGGAGATCTCTATCCAGAATTTTTTAGTTAACCAACTAAATAAAGTTAAGATGTTCACGTGACGCTGTGACGACGCGGATTATTTCCGCTAGCTTAGTAGAAAACCAGGCTTGGAGACTCGACATTTTCGAGGCTTCAAGTTATATCCGCACCGCTCCAGCTTTAATCCCTTAGCTCCCGATTAAATTGGCGCGACCCGGTACCGCAGCACGGTCTTAGCCTTTTCTGGTGCCGTTCGCCGCGTGTCGGTCAGATAAATTTCGCGGTGCCAATAGTCGCCCATGGTCGATATCACCTTGAGCTTTTGCGCCTCTAGGACCGTCTGGAGCTGGGTAAACGTGGCCGGTTCCTCATCAAAGGGGCCGTGATGAATGGTCTGCAGGACTTGGCCCTCAGCATAATTTTCCCATTTTAAATCGTTAAAATACGGATTGGTCTTCTTGCCCATGACTCGCGCCACAGCGGCCTGAAAGTCCTGTTCCGTTAAACGGTCCGGTTGGCGTAGCATGATTTTATAACGCAGCGCCGCCTTATTTAATTGCGCGCCACGTGACCCATCGCTAGTCGTCCAGACACCTTCCAACGGATAAACCGTGTATTCGTACGGATCGCCGAGTTCGCCACGTTTCAACGCCATTCGCAGGTCGTAGGCCACTGGATACAACGCGCCAATATGTTCCGCAAAGTCCGGCTGATTGGGATCACCCGCGCCAGTTAACGTGATAAAATTCAACGCTGGCAAAGTCAGCAACGTCGGTTCTTTCGGCAAGTACCAGTTCTTTTCCGCTTTCCGCCATTCATGTTTCATGGAAATACCTCCTAGAAACGCTATTTACGTGTTAGTATACCAAACCCTACTAGGAAACCCCGCTTTAATCTCCGAATCTACATGCCGAAAGGTGGCCACAGCCAGCGGATTCCCTAGCAGTCGGCGTGCGGCTAGTATACCTAATTTTAGCAATAACAATTCCTACGGTCACAAGAATAAGGTAAACGTTTTGGTCCTCAACCTTCAGACGTCAACTTCAGCTAGCACCGCCACTTCAAGCGCAACGATGGTCCATCCCTTAGTGATTTACTTTTCAACTAACGGCACGAGCATCTCACCATGCACGCCGTTTTCGTCTTGTGCCGTCATGTATGACGTGTTGGGTCCACCGACGTACGCATAATCCGTCAGTTGCGGTAAAATTTCACCGAACGCTGGTCCTTCGAGGGCATTGTACAGGCCCATTTGGTCGGCAGCCTCGCCCGTGATGACCAGGTACTTGCCGGCTGGAAATTCAATCAATCGTTGATCAGCAGCCGCGGCCGTATCAGCACTGACCTGCCGTCCAGCATAGTAGTGAAATTCGCCATTGATGGCTTCATTGACGGCGAAAGGATAGTCGTTGATTCCGGTCAATTGGTCTAGTGCGTGGTCCGCGTTGATTTTTTGCCAGAATGCCGTCTTCTGCTGTCCCATAGAAGGAAAATCTCCCGTGAGCACCGTGCCCAAACCCAATACCGTAAATGCTGGTTTCGTTTCAATCGTGTAATTTGCCATGTTGTTGTGGCCTCCTTAAGATGATAGACTCAGTATACAGATGAATAGTTCCAAAAACTGACACTGTTTGGAGGGGAAATTGATGACAAAAACGGCTCGGATCAACACAATGATGCGCTATATCAATAATCGTCAATACTTTACTATTCGCGAACTCATGACCCACTTTCAGGTCTCCCGGAGCACGGTCATCCGCGACCTCAATAACATTCAGGAGTTAGGCATGCCACTGACCGCCAGTGTGGGCCGAGACGGTGGCTACGCGGTACTTCAGAATCAGCTGCTGCCAGCCGTTCAGTTCAACAGCGAAGAACTGAAGGCCCTGTTCGTGAGTTTTCTGGCAACCCGCAACACCCAACTCCCCTACCTTCAGAACCGAAATACGCTCACGGAAAAGCTGGTGGCGATTGCCTCACAGACCCAGCAAGACGACCTGTTGACGCTGCAGGAGTTGCTGGTATTTAGCCACACCAACCCCGCCAACACGCGACTGACCGAGCTTACAGATTTCGCGCCGCCGATGCTTAAAACGCTGCTGAACACCTGCCTGACCAGTCGCCAACTGCAGCTTACCCTTGCCACTTGCACCCAGACGGTCTGGGTTCGCCACGTCTTCAACCGCCAGGATAACTGGTGCATCGATGCCTGGGACCTCAGCAACCAGCAATTTTGCGAAATCAAAGTCGCTGACATTCAGCAAATCTCCCCGGTCGAGCGGGAGAAAACGTTGGCCCCCGCGACAATTAACGCCGCCATCAAAGCGGCCCGCCCAGCACCGAACGTCAGCGTGCGATTGACCGCTGTGGCTATCCAGCAGTTTCGCCAACATCCACACCCGACCATACCACTCCAATTTCTAGATCCCTTCCAGCAGACAGCCAAGTTCGACTGCTATCTCGACGTTCACCGGCCACAACAGCTCACCGATTTTAGTCATTGGCTGCTTTATTTGGGGAGCGCCGCGCGGTTGACGGCGGCCCCAACTGAACTGGTGACTGCATTGCGGCGAGAGGTCACGGAAATTGCTGAACAGTTGCCGTAATGTTTTATGTGAACGGAGCGCCGCTGATTGGTCCAACCATGTATTTTTCTCCGTACTCCCCATGGTATCCTCCCGACAAGTCTGCTACACTCAATTCAAACGACACATTTGACTAATCAAGTGTCGTCCTGTTGGAGGAGGAGTTCCCTATTGAAAAAATCAACAGTCACCACCCGAATTTTCTGTCTTTCCTTGGTCGTCAGCTTTTTATTAGCTATCGGCCTTCCCATCACGGCGCAGGCCGATACCTGGAAAAAAATTCAGTGGGTCACGCTTACTGAGGACGTGACGGTCAAGAAAATTAATAACCGGACCCAGCACGTCGTCAGCCAGTCCGTCGCGAAATCTGGGAAATATTATCTGCTGCGGCGCGAAAAGGGACCGAACCTTTGGGTGTTACATTCTGGAAAATACACGACTAACGGCACCTATACTTACGCCGTTAACCGTAAGAAAAACGTTTACTACTGGTACGCCCATGGTAAGCATCCCACGAAACCCGCCAATTTTAAATTTGCTAAGTTCAGTCAATTCTCGACATCGACCTATCGACCAGGTTATGCGGACATTTACATGGATGGCTCACAGAAATTTTATAGCGGTCAACCACACACCAAGGCTGTCTTTAAACTGACTGACAATTTACATCCCCTACAAGTAAAGCGCAGCGCCACGTCTAGCACTACCCTAGATGTCTTGTTTAACGGAAAAAGTGCGCAAGTCACCCCCACGAACAAAGACGCCCTGAGCGTTTACCCCTACAATTCAGAAAAGCTCGACTACGAATCAGTTATTTCTCAGGCCTCCCCATACTCAGGAAAGGCCGTCTTGCCTAAGGGCTTCAACATGAAAAAAATTACTTGGTGGGATCAGACCGGTGTGGACGCCGATGGCGACGACACCGACGCTTACTATCGCTTGGTTCATGGCGGTTGGGTCTATATCGACTAACCTTTTTTTAAGTCAACAAAAACACAGGAGTCTGGGACAAACCCCAGACTCCTGTGCTATCTCCAAATTTACGTTGCTGAAACGTGGGACAAAAGGCGATTAGCTGACTCCGCTTAAAACGGATAACCAAATAATCCAAGCCCGGGATTATTCGGCTATCCGCCTTAATGCTCGCCAGCTAATCGCCTTTTGTCCCACTCTCGTTTTTTTGCATATTCTACCGCAACAAGTACCCACCATCGACCGGCAACATGACGCCAGTCACATAGTCCGAAGCACTGCTGGCCAGAAAGACCATTGGCCCCATCAAGTCAGTTGGCACACCCCACTCGCCGTTGGGAATGTGGCCGGCAATCTCTGGCCCACGCACCGCATCTTCTTGTAGCGGCTTGGTCATATCGGTACTGATATAGCCCGGTGCTAACCCGTTGACCTGTACGTGGTATGGTGCCAAGGCATCGGCATACGACTTAGTCAGTCCGACCACCCCATGCTTGCTGGCGGCGTACGGAAAGATTCGTTTGCCCGCCCGGTACGATTGCATCGAACCAATATTAATGATTTTACCGTGCTTTTGGTCGGCCATGACCTTGGCCGCCGCGTGGGAGAGGTAGTAGGTCGCGTTCAAATTGGTGTCGATCACTTTCCGCCAGTCCGCATCCTCGAAGTCCAGCACGTCATTGCGAATCTGAATACCGGCGTTGTTGACCAGAATATCCAGCTGCCCAAATTCTTTTACCGTTGCGGCGACCACCTTTTCAGCGGCCCCGGACTCGGTGATGTCTTGTTGTAAGAAACTAATCCGTTGACCATAACTCTCCACGGCCTGGCGAATGTCATCCCATCCGCGTTGTGACTGGCTCACGACCATGATATCCGCGCCATACTCAGCTAACGCAATCGAATAGTATTTACCTAATCCGTGCGCACCACCGGTAATCAATGCCACTTGGCCGTGTAGTGAAAAACTCTGACGATCAAATTTTGTCATTCTATTTTTATCTCCTTTAACAATACGTGCGTTTCAAAGTAACACCTGTTGCCCACCAACACAATTCCTTTGCTAATCCAGCTCGTTAATAGCCTGCCTTTAACTGGGGCCTGCCATCCTTGGAGCCTTGGAATTTTTGAGACTTCAAGTTGCGCTCGCACCGTTCCAGCCCATCTTTGCCGGCCGGTAAGGCGCTGACTGGACAAAGTCGTCTAGTTCTAGTCTCAGTATCATTGCGACAACACTCATAATACGCGTTTTGAAACTTTCCTTGGGTGTAATAACCTCAGTGTACCATGCCGGTCAGCAAAAAAGCTCGGGACATTCCCCCGAGCTTTCATTTCATGCTTATGAAGCTATTTTGCTTGGTGCCGTAATTCCATTTCGATTTCTTCCAGTGACTTGCCCCGCGTTTCGGGAACCAAGTAGTGGACGAAGAACATTGACAGCACGGCGAAGACCGCAAAGACGGCAAACGGGCCACCGACGTTGTTGTGGAAGTAAGACAACATGACCAAGAAAAATTGGGAAACTAAGAAGTTACCAATCCAGTTTGCGGCGGACCCAATCGATGACCCAATCCCCCGGACACTCAATGGGAAGATCTCTCCAATGGTGACCCAGGCAATTGGTCCCCAGGAAATGGCGAACCCGAAGATGTAGATGGCGATTAAGATCATGGTTGGAATGGCCGCCGCGTGAATGTTGACGGTAAAGTTCAGTACCGCTAAAATTCCCAGTGACACGGCCATGACGATCGACCCAAACATCAGGAAGGTCTTGCGGTTGAATTTATCCATGATAAACGTTGCCAAGACGGTAACGACAAAGTTCACGATCCCAATCCCAACCGAGATCCAGATGGCGCTACCTTCAGCGAAACCGAAACCTTTAATGAAGACTTGGGGCAAGAAGTAAATGACGGAGTTGATGCCGACCAATTGTTGGAGCAACATGATACCCACGGCCACAATCACGGCCGGACGGGCAATCGTAAATAGTTCCTTGACGCCACCCTTAGGCTGGTGTGCAACCATTTCGATGTCGGCCAATTCCTTTTCGGGATCATCGGCCGTATTTTTACGCAACATTTTCAAAACGCTCAGGGCTTCTTCAGTATGGCCCTTTTCAGCCAAAAATCGTGGTGATTCGGGTAGCATCAAGCCCCCAATCAGTAACATGGCAGCTGGAATCAACGCGGACCCCAGCATCCAGCGCCAGTCGCGAACGCCCAATAAGTTGTGATTCAGGAAACCCAGGTTAGACACGTATGCCAGTAAAATCCCCAGCGTAATCATGAGTTGAAAGAGCGTTCCCAACGACCCCCGCCGTTCTGCGGGCGCCAGTTCGGCCAGGTACGCTGGTGTCAACGCCGAAGCGGACCCCACGGCAAAACCCAAGATGATCCGGGCGATGACCATGGACCAGAAACCCACGGCGACCATGGAGAGTGAAGACCCCAAGAGAAACAGGATCGCCGCTAAAATCAACAGTCGCTTACGACCAAAGCGGTCAGCCAACGGCCCGACGCCCAATGCCCCGACCGAAGACCCAATCAATACAGAAGACGTAATGAATCCGGTCTGAGCGATGTCCAACTGAAAGCTATTTTCAATCAGTGGTGAGGCCCCAGAAATAATCCCCGTATCAAATCCAAATAGGAGGCCTCCTAACGCACCAAATGTGAAAATAAAAAACGTACTTAAATGTCGGTTCATGAATAATGTCCTCACCTTTCGTAAATAATCAGCAGATATAAGATAACACTTGTACGCACTTGTGTAAACGCTTACGATGGTGATTTAACAGCCTTTTGTTCAATCAGACCGCACGTAATCGACCCAAATCAGTCTATACCAATTTATTGTAAAGGATATGTAAAACGGGAACGGTCATGACGGCAAAAAGTGAGTTCACTAGACCAATTATGTGTGGTCTTACACATGCTTCCACCAGAAAAAAAGTTAAAAAAATTCCGTTAACCGGTCATTAAGACTAGTTAACGGAAATAGTGTTCCTATATTTAGACTAGGTTGAATTGGTCCGTACAGGATGCATGAAACTTTCGCCTGACAATCATGGTCAGACCAGTTTTACTCTAAAAAGTTTAACGAATTATGAACACACTACCTGGGCTCACCCCACGTTGCCAATCCTAAGCCACAGTCATTTTGCCGTCCATGATCATGTAGGTCTTATCAGCGAACTCTTGGAGCCGCAAGTCGTGCGTCACCACCACGATGGCCTTGTTATGCTGTTTGGCTAAGTCGTGTAGCAGCTGCCCAACGACCTTGACCCGGTCACTGTCTAGCGCTGCCGTCGGTTCGTCGGCCAAGATGATGTCTGGATTCTGATACAGTGCCCGCGCAATGGCGACCCGTTGCGTTTGCCCACCGGAAAGTTCGGTCGGAAATTGATCGATCAGCTCCCCAATACCCAGTTGGGCTAACAGCTCGTCCAGCGCTACTGCATCTAGGTTACCCTGTGGTTTGACCCGGTCGACCAATTTGAATTGATCCTTCACAGTGAGATATGGCACCAGATTATAGGCCTGTAAAATAAAGCCGATTTGATTGAGCCGCAACGCATCGCGGGCCTTACCGGATAAGTCCTGTAGCGTCTTATCTTCGACGACGACCGATCCGGACGTGGGCGTCTGAATGCCCCCAGCAATCGTCAAGAAGGTACTCTTCCCCGACCCAGATGGTCCCAGAACCAGGCTCACTTCACCTGCGTTGGCCTCGAAACTAATATCGTGTAAGACGGTCACCTCGTTGGTTGCGTGGCCGAATTTTTTATTCACATTTGTTAATGCTAATGCTGGCATCGCTTATCCTCCAATCACGCTGACGGGGTCAACGTTTAAAATAATCTTGACGGGAATCAGCGCCCCAATCACGCCGGTCAACAGAATGCCGGCCGTGACGCCCCCTAATAAGGGAAGATTAAAACTCATCGGCACGCCCGCGGGTAGTGCCAGAACAGTTGCCAGTGTCAGTGCGGCGCCGATTGCCAGGCCACCCACAACCAGCAGGAGTGCTTGACTAATGGTCGTCGTGACCAGCACCTTAGCGGGGATCCCCTGCGCTCGTAAAACAGCGTAATTCGGTAACTTTTGCATGGTTAAGATGTACAGAAAGACGGCAATAACGACCATCGCGATGATCATCAGAAAGGCGATCATGAAGGTAAACGTTGTGTTCTGTGCGGAGTAACCGGGCAGCTTGTTGATAAATTGACTCATGCTCAGCGTATCCAATCCATGTTTCGCCGAAAAATTGGCGTCGTTGGACACGATCCCGTTGGCTTTGTAATCGCTGGTCACGTGACTCAACGTCCGCCAAGTCCCGAGCGACCCGTAAACCACTGGCGCCACACTCATCTTGGCATTATGGGTAAAGCCAACGATGGTGTACTTGCTGCTGGTCGAGTTCAGCGTGACCTTGTCGCCCAGCGCATAGCCGTTAGCCTTAAAACTATCGTCGACCATGATTTGATTGGCTTTAGCTGGTTTGTGTCCACTCGTCACCTTGATCGTTTTATAAATAAATTGATCACGAGAAATCCCCAGAAATTGTGCAGATAGTTTTGCTTGCCCTTTGGCCTTGGCAACGACCCCGGCTTGCCCCAAGTAAGCTTCGTGGCTGGTCATGTTGACCTTCTTCGCCGTTGTACTGGTAATTAACGATTGTGACAGACTGTCGTTGGCGTCCTTATCGAGAGCAACCCGACTGGCATCCCACGAGGAGATAGCCTGTGTGTTCTGTTGGGCGAGACCGTAAGCCAGTCCGCTCAAGACGAATACGAGGTACGTGACTAAAACGATCATACCGATGATCAGCCCATACCGGAGCTTCTCGTGGCGAATTTCCTTTAAGGCTAAAAACATTAATGTTCCTCCTTTAACAGCGACAGCGTTTGTTGGAAACGGGCCAGTGCTGTGTCTCTGTCGGCCGGTTGCAACATAATTTCTTTAATCGTCGCGTGACTCAAGGTCATCGCCGCCCAGTCCGCAGCCGGCAAGGTCACCGGCACCGGTCGTTCGGGCAACAAGCTTTCGTTCTCACTGTAGTGCCGCCGAATCAGCTGGTCGTACTGGCTATTGGTAAAGTGATCGACAAATTGTTCGACCGCATCGTAGTAAGGTTGCGGTTGAAATTGACCACTGGGAGTCACGTCAAAGTCACGGTGAATCTCCTGCATGGCCGTATGATAAAGGTACTGGTAGGCGTCGGTCAGGTCATCGAAATATTTATAGAAGGCCCCGCGCGCGATGCCAGCGCCGGTCACGATGCGAGCCACCTGAGCATCGGCCAAGCCGTGTGCGGAAAATTCGGTCAGCAAGGCTGCCGTCACCCGCGCCTGTTTTTCAGCGGTTAAATGAACAAAAGTTGTTGAAGGCATAAGCTGTCTCCTTTCGGTAAAGCTAAATTTAAATTCGTATCCTCTCTAAAGTGACGCAGTGTCACTTATGTACAAAAAGCAGTTTACCATGCAGGTGACACCGTGTCAACTGTAGTCAAAAATAAAATCGGCGATATGGTTTGAACCCACCACATCGTCGATTATTTATTGGTTTGTTTAAGTTTTACTGGATATACTGACCGAATCTATTCATAGTTATGACTACTTCAACGCAATCAGGAATAAATTTCACCATAGCGTTCTCGATATTCCTTGCTACAACTTATGAACGAATAGCCGGCAACCAGGCCACTGAACACGACTTCACTGGTCGATTGAATCCGCCAGCAGGCCCATTGCCATCCGACTAACTAAAAACTCTCCGCGAAACGGATGCCACACCTATAATTCATTTGAGCAAAATCGCGGTCATTTCTAACCGATTTGCATTGCACCTCACGCTACTAGACGTTGCAGGACAAACTATTCATGTTACGCTTGCGACAGTGAGGATTATCGCCGCTAAATTCGTGGAAACAGCCACACTCCGACCGCCAAGGATTCCGCTTGTGCTCGTCCATTTCAAACGTTGCGTTCCAGATGAGTGCTAGCCTTTAGCGTAAGTCAATAACGTTTCTATTGGCATAATCCATGCTGCCTCAGAACAACCAAGTAAGCCGAGAGGCCGGCAGATATGGGCTCAGGCGCGTCCTTCTACTTAGTCAGGGGGTGCTTTCCCCACTGGCTTAGTAGAAAACCAAGCTTGGAGACTCGGCACTTTCGAGGCTTCAAGTTGTGTTCGCACCGATCCAGCCCATATCTGCTGGCCGGTAAGGCGATGACTGGACAATGTTGCCCAGTTTTAGCCTCATTGTTACACCCGTCATAATAAACGTTTTAGAATCTTCTTTAGTTACTCTACATTAAGATGTTCCGGTTCACCAATCAGAAGATGACCGGCGATGGCGATGACCAGGAAGGCCACGGCCACGCCGCAGACGCCCGTCCACCCGGCGTGACTCCACGCCCAGGTTGCGGACAAGGTCCCAATTGCCCCGCCCAGAAAGTAACTGAACATAAACACAGAATTGTTCCGACTACTTTCTCGCCGATTCAGCGACTGGACGATGGCCTGATTGGAAACCTGACTGAACTGGGTCCCCAGATCAAGCAGAACAATGCCGACAATTAAACCGAATAACCAGTGGCCAAGCAGCCAGAAGATCACAAACGCAATCCCAGAAAAGGCCATGCCCAGTCCAACCGTTAACCGCGGTGAGCGCTGGTCGACCAGGTTCCCGATCATTGGCGCCGCCAAGACGCCGGCGATGCCTAATAGACCAAGCAGGCCAGCAACGTTACTACCCAAATGGTATTGCGCCGCCAGGTAAAATGCTAACGTGGACCAGAGAACGTTGGACATGCCAAACAGACAGAACCCGTTGATGGCCGATCCCCGAAGCTCGCGTTGCGTCATGAACAATTTCGGCAACATCCCAATCACCTTTAAATAGTTCAGATCCTGATGCCCCCGTGCGTCGTGTGGCAAACGAAAATGGACGATGGCCAAGAAGACCAGGTCGATGGCCGCCGCAATCAGGTAGATATCCTGCCACGGCATGACGCTCCCCAGCAAGCCACTGAACGACCGCGACAGCAAGATTCCAGTCAGCAGACCGCTAAGCACGATGCCCAGCACCTTTCCCCGTTGCAGACTGGGGGCCAAGTACCCGGCGTAGGGAATGATGATCTGTGGTGCGACCGACGTGATGCCGACCAGCGTGGTGGCGACCGCAAAAACACCGGCATTGGGCGACCAAAATGCGAGTAACATGGAAAGAATCGATAGGATCATCATGAACTGGATCAAATGATAGCGATCAAAAATGTCGCCCAGCGGCACAATCAAGAGCAGGCCAAACGCGTATCCCAACTGCGTTAACATGGCGAGCATCCCGACGACGGCCTTTGATAGGTTGAAGTCGGCTGCAATCAAGTTCTCGATGGGTTGAATAAAGTTCAAGTTAGCCACGATGACCCCGGTCACCACGGCCATTAAAAGAATTGTACGACGTGATAATGCTGCTTGTGTCTTCACTGAAATAACCTCCTCAAAATAGTGTAGCCTTTTTCGCTGGAATTGAAAACCAACGCCAAAATGATAGCGGTTACGCTCTAAGCTGAGCTTGAAGCGCATTCATAACAAGTTCCCAGTCCAGCAACCGTCTGCGCGTCTAAGCGCAATTCCGACCGGACGGCTCGCAGTTTTAGGGTTAATTGGTTAAAATAGGTTAACCGCCTAACCAACCCGTAAATCAACGATAATTGGACTTGTGAATTTCAAAAATAATAATTTATTTGATAAACGAAATTTATTTTAGAATGTAGGCTTGTCGCCCATTCCGGTCGATTTAACCGTCATTTTAACGCCTCATCGCTTGTGAAATTCCGGCAAAAGGGTTGCAAAAGAAATTGGAATCGTTTACAATTACCCTTGTAAAGTTGGTTAAGCGATTAACACGTTTTAACAAGAACCACTTAATCATTCATAAATGCTTTCACAACAGCAATCATAAAACCGTTTTTTATTTTCAAAGTTTGTTAATCGCTTAACTACAGTCGAAAAGGAGTGAACGCATTGCTATTCGTAAATTTAGATTCATTTGACGCTCAGGACTACGAACGGATTCAAGAAGCCGTATCCTTCCTCAAAAGCACTGATTTAACGGCAACTCCCCTAGGTCGGAGCCATCAAGATGGTGAACGCTTCTACGTCCAAACGTTAGAATACGATACTGAACCGATCGAAGACTTCGAGTTTGAAATCCATAACAAGCGTCTGGACCTCCACTACATCGTGGAAGGCGAAGAACGTATCGACGTTGCCCCCGACACGAACTACGTTGGCATCAGCGATTACAACGATGAACGCGACATTCAATACGTCCAGCGGCCAACGGCTTTCAATCAGATTCACCTGCACAAGGGAGATTTCGTTTTGATTGGTATGCACGAACCACACCGGACTAACGGTCTCATCGACCAACCGACTCACGTTAGAAAAATCGTTTTGAAATTAGGTAAATAAGGAGCTTTCATCATGGATAATGCTGCGACACATGGAAAATGGACCGGTCGCCAGATTATGGTCCTCGCCGGCATCTGGCTGGCGTTCTTAATTAGTTTCATCACTCGGCTGTCATGGGCAACCATCATGCCTTCAGCCATCGATTCCTTACATTTCACCGTGCAACAAGGGAACTCATACTTAACTGCCTTCTACATTGGGTACGCCATCACGGTGCTGCCTGGTGGGATGCTCGCCGACAAGTTCGGTTACAAGAAGTTATTGCTTGCCGCCGTTACCGGTAACTTGATCGTCATGATTGCCATGGTCTTCATGCACGGTTACTGGGATGGGTTAGCCCTACGGTTCATCTTAGGGCTGGTCAGTGGTCCTGACTTATCTGCTTGTTTAGGGATTATCACCGAATGGTTCGATGGTAAGAAACGGGCGACTGCTACTGGGATCTTCAACACGTGTACCTCATTTGGGTTGACTGTGATCAACCTGTACGCCCCAACTGTCATGGTTCGTTACGGCTGGCGTGCTGCCTTAGGGGTAACCGCATTCTTCCCACTGGCTGCTTTGATTTTCTCTTACTTCGCTCTCAAGGGTAATCCGCCGTTTCCACAACAGTTTGGTATTAAGGAAGCTAACGGGAAGGTTGAACAAGAATCATCTATGGCCCGTTTACGCAAAGCCATCAACAACCGTTCCGTTTGGATGTTAGCCATTACCGGTTTATTCGCTACCGGTGCTAAATGGGGCGTTACCAACTGGGCCAACCTCTTCATCGTTAAGAGTTTGAAGTTCAGTCTGGTCACCGCCGGAACCGCCATGTCCATCTTCGGGATCACATCCGTTATCTCCATGATCGTTGCGGGTTGGATCTCCGACCATTCTAAATTATCTCGTCACATCTGGGCCGCTATCTTCATGGCCATCTTCACGCCAACCATCGTTGGATTCGCGTTGACCCCACAAGGTAACCTCGCCATGCTTTACTTCTGGACAGGTGCCATGGGGGTTGGGGCCTTCATGTTCAGTACCATCACCAACAACTTGTCCGTTGAAGTCGCACCAGCCGACCAACGGGGGACCGTTTCCGGATTCATCAACGTCTTTAACCAAGTTGGGTCCTTCTTGGCCCCCGTCCTACTGGGCCAGTTGTTAGCTTCAACCGGTAGCTATGTCACCTCATACCTAACTATCGCTGCCTTCCCGATTATCGCTGTGGTCGCCTTACTCTTTGTACGTGAGTCCGACGCAGATAAAAATAACTAACTATACTAAAGGAGAAATCACTCATGGAATTTGGACTAAGCAAGAGTCACCAACGTAACGAAAAGATCGAAAAACGGATTCAGACCGCTTTGGACTGGTTAGACGCCCGTTCAACTGAAGAATTATTAGCAGAACCCATTGGCAACAAGGTTATCGCTGACGGCGTTGAACTTCGTTTCCAAGAATACGACACCCGCGACTACGCTGAAATGACTTACGAAACCCACCGCGACCACATCGACATTCATTACATGATCACCGGTGCTGAATGGGTTCGTTGGGCCGACGAAGGCACTGCCGAAGCCGTTAGTCCTTACGATCCAGAGGAAGAAATCCAACGCTTTGGTCACCCTGCTTTCCATAGCAAGGCTCTCCTGACTGACCGTCACTACGCCATCTTCGACCCATCCGACTTACATGCCGCTCATGGGATGGTTGATGGCAAGGTTGGTCACAACCACAAGCTTTGCGTTAAGATCGCCATCAACTAGGTTTTACTAGTGCTCCCCCCTTGCATCGGGCACACCATTTGAAAAAGACATCAATGACCTGAACTTGGTCGTTGATGTCTTTTTTTGTTCAGCGAGTTAAAGGTCAAAGAGCCATTTTACGTAAAATTCCCGCCTGCGGCTACCAAGAATTCTACCTGCTGTGGGGACGCTCCGGACTGAGAAATGGTCCTCCGAATCGGCCGGTTACATCCCTGGCCTCCTATTGCTCCTGATGAGACGTTACGTTCGTTAAACCCTAGAACCGTTCTGGTTGTGTTTTTTAGCTGGCCTTGCTGGCGGTCGTCATCACGCTTAATCTGATTCTATACGTCTTCAATAACTGTGACAGACAACGCCTATCTATCCTCAACTGGCCACTCACGGCGTTCAGTCATGGCATGAGTAAGAACATACCACACGCATTCATGTATAACCTATGCGCTTCTCGGGCGTGCCCAGTCAGCCAGCGAAATCCTCGGCAACCGAGTGCGACCATTCTTATACAAGATAGCAAAAAAGGACCAGCCCATCACTAGGTTGATCCCTTAGAAAATCATTTTAAAGCTTATTCGCGAGCCGCATGGTCCTTTGACTTCGCGTTGTTCTGGCCATAGTAGGCGTTGGCGCCATGCTTGCGGAGGTAATGCTTGTCCAGCAAGTACTGTGGTAATTCACGGTTGGCCCGGGTCAATTGTGCCGTGTGGTAGTCTTCTTCAGCGACGACTTCTAGCACCTTGGCGTTGTATACGGCCTTGTCAGGTGTTGGGCCCCAAGCAAAGGGACCGTGTTGGCTGACCAAGGCTGCAGGAACGGCCTCGTAGTCGATACCGCGTTCGTTAAACGTCTTCACGATAGTCTTCCCCGTGTTGCCTTCGTAATCTTCTTCGATTTCCTCTTTGGTCAAAGCATCTGCGGCAGGCACATCCCCATAGAAAGTGTCGGCGTGCGTAGTGTTCATAGCTGGAATATCCATTTTAGCTGCGGCGAATGACACGGCCCAAGGTGAGTGCGTGTGCACGATACCGCCGATGTTTGGAAAATGGTTGTACAGGTACGTGTGGGTTGGCGTGTCGCTTGACGGGTTCATGTCCCCTTCAACGACCTTGCCATCCTTTAGGCTCACAACGACCATGTCTTCTGGCTTCAAGTCGTTGTAATCGACACCAGAAGGTTTGATGACGTAAAGACCTTTTTCACGGTCAACACCGGAGACGTTGCCCCAAGTGAATGCGACTAGACCGAGTTGTGGTAAACGCATGTTGGCGTCATAGACTTCTTGTTTGAGTTGTTCAAGCATAGTTTGTTCGCTCCTTATTTTCTGTGTATTGCCGGCGGTCGCTAGGACCTGCGGCGATAATCGTATTTTAATCAAACTGTGGTTCGATATGAAGTTATTTAATCATTTTTAACTATGGCTAAATTTCCGTGAGTATGATTGACAGCATGTCTGCCACCCACTCAAACTACTGCGAAACTAGTCAGCGATGGCTTCTTGTTCAATCCCGACTTTGGCGAAGAGGTCGTCGAAGAACTGTTTCGCCTTCTTGATCTCACCAACGGGGTCGGCCGTCGTGCCCGTCCACATTTCAACGGTGTAGCTCCCAGAATAGTCCAGGCGAGCCAACATTCGCAAACAGCCCTCGAAGTCCACGCAGCCTTCGCCAAATGGCACTTCTTTGAACTTACCCTTGAACGTTGGGGTCACGGCTAACGTATCCTTCAAATGGATAGCCGCAACGTCTTCCAAGTTATTCTCCAGGTCTTCTGCGACGTTGTTTTCTGGCCAAGCGCTGATGTTTCCCAGGTCAGGGTAGCCCTGTAAGAAGGGACTCTTGATCATAGTCTTGTAGTGCGCGATCTTCGTCAGAGAGTTGATAAATGGGTCATCCATGGTTTCAATGGACAACGTCACCAGCTTCTTGGCGGCCATGGCAACACACTTACGCAAATTTTCCACAAAGTATTCGCGGCTTTCGACCGTCTTCTTTTCGTAGTAAACGTCGTAACCGGCCAACTGGATATTCTTGATGCCCAGGTCAACGGCAAGGTCGATGGCCTTTTGCATGATGTCCAGTGACTTGGCGCGGATTGCGGGGTCAGCGGAACCAAGGGGAAACCGCCGATGACCGGACAACATCATGGTGTTGATGCGACTCTTGGTTTCCCACATAGCATTTCTGAAGTCGGCACGTTGCTCACGCGTCCAGTCCAAGCGGGCTAACCGTTCGTCACTTTCATCGATAGAGAATTCCAAAAAGTTAAAGCCTAATTCATGAACTAAGTTAAACTTCTCTTTCCAAGTTAGATCTTGGGGTAATGCTTTTTCGTAAATGCCTAATGCGTTAACTGTCACTGTTCTGCTCCTTCTTGAAATGCCTTGAGATTGCTCCAACTACCGTCTAACGCCGTCAATAAGGACACGTAAGCGGCATACTTTTTATCATAAATTTTAACTTGGTCAGTGCGTGGTTCGAAGCGTGCCTTAACGTGGGACATCTTCCCCGCAGCTTCTTCTAGACTCGCATACTGACCACTGCCAACAGCCGAGGTGATCGCCCCACCCAAGCCACCGAGTTCGTTGGATTCGACCAACTCGATCGGCAGGTTCAGGATATCCGCAAACATTTGGACCCAGCTAGGGGAATTCGTGCCCCCACCGGACATCCGGACGACTTGTGGCGCATGACCCAGTACTTTCAACAGTGACTGCACGTGATAACGGTGGGCAAAGGCAATCCCCTCGTAGACCGCGCGGACCATTTCGGACTTCGTGGTGTTACTACGCAGACCGATAAAGGACCCGGTTGCTTCGGGATCGGTATTACTCCCATAAAGGAACGGGAAGTAGATCAATTTGGCAAAATTCGCGTCCGTGTTCTGGAGAAACACTTCAAGGTCGTCATAGATCGACTTGCCCTGAGCCTCAGCGTCTCGGGTCTCGGCGGTCATTAACATCTTGATAATGATGGCCAGATTGCCGGCGGAGGTAGGACTCGATGCTTCGATCAGCTTCTTACCGGTCGGGAAAATCGAGTTCATCAAACCACTGTCTTCTGGCGCCATCGTCTCGTTGGGGAAGATGTTCATGTTCCACGTTCCGGCAATCAGACTGAATTTATCGTTGTCCAACACGCCGGTCGCAATGGCACAGGCATCAATGTCGAACATCCCGCCAAAGACGGGGGTACCGGCCTTGATGCCAGTCATCTTTTCCGCTGCCGGTGAGACGACCCCGCACTGATCCGTGGCGTGCACGAGTTGGGGCATCTTAGCAAACATTTCTGGAATACCAAAGAAGTCGAAGAGCCGTTGGTCGTAGGTCTCGGTGTCTAAATTGACAAAGTTATTACCGGACGCGTCGCCAATTTCTTGGTAAACGTCGCCCGTGATCAGAAACCGGATGAAGTCCTTGTTGGACAACACCGCGCCAATCTTGGCATAGTTTTCTGGTTCGTGCTCCTTAAGCCACCGTAAGATAACCGGCGCTTGGCTCGACATCACGTGTTGGTGACTGATGGCAAAAATATCGCTAACGCTACTTTCAAAGGTCGTCGCGAGTTTTTCGGCACGGCTGTCGGCCGATAAGATGCCATCCATGAAGATCTGCTGGTCGTGGTCGAGGACGTAAAGCCCCTTCCCGTGGCCGACCGTCGAAATTCCGCTAATTTGGTCACCCGTTAAGTGGGCCTTGGTCAACGCGTCGTGCGCCGCCGCTCCCAGTGCCGTCCACAGCTCGTCGAGGTTCGTTTCGTGGAATCCCGCCTTGCGTTCACGGTTTTTCGTGGGAAATGCGGAGACCGCGAGTTGGTCCCCTTGGTCGTTAAAGATGGCCACTTTGGTATTGGTGCCGCCGTTATCGATCGTTAAAAAGTAGCTTGCCATATTCAGCCACACTCCTTATAAACTAATTGCGTAGACTGCGACCTGGTTAGCTTCACGGTTAGCAGACAACAGGTAGGTTTGACCATCCTTGTTGTAGACCGTGACGTTACTTGGTCCCATTTTTTCATCGATCAATTGGGCGTCTAACTTGTCGCTCGTGATCAATTCAAGGTTTTGCTTACCAGCACGCCAGCCGAAGATGAAGTAATCGCGATCGCCTAACTTACCACCCCAGATAGCGTGACCAAATGGCGTATCCGCTTCACTACGGGAAATCGTGTTGAAGTTATGGTCCGAAACCCGGAGATAAGGACCGTGGAACCCTTCGATGGTCAGGTATTCTTGTTCGCCGTCCTGGTTGATGTCGGCACTGAAGATGTCGGACGTTTCAACGTCGGATAATTGCGTTAACTGCCAATCTTTTTCGGCGGTTGGTGGCACGAGCTCGAAGATTCCTTGCACACCGGTGATCAATGAATAGCCGTCCATGCGCTTGTAGCCGTGGTTCTTGGTCAAACGGAAATCAAGGGCGTGTAAGTCATCGACCGTTTCGTTAGCATCGTTGTAGTCGCCGACCCAGATCTTACCAGGATCAGTCCAGTCATCAACGTCCTTCTTGGAGTTGGCAATGGAGCAACCCACGTACCAGTAGCCAGAACCGTCATACTTAGGGAGGATATCAAACCGGTGAACGTAAGGGAAATCGCCCACGATGGTTTGGTCCCAGTCGGTCCCGTTAAAGGTTTCCTTAACGATCCGGCAGGCAGCAGAGTTAAAACCAGGGTAGAATCGTTGCGTGGCTAAAAAGTTCAACGTACCAGGAATTTGGACCATGGTCATAGTTCCCCCAACGTCGGGCCAAACGGTCGTCCGGGCAAAATTATCGTTCAAATCATAGGCGTAGCAAGGCTTCTTTTCTTCGGAAGCCACAACGATATAGTCTTTATCGTCGTGTTGTAACCGCATGATTGCATAACAGTGATCTAAGTCATCTTTAAAAATCTTATCGAATTTCACAGTTGTTCCTCCATTTTGTGTTTTCTCTTTGTAGTTAACCGGTTAACAATAGTCGAGTATTATCTTACGGTTTCTGATTTTAAATGTCAATTACGGGTGGTGCGCGTTGACTGGCTGGTCAACTAAATTAGTGGCATACCAATAACGTCGCCGGTAACCCATTTCTACCATAGAATCGGCTTCGCCCGGAAACGGATTGGCAGCCGAGCATCGCCAACTCTGTCATTTTCTAATTCGCTAATCTGAGTCGGCGGCAATCAGGGACAGAATCCCGTGTCGGTGTTCTTAAGCCGGCTGTTCTTGCCTAAAATACGGGTCGCCCTGAAGATCACTTCTCAGGCTTCGGGTCTCCCCCACCAAGTGCCATCCCTGACCGCCGAAGAAATGACAAAAGGGATTGGCGAAGCTTAGCTCCCCCAATCCCTTTGCACGAAGACTAAGCGTTTACGTGGTTAAGTGCTTTACCATCGTTAATAAATGAAATTAAGTTCTTGGAAGCTTCTTGCGCAATGGCAATCCGTGCTTCTAAAGTCCCAGTCCCAGCATGTGGGGACATGATGACGTTGTCTAAGGCCCGTAGGTCGGCAGAAACGTTGGGTTCGTTTTCGAAAACGTCTAAACCAGCACCGGCAATTTCGCCGTTCTTTAAGGCATCAACTAAGTCAGCTTCCTTAACCAAGACACCACGAGCAGCGTTGATCAAGTAAGCGGTGTTCTTCATCTTGCCGAAGACATCAGCGTTGAAGATACCAACCGTAGATGGTAAGGCTGGGGCGTGTAGCGTGATAACGTCGGCCGTCTTAACTAACGTGTCGAAGTCAACGTACTTCACATCCAGCTTCTTTTCCAAGTCGCTATCGAGTTGACGAACGTCGTTGTAGATAACGTTCATGCCCAAAGCTTGGCAGAACCGACCAACTTCGGAACCGATACGACCCATGCCGTAGATTCCTAAGGTCTTTCCTTGCAGGCTCATACCCATGTACTTCTTTTCGGAAACGTCCATCCAGTTACCTTCACGAACAACCTTGTCGTAGAAGAATAAGCGACGAACCGTTGCCAAGAGTAAAGCAAAGGTCATTTCAGCAGTTGGTACACGGACGCCCATTGGGCAGTTAGAAACGACGATGCCCTTTTCTTTAGCATAGGCGATGTCCACGTGGTCAAACCCAACACCGTTAGTCGTAATGATCTTCAGGTTCTTACCGGCATCGATCAATTCGCGGTCGGCCTTCGTTCCCATTAACAGCAAGCCATCAAAGTTGGCTAAGTTGTTTAAGATCCATTCGCGGGATTCCTTTTCGGGGTCGTAAGTGACGTCAAAGGCTGCGCGTAAATCAGTCAAACCTTCTTCGGGGATGATTCCGGTAACTAAAACTTTTGCTTTACTCATGGTGTATTCTCCTTAGAAATATTTTTTTAAATTCAATGCGGATAACGCACATTTAAGATGGCCACGCTAGTAATACGGTTAACAAAACAAATTGTCATGCCTTAATCTCTTTTATAAAGAATTTGACCTACCGCCAGCCCACTAACTATAGCATTGCTGGAAGCAAGCGGTTTCAACCTTTTGTAAAAAAATATGGCTACCGTGATGAATTAGTGGTAATCTTAGACGTGGTTAAGCGCTTAACTACCTTACAAGTGAATTCTATAGCTATCTCGCAGTTTTGTCAATCACTTCTCGTACCTGAATGTGAATCTTTTACCATTTCACAACATAAGTACCATCGAAAGCGATTGCTATTCCCGTCACATCACGATATTCACAGTCCACTACATAACTTAAATTCACAAGATAAGTATCTGGCGAGGTGCATCGCGATGGTATTTAAAGTTGGTATAGTGGTAGACTTACTTAATAATCGAACTCAAAAAAATAGTGTAAAATCGTATTCTGACAGCGTTTCCAGGTACGTAAGCATGCTAAAATAATCATATGTTAACTAATCTTAGTCCTGGTTAATCGTTACTAGGCGACCAACGCAGGCTAGCTTATATCCTGATGTAATAATAACGAAACTTAGTGGAGGCTCATTTTGGAAAAATTCACCATTAAAGACATTGCGAAGCTTGGAGAGGTCTCCACAGCAACTGTCTCAAACTTTTTGAACGGCAACTACGCAAAGATGTCCGCCACAACTCGTGAAAGACTGGCGAATATCATCAGTAAAACGGATTATCATCCCAGTACGACCGCCCGTAATCTGGCTAAAAATGAAAATAAAACGATTGGTATTTCGGTCGCTGACATTACAAACCCATTCACCTCACCAGTTATCTCCGGACTATCCGAACGCTGCGAAAAGTACGGCTACAAGATGGTCTTTACCAACTCGAATAATGACGAGCGCCGGGAGGTTGAAAACATCAACCGCCTGCGCGAGGAAGAAGTCGCCGGCCTGATCATTGACCCGGTCAATCCCGACAGTAGTATTTACAACCAATTGTCCAATGCTTACACGGTCATCGTTGACCGGCAAGCACGCCGCAACGTGGTTGATACTATCGTGACCGACAACATGAATTCCGTCGACACCATGGTCAAGAAGATGGTCGCCAAGGGGTACGATGACCTCTACTTCGTGAGTTGGCCACTCGACGGCGTGAGCACCCGGCTGAACCGCTACGCCGGATTTAAGCTCGCCACGAATTATTTGAACGACGACCACCTGATCACGGTGCCTTATAATACGTCGCTCAACAAGAGTAGTGACTTCGACCAGACCTTAGAGAACATTCTAGCCAACAAGGGTGACAAAAAAATCGGCTTCTTCACCATGAACTCCCGGACGCTACTGCAACTGCTAAAGTCGGCCCAACGGCTAAACTACAACTATGCTGAGGACTTTGGCGTGGCGACCTACGAAGAGTTCGAATGGATGCAGTTGATGAATCCTGGCATCAGTTGTGTGCGGCAAGACTCCTTTGCCATCGGCTGTGCTGCCATGGATCTCTTAAAGGAAAAACTGGAGACCCAGTATGATAACGAACCCGAACCTCAGGTCAAATTGATTCCGACCGATTTGATTGTGCGGGACAGCTTCTAACTTTGAATAGGTCTTAGGTGCCGCAGGCTTACTGTTGGCACCTTTTTTCGTACTTAAACTAAGGTTGAAAGTTCTAAAACACCAGTATGACTGTTGTCACAGCAATACTGCGGCTAAAATTAGACACGTTGTCCAGTCGTCTTACCGGCCGCAACGCGTCAAAAAAGCAGCAGGTTAGCCATCTCGGCTACTCCGCTGCTTAGGATTTAAACGTCTTTATTTCCCCTGTAATTTGTCCAATTGTGGTGCAATCAACCGTGACCACACGCTCTTGAGTACCACATAGCCGATGATAACGCCGACTAAGGCGCTCATGAAGAAACTTGGCAGGAATAACCAGACTGCGCCGGTCGTTCCCATCAGCCAGGCGGCCACTGGGTACGCCACAAAGGCGCCAATGATTCCCGAACCGATTAGTTCACCACAGACCGCTGCCAACAATTTTCCGGTCAGTCGGAACAACCAACCACTCAGAAAGGCGCCAATCATGCTGCCGGGAAAGGCTAAGACCGTCCCGGTTCCCATGATATTTCGAATCAGTGAGGTCAAAAAGGCTTGGGCCAACGCCCACCAGGGGCCCACTAAGGCTCCTGAAATTAGATTGATCATGTGTTGCACGGGCGCCACCTTGGCCACCCCGATATTAAATGAAAACAAACTCCCCCCAATAACTGCCAACGCCACCAACATGGCCGTCAACGTCATTGGATAAATCTTCTTGGACATAACTTTCGCTCCCCGCTTCAATTTCTAAAAAAGACGTCCTCTACGTAGAGTAGAGACGTCGCCAATTTCAGCGGAACGGCCACTTCCCTACGCGAGTACTAACTCACAGGTTCCAAGGGATTGGACGCATCCATCTCAGCCATAGGGCACCCCTAGTGTCTTTCTTAGTTATCGCCACTATACCGGGTTAACGTGGGGAAAGCAACACATGACGATCTGTACTAATACATGGTCAAAACGATTGGCTCGCTGGATATCGTAACGCCGTTTAGTCGTTTCGCAGAACCGATTACCCGATGAAATGAAAGTCCGCCTGATTCCTAGCATTTCTCATGGGTATCCTGTATAGTGTGGGTATCAGGTAAATTGGTGATTCTCTACCGTAAGTGAGAGCTTAAAATTAGAGGGAGCTGCCTGTCGGCTCCTTTTTTTTACCAAAATTCATCCCTATGGAGGTCTTATGAGACTAGTTTACGTTGATAATCACTATATCTCTTACTTACAACAATTTGACCATCGTGTTTTGCAGAATAAAAATCGCCGTCCGTATATTGGACCCGTCTTAACGGTAAATAATCATTCTTATTTTGCCCCATTTGAAACAGCTAAACCTGGTAAAAAAAGTAAATAATCGGCTCACATTCACCATACGCAAGTCTCCCTTGTCAAATAGTCCTATTCTTAGCTTTCTATTGATTAATGATATGATTCCTATCTCAACTAGAAATTATATTCCGATCGATATGGACCATTTAAAAAATTCGTCTCCCCAAAAATTTGATTTACTAATTAAAGAACAAAACTTCGCCAGATCCAACCACCAGCGTATCTTGCAAAAAGCTCTAAGTGTGTACCATAAACGCTTATCCGCCAAGATTCCCTTCTTCAACCAAATGTGCTTGGATTTTAGACTCCTCGAACACAAATATCTGGATTTCTAGCCTTAAAAATAACGCATCTAATAAAGAAACGTATCCATACACTTAGCGTTTAAGACTAAGCATATGCATACGCTTCTTTTATACGCAATTTCAAACTTTATTACAACGTTTTACCTAAAGCCCTTGCGCGGTTTACCGAAATCATTTAAACTATGGAATACGATAGTTATGTAAACGCTTAATAAAGGGGCCGTATCATGAAAATTAGTAAAAAAGTCTGGTTCGATGCAATTGGGGTGGGATTGTTCACCCTGGTCTATAGTTTGATTATGAGTGGTTTCTCCCTCTGGATGGGGTCTGCTGCCTTCGTAGCCGTCTCCTACTTCTTCGGTGCCGGCTTCCCCAAGGATAAGCTCTGGAACATCCTGGTCAGTTTTGCTCTCGGCATTGCCTGGGGACTGATTGCCTTTCGCCTTCTGCAAATTCCTGCTCTCAGTGGACTCTGGGCCAGCTCAATTATGTTTGGCTTCCTGACCTTCGTGGTGTTATTCCTCCAAGGGACCATTATGAAATTCACCATCGTCCCGGCCTGGCTGATTGCCTGGGGAACGACCATGCTGATTATCACCAACATTTCCATTCACAGCTGGTCCCTCTTCGTTTTTCAGCTCTACGCCTCCATGCTGCTCGGAATTTTCGTGATTGGCTACGCATCAGATCTGTTCAATCAAATCATGTTCCACTTCTTCCCAGAAAAGAAGCCAGCAGAAAAGATTACTGCTGAGCCTGCTAAAAATGAATAAAAATTCACAATAAATGAATACAAATTAAAAAGAGAATGAACCGTGCCACGTTATGTGGCGCTACGGTTCATTCTCTTTTTATTAATCCTCTTCGTAGTAATAGTCATCCAAGTGATAGGTTTGGACTGGCTCAATATGCAACCGAAACTGCTCGACTAAATCTGTAATCCGGCGACCATCGATCAAGGTCACCGATCGATTACCTTTGACGGCTTTTTCCTTAGCTTTCGGTGTGAAATAGGTCGTCGTGATAAAAATGCCATACTCGGCACTAAAACCATCCATCGCACCCTTGAACTTATCGATTTCCGGTTCAGATACCGCGCTATCCGTATAACGTTTAGCCTGAATTGCGACACGTGAGGTTCTGAAATCATCTGATTCAAAGTAACCAAAACCATCGATACCATGGTCGCCGGACATCACTTTTCCCATCTTAGAATCAATGCTGACTCCCATCTTAGAGATCAATAACCGGGCAAAGCTTTCAAATTTCTTCGGAGAAAATTGCTTCAACTGTGCCAATAACAGCGTTCGCCATTCATCCTCACTATCATCGTCATCAACGATGCCATCTTCTGCCGTCACCAGCGCCTGCTTGTCAGCCGTTTTTACCTGCTCAGTCGCCGTTTGCTTGGCCTTATTCACCTTGGAGTGGTCGTGCCAGTACTGCGCAATAAGGGTCTGCTCCGCTTTACTTGGAACGTGAGTATAGTTTGCAGTTCGCCCTTTTTCAGTTAAAACAATATCTGCACCGCGCTTAAACTGTTCAATATAGCCCAACATCGCCAGCTCACGAATACCAAAGTTAAAATCAAAATTAAAAGGAACGTATTCATTTCCTGAGCGTGACGTCACCGGATCATACACATCTTCATAACTAATCCCACTGGTTTCGTCCTCAGCAATAATCGACTTGATCTTATCCCGTGATGCAATTCCACCAACACCATTTAACGCGTCAAGAATCGCAACATAAACCCGTTGTCTCTGATAGCTCATTCTTTCATCCCCACCCCAATATAGTTGACTGGCTTCAGTATATCATTTCAGACGAAGATAACGTCAAAGCTAACCCATACTCCAGTGAACCCGGTCATCTAAATCGACTTACTTGCCCTTTACTTAATCGTTCACTTTAGGGACAAGCCGATTTGTCTTGGGCACTGTGACCCGTCGTGTTATGCTGAGCTAACAGAACTGAATCCTTTTTAGATGGAAGCGTGGATAATGTTGTGATGATTGAACAAGTAATTACACAACTGCATCAGTTATACCTCAAATTTACCAACGATTTTTATGGTCAATTTACTTCCGGCTTATCTAACAGCCTTCACACTTAAAATCAATCTCAACAATTCACAATTAACTATGTACAGTCAGCTTATGATTTTCAATATCGATCAGAGCTTATTGCTACTATTCTGGAAAAACTAGTTCATAATCAAAACCAAGGGAAATATGTTGCCAAAATTCTCAATGATCTATTTGGTGCACGTTCGATTTTACCCCATCTATTTGAAGACAGAGAATCCATCAATATATTACTTATCTAAGTCAAACTCCATTAAAGCTCGAATCTTCTTCATGCTCCCCACTGCCCCTATCCCGTATACTAGCGCTCACAGCAATATACGCTCTGGCAGCTACGATACAATGCGTATCCCAATTACCACACACATTGTGTTGTAACAATGCTAAAATCAAGTATAAGTCAGCGCTCAATTGGAAAGGGGATCGATATAATTGGCTTTCTCAGATAAGTATCGTCTGACATCAATATCCGAACAAAACTTAATGAGTCAAAATTTGGTACAACTAATTTATACGACCGGTAAATTTGAAAACCTCTCGACGTCTCTACTTGATACTGAAAGTATTTTAAATAATGAGTCGCTTCAAAATGCTAAACCGGAAGATGTCGTAACAATTATTCATTTAAAGCGTGCATTTCAATACGTTCTAAATCTGAAAACTAACTTCAATTACACTGACATTTTAACAATTAATCAGATCGTTAAGGGTGGTCAACCAGGTACTGGTATGCTTCGTAGTCAAGACGTAAAAGTCGCTTTAACTAATGACATCTGGCTTCCCCCACTCCCTGAGCCCCAGCGCACGCAACAAGAACTGGTCAATATTCTAACTAGTTCCGCAACTGCGACCGAAAGAGCGCTCAACCTGAATCTCTATCTCTCGCGTTGGCAGCTCTTCATGGATGGCAACAAGCGCACCGCCATCGTCGCGGCCAATGCTTTAATGGTCCAAGCTGGTGCCGGCCTCCTAGCCATTCCAGAGAATAAAATGCATTGGTATCGTTCACAACTACAAAAACACTGCCGCTCCGGTCACGACACTAGCTTAAAACAGTGGCTCTATGACAATTGCGTATTTGGCATTGCCGAAAACTAAATCTCTCTAATCAGCAAAAGGGTCTGGGACATAACTCAAAAAGTTGCTCCTTTCAGAATCTAACGATTCTAAAAGGAGCAACTTTTGTTTATGCCACTATAGTGCCGAAACGTGCGCCATAAGGCAGTTTGTTGCGCTTAACCCGCTAGCCAAAATCATGCCAGAATCAGGCATAATCCCTGCTATCACGTTAATGCTCGCAACCTAATCGCCTGATGTCCCACTCTCTTTCACTTATCCGCTTACGCCAGATTCGGCTGAAAATCGAACAATCCGGCAACCGCCGCATGATTAGTATGGGAAATGACCCAGACCGTGCGATTCGACAGCGACAAGAAGTACTGTTCAATTTCCGTGGCTAACTTGGCATCCACACTCGGGGATAAATATACTTTCGCAATTTAACTGAATTTGCGCGATAGTTAACATATATCTAATGCCGCTTCATTTCCGGGATGAATTTGTCGTAACTAGCAATTACGCGTAAAAAGGGGAGACTCACCAATGAAAATAAGCACGACACTATGCCTAATTATCGCAGCCTTCACAGTAGGTGCGGCTGGTCTGGGAACCCAGGCTCAGGCCAAGTCATCTGCCGTTAAGATTGGCAAGGTCATGGTACCACGTGAATACCTACATACGAATACGTTCTACCGTGCAAAAAAGGCCGTGACAATCAAGATCACCGCGAACCACACGGATGGCACTTATGCGACGAAGACCGTCAAGATTCCCAAAAACACAGTTGTTTCCGGTCGAAAGATCAACTTGAACAGTAAGGACCAAACGCTGTGGATCAATCTGCGTAACGAGTTAAGCTACCACGTTTTGAAGACAGCATTTACGCAGCATCCTGGTTACGTTCCTAGTGTGCAGAACCTTTCAGTCAGTCCGCAAGCCTTCAAGAAAGTTAAGCGGCCGGTATCCTTGCCAACTTGGAGTTATGGGGACTTTTACCTTGGTGGTAAATCCGCAATCGCTAAAAGCACGACCACCCAGGAGTTTCAATTTACCTCAGATGGCTACCTAGAAATCCACAAGTACGTGGCCGCCAATGGAACCACCACGCCTAGACCAACACAATCGGCTAAAATCAAGCGCGTCCAGGTGAGCGGGTCAACCCGCTACTACTATTTCAGTAAAAAGATCAAAGGATTGACGCTGAAACACGTGACACAGCACGGCCAGAAACAGTATCGGCTGACCGTAAGAAACTTACATCAACCACAACACCGGGCTGGTTTCTCAGACGATGACATACCAGGAACCTACTACAGTCTGTATAAATTAGGCAGTAAAACGACCTTCACGCCAATTGCTGAGGATACAATATACTAAAAACAAATCCGACTCCTGATTGACAGGGACAGTGCCCTTACCCATTGACGATCAGGTCTTGCTAACTATTAGATCACTCCGTAACGCTCCTCGTACCACTTGCCTTTGGTCTATGGGGCAGACTTTAAGCTAACCGCGTTCTGCAAGTACAAAGCAGGCGCGGTTTTTAAATTCAAAATGTCATATATAATTGACACCAAGTGACTACGGGCCTATACTAAAAAATGTCATATATATCTAACATTTTAAAAGAGGCGACCTGCGTGAACCGTGTCAAAGAATTCCGGAAAGCTGCTGGCTTGACCCAGTATCAACTTGCCCAACAAGTGGCCGTTGCCCGTCAAACCATTAACCTGGTCGAAAATGACAAATACAATCCGTCACTCGATTTATGCTTACGGCTTGCTAAAACCCTCCATACGGACCTAAATCGTCTATTCTGGGAGGAATAATATCATGAAAAACGGGGGAAGTTTACGTGATCGCGTTGTGAAACACTTTTTCAATATTTCCGGGGACTTTGACGAGTACAAGCGCCAAGAAACCAATCGTATCGGGACTAATGTGATGCTACTGTGTCTGCCAGCGCTGCTGATTCCGTCGATCATCGCTGGGGTGTGGGCGACCAAATCACCCGAGAATGCCCTACTAGGCTTAATTTTCTTCAATATCATCTTTGTCGGCATCATCATCTGTCCCTACCTCATGACAGCTAGCCGGCGCGCGCACCTCACCGATAATGAAGTCGATATCCGCAACTTACCGGCCGCACGGAAAAACATTTTGAAACGGGTTTTGGGGAGTAGTCTCTACGGCTTCGTTTTCTTCTACCTCATGCAAGTGATTCTCAATTCAATCTTTGATAATACCAGTTTTGTCGGTGGATTGACCTCACTGCGTAACATCAAAACCGCAGTCCTAACGGGAATCCTTCTTGGTATCACCATGGGAATTACCAACTAGGTACGGCTTAAAAAACAACGCTAGTTTTAGCGTAAACGAAAGTATCTGCGCACACCCGCTCAGCTTACATCGTGAGATGACCTGAAAGACGCATGAATTTGGCAGCTTTCAGGCGAGCCGGAAGTCCGTCCTTTGGTTGGCGGCGTCCCCCACAGCCAGCGAAATTCCTGGTAGCCGGCGTGCGCCTGTTTCAACTCGTTTAGCGGTGATAACTTCTACTGAAAACAACATGAACATTTTAACTTGCCTTAGACCACTAAGAAGAACCATCAAAGCAGGCGTATCCCCCACTCTGATGGTTCTTTTACATTCAGATTTTTTAATTTTCAATCTAATCAGCAAACCCTTCAGCGCATCTATTCGGATTCACTTGCCGCCTGCTCATACCGGCTCCGCAGAGCCCCCACCTTGATCTCGACCACTTCGTTATGATTGATGCGAGCGAAGGCCAACGCCTCGTTCATCAAACGCTGAATGGCATCATCATCTTGATGCTGCTTGATGGCGTTTTCCGCCGCCAAGAATTTCAACCGCGGCAAGTAGTAAGTCACGTGCTTGTCCGAACACAGTAGGACGCCGGCATTAATCAAGTCATTACTGGTAACAAAATCTCCGGCCAGGGCGTAAAACTCTGCCGTGTAAAAGACCAGTGTTAGCAAGCGCAAATAGTCATTGCCATCCTCTTCGTGGGCATCGACCAACGCCCGTTGCACGTAGCGATACGTCTTGGTAAAGTAAAATTTGGCCTTCGCTGGTTGCTTACGCCGCTCGTAGAGTACGCCAGAACCCACGTAAGCTAGTTGCGTAAAAATAGTCTCGTGCTTTTCATCGAATCCATTTAAAATACGAGAAAAGTCAAAAAGAATATCATCAGGCTTCTTATTGATCAGGGCGTTCAGCATCCCGCGCAAATAGTAGAACTGCATTTTCAACGGAATCGCATCAATCTCCGTCTCGTCGATTTCGTCAAGGGACTGCAACACCGTACGGTAATCCTCCATCATCAACTGTTCCTCAACCTTATCCAACCGCTCCCGCATCTTCGTGACCGAAGTTGCCTGCACTTCGTTGAGGTCATCAACCGTCAGTCCAAGGCGTGCACAGAGTTGTTCCAAAATGGCCAGTGATGGCACGCGCCCTTGCCGCTCAAATTTACTCAGCGTTGCCTGCGTACAGATACCGGCAGATAATTTCACTTGTGATAGCCGCAACGCTTTGCGCTGAGCCACAAACTTTTTGATGTCCATGCTGATCAATCCTATTCTTCGGTCGTGATTACTCAAATAGCCCGTGCAGACCGACTCATTTTATATACTCAGAACGCTGCTCCCAGTATCTTTTCTCGAGGGTACTTATCTTTCTTTTAGTATATCACTGCATGTAGTCTAACAATAGTTTACGTGCAGCTCAGTTAGCACCCAGATTCTGAACTAAGTCCCCCCTGGTGTCGACGTAACCTCCTACGCCGCCTCAAATAGATTAAGAGGTGGCCTTCCAACTGTGACGGTATACTGCGCGATGACCATCTTGGGTCTCAAATCCAAATTAAACTTAACCCTCGTGCCCCCCCAAAGGTTGGACAGAAGTTCCAACCTTGGGGGGCACTTCATCTGAACCCTATTTTGTTGCCTTACAAGATTATTCATTTAATCAATTGACACAGCAAATAATGACTTCTCGGATTACTATTCAACCTTATTCATTTGTAAAAATCACTTTTTCGTTAATCCGTGCCCTATTTCAATGCAACCCATTAGAATGCTTTAGTACCAGTCGCTCAGCCCACTTGCGAAACTCTAAGTTGCGCGAATCTTCCTTTCTATTTGCGGAATGGCCGTTACGAATTGCTTGTTTGCAACCCGCCCAATGACCGACAGTAGAGTTAGTTAAAGTGCGTAACTAACAACGACTAGGAGGACGATTACATGCTCGATGTACAAAACGTAAACACCTATATCAGCCATAAGAAAATCGTGGCAGACGCCACCTTTAGCCTTCAACCCGGGAGCATTACCGGGCTGATTGGTCCTAATGGCGCTGGCGGTGGCTTTTGTCCTCGGGTTCTTTTGGGCGGCCCATTAGCTTTTGGCGCGTCAGCTACACACTGCTAGCAGGACTAGTGTTCCTGTAAAATAAACGATTCACAAAAACACATGACTAGCCTGACTGAGCTTGTCATGTGTTTTTACGCTATTCTGATAACTATGATGAACGCCCGGTAATTGGCTTTACGAATCGCTTAACACTTAGTGACCGCCATCGTCCGCTTCCCCTAAGCGCTTTAATCCCGCCATCAGCAGTGTCGCCATTTCTGCCGGTGATTCCGGCTGATTGCGCACCAGCCATTGATTTAAAACGTTCCAAAAGCCCCCCGCCGCAAAACTCATGATATAGTCCGTCTCGGTCGGCGAGCCAGTGATGTGCCACGGTGCTGGAAATACACGATAAATCTCACTAGCCATAGGGGTAATCTTGGCCAACATTCGACTAAATAGCCCCCGCTTGATCAGTAAACGAATCTGTTTGCGTTCCCCCACCAGAACGTGAAAAAATACGTCAACACCTCTTTAAACACCATCTTCTGTGGCGTAATCTGCTGTAACGCTGTCAAATAACGTTGCCCCACTTCACGATCATAGTAATCCAGTAAGTCATCCTTATCCCGGAATGCCCGATAGAAGGTTCGCCGCGACGGCAAATATTCTGGCGGTAGCTGACTTCCACGGTGCCCGCCTAACCAGTTCACAAAGTGTTGCTAACGTGCTCCGGCAAGTGGTGATGGTTCTCGCCATCACCGTATTCACAACCTTACTGACGAGCAACGTAACTCAGGCTAAGCAGCACACATTGGCTAATGCCCAAACCCGTGTGAGTCAATTGGCTAACGTCACCACGAGTCAACAACACCGGCTATCTGACAAGCTCCAACGAAAGCTCAATCCTAACAGCACGACCGTCACATCAACGAACGCTAAGCTATCTCCCACAACGGTTACCATTTCAGCTACCACTCGGCATCAAAAGACGGAACAAGCTTATCAGCAAGCCCTGCGTCAACTAGCAACGCAAAAGCAAGTTACACCCACGGCAATCCCACAGGTCATGAAGCAACAGGTTCACCACACGATCTCCCTTGCGGTCAATCAAAAAATCAACCACAAGATTCACCAAATCAACCAGGAATTAACCAAGTTGATTCACGAAATCCGACAAACACTCAAGCACCAATTAAACCACGCGTTTCTAAATGTCTTTGGCGCACTGAGTTGGTTACCCTTTGCGGCCTTGCTGATCGTCCCGGTCTTCAAATTCCGTCACAATGATTAGCGGTGAACAGTTGCTCAGATTCTTGTCAGTAAGCAGTTGAATCGCTATATCAAAACGGCCGTAGACTAAGTACAATGTCTGCGGCCGTTTTGATGTATTCTCACTTTTGTAAATACTGACGCCATCTGCTATTCGCATTTAAGAAAGTGGCTGGTCAATCCCGCCACTGATACCGTGGACCAGAATGCGGTCGCCCTCATGGTTCCTGTGAATCGAACCGTTTCAGTACCCGCAAGAATCGCGGACTAAATGCTGGAATCGTCGCCAATAACATCACGCCACCCAAGCCGACAATCAGTACCGGTAATGTTGCTAAATGGGTCAACGGCACACTCACTACGGCCGCTATCGGATTGGCAATTGAGAAGAGCGTTAAGACCGCACCAGTAATCAACCCGACTTTATCCTTTTTGGCCGACAATTGGACGATTGAAAAGTAAATAATGGCTGAAATACTATTGAAAAACCCATATCCCAGCCAAGCCACACCCACCAATATCACATGCCCCAGTGTTGGATTACCCCGACCACTGAGTCCCAATAAAAGCATCATGGCTGCTTGTCCCAACAACAAAAAGGGATACCATTTTGCAAATAATCCTGCCCGCTGAAATTTAGAAAAAAGCGTCGCTCCAGCAATTCCGCCCACGGTCAGCGTGATATCAATCAGGTTATACACAAACGGATACCGACCAAAGATATCAACACTGAATTTTGGCATCAGCAGCCAAATCGACCAATAGCCAAAGTTTGCTAGCAGGGCCACCGGAACCATGCAGCTAATCACGGGATTACGGACGACCAGGTGGATTCCTTGAGCGAAGTCTCGTAGCGTTTCACGAATGGCTAACCGTTCTCGCTTCACCGGTGCGGAATCATTTGCAATCCGACTGAGTGCCATCACAGAGAGGGTCAGCGCTAGAAATGCCACGCCTAATGCCAGCGCCGGTGCCTTCACATACACCAGTAAGACAGCCAATGCAGATGAAGCAATCGAGGAAACCTGGTTCGCAGCCGCAACCCATGAATTCGCGGTAAATAGCGTCGAATCATCTGTAATCAACGCTGGCGCGACAGACTCCGTTAACGGTCCGTAGACCACGCCCAGTAAGGCATTTACCATGACAATTATAAATAAAATGGTCGTTCCTTGGTGCCAGATTAAGACAACCAGACCACCGCACCCCATAATCACCAGCCGCATCGTCGCAATCACCCGTAGCAACTGAATCTTACTGTGCTGATCGACCACATAACCCCCGATAAAGGCGAATAGTAACATCACCATCGAAAAGGTTCCCAGTATGGAAATAACGGCTTGACTACGCGTTTCCTGGTACAGATACCAGTAACTATAAGTCATGAGGGCACTGACTGTTAGCGTGCCGAGAAAATCGCTGACGATGACTCGTTTGATTTTATCCATACATTGGCGTGCCTCTTTTCAATCTCCGAAATTCGTCGGTGACCGCTTACCGCAGCCATTTAACTCGCCGTTTCTTCCGCAAAATCCACGCGCACAATCAATAGCGTTGCCAACAACGTAATCGCCGCACCGACAATGTAGACCACTGCGATACTGACGATGCCCGACAAGAGACCACCCAACATCATCCCCAGTGGCAAGGAGACATTTGAGCCAGCCAACATGGCGCCGTTTACTCTACCCAACACATGGCCCGGCGTTCGCGTCTGAATCAGCGTAAAGACTGACACATTCAGAAAGCCACCGGCCATCCCAATTACGGCCATCATCAGCAGCGTCACGATGAGGTTCTGGATCAACGCCATCAACAAAACCGCCGTTGCCATCATTGTCAGTGAAAACAACAGCTTATGCTTCAACGACCACTTCACTAAGTTGACCAGTACGTTCCCCAGGATGATCCCCACCATCAACGTGACCTGAGAGACGCTATACATAAAGGAGCTTGCGTGCAATGTCCCCCGAATCCACGCCACGTCCAATCCCATAATGGGCCCCAACGTCAAATTCACAATCATCGCAAGGAGAATAATAATCCGGAGCACTTGATGATGTGCAACGTAGACAATGCCGTCATACCAATTACCCAGAGTCGTTTCGTCATTTTCCACCACAATCTGTTCATGTAAGACATGATTAACGATTGTTAGACAGACCAGTGAAACCAAGAAGGTGGCACCGTTAATCAGTGCAAACGACGCAATCGGCAGAAGTGTCACCAAAACTCCACCCAGCAACATTCCGATGATTTGTGTGATCATCTGTAGCCCCTGGTTCAGCCCGTTTGCCTGGCTTAAATGATCCGCAGCAATAACCTGCGGGATCAGAGCGTCTTCGGCCGGATCAAAAAAGGTTCCCATAATTTTAGACAGAAAGGAAATTCCAACGATAGTAAAGACCGTGACGTCATTGCCAAAGTAGAGGACTGCTGCAACAAACATCAATACGGCCTGGGCAACATCCACAATCTGCATGATCCGCGTCTTCAGATACTTATCCGCTAAGAATCCGGTGATCAAATTCAGTAAAACTAGCACGTTAAATAGTCCCGATACCAACCCAATCACGACTGAATTGCTTGTTACCTTGTACAAGTAAATCATGATGGCAATATCAAAAAAGTTATTTCCTAAACGCGAGGTCGCCTCGCCTGCTAATAATACGTAAAATATTCTTGGAATTTGAATCAGCTCCTCACTGTCGATGGCTTGTTTTGATTTACGCCAAAAATAACTAACCGGATCCCCATAACACGTCTCATTATAGTTAAGGGTTGGAAATGGCGGTTGTTTTAAAATCATTTTTGATTCTTTAACCCAATTTACAAACAAACGACAACACAAAAACACCGTCACCAATCAAGAACAGAACGTTCTCAACCAGTGACGATGCTGTTATTTCACTTATGACTTACCCGATCGACCCTTCCATTTCAAAGCTGATCAGTCGGTTCAACTCAACCGCATATTCCATCGGTAATTGCTTGGTGAATGGTTCAACGAAGCCCATGATGATCATTTCAGTGGCTTTGGCTTCGGAGATGCCGCGGCTCATCAGGTAATAGAGCTGTTCTTCGGAAATCTTCGAGACCCGCGCTTCATGTTCCATGGAGACGTTGGAATTTGAGATTTCATTGTACGGAATCGTGTCGGATGAGGACTGGTCATCCATGATGATCGTGTCGCATTCCACGTGGGCCTTGGACCCGTCGGAGTGGCGGCCAAAACGCACGGTTCCACGATAATCGGTCGCACCACCCGTCTTGGCGATGGACTTGGACACAATAGAGCTTGAGGTGTTCTTAGCGTTGTGAATCATCCGGGCTCCGGAATCTTGATGAATCCCGTTGCTGGCCACGGCGATCGACAGCATGGTCCCCCGTGCACCCTCACCATTCAAGTAAACGCTGGGGTACTTCATGGTGACCTTGGAACCTAAGTTACCGTCGACCCATTCCATCGTGGCGTTTTCTTCAGCGGCAGCCCGCTTAGTTTCCAGGCTGTAGACGTTATTCGACCAGTTTTGAATGGTAGTGTAGCGGCAATAGGCGTCCTTGGCAACGTTGACCTCGACCACAGCGGCATGCAGACTGTCCGATGAGTAGTTTGGCGCCGTACAGCCTTCGACGTAATCGACCCGCGCACCCTCATCGACAATGATCAGGGTCCGTTCAAATTGCCCGGAGTTTTCGGCATTCAGCCGGAAGTAAGATTGAATTGGCGTCTTGGTTTGGACACCCTTCGGCACGTAGATAAAGGACCCCCCAGACCAGACTGCCGCATTCAAGGCCGCGAATTTGTTGTCGGTCGGCTTGACCAATTTGCCAAACCACTTCTTGAAGAGTTCGGGATATTCACGCAGTGCCGTGTCGGTATCTGTGAAGATGATCCCGAGCTTGGCAAAGTCATCGCGCATATTGTGATAGACGACTTCGGACTCGTACTGTGCGGAGGATCCCGCTAAGTATTTCCGTTCGGCCTCGGGCACACCCAAGCGATCGAAGGTCTTCTTCAAATCGTCGGGCACATCTTTCCAGTCGCGGTACTTCTTGTCCGTCATTTTCTGGTAGTACAACATGTCTTTCAGGTCCAAATCGGACAGGTCCGGGCCAAAGTCCGGCATCGGCATGCGCTTATAGGCGGCGTAAGATTTCAACCGGTAGTCTAGCATCCATTGCGGCTCATTCTTCGCTGCCGAAATTTCGCGGACGGTTTCCTCCGTTAGGCCACGCCCAGTTGAGTAAGCGGGCTTGATATCATCGTGAAATCCGAATTCATAGTCGCGGTCATTGGCGACCACATCAGGTACTTCTGTCATTACGACTCCTCCTCGCTAGTCTCATCAGTTTCTTCGAGTAAGGCCCGCTGCAGTGCCCACCAGGAAAGAGTGGCACACTTGATGCGCGCCGGAAACTGCATGATGTTTGATAAAATGGCCGCGTCCTGTAACTCATCCAAGTCAGCCTGTGCGTGTTCCTTACCGATCGCCATATCGGAGAAGGTCTTCGCCATCTTCAAGGCTTCTTCCTTAGACTTACCCATGACGGCGTCGGTCATCATGCTGGCGGACGACTGACTAATGGTGCAACCGTCGCCGGTGAACCCGATGTCGGCAATTTTATCGTCCGGCGTTAATTTAATTTCTAAGTTGATCACATCACCACAGGTCGGATTCTTCAGCGTAATCGTATTGGTACTCTCAGCCAAGGTGTGCTTATGATGTGGGTGATCCGCATGATCCAAGATAACTTCGCGGTAAAGACTATTCAGCTTTGACAGTCCCATGATTAAAGAACTCCTTTGTTTCCTGCAGTGCCGTCAGTAATTTGTCAGCATCTGCTTGTGTATTGTAAAGGTACAGACTGGCCCGCGCTGTCGCGACAAGGCCTAAGTAATCCATCAGCGGTTGCGCACAGTGGTGGCCCGCCCGTACGGCAACACCCTCCATGTCCAGCGCCGTGGCGACGTCGTGGGGGTGGAGGTTGTCGAGGTTAAAGGCGATGACGCCCGTGTGCTTAGCCGGATCTTGCGGCCCATAGACCGTGACGCCCGGCATGCTCTCCATCTTAGGTAAGAGGTAGTCGACCAGCTTCTGTTCGTGCGCTTGGACCTGGTCCATGCCGATGTTGGTCAGATAGTCGACCGCAGCCCCCAAACCAATGGCCCCGGCAATATTTTGCGTGCCGGCTTCAAACTTCCAAGGAAGTTCGGCCCAGGTGCTGTCATCGCGGTGAACGAAACCGATCATTTCACCACCGTACTGATAGGGCGGCATGGCCTGTAGGAGATCTTCCTTACCGTACAACACGCCAATTCCCGTGGGCCCCATCATCTTGTGGCCGGAGAAGGCGTAGAAATCGACGTCCAAATCGGTCACGTCGACTGGCATGTGTGGCACGGATTGTGCCCCGTCACCAACGAAGATGGCACCGTGCTCATGCGCTAATTTCGCCAGTTGTTTGACCGGCGTCACGGTCCCCATCACGTTGCTAGCGTGGGCGACTGCAACAATTTTAGTCTTGTCGGTAATCTTAGCCACAGCGTCGACCATGTCCAGCTCACCATCGGCAGTCAGTTCGATGTACTTCAGTGTGGCGTGCTTCTTAATCGCCAATTGTTGCCAAGGAATCAGGTTGCTGTGATGTTCCATAATGGAAATGACGATTTCATCGCCGGCCTGAACGTTGGCCTCGCCATAGGTGCTGGCGACCAGGTTCAATCCGTCCGTCGCCCCTTTGGTAAAGACGATTTCGGTTGGCTTCTGCGCGTGAATAAAGTGTTGCACCTTATGCCGGGCATTCTCATAGGCTTCGGTCGCCCGTTCCGCTAGCGTGTGGACGCCCCGGTGAACGTTGGCGTTGTCGTGCTGGTAAAAGTGGACTAAGGCATCAACCACTTGATTGGGTTTTTGAGCCGTCGCGGCGTTGTCCAAGTAGACTAACCGTTCGTCGTTAACTTCTTGATCTAAAATGGGAAAATCAGTGCGTGAGTCACTCAATTTCTGCGCCATTTTCAAGCTTCCTTTCGATCGTATCCGTGAGATTCTGCCGCACATCCTTGGCCGGAATGGCCTGTAAGACGGCACTCAGAAAGCCCCGAATGACTAAGCGTTTGGCTTGCGCCTTGGTGATACCACGACTCATTAGGTAATACATCTGTTTGGCGTCGACCTGGCCCACACTTGCGGCGTGACCGGCCAACACATCGTTTTCATCGATCAAGAGGATTGGATTAGCATCCCCGTGAGCCTTACTGGACATCATCAGCACGCGATTCTCCTGTTCGGCATTGGCGCCGGCAGCCCCGTGAATGATGTGGCCGATCCCGTTAAAGATCAACGTGGACTTTTCCATGATGACCCCACGTTGCAGGATATTCCCGGTCGACTTCTTCCCACGGTTAGTGACGCGAGTGTTGACGCCGACGCGTTGCCGACCCCCGGTCAAGGTGATGACCTTGGCGTCGGACTTGGAATTTTCGCCGATCAGTTCAGAATCAAAGTCACCAAATGTGTCGCCATCGTTCATCAGGCCAATTGCCCAATCAACGTTGGCATCGCGACTGATATTAGCCCGCCGGTTGAGGTAGGTCGTGGTGTTGGGTCCTAGCTCATCAAAGGACGAGAAGTGAACCTCACTATTTGGCCGGGCGAAAACTTCGACCACACAGCTGGCTAAGTTGGCCTGGTCGCCTTGGGTCGTCAAATGTTGCATCACGGAAAAATGGCTGTCCGCTTCGGCGACGATTAGGACGTGTGAGATCAGTGGGTGCTTTTCCTGCGTGCTGTCCTGAACCAGGTGAAGCTCGATGGGATCATCAATGACCACACCCTTGGGCACATAAAGGAAGACGCCGGCGTTGAGGAAGGCCGTGTGGAAACTAGTTAAGCGGTCTTCATTGGTCTTAATGATTTTATCCATAAAGTGTTCTTGCGTTAAACGCGGGTACTCGCGGAAGGCCGAGAAGATGTCAGTCAAAATGACACCCTGGTCAGCGAGTTCAGCGGGCAAATTGACCGTCACCGTTGTCTGCCCAACCTGGACGATTTGAATATGGTCAGCTGCGACCGGTACATTTGCGGCCAGGTCAGCACTGGACCGGCTGAACGTCAATGGCTCATCGGTCGGCGTTAGTGGCCAACGGTGAATGTCGAAGCGGTTGACCTCGGGTAAGGCTGCGGTAGCCAGGTCGTCGATGGCGGCTAAGCGCCGATCGACAACCCAGTGCGGTTCGCCGTGGTCGTTCGCAGCGGCCGCGAGTTCTGGTTTAAGTGCTTCGTAATCTTGAACTGCTTCCATGTGTTCGACCCTCCTTAGTTCTCGTCGACTAATTCAACATCTAGTCCCAAGTCATCCCGCAGACCAGCGTAACCCTCTTTTTCAAGCGTCTTGGCGAGGTCGGCATTGCCAGTCTTGACGATGCGGCCGCCCATCATAACGTGCACCACGTCGGGAACGATGTAGTTCAACAGGCGTTGGTAGTGGGTGATGATCAGGGAACCGAAGTTGTCGCCACGCATGGAGTTGACCCCTTTGGAAACGACCTTCAAGGCGTCAATGTCCAAGCCAGAATCGATTTCGTCGAGTAAGGCAAAGGTTGGTTTGATCATCAAAAGTTGGAGGATTTCGTTACGTTTCTTTTCCCCGCCAGAGAATCCTTCGTTTAAGTAACGTTCCGTCATAGATTCACTCATGTCGAGGAGCGCTAGGTTCTTGTCGAGTTCCTTTAGAAAGGCTATCACGGAGATTTGGTCGTCATCGGCCCGGCGCGCATTCATGGCCGCCCGGAGAAATTCAGCATTGGTGACCCCTTGAATCTCAGCAGGGTATTGCATGCCGAGGAAAAGGCCTTTGCGCGCCCGTTCGTCAACTGGCATCTTGAGGATACTTTCACCGTTCAGCAAAATGTCACCCTGCGTCACGTGGTAGGCGGGTTGGCCCATGATGGTCTGCGATAACGTCGACTTCCCAGTTCCGTTAGGCCCCATGATGGCGTGGATTTCGCCGGTCTTCATGGTCAGGTTGACCCCTTTTAGGATTTCCTGCGTCTTGTTTTGCTCGTCGTCCTTAACCTCAACGTGTAAGTCTTTCACTTCAAGTGTTGCCATTGAAATCATCCTCCAAGATTTGAATTATGTCAGTTCGATGTTGCTGTTCGGCTGCGGGTTGTCCTGAGTAGCGCGTGATTGTTTTTGATCCTGATCATTGCCGGGAATATTCCAATCATATGTAGCGCTTACACCCTTGTAATAACGGGATTCCTTTTAGTTTCCATTATACCCGTCATTATCCGTTTATAATTTCATTATAAGCACTGAATATTCCAATTTAAATTAGGCAAATCCCCCATATCTCTTCTGGTAGCTATACTTATTGGAAATAACTGAAGGGTCTAAACCACCTAGTATGACTGCTGTAACGGCAATATTGTGGCTAAAATTAGGCAACGTTGTCCAACCATCGCCTTACCGACCGGCAGATATGGGCTGGATCGGTGCGAACACGCCTGAGCCCATATCTGCCGACCTCTCGGCTGACTTGGTTGTTCTGAGGCAACATAGATGATGTCCATAGAAAAGTTATTGATTTACGTTAATTACTAGCGTTTAAGCATAGGTCAATAGCGCTGCTAAAACAGGCATAACTGATGTTTACCTCACCATTTCACTTGTGCCTAAATTCACCCAATATAGCCGAAATGGGGGGCAAATGCGCCTAATATTTGTTAATCAACGAAATCGTTATCCCCATTTAATGGTATGCTTAGAACTGTAATTTACGATAAGTAGGTGATCAAATGTACTTATTTGAAAGCTTCTTTAATGATGTCTTTAATATAAAATCTGTAATTATGGCTCTGATTACTATTGGGCTAATCGCCATCATGATGGTCATGACCTATCTGGTGGCGCAACGAACGGCACGATTGTCCCGTACGCGAACTTTTATTCTAGAAATGATTGAAGCTCTGGTTGTCGTCGGCGGGGTCTTCCTCCTGCGACAAACCTTCTTAGTTCTGAACGGCGGTAGCGTGATGAGCTGGGCTTACGCCATTGCCCAACTGATGATTCTGCTGTATAGCATGTACGCCATGCAAACGTTAGCAGTAACCCTGGTTAACTTGGCGATGCCGCTGGTCTTCTACGGTCAGGCACTACGCTTGGGCGCTAACACACGGTATTGGTGGGTGTTCATGCTGACCATGGCCGTCCTGTTCGGCGTCATTGCCTACATTAGCCGTCATCAAGACTTGGTTCTGACCTCTGAATGGCGCTTCTTAGTTCTCCAATTTTTATATGGTGGCGCGTGGTGCCTGATTATCTGGTCGGCACGGCCCTATCACCTATTCTATGCCACCAACGTCCTCGTCGTCTTCATCGCTTACATGTGGATCATTCGCTTCTTCGTTACCCGCGTGAATCACGTCATTAACCACTTCGCGCGCTTGGATCAAGCGGCAAATTACGACGAGTTGACCGGTGTTCGCAATCGCGCCAACTTTGATACGACAACGGTTGGTGTGTTCGGCGTTTACCGGCAGCACCCGACCATGCCGATTACCATGGCGATGTTTGATATCGATCATTTTAAGCACTTCAATGACGATTACGGTCATTTAGCAGGCGACGCCGTGTTGAAACACGTCGCTCAGCTCTTTAATCAAGAACTAACGAAACAGACCAATCATGGTGAGCTGTTCCGATACGGCGGCGAAGAATTTGTAATCATTTTCGAAAATATTTCCCCGGTAGACGCTCAAAATAAGGTCACAACGATTCGTAATGTCCTACAGAAGAGTCCCATCACCATAAATGGGGACACAATGACGGTCACCGTCTCCATTGGCATTTCAGCGCTCCAACAGTCCGACGCCGACTTTGACAGTTGGTTCAAGCGTGTCGATCACTACCTGTATTTATCCAAGGAAGCTGGTCGTAATCGCATTACCGTCGAGGGTCAAACCCAAAAACTATAAGCAAAAGCGTTCAGAGAGGGTGTTAGCCGCTCTGAACGCTTTTTGTTGCAGCTAATGTCTACCTTCAAAAGAAACATTGCCATTTAGAAAATATATGTTATCCAAGCATCACATGCAGTAACGCCCCAATACCATACGTGACAAAAATGGTTAGGATCCCAATGACAACGTTGCGGACGATGGTCCGTTTGGTCGAGTTAGTCGTCTCGTAGGTACTGATGATGGCGTTCAGACTTAGCGCGATCACCATAGCAATGGCCGTGTTGATGAAGCGCCAGCTTGGGGCGGACAACATGATTGCCAGCAAAGGAATCAGGGAGCCAATGATGAAGGCCGTGAAGGACATGGCAGCCGCATGAAACGGAATCAGCAGGTCCTTCTGGGAAAGGTCAACGTCGACTTGGGGATTTTCATGCGCCATGGTGTACTCCTGAACGTCGTGTTGAGCGCTAACGGAGATCCACTCACCACCGGCCATGGAACAGGCACCAGCCAACATGCCGGAGATGCCACTAACCAGTAAGGTCGTACTGCTGAGCTCGGCTCCGGTTGCCCCCAAAACGATTCCGGAAACAGAAATAATGCCGTCATTGGCGCCGAGAATCCCAGCGCGCAAGACATTTAGTTTATCCCAAAAATAGATGCTCTTTGTTTTAGATGATTCCATTGGTGTATTCACTGTACTTCCTCCTCGAGGAAAATATGTAATCGATTTCACTCTGAATCATCTGTATTATAGGCCGCTTTTATATACTTATGCAATATTATTTGTGAATATTAGCGCAATATAGGAATATTTGGGCAGGCTGACAAGGAATATCTCCGTCAGTTGGTCATCGGCACTAGACGCTATTCCAATATGACTAAAATTCTGCTGCCTAGGATTTGGGCATTCGTTATGCGTAATGGCCAGACTACCGAAACGTGGACCAAAGACAGCTGGCTCTGCTTAACGTCTTTGGGCCCACTCTGAAAATAAAAACGGTTACTTTCAAAACAATCCTTACGCCGTGAAAAAATATGTGGTACGCTAACATCTCGTGGGAAATTTAAACGAGGAGCAACACAATGCCTAAAAATTTTAAAGAAGAACTACTTTTCACTGCCGTTATGGCCGGCCTCATGGTCTTGGTCATGGCTGGCTACAACATCGCTCTAGCCGACGGATTCAGTCACCATTTCATTCGTGAGGTTCTGACCGGATACCCACTGGCCTTGCTGGTCGCCGCAATCTGCGACCTGGGGATTATTGGTCCCGGCGTCAAATACATCTTTTTCCACTTCATTATTAACGATTACATGAAAAAGAAGCAGATTCGCATTGCCCTAACCATCTCAGTCATGATGGTTGCCGGCATGGTCACTCTAATGTCTCTATTTGGCATGGTGGTCACGCAAAACTTCGGCGGTAACGCCCTGCTGACTTATTTACACACTTGGATCTTCAACCTCTTCATGGCCTTGCCGCTGCAATTAGTGATTGTCGGCCCCATCGCAAGAAAGATTCTGGGAACGGTGCAAAAGCACAGTGCTCCCGCTGAAAATGTTGAAGCCGAATCAATCAAAGATTAACCAACTAAACGTCGCCGCTACCAACAAGTAGTGGGGACGTTTTTCTTTTTTTCCGCTGGTCCCACGCCAACGCTAAGACGGCCACTCCCTTTTTGATGGGGAGTGGCCGTCTTTTTAGTATGCTTTCGGGTTTTACGATAAACCCACTCAGGCTAAACAAAGGCTGATTATACCTCAGCTACCTGTAGTTGTGACCACTTTTTCTGCCACTGCTTAGTCGCCATCCGTTGCCGATAAATGGCGCGGTGGCGCTCGTCTTGTTGGTAAAACGGAATCGGTCGACAGTGAAAATTGACCAGATCATCCACACCATGGGGCGCAATTAATTTCAGCTCATCCCCATCAAGATAGGCACCCACGCAGGTCGGAACCTCGACAAAGTGACCAATGGCATCGGCTACCGAGGTAAAGTCCGGCGTATCAGAAAAATTATAGTGGGCCATGTAGACTTCATTTTTGACCTGCCACTGATATTCTGGTGCGAGTTGCGTCAACTGGGCATAAATCTCAAGATCGTCGCTGGCGGGGCGATCAGGGTCAAAAAAGACAACGTCAATGTCGCTGCCCAACTGAACGGGCTGATTGCTCAGCACCTGCCAGACAGTGTTCCGAATGCTCCCAGCGGCCAATGCCCCCTGCTTGAGATGGCGGTCACGAATCAGCGTTAGGATGCGCATGAGTTCTGGGGTGGTCCGGATAATGTTTAAGACTTGAGATTCTGGTGTCATTTGGGAAGGGCCTCCTGAATCTAGGATTTAGTATCATATAATTCCTATTATATCCGGAAAGCTTCCACTTTCATGAAAAAATTTTTTACCCCGTATTATGTTCAGTCGACTTTGCCAAAATCGACTACCCGTTCACCCGCTTTAGGCGTATGATGAAGTGAGTCAATCGGGATAGTTAAAAACTATCAACACTATGACTAAGGAGTACATACATATGAAGAAATGGAAATTCGGACTCATTGCTGGGCTCATGCTACTCTTGCCGTTGGCATTAAACACGCCCGTCGCTAACGCCCAAACTACTGCCACGACAGAAGCGACCACGAAGCCAGCCAAGAAAACGACACCCAAGGCTAAGAAACATTACCTCATCGTCATGGGGCACGGTGCCGGTGACCCCGGTGCCCGGGGAAACGGGACGACCGAAGCAACCTTCCTACGCAAGTACATGCTGCCCCAACTGCGCAAGTACGCTAAAGAAGTTCAAAACAGCACGGTCACATTTTACAATCCTAAGAAGAACCTGGTCAGCGACACCTTGTTTCATCATCAAGGCTCATACAAACTTAACAAGAAAACGACGGTCATCATGTTTCACTTGGACGCGCCTGCCGGACATGGTGGTCACGTCATTATCCATAAACAACACCCAACGGCTCGTGACAAGCGCCTCGCTAAGGTTATTCAAAAGTACGTTGGCTTGAACAAGGCCTATAACGGTTATAGCTATCGAACCAACTTAAAGAACTGTAACGTCTTACGCAAACGCGGTATTGACTACAGTTTGGTTGAATCTGGCTTTATTACGAATAAGACTGATGTCCACCACCTCAAGAAAAATATGGCTAAAATTGCCAAGGCGGATATCGAGGCCATTACCAACGAAAAAATTAAATAGTACCTGTGAAGCCGGTCTGGTTAGGGCCAGTTTTTTATGTCAATTGACTAAAAAGTCAGCCCCTATGTATTCGCATTGCACTGGCTGCTTGTCACTGCTACACTGGGGGCTAGACGTGTTTCACATGAAACATTAGGGGGCGGCGAAATTGCCATATATCTACTTGGGAATCGCCATTATTGGGGAATTGATTGGGACCAATCTGCTTAAAGTCGCGGCCGGATTCACACGATTATGGCCATCGCTGGGCGCGTTACTCGCGTACGGCCTGTGCTTTTACTTCTTATCGGTAGCCATGAAAAACATCGATCTGAACGTTGCCTACGCTATCTGGGCTGGTATCGGGATCGTCATCACCACCGCCATCTCCATCACGCTTTGGCACGAACCGATTAACCTCGCTAGTATTCTGGGCATCGCTCTAGTCGTGGTCGGCGTTGTCATCCTAAACATGTATGGACCCAACCATTGATTACTGACTCATTTCGAGAGTGGGACATCAGGCGGTTAGTTTGCGAACATTAACGTGATAGCAGGAATTATGCCTGACTCTGGCATAATTTTTGCTATCGGGTTAAGCGCAACAAACTGCCTGATGTCCCACGTTTCGGCACCATAGTGGCGTAAATAAAAGTTGCCTCTTTCAGAATTATTAGATTCTGAAAGAAGCAACTTTTTGAGTTATGTCCCACTCTCCTTTTTTATAGTTCTATCTGAAGACGCTCTCCTATAGTCGGCGGACTATCAAGTAACTGCAGTGTATCTAACTTACATTTAATTGTTTGTTCTAATTATTAATAATAGAGTTTATTTACTAATTAACTTTAAATAGATCCTTTTCGTTCATTGCATTTCTGCTATCTCCGGCTTGGAACCATTGTTTTTTCAATTACCAGTTATTTTAAAAAGTTGGACAGGTTACTATCAAATCCCTTAAAATTTTCTGCCAGTTAGTGGCTGTAAGGCTAGCGCGGTCGTTCACCCTATTTTCCTTGTGAATAACTTTGCATTTTGTCGCAAAAAGGACTAAAACAAAAGGTGAGAAGTCGAGCAGGAGCGTTATAAGCGATTGCTATCGATTGCTCATAAATTAACAATGTATTGTTTTTTAAACGATGTGTCACCTTCAATTCGTGGGTTGCGCACGACAAGGTAATCATCGTTGTAGCTGTTTTCATTTGTCGCCTAATTCGTTTTATAGCTACCCTCCTAAGAAGAGCAGCTGGGAAAGGAAGTATTTTACATCATGGCACAAAGTTCTGTTGCATTAAAACATTATCAAATGTACATCAACGGTGAATTTAGAGATTCTTCTTCAGGCAATCTGATCACTGTTATCAATCCGGCTACCGGTGAACCAATTTCTACGGTCCCAAGTGCAACGGTCGACGAAGCTCGTGAAGCTATCGATGCCGCTTACGAAGCACAGAAGTCATGGAAGTTGGTTCCCGCCGCAACTCGAGGCCAATACTTACACGACGTCGCTACCGAAATCCGTAAAGATTCCGATCACCTGATCGAAATGCTTCAGGAAGAACAAGGCAAGGTTAAGGCCTTAGCTACCACCGAAATTTTATTCTCGGCCGACTACTTCGACTACATGGCTAGTGCTTCTCGGACCTATGAAGGGGAAATTCTTCAATCCGACAACGCTAACGAAAGCATTATGATCGACAAGCAACCTATCGGTGTTGCCGCTGGTATTTTACCTTGGAACTTCCCATTCTTCTTGATTGCCCGGAAGATGGGTCCAGCTTTGGTAACTGGGAACACAATCGTTATGAAGCCAAGTACCGACACGCCTAACCTGGGTCTGGAATTTGCGAAGATCGTTGAAAAGGTTGGGATTCCTAAGGGTGTTGTTAACATCATTACTGGTCCTGGTGCCGTCATTGGTGACGAACTTTCTAAGAACAAGAAGATCGGCATTATCAGTTTAACCGGTTCCGTTAACTCTGGGAAACGTGTTATGGCTGCGGCTGCTACCCACATGGCCAAGGTTTCTTTGGAACTTGGTGGGAAAGCCCCTGCTATCGTCTGCAAGGATGCTGACATCGACTTGGCTGTTCAATCCATTATCGACTCTCGTGTCGACAACAACGGTCAACTTTGCAACAACTGTGAACGGGTTTACGTTCAAGAAGACATTGCGGATGAATTCACGAAGAAATTGGCTACCAAGATGGGCGAAGTTACCGTCGGCGATCCAATGGAACACGAAGACATTGGCATGGGCCCACTGATCAACCAAGGCGCTTTGGACAAGGTATCTGGCATGGTCGACCGGGCTGTTAAGGCCGGCGGCAAGCTGGAAACTGGTGGCCACGTGGTTAAGATTGCTAAAGGCTTCTTCTTCGAACCAACCGTAATTTCCAACGTTAAGCAAGACTCCGAAATCGTTCAAGACGAAATCTTTGGCCCAGTACTTCCTGTATTGACCTTTAAGACCTTGGACGACGCCATCAACATGTCTAACGACAGTGACTTCGGGTTGACTTCTTCCATCTTCACTGAAAACATCGACAACGCTATGCGTGCTGCTCGTGAATTGGAAGACGGTGAAACTTACATCAACCGGTTCAACTTTGAAGCTATGAATGGGTCTCACTCCGGCTGGAAGGAATCCGGTATCGGTGGTGATGATGGTAAGCATGGGATTGAAGAATTCTTGAACACCCACGTTGTTTACCTACAAGGCCATCCTGAAAAGGCTAATGGCTAGTCATAGACTCGAAAAGAGATAATTCCGTCGCGAATTATCTCTTTTCGGCGAAATTCCCCTGTAAATAGAAATTGAAAACGAGATCCCCGTCACTTTGGCGAGATTGGCTAACTGCTGGCAAAGCCCGTCAGATTGAGGATATTCCCCCGGATAGTGTGAAAATGCCACTGTGGAAGCGCTTGCATTTTTGCCTATCTGTGTGATAATAATCACGTATAAATAAATAAAAACGAGGTGCCAATTATGAAGATTCAAGCTGCAGTTGTTGATAAGCAAAATGCTGATTTTGAAATTCGTGATGACGTTGAACTAGCTGACATGGGTCCGGACGATCTTCAAGTCCACATGGTTGCTAGTGGGATCTGCCACTCTGACGAAGCTCTGCGTACTGGGGTTGCGGTCATCGACTATCCTATCGTTTTAGGCCACGAAGGTTCTGGGATCGTTGAAAAGGTTGGGCCAGAAGTTACCCAATTCAAGCCTGGCGATCACGTTGTTCTCAGTTTCTACGGCTGTGGGAACTGCAAGAGCTGTCTGAAAGGGATTCCTACCCAATGTGAAAACTATGCTGCGAACAACTTATCTGGTGTTCGTCCAGATGGTTCAGCACACTTCACTGAAAAGGGCCACAACGTTGCCGACATGTTTGACCAAAGTTCCTTCACCTCAACCACGGTCGTTCGTGAACGGAACGCCGTTAAGGTCGACAAGGACCTTGACTTACGGAAACTCGGACCTCTGGGCTGTGGCTATGTTACCGGTTCTGGGACTGTTCTGAACACCTTGAAGCCAAAGCCTGGTGACACGATTGCCGTCTTTGGGACTGGTGCTGTTGGGTTAGCTGCCATGATGGCTGGCCGGATCTCAGGTTGCACTAAGGTTATCGCCATTGACATCGTCGACTCTCGTTTGGACTTAGCTAAAGAACTCGGCGCTACCGATGTGATCAACAGCAAGAAGGTTGACGACGTCGTTAAAGCCGTTCAAGATTTGACCGGTGGCTACGGTGTTAACTATGCGGTTGACACGACTGGTGTTGCCAGCGTCATCTCCGACTCCATTCAAGCCTTAGCACAAGGTGGGACTTCAGCTGCGATCGCTGTGACGAACCATCATGTCGACCTCGACACTTGGAACGACCTCTGTGTTAACGACAAGAGTGTCATTGGGGTCAACATGGGTGACTCCATTCCTCAAGTTGACATTCCTCGTTTAATCGAATTCTACAAGATGGGTCAATTCGACTTCGACAAGACTGAAAAGTTCTACAAGTTCAGCCAAATCAATGAAGCCAACGCTGACTCTGTTTCCGGGAAGACCATCAAGCCAATTCTGGTCATTGATGACAGCTACGTTCCTGGCAAATAAAAACAACTAACGTGATTCTTTAACGTTCTTGACCGGTGAGCCCTGTTTTGGGGTTTGCCGGTTTTTGTTCTGTCGCTGGTTCGTTTGCAGTAGCTGCTTTCATCAGTATTTTAGCTTGGTCCGTCACTTTTTCTTGCGCACCAAAAATGATCATTTCATTGCCCAGACCATCCTGACCGAGCCACCACTGCCGCAATTGTTCCTCGGTAAACGGCGATTGTTTCTGCTGATTACGCGCTAACGTCGTCGCAAATGGAACGTTAAAGTACACCGAAATCAGGCGCTCCCCCCACTGTCTCTGGAGCAGACTAAGCCAGTCACCATAGACGCTACGCTTTAAAATACCTTCTAACACAATCGTTGAAAATCCCTGCGTCTCGCCCCACGTAATCAGGTCAGCCATTACCTGGATCGACGCATTGCCCTTTCGATCGGGGGCGTGACAAATCTGACGGCGGACAACATCCTGACTGATCAGTAAGCAGTCAGGCGCAAGCTGTTCCCAGACTCGTTGCGCCGTAGTTGTTTTCCCGCATCCCGAGTTTCCCCGCAAAACAATTAATTTGGTCATCATCTTCACTTGCCTTTCGCCCAGTATGCGCGCTACTCCTGCCGATTACTAGCACAACCAGTTCACTGGATTAAGCGTGTTGGCCCACATTGAAATGGGCTCTTATTCATCGTAAACTAACCCTATACCTAAAGGAGGCCCTTTGCCATGGTCACACGACAAACAATTTTCGATTACACTGAGGATAACTACGCTGTTACACCGGAATATACCTTCAAAAGTTACCCCAAGTACGCTGCCCTGAAGAATCTGCAGGGCAAGTGGTTCGGCCTGGTCATGAACGTCCCCCGCGAAAAACTGAGATTGCCTGGTAAGGATGAGGTCGACATTCTAGACGTTAAAATCGATCCCGAACTTGGCAGCATCTTGCGTGAGCAACCCGCCTACCTGGCCGGCTACCACATGAACAAGGACCACTGGCTGACAATTCTACTTGACCAAGTTGACGACAAGGCTGCCCTACAATTACTAGACGGCAGTTATCAATTAGTTACTAAGAGATAGGTTTAAATTAGTTATTAATAATTAATTTGAACCTGATACTTTGTAAAAAAGTTTTCACTTTCCAGGTTGACACCACCTTTTTTCCGGGTTACACTAGCCTCAATTCAAGAATCGTCCGAAACAAACCATTGAGGTGGAGATCAAGACCATCGTGCACGCCAAGAGAGCCGTCGTCGCTGAGAGTACGGCCGAACGCAGATGATTAAATGGACCACCGAGGGCTTCCCCGAACCTTTTGCAGTACGGGAAGACGTGCGACATACGTCAGTTGTCAGGGAAATGATAGTTTCCTGTGGAGAAGGGATGTGGGCTCTATTTGAGTACCCGTCCAATTAAGGTGGCACCGCGGTTAAAACCGTCCTTAACGCATTGGCTGTTGAGGACGGTTTTTTGTATCCAATTTTAACCGAGGGGGATTCACTAATGATCAAACGATGGCAAAACTCAATGTTATTTCTAACCAATCACACTAAAATTTCTGGAGGAATACATCATGAGTTTAAGAGAACACAAGAAAGCACTTTTTATCTGCGGCGCTATCATTCTAATCGGCGGTATCTTTGCGATTAACGCCCAATCCAAATCGACCAAAAAGACGGCAACACAGGATCTGAATCTGTATGAAACATCGACTATTTCCAGCCTGGACGTTGCCAAGATCACCGACGGCGTTTCCAGTAACGCCCTGAGTCAAGTCGGCGAGGGCCTCTACCGCTTGAACGCCGACAGTCAGGCTGAGAACGCCCTGGCCACCAAGACGACCGTCAGCGACAACGGTCACCTCTACACCATCAATTTAAAGCACGACGCCAAATGGAGCAACGGTGATACCGTGACCGCCCAGGACTTCATTTACTCCTGGAAACGAACCCTGAACCCGCAGTCCAAGTCGGAGTTCACCTATCAATTTGCTAACATCAAGAATGCCACCGCCATTGCTGCTGGGAAAAAGGCGCCATCTACGCTGGGCGTCAAGGCCGTTGGCAACTATCAACTCAAAATCACACTGAGTCAACCAGCCTCCTACTTCAAGCAGATGCTGGCTAGCACCACCTACTACCCCTTGAACAAGACGGCCGTCACCAAGTACGGTAAGAAGTACGGCACGTCTTCCGCTACCACCGTTTATAACGGACCATTCGTTATGAAGGACTGGACCGGGACGAGTGACAGCTGGAAGTTGGAGAAAAACCCAACCTACGTGGATAAGCAGTCCGTCAAGCTTTCCAGCATCAACTACCAGGTCATCAAGTCGCCAACCACGTCTTACAACCTGTATCAGTCCAAGAAGCTGGACGCCATCACGCTAAACGGCGAGCAAACCACGCAAAATAAAAATAATCCCGACCTAAAGTCCCTTTCTTCCGGCCGTATCGGTTTCATTCAATATAACGAAAAGAACGCGGTGGCCGCTAACCAGAACTTGCGGCTTGCCATTTCACTAGCTATCAACCGGCAGCAACTGGCTGACAAGGTCCTGAAGAATGGCTCAACCCCGGCGCAAACATTTGCCATCAACAATATGTTGAAGAATCCCAAGACCGGCGCTGATTTCACGAAGGACGCAACCGTGACCGGCACCGCCGATTACCAACCGGCACAGGCCAAAAAGCTTTACCAAACAGCCTTAAAACAACTTCATAAGAGTAACCTAACCGTCACGCTGACCTGTGCCAACGACGATACCAGCCAGCAACTCGCTGAATTTATCCAGGGTGCGTTGCGCAACAAGCTCGGACTGACCGTCAAAGTTCAGGCCTTGCCATTCCCATCAATGCTCAGCAACGTTTCACAAGGCAATTTCCAGCTTAACCTGACCAGCTGGAGCATGGACTACGCTGACCCCATCCAGTCGCTGCAAATTCTCGAATCGACCAACAACTCCAACATGGGTCACTATGACAGCAAAACTTATGATCGTGCGTTGACCGCCGCTGAAGGAACGGACGCCCTCAACAAGACCGCCCGTTACCAAGACTTACTCACTGCCGCCAAAACTGCGGCTAAGGATCAAGCCGTCACCCCACTTTACCAAGGCCGGACCAGTACGTTGGTTAATCCTAAGGTCAAGGGCGTCGTTTATAACAAATTTAATGGAAGCGCGGACTACCGGTTAGCCCACGTTGCCAATTAGTAAGTGAAATTTGGAAGGTTGGAACGTTGCAGTGACGGCCAAAAACGGTATAATTAGGTTGGTACATAATTATACGTTTTCATAACTCAGGTGAGCCGTGCGTTGCTTTCATTGGCGGTGACACCCAGCTAGGTGAAACGTCACAGAAAGGTTCCGAAATTATGGAAAGTCAACCCTTACGTCACGATCACTACCCAACATCGCAAGAAGAATACGAAGCTGAGTTAACCGAAACGGAACACGAATATGCAGCTAAAATTGAAGAAGCCAAGGAACAAGTCGAAGATAAGGTCCAAGGTCAAATCTCACGTTACCTGCTATTTGGGGCCATTTCGGTGGTCATCAACATTACCTTGTTCTACCTGTTCTATCACACGTTTGGTATCGGCTACCAACTCGCCAACTTCATCGACTGGCTCATCAGTGTTCAATGCTCCTTCTGGCTCGACCGGACCTTCGTGTTCAAGCACAAGTCCGACAAGCCCGTTAAGGAAATGGGCACGTTCTACATGACCCGGGTCGCGACGTTCTTGTTGGAAACCGTCATCCTGTTCTTGGGAATTTCCTGGATGAACTTAAACGGCACCATCACCAAGGTCGTCGGTCACGCAATTGCTCTGGTTCTGAACTTCTTCCTATCTAAGAAGTTAGTGTTCAAGAACCAACCGGCACCTGCTGATTAAAGAAAAGATAGAGTGGAACAAAGGGCGATTAGCTGGCGAGCATTAAGGCTGATAACCGAATAATCCCGGGATTGGATTATTTGATTATCAGTTTTAAGCGGAGTCAGCTGCCTTTTGTCCCCCGTTTCAGCACTGTAAATTCGGAGATAGCAAAGGAATCTGGGGTTATGTCCCAGTCTCGTTACCACCATCTAAAAATGAAAAAATCACCAACGCCATTCTCTCTGAAAATGAGGAATCAAGCGTTGGTGATTTTTCATCTCACAATATACTTTGCAACCGCGATTTTCCAGCGTCACTTCGCTTCTTTCGCCACTGGCCATCATCGCTTTGTGTCCACACGCGCCTATTAGTCCGGACCAGACTTCACAACGGGGCCATCAGCCCTATGCGGGTCCCATTCAATTCGGTTATTAGCGTTTGTTATTGATCTGTCCGCCTTAAGCATTAGCTGAATCGTTGGCCTAATTCTAAGGTACACCGCTTGTCTGGCCAGATCATGCTACCTGTCATTTACGCTAAAAAAGGCTTAGGCAGTGGTCCCGTTAACGTGTAGAATAGGAGCTAACATAGATTGATCACTACGCGCCACATTGGGGGAAATCACCATGTCACTACCATTCATTCTAACTGCCATTGGCGTCTTCTTCGTCACGGATACTGACGATTTGGTGGTTCTATTATTACTCTGGCTGAGTGCACGGAATGCCCGCCAGCGCCGTAGCATTATTTGGGGTCAGTACTTGGGAATTCTCACGTTAATTATTGTGGCGTGGCTCGTCAGTCGCGGCGTCCTGCTCTACAACGTGGCCCACTTAACCCGCTGGCTGGGATTGGTTCCCCTGACGTTGGGCGCGGTTGGCTTGCGAAATTGGCTAAAGAACCGACAGGCTAACGCACTGCCACCCTTACTTACAAAAGCCGTTAGCCTCCCCCTTGTGTGGTCACTGACTATTGGTAATGGTGGGGACAACCTCAGTATTTACATTCCCTACTTCACTCATCTCACCACCCCAGAATTTGGCGTAACTCTCGTGGTCTTCATGGTCATGGTTGGTCTGTGGCTGTTCATTAGCAATCGCCTCGCCCGATCCCACGCAGCCAGTCACTTCTTCGCACGTTTTGGGGCCTGGCTCTCCCCCGTTCTCTTTATCACGATTGGCACACTGATTCTGTGGCATTGACTTTAAAATGTTCCATGTGAAACATTCAAGGAGGCACTTATGGCAGACACACAAACCGTCACGCTAGCCGGCAAACAGATTCGCTCTTACGTCCAACAGGTCTTAACCCTAAAACTAGCAGACATCCAACGTGTTTCCGGTGATGCCAGTGTCATGCATCTGGCGCTCGCCAACGGCACGTCGCTGGGTATCATCACAGGTCCAGCATATGGTTCGGCAGCCCAGGCAATGGGTATTCAGGACCTCCGCTACTTCATTAACGAGTTGAATCTTGACTTCGTTCTGAACCCAACGGCGGCCAATGATGCGGCTCGGCAACTGATTTTTCAAGATGCCCAACACCGACAAATTTTGATCATCAAAAAATGAGAGTGGGACAAAAGGCGATTAGCTGGCGAGCATTAAGGCGGATAATCGAATAATCCCGGGCTTGGATTATTTGGTTATCCGTTTTAAGCGGAGTCAGCTGCCTGTTGTCCCACGTTTCAGCAACGTAAATTTGGAGATAGCAAAGGAGTCTGGGGGGTTGCCCCAGACTCCTTTTATTTCTGCACAATTTAGACAAAGTCGTTGCCGACAAATCCCGTCTTGTCCGCTGCCGTAATTGGTCGTAGAACTCGACACGGGTTGCCCGCCGCAATCACATTGGCTGGAATGTCGTGCGTCACGACACTACCGGCACCAATTATCGTGTCATCACCAATCGTCACGCCAGGAAGTACCGTGACGTTGGCTGCTAACCAGCAGTGACTGCCAACCGTAATCGGTTTGGCGATACAGCCACCAAGCTTACGTTCCGCAGCATCGAATAGGTGATTGCTGGTATACAGACCGACTTTGGGGCCAAACAAAACGTTGTCGCCAATCGTAATCGGCGCGCCGTCCAACATGACACAGTCATAGTTCGCGTAGAAGTGGTCGCCCACATGAACATTGTCACCAAACTCACAACGGAAATTGGGATTCACATCGGGCTCACTACCAGTACTACCGACTAATTCTTGAAAGAGACGCGCGCGTTGGCTGGCTTTCTGGGCTGCATTCAACGCATTTGTCTTCTCGGTCGCACGGTTTCGACGGTCGATCAACAGTGGATCGAGGTCATCATAGGGTTTACCGGTTGCCATGTAGGCATATTTTTCTGCTAAATTCATCACGTCAGCTCCTTTAGGTTATGTTTCCATCATAGCATTTAAGAAACCGGTTTCAACGTTAGGATTCATAGCTTTGGTGGCGGAAAGTAACTGCGTAAGCCGAAAGTTCAACAAACATGAGCTCAGGCTCGTCGTTCTACTAAGTCAGGGAGGAGGGTCCTGCTGGTTTAGTAGAAAACCTAGCTTGGAGATTCGGCATTTTCGAAGCTTCAAGTTATGTTCATTTTTTTATTTAATTAATTATGTTGATTCCAGCAAAAAAGGCCAGCCCAAATTTCAGGCCGACCCCCAGACATCCAATTTAAATGACCATCATCAATGCTTGGTACAACAGGTAGCAGCCGTAAGTCATCACGATGACCCCGGACACAATGTTGACCCACATCAGGAACTTCTGTGGCAGCCGTTCCTTCAGCAGACCTAGGATCAGCGTGATACCGAAGAACCAGATGGCCGTGGCGGACACGACCCCGGTGATAAACGGTGTCACTTCGCTATCGGTCAACGACCCACGCATCGCCCCGAACATCAAACTGGTATCGATAATGGCTTGCGGATTCGCCCAAGTCACGACCCAGGCGTTGACCAGCGACTTCTTCATCGGCAGTGGCGTGTTGGCGCTCTCCAACTTAAAACTCGCGGCGGACCGCAAGATACCAAATCCAATCCAGATGACCAACAGACCACCCAAGAACATAATGACCAATTTAAACATTTCATGGGAGCTAATGATGGCTCCCATCCCAAAGAATGCTGCCAACGTTAACGCCGTATCGGCGAACCAGACCATGATGGTGACAGGCCAAGCCCGCTTCAAAGGTTGGTTAATGGCGTTGTTAAAGACAAATAGGTTTTGCATCCCAATTGAGGATACCAGGGCCAAGCTCAACAGCAGCCCCCGTAAATACATTGCTGACATGACAACTCACTTTCCCTCAAGCCTACTCCGTTTGTTGCCTGAGTTTTCAAAAAAATATATCCTGCTAGCATAACAAATATTTCATGAAAACTAAAGGGTTCCGCAGCACCTCGGCCAAAATTTCTGAGAATCAGCTGGAAGGCCACTTCATTTGATTAGTATTTTAATATCGAAAACTGGTGGTTTTTATTGATTTTAATCAAATTTTAATCTAGAATACCTTTTAAGGAGCTAATTCACGGCTATTGAAAGTCTGTTTATTAAATAACGACTAGAAAGTCGGCTCCTACTAAACTAGAAAGAATGCGATCAACGTGAAGATCCAATCAACGAACACCCCATTACTGCAGAAACTGAGTCAACTAAGAATGGGAGTCCCACAATATGCCAAAAATTGGCTTACACCAACTGACCTTCGGCTTCGACACGAACGTCAGCTTACTCTTTGACCACGTCGATTTAGATCTCGAATCACACTGGAAGCTGGGGTTGGTCGGCCGCAACGGTCGGGGCAAGACGACCTTGTTCAATCTCTTACTAGGGAAGCTACCTTACCAGGGAACGATTACCGGTAATCAAAAATACGTCTACTTTCCGGCAACCGTTAGTGACCCCCGGCAAACCGCCGCAGCCGTCCTCCAGGCCATCTCCCCCGTCGCCGACTGGCAGCTAGAACGCGAATTGCGGCAACTGGATTTAGACCCTGAACGCCTGACGCAACCCTTCGACACCTTGTCCGGGGGCGAGCAGACCAAGGCGCTGCTCGCTATTTTATTTGCTGATGACCAAGCCTACCCGCTCATTGACGAGCCGACGAATCACCTGGATCTGCCTAGTCGGCAACGCGTCGCCACTTACCTCAAGAGTAAGCGACAAGGCTTCATCGTCGTTAGTCACGACCGGCACTTTCTCAATCAAGTGATCGACCACACGCTAGCTATCGAGCGTAAACAAGTTATTTTATATCGCGGTAACTTCGCCGTTTATGAGGACCAGAAGAAGCGGCGCGACGCCCTTGAAGAGGAAAAGGACGCCAAACTGAAGAAGGAAGCGGATCGCCTAAAGAGTGTCGCCGTCGACATAACCCACTGGGCGCAGGTCACCGAGAACTATCAGCATGGCAATCCCCACGAAAAAAATAGTGGGTGGCAAGCAGCTGGCAGTAATACGCTCCCTGCTAAAATGATGAAACGTGCGAAGAATGTCGAACGCCGGCGAGACCGCAAACTCAAGGAGACCGAGGGTTTACGGCAAAATATCGAACACGTGGCGCCTCTCGTCATGACGCCGGTGCCGACCCACTATCAGCCGCTGCTACATGTGGCCGACTTCTCCCTATGGTACGGCGACCGTCAACTCTTCCAGCCGGTGTCATTTGACCTCGAACAGGGCGATCGAATTGCCATCATCGGTCCTAATGGGTGCGGCAAGTCTTCCCTAATTCACTACCTGCGCGGGTCATTTACTGGCGAGCATACCGGTGTGGCTGACCTGAAGCCCCAATTATCACTGAGCATCTCACGGCAACTATCTCCGGATAATCGCGGGTCATTGACGATATTTGCCAACACACACCACCTCGATCGCAATGCGTTGCTGAATAACCTCAAAAAGCTCGGCCTACCGCGCGACGTTTTCGCCACGCCCATCGAGCAGATGAGTATGGGCCAGCAGAAGAAGGTCGAACTCGCTCAGTCACTCGCGACCCCAGCGAACCTGTTTATTTGGGACGAACCGCTCAACTACCTGGACGTCTTTAACCAAGAACAGCTGACGACGCTGATTCAACAGACCAAGCCAACACTGTTGGTCGTTGAACACGATCAGCAGTTCATCGATGATGTGGCAACTAAGGTGATCGAATTGCGACCGTAATTTAAAACATACGTACTTAAAGAGCCCAATAAACCAGGAATTCACTTCCCAATTTATTAGGCTCTTTGACTGCCATTCCAGACTATGACTTAATTCTAAATACTAGCCAAACCATACGAATCAGCAATACTCGTGTGCACGCTAGGTAATCTTGTGTTCTCTTCACCTCGGCGGTCGTTACAGTAGACCATTCAGGGTCGGCGCTTCCCCACAGCGAGCGGAATTTCTGGCAACCGACGGACACCCGTAATCACCTTGACGACTTCTGTATCCTGATATTTTTTCAACCGATTTAAGTAAAGTTGGCGAACGACCATGCTGGTCATCTCAAATTCTACTTTTTCCTCCAGCATACTTGAAGAAAATACCAAATCAACTGATTCCTTCAAGTATAGTGGCAGACATGCTGCTTCATGGAATATCAGCCTTCAGCTCACCTTATAACCACAGCCTCACTCTTCCAGCGTCCCCTGCAACACTTGAATCACCCGCTGCTGCATGGGCGTCAAGACGTGCGATGTCCGGGTCACGATACTTGAGATAAATGTTGGCTGCTCATCATCTAGTAGTTCCAGTCGGACCACGTCGTTGCGGTGCTGGTCCACGATGCCCGTCAAGAAAGTCACACCCACATTTTCAGCAACGAGGTTCATGATAACGTGGGTATCAGCCGCTTGAAAGACTACATCCGGACGGAAATGGTTGCGGCGCGTCAACTTATTAAAAGCCGTGTTATGGACAAAGCTACTATTAAATAGCACAAATTTCTCCCGTTTGAGCTCGCTGAAATAGATTCGTTTGCGAGCCGCTAACGGATGCTGGGCCGACACGAAAATATTAAATGGCTGCCGGTCAAACTCTTCAGCGACCAGCGTCCGGTAAGCCAGCGGCTCCGTGGACCCCAGTAACGCAACATCCGCTTGTCCGTCGCGCAATGCATTGCGCAACCAGACCGAACCGCCCGCCAATGTCTGAATATTTTCCAGAATTCCCTGCTGCTGGAGTTGTGCGGCGACCTTGGGGAAATAATAAGTCTCAATAATCGGCGGCAAGCCTAACACCATGTGCTGATCCGCCAGGTGACTCAGCTCCCGATGTGCTACCTGCAATTCGTTTAAAATAGTCTGCGCGTGCACGGCCAGTTGTTCCCCACTCGGCGTAACGATCAGCTCGTTATGTACCCGGTCACGTAGAAAAAGTGTCGCGTTAAATTCGCGTTCCAGTCGCTTAATGGCCATGGTAATCGTGGGCTGGGTCACGTTAAAATCTGCCGCCACCTTGGAAAAGTTTTTTCGCTTAATTAATTGGTTGAAATAGTCCAGGTCATTTATGTTCATTTCAAATCCCCCGTAAACCAGTCTTTTTTGGGATACTATAAATATTTTTTATAGTCGCCGTCACATTTGACTATAACATATTTCGACAACTATAGTACTACCTGTAAAGTAATTAAATGAGCGGAGGAATTCAATTTGACATCAGCTAATTCCATCTTAAATAATCCATTTTTAAACAAGGGCACAGCCTTTACCCTGGCCGAACGTGAAGCATTAGGCCTAGTCGGTACCCTTCCCAGCCACGTCCAAACGTTAGCCGAACAGGCCACACAAGCTTATGATCAGTTCCAGAGCAAACCTAGTAACCTCGAAAAGCGACTTTTCCTCATGACCCTCTTCAACGAAAACCGAACACTTTTCTTCCGGTTGATGGACGCGCACGTGGTCGAATTCATGCCGATTGTGTACGATCCCACGGTGGCCGACTCTATTGAACAATACAGCCATCTCTTCACTGATCCGCAAAACGCTGCCTTCATTTCCGTCGACGACCCCGACAACATCGAAGCAGCTCTCAAGAACGCCGCTGATGGCCGCGACATTCGACTGGTCGTGGTGACCGACGCCGAGGGTATCTTAGGCATCGGCGATTGGGGCGTTAACGGTGTCGATATCGCCGTTGGTAAATTGATGGTCTACACCGCCGCTGCTGGCATCGACCCAGCACAGGTGCTTCCTGTCAGCATTGACGCCGGCACCAACAACCAAACCCTCCTAGATGATCCGCTTTACTTGGGCAATCATCACCAACGCCTCACTGGTGACCGCTACTATGATGTCATCGACCAATTTGTAACCGCAGAACAGAAGCTGTTTCCAGAATCACTCCTGCACTGGGAGGACTTCGGGCGCTCCAACGCTCAGGTCATTCTCGACAAGTACAAGGATCAAATCGCCACGTTTAACGATGATATTCAAGGCACCGGAATGGTCGTTTTGGCCGGAATCCTAGGGGCCCTTAACATCTCTAAGGAAAGCATCAAGGATCAGAAGTTTGTGACGTTCGGTGCCGGAACCGCTGGCATGGGCATTGCCAACCAGATTTTAGACGAACTCAAACGTGCCGGCCTATCCGAAGATGAAGCGCGCCAACACTTCTACGCCGTCGATAAGCAGGGACTATTGTTCAACGACTCGCCCGACTTGACCGCTGCGCAAAAAGACTTTACCCGCGATCGAAGTGAATTTTCCAATGCCGATGACCTGACGACTCTAGCCGCCGTGGTCAAGACCGTGCACCCGACCGTTTTGATTGGGACCTCCACGCAGCCCGGCACTTTTACTGAAGACATCGTCAAGGACATGGCTACTCACACGGACCGACCAATTATTTTCCCACTGTCCAACCCGACCAAGCTGGCCGAGGCTACTGCCGAGGACCTCATCAAGTGGACCGACGGCAAGGCCTTAATCGCTACTGGTATTCCTGCTTCAGACGTTACCTACCAGGGCACGACCTACCACATTGGCCAAGGCAACAACGCCTTAATGTACCCCGGCTTAGGCTTCGGGCTGATTGCTTCTAAGGCGAAGGTCTTAAACGGGGAAACACTTTCCGCTGCCTGCCACGCTTTGGGGGGCATCGTTGACACGACACAACCCGGTGCTGCCGTTTTACCACCCGTTGCGCAGTTGACCGCTTTCTCCCAAAAGCTGGCTGAAATCGTTGCCCAAAGTGTTGTCGATCAACAGTTAAACAAGGAACCGATTACTGATGCCAAGCAAGCCGTTGCCGCTATGAAATGGACGCCGAGTTACCAGGACTTACCGGCTAGTCTAGCGTTGAACTAAATCTGCTTCAATTTAGAGCCTGGGATAAAACCCCAGACTCTTTTAGTATCTCCGACTTTACATTGCTGAGACGTGGGACAAACGACAGCTGACTCCGCTTAACTGATAATCAAGTAATCCAAATCCGGGATTATTTGATTATCCGCCTTAATACTCGCCAGCTAATCGCCTTTTATCCCACTCTCTTTTCCGAGCGTTAGATTGGTTAATTGGACATTGTAATATTATAATGTTCTAAACGTCTATTTTTGTTAGGGAGGCGAGTTACATGCAAGAAAAAAAACAGTCTATTTCTCGTAAGGTGATCACTGTCGACGGTTCCATCGGCATCACAATTCCAGCTGAAATGGCGAAGCAGTTAAATCTCACAAACGGCTCCGAAGTTGAGATTCACCCGGCACCCAATGGCTTCTCCGTTACCAAAAAAGCAAGTCTTGATCCCGCATTCATTGCTAGTATGGAAAAAGGGCTTAAAGAATATCACGGTGCCCTGGAAATTTTGCGAAAGAGTGACGAATAATGCGCTACCTGTCCGCTGAAGAATTGATTGCTTTAAATACTAGTGTGTTATTGTCTTCTCATCAAGCCACGACCATCCGAAACGCGGCTGGACTGGCATCAATTGCGCAGCTTCCAAAGCAGGCTTTCTTTCAAACTGAAGCTTATCCTAACTTGGAGAGCAAACTAGGGATCGTCTTCATCAAAATTATCAATCTGCATCCTTTTGCTGATGGCAACAAGCGGAGTGCTATCGCCGCCCTCTGGACGATGGCCGACTTAAATGGCCATTGGCTGACTTTTACTGATACAGAATTAGCACAATTTGCTCTCGAGGTTGCGCAATTAGAAGATCGTAAGTTGGATTACAACACGGTTTACCAAACTATTAAGTCCCACTTAACTTTGAATGCCAAATCCAAAGATTGAAGGCCTTAAAACGTCTATGCTGTCTATTGTGACACCGATACTGAGACTAAAATCAGGCCGCCTCAGCCCAACCATCGCCTTACCAGCCGGTAAATAGGGGCTGACGGTGTTCCCCACAGCACACAGAATCCTTGGTAGCCGTTTTATGGCTAGTGCCATCTTTTCATAGCCGACGCTTCCTTTTTCCCATTTTTTCCGGTATACTTAACGACAATAAAACTTCCGAAAGCGGGTTCTCACCCGTCATGTTACTAGTTAGAGCACTTCTACTAGGCTGGAATAGCCTAAGGAGTGTTCTTTTTATGTTCAAAAATATTAAAATTCTCGTCATCCTCATTACCGCAATGAATTTACGTTTAGCCGTAACCGCCGTTACCCCGCTATTTTCAGCCATTCAGCAGTCGCTACACGTGGCGAGTACTTTCACGGCGTTACTGGTCACCCTGCCCTTGATTTGCTTTGCAATCGGCGCCATCCTCACACCGCGGCTGATTCGGACGTTCGGCATCGTTCCCTTACTCTGGGGTACCAACGGCCTCTTACTGGTCGCAACCCTGTTGCGTCCGGCCACAACGGCAACTCTACTGGCCGGCACGGTTCTGATTGGCCTCGCCATCGCCGTGCTCAACGTCCTCATCCCCACCATGATCGCCCAAACGACCACGACTGCCGTCACTCGACTGACGAGTGCCTACGCCGTCACCATGAACGTCGTTGCCGCACTGGGCACCGCCGTTGCCATTCCATTAGCGGCAAGCTGGGGCTGGCAACTGGTTCTCCGTAGCTTTGCCTTACCGGCTGGCTTAGCCCTACTCGTTCTAGCGCGTCTGCCCCGGCAAAGCTTTCCGCGCCCGGTCGCTTCAAATTCGACCCAGCAATCCAGTCTCTGGGCAACGCTGCGTCACGACGCTTATGCCCGGCGACTGACACTATTTATGGGTCTACAATCCCTGATTTTCTACAGTTTGACCGCTTGGCTGCCCACTATTTTTCGCGCATTGGGTGCCTCAACCACTTTAGCTGGGAATTTACTGGCCGTCTTCCAACTGGTCGGCATTCCCGCCGCACTGGTCTTAAACCTACTGACCAACCAGCGCCGCCTTCTCTGGGGATTGCTCGGTGGGTACGCTTTAGGCGGCATCAGCCTGCTTGGGTCCGGGGCGGGTTGGTGGCTGGCCGCTATTCTACTGGGGTTCACGTCATCTTTGATTTTCACCCTCGCACTTAATCTAATTGCGACCAGTAGCGCCCACGTCACGCTTATCGCCAATCGCTCTGCCGTTGCCCAATCACTGGGTTATCTGCTGGCGGCAGTGGGACCGGTCCTGCTGGGACGATTACATGACAGTTGGGGAAGTTGGCTCCCGGTCAGTCTAGTTTTAGCTGGCCTAGTCCTGCTCACTTTTGTGATGGGACTACGACTGGCTCGCCACTAATCAAGAGAACGGAGCGTAACAAAGGACGGTCAGCCAGTCTTAAGGCTACTCATACTCACCGAATAAGCCTGATTGCGGATTGTTTGGTGAATAGATTTAAATGGAATCGATTACCTTTTAGCACCCGCTTCGACCATATCAACTTGAACAAAAAACGGGCCTGGGGTTTTATCCCCCGGCTCGTTTTAGTACGTCGTCACCACGGCACTCATGATCTGCCAGCGACCAGCGCTTTGTTCAACGATCATGACCGTGTTCAGTGGCCAAGTATATTTACTACCACCGCGAATGCTAGCAGTCACTCGGTTCTGCCCCACCACGCGCCACCCAGCATCCGTGGCCGTCATCTCAACGTGGTCCTCGACCGAGGAGAAGTAGTGCATCGTGCCTAACCGCAATTCTCGCAACCATTCCGCCCGTGGCTGGACTTCTCCCGTCATGTGCGTCAGCGTAAAATGCGGTGCCAGTAAACGGTCCAGCGCAACCGTGTCGTCGGTTGCCATTGCGTCGTTATAGTCGCGGTATAGGTTTAAAATTTCGTCATTCATCATCAGTTTCACTTCCGGTTAATACCTAAGCTATCGCGGGACCCCAACGTTTCATCATGGGCTAGGCGCACCACCAAGTCGGCAATGCTCTTGCGAGAAACGTCATGACCGCCAAAGGGTTCGCCCTTCTTGGTCACTTCGTAATCGGTGTCGTCACCACTGTCGAACCAGCCAGGACGAATGACCGTATAGTTCAGATCAGAGGCTTCGATCACATCTGCCGCTGCCCGGTAACCGCGCAACATCGGGTTACTTTGCAGGTTACCGCTAGCACCCAGACTGGCTGGAATCTCGTTGTAAATACCCATGGAAGCAATGAACAGTAGGCGCTTTACGCCGGCATCGGCCATGGCTGCGACCAACTCCTTAGCCATGCCAGCTAGGTTGCCACTCAAGGCCGCAAAGACCACATCTTGACCAGTCAATGCCGTCTTCAACGTTGCGGTGTCGGTCACACTACCGGCAATAGCGCGTTCGCGGTCGGCGTTTAAGTTACCTAAGCGAGCCGTGCTGCGGGCCATCAGAGTCAGTTGATCGGCCGTGTTATCTAAGAAATATTTCCGAGTAACGCTACCTACAGATCCAGTTGCCCCAATGATTAAGACGTTTGTCATGATTAAATTCCTCCAGTTCGTTTTTGAATAATCTTAGTGTAATGCCTTGCAGTTACTTCAAGGCAAGGCTTATTTCCAAATTAAATTAATTTTTTTGCCGTTCTCCCGGAACAATCAAGAAGATAGCCGCCAACAAGGCCAGGAACAACAGGCCCGCGCCAACTAAAATGGCGTGTTGGAAGCCGCTGACCTGACCCCCAAATAGCCCCTGCGTTGTGACCAGAATCGACAGACCGACCGAGCCACCCAGTTGATGCATGACGTTGACGATCCCAGAAGCGGCCCCGGCGTCGGCCCCCTGAGTATGCGCGACTCCAGCCGCCGTGAAGGGACTCAACGAGAAACCTTGGCCGATACCAATGACGACCATGGGTGCAGCGATTCCCCACCAGTACCCAATGGCAGGCGTAAAGAAACTCAGCCAAAGCATGCCCGCGGTCGTCAGCGCGATTCCTGTGACCAGCAAGCCGCCGTTGCCCCATTTAGCAGTCAAACGGGCAACTTGTAAGGCAATAATGAAGTTTACAATGGTCAGTGGGAAGAAGGCGATGCCGGCCATGAGGGCGCTAAAGCCGAGTTGATTCTGCATCAACTGCGGCGTGATGAACCAGAATCCCATCATCGCACCCAGGTAGAGAAAACGGCCAACGTAGGCCCCGATGCGTTCGCGGTCAGTGAACAACCGTAATGGCATGATAGGTTGATGGCTACGCTGTTCTTGGAAAATGAAGATGGCCAGGAAAATGACTGCCAGTAGGAAGACAGGTAGTTGTGCCCAGTCACCAATGATGCTGTAGACCAACGCACTCATCCCAATTAAAGAGCTAACGGTTCCTACCCAATCCAATTTGCCGGACCGGCCGGTATCCTTGCTTAAATGCTTAACGGCTAAATAGAACATCCAGATACTGATCGGTACGTTCATGAAGAAACCGACCCGCCACGTTAACAGGCTGGCAAAGATGCCGCCGATAACCAGACTGACACTGGCACCGATACCAGCCATGGCCCCGTAGTAAGCAATGGCTTTGGTCCGTTCGGCCCCCGCATACGTGTCCATCAAGATGGCCAGCGTGGTGGGCGCGAGAATGGCCGAGCCGATACCTTGAAAGGCCCGCGATGCAATGATCATGGGTGCGTTGACGGCCAGACCGACCAGCAATGAGCCAATTCCGAAGATAATCAGCCCCAGTTGAAAGACCCGGCGCCGACCAAAGAGGTCCCCGGCGCGACCACCCAGTAGAAGGAACCCGCCAAATGTCAGCGAGTACGCGCTACTGACCCAGGACAGTGTCGCCTGATTTAAGTTTAAGTCCTGTGCAATCTTGACCGTCCCCGTGAAGATGATCGAATTGTCCAGAAGAATCATGAAATAACTCATTAAGATGACCAATAGAATCCAATCAAATCGTTTTTGCTTTGCCATATTTTTTCTCCTCGTCTTTAAATGAATGATTCGAAGTTTAGACCTTCATCTGAACTTCAAGGCAAGGGGAAATTTGAAATTTTTTTATTTGGGGGGTCAATCGGGGGGGATTTGAGAAGACGTTCCAGTTGTAACAGCCCCCAAATCATTGTACAACTTCATGTACAATAGGAGGGGATTACCATGCAAGCCGTAAATTACTCGAACTTCCGTCAAAATTTAAAATCATATTTACAGACTATTAACGAAGATTCCGAACCTTTTATCGTTACAACCAAAGACGCCAAAAATGATGTCGTTGTCCTATCCGTTGATGAATATGACTCATTAGTTGAAACTGCAAAAATTACCTCTAATTCTTATCTAATGGGTAAAATTAAACGTGGTGACCAACAATTCTCCCAGGGAACATTCACACAACACAACTTGCTTGGCGAAGACGAAGATGTTTAAAAGCTGGTCCGATGACGCTTGGACCGATTATATGTACTGGCACTCTACGGGTGATAAACAAATACTCAAAAGAATTAATCGGATTATCGCCGACATTGATTGGCACCCATTTACAGGTATTGGTAAGCCCGAACCACTCAAGTTTGAACTCATTGGTAAATGGTCTCGCCGAATCAATAGTGAGCACCGAATTATTTGTCGGATTGAAGAAAACACCATTTATATTTACGCTGTCAGATCTCACGACTAACTCCTAAAATATGCTGATAGATTCACCTTGACATCAAGGAAAATCTAATCAGCATATTTTGAATACCATTATAATTTTATAACTCATTTAATTGTTCTTGATATCAAATAGGAATAACGAAAAACACAATCCATTATTTCACAAATCAATTGTGGCCAAATCGAACCGTAATGGATTATCACTGTTCCTCGGTGCTAAAAACAATGTGGTTGTCCTGTCTGTCGCCAAGTACGATACATTGGCTGAGACCCCAGAAATTTCTGCAAATACCTATCTGATGGCTCAGATTAGACGTAGTGAACAACAATTTTCTCGGGGTGAATTTAAGGCACACGAACTGAATTAAAAAGACGCTGCTTAGATTTGCCTTAGCTATCAAGGTAAATTTAAGCAACGTCTTTTTATGACATCATTTTCTACTAGTTTCCCTTCAACCGTGTCCGAATCCGACTCAACGATACCGGCGTCATCCCCAAGTAAGACGCCACAAGATGTAGCGGCACGCGTGCCAAAATTTCCGGGGCATCGGCCGCCAACTGCTGGTAGCGCTCCACCGGGGAATACTGGAGCTGGTCAAAGAAAATGTTGCGATAAGCAATGAACCGTTCACAGACAAACCGTGTGATGGCAGGTTCGATTGTCGGATATTTCCGCTGAATCCGATCGGCATCAGTCCTGCTTAGCATCAACACCCGCGTGTCTTCAAAACTTTCAATCGAGAAACCACTTGGCTGTCCCAGATAGAAACTTTCAAAGGAAGAGACCAGTTGATTCTCAAAGAAAAATTGCAGCGTAATATCCTTACCATCGCTGTTGTGCCAGAGTCGCAAGGCCCCCTGCGTGATGATAAATATTTCCGTCGCCACGTCGCCTTCCGCGAGTAGCGTGGTACCGGCGGGTACGCTTTTTGCCACAAACAACGTCTGTAGTTCTGCCCAGTGTGCACCGATTTCTGGAAACTCCCGTGCTAAGTATGCTGGTATTTCCATGTGACCGCTCCCCCTTTCACTGACCCCGTTAACATATGTTAATGCCGTGTGTTCACACCTCATTTATACTCTCTTTATTAACTAAAAACGAGGTCTTAACTATGAAAACTGTCATTATTTTTGATCATCCCTATACGGCAACTGCCGGCAACAACGTCCCCCACCACCGTTCCTTTCTAGCGGCCTTACTTCAAAGCGTCATGACCCAACTACGTCACGAAAATAACGACATCGACCTGATCGACTTACATGCAGATGGTTTTAATCCGGTAATGTCGGCAAGCGACCTGAGCAACTGGCGCCGCGGCCAAGCGATTGACCCACAAGTCGCCGACTACCAGCAACGTCTGCTTGCGGCCGACCGCATCATCTTCATGTTTCCGGTCTGGTGGGAAGTCATGCCGGCCATGACCAAGGGCTTCCTCGATAAGGTCTATGCCAAAGGCCAATTGTATCAGGCCGATACCATGCAGACTAAGCTGACCAAGCAGCCAAAAGTCGACGTCATCACGACCATGAGTACGCCTAACCTGGCCTACCGTCTATTGTTCGGCGCCCCGCTGGCCAAACTCCTGTTTCGCGGAACATTTCTGAAGACCCGGCTGTGGCATTTCAAATGGCATAACGTTGCTCAGGTTGAGAAGCAGTCGCTGGCAAAGCGGCAACAAATTTTACGAGATTTTAAAATTTAGGACTAAAAAGGCGAGAGTGGGACAAAAGGCAATTAGCTGGCGAGCATTAAGGCTGATACCCGAATAATCCCGGGCTTGGATTATTTGGGTATCAGTTTTAAGCGGAGTCAGTTGCCTTATGGCGCATGTTTCAGCAATGTAAATTCGGACATACCAAAGGAGTCTGGGGGGGTTACCCCAGGCTCACTTGTTTTGTTATTAATAATTATTTAATTTCTTATCCGTACTCTCGCAATACTTCATTAGTCACTAATCACCAGTAAAGACTTAATTGCTTCTCGCTTGTCCATTGCGGCATAAGCTTCTGCCACGTGGTCAAGGTCGAAACGCTTGGTGAACACCTTACCTGGGTGGATGTCACCCTGCAACACGGCGTCTAGTAATACGGCGCGGTCGTAGGTCGTCACGGAAGCAATCCCGCCCCGCAGACCAATGTTCTTCCAGAATAAATTGTTGGTATTCATTTCTGCCTTTTGTGGCACACCCACCCGACCAACGACGGCACCCGCACGACCAACTTTAACGGCCGTATCCACGGACTGTTCCGTACCGACGCATTCGAGCACGGCGTCGGCCCCGGCACCAGCGGTTAACGCCATGACATGCTTAACCGCCTCATCGCTTCGTTCGGCAACAATATCGGTCGCACCAAATTCGGTCGCTAAGGCTTGGCGGTCAGCGTGTCGACTCATGGCAATAATCCGCTTAGCGCCCCGGAGCTTGGCAGCAATCACACCGCACAGACCCACGGCGCCATCGCCCATGACCACGACCGTGTCGCCATCTTTGACTTCGGCGGTTGCGGCGGCGTGGTAGCCAGTCGCCATGACATCGGCCAACGTCAATAGGTCATTCAATTGCGCGTCAGAGTAGTCGCTAGGTTGGCCTGGCACCTTCACCAAGGCCCAATCGGCGTTCTTGAACCGTAAGTATTCACCTTGATAGCCTACGATTTCGTCGTCGGTACGGGCATTTTCACAGTTGCCATCGAAGCCGGCTAGACAAGCCGCACAGTGGCCACAACCGTGGGTAAACGGCGCAATCACAAAGTCGCCCGGTTTCACGTTGGTTACATCACTACCCACACTTTCGACGATACCGATGGCTTCGTGACCGACCGGCGTGTTCTTTTGCCGATCGTTGATACCGCGATACCACCACAAGTCGGACCCACAGACACAGGCCCGTACGATTTTAAGAACGGCGTCGGTTGGGTTCTTAACGCTGGGTTTTGGTAAATCTTGGGCTTCCACTTTGCCCGGTTCAACGAAGACTGCTGTTTTCATAAATTCATCCTCCAATAGTTATTGATACGGTCAGTGTACCCCTTGAAGTCCACTTCAAGGCAAGGACTATTTGAAATCCGCCCACCAAGTTGTCAATTTTTGGTCGGCCGCGGCTAAATCACCGGCGGTCATGCCAATACCGGCCACGACGGTTGCTCGCGGAACAAGACTAGAAAAATCGGCCTCGTAGTCCCCGGGCGTCCCGGCATCCGTGTAAAATGGGGCCACCGTGCCGGTGTATGTCGTCAACTGCCGCAAGAAGCGCCGAACGGGGGTAGCGACCTTGGCCGACCACACGGGGCCGCCAACCAGAATCACATCGAATTGCGTGAAATCAGGTAACGCGTTGGTCAATTCCGGTAAATGACCACTAGCTAACTGCTGATTCACCACGTCTGCGGTCGCATACATATCGTTAGAAAAAGTCCCCGCCGGTACGGTCAACGTGACCTGCGTTGCGCCAGTCACCCGTTGCAGTGCTGTTGCCATCTTCGCCGTGGTTCCGGACCACGAATAAGTAGCGATCAAAACTTTTGTTGGCATCTAAAAATCCCCTTTGCTGTATTTGTTGCCTCTAGCATACAGGGTTACAGTTAGTTGAAGGCAAGGACTTTCGGGAAATTTCTTTACGGTTTCTTTTCTATGTCTAAAGCATATCGTGTGACGACCTGGGAGACGCCTGATTTTGGCGGCTTTCAGGCGAGCTGGAAGCCCGTCCTTTGGCTGGAAGCGTTCCCCACAGCCAGCGGAATCCCTGGCATCCGGAGTGCGGCTGTTTTCACTAATTTAGCCGTGATAATTCTTACTGCTGCAAGCGTAACGCAAACATTTTGGCTTTCAACCTTCAGCTAACAAAATAATCTCATCTTCACTAACGATTTCATATAACAGCAGCGAATTGGAATTTAAATGAATTTCCCGAATTTAAAATTGAAGTGCAACCCCCGGTAAGGTAATTTTGGGTAAACAAATAGGCCATGGGGACCTCTACTTTTAAGCGTCGAAACCAAAAAGAAAGAGGTGTCTCCATGACCCAATCAAATGACAACATTCTTATTAGCTGCCAACAACTTTCTGCCGAAGAACGCGGACAAATTGAAACCTTTCTAAAGGCCAAACAGTCAATTCGCTAAATCGCCCGTAACCTACATCGTAATCGTTGACGCCATGACCATAATTATTCTGATCAGTCTTGCACTTGATTTGACAATTCGGAGATTTTTAACTTTCAACCTTTAACTTCAAATTTATATGTTTAGATAAAATGCTTCACTGCCAAATTCATGACCTGATGGAACGCACCAGCGTGGACCCGCGCAAAGTGACTCATCATCCGATCCGCCACAGAGTAATAATAGCGGCGGTGTGGTAACCGATCCGTCGCCGCCCGGTAGAAGACCTTTGCTAAATCCAGCGCTGTCGCCGATGAACTTTCTGTCAAGCGGTCCATTAATTGCATGGTGCCATCTACCATTGGCTGATAAGGTGAGTCCGCCTTGAGATTTTTGGTGACATTTTTCAGTGCAATTTCACCCCAAGAGGATTCCGTTCCCCCGGGTGCGACGACCACGGACCGCAATCCGAACTGTCGAATTTCAGTGTCCAGGACATCTGACCAAGTATTTAGCGCATGTTTCGCAACGTAATACCAGCCACCTAATGGCGAATAGAGGTCCCCACCGATTGAGGAATTATTAATAATACGACCACTCCCCTGTGCACGCATCGTTGGCAGTACGAATTGTGCTAGTTCGGCTGCTCCCAAAAGATTCGTATCAAGCTGCTTTCGCACATTAGCCATGCTAACTTCCTCTAAGGGACCAAACTCACCGTAACCCGCATTGTTCAGCAGAACGTCGATCCGACCGGCTTCCGTAATCGCCGTCGTCACAAAGTTTTGATTAGATGCGCTATCCGTCACATCTAATGGGAGTGCACGGACATTCGTAAGTTGGGGGATTTTCTCCACGCGCCGGGCACCAGCAAATACTTGCCAGCCCCGTTCCGCGAATAATTTAGTTGCGGCGTAGCCCATGCCACTCGAAGCACCGGTGATTAGAATAACGTTTTGATTAGTCATATGAAGATCTCCTTTTATTGAGTAAATGTTTATTTAATTAATGGCTAAAAATAAAAAGTCGGACCGCTTTACCGACTCTTAAGTACACTTTGTAACGACAATTGGATCACTGTCTGGAGTTCACTCAGCAATACGGGTTGATCCATAACGAAACGTTCCTGAAGCACCATGGTAAACGGCGCAAACACTAAGGCACTTACCGTTTCCTGGTTGTTGGTGATTAGCACACCGGCATCCACCAGCTCTTGAAACAAGCGGTACAGAGGTTGTGCTTGCCGGTTACCTTCCCGAATGGCCGTTGGCGTAATCAATTTCGGATTATTCCGCACAGCACTCAGATAATTTGCTTCCAGTGGATGCTCCAGAAATTGACTGGCAAAGTGATTAGCTGCGTTGAACAACTTGTCTTGTGGCGTCTTTCCAGCAGTGATGGCAGCCTGTAATCCTTCGTCAAATAAGACTTTTACATCTAAATAAATTTGACTTAACATCACCGTCTTGTCCCGATAATACACGTAGGGAGTTCCCGAACTGACGCACGCTAGTTTGGCAATTTTTCCAAACGATAACGCCGCAATTCCTTCGTCCCGGGTAATCTCAAAGACAGCTTGCTTGATTCGTTCTTTTTTTGCCTCATCAATTTTCCTCATACGCCTATACTAAATGATTAATTACTTAAAGTCAACTTTTTTTTAATTGTTCACTCGCCGCGCAGCCGTCGTTTGATTTGCGCCAATCCATTTTCGGTTCCCGGTTGGGCGATTCCTAAGCTCGCGCGTTCAGCCCACGTTGGGTTGGCCACCATTTTCATAATTAAATCGGCAATGCTCGCTCGAGAAACCATAGTTCCCCGAAACGGCTCGCCCTTTTGCGTGAGTTCATAATCTACTTGGGGATCATCCGTCATAAAGGCCGCGCGAATCAGTGTATAGTCCAGTTCTGACGACTCGATCAGTTTAGCCGCTTGGCGCGTATTTTCCTTCGCTGCATGGCCAACTGTCTCTTCCACCCAGCTACCAAAGGGTTCCGGCGTCTCGTGATACAGGCCCGACCCGGTCACCCAGATCAACCGTTGGACGTGTGCCTGCAACATGGCCGGGACCAAAATACGCGCTAAACTAGCGACATCACCGTTTAAATTCGCGTACACCACATCTTGCCCCACTAGTGCTTGCCGTAATTTTTCACCGTCAGCAACGCTACCGTCTATAATGGTTTCCCGTTGTGTATCACCTGGTTGCAGCCGTTCAGCGTGGCGAAGATACAACGTCAGCTGGTCTGCCGTTTCTGCCAGCAAGCGTGGCCGTACCAACTTAGCAATTCGACCGTTAGCACCCAATATCAGAATTCTGGTCACGCCTACTCATCCCCTAACGCAAAGACAACATCCAGGTTTCCCGCTTGGCGTAAAAAGTCGAGGGACCCCTCAATGTGGCCCACCTTCTGGAGGTCGCCAATAATTTCTCCCGTTTGCTGATAAAAAATCACAAAACTGTGACGCGGTGCCCAATAGGCAATGTCGCCGACCGCATACCCACTGGTTTGTAACTCCTCGGCGGGTAAGGCCTGTGGAAATCGGTATGTCAGTTCACGACGGTATAGATTTAACATTGGTAATGTCAGTGGCAACTGGTCGCGTAATGCTGCGACCGTTGCGTTAGGTAACAGGGTCGCTGTTAAGTGGTGCTGACCCACCGTAATCGTTAATTTAGTCATTTGTTATAATCGCTCCTCATCTTATTTAGTATCCCTACCTAAAGGTTGAAAGCCAAAATGTTTGCGTTACGCTTGCGACAGTAGGAATTATCACGGCTAAATTAGTGAAAACGGC
>NZ_RHNX01000030.1 GCF_003946335.1 Levilactobacillus fujinensis
TGGGGCAGTGTGCCCCTTTTATTATACAGAAAATGGCGTCGACAGATTTCTCTATCAACACCAAATATCATAGAACCTAAATTAGTGGCAATGGCTACACGCTGACTCTGATGGTGCCCATCAATTAGCTGCTTCTAAAGGTTGAAAGCCAAAATGTTTGCGTTATTCTTGCGACAGTAAGAATTATCACGACTAAATTAGTGAAAACAGCCGCACTCCGGCCGTCAGGGAGGGGAACGCCTCCAGCCAAAGAACGGGCTTCCGGCTCGCCTGAAAGCCGTCAAGATCAAGCGTCTCCCAGTGTGTCTCGGTTATAACAGCAATTACTGAGACTAACTAGAATGGGGCAGCATAGCCTGATTATCGGCCCATCAGTGCCAGATAGGAGTTAGACCGGTACAATCACGCACAGCAGTTGATTCTCTTAGCGGAGGGAACTTGATCATCATTAGTCCTAAGCAAGTCAATATAATGGAAGCAGGCGTTCACTATAGGTTAAAATGGGGATGTGGCTAGAGGCTAGTATGACGGTGAATGGCTGATTGCTAGGATATGCCTGAAGGTTGGCAGATGCTAAACACCCACTATGACTGTTGTCGCAACGGTACCAAGAAAAAATGAGGTAGTATTGTTCAGTTGTTGTCCAGTCGTCGCCTTATCGGTCGCCGGATAGGGGCTGGCGCGGACGCATACACCTTGAAGCCTCAAAAATTCCGAGTTGCCAAGGTTAGTTTGCGACTAAGCCAATGGAAAAGTACGGCAGCCTAGATAGCTGTTACGCTAATTGTTTGGAAGGCCAAGGATTTTTTGGTATGATGGATTACCAGAACTTCTCAGGGAAACGTGGTCTAATCCGTTGCATTTTTATGGGAAGTTCGTATAATATTAGTCAACATTAGTCAAGAAAGCTGCACTGAAGGGGGGACGATAATGGAGAATCAAAATATTTCGGATATTATTGAGTCTTACCTTAAGCAGATTTTGGCTGAGTCCCAGCAGGTGGAGATCCGCAGAGCGGAAATTGCCGACCAGTTTAACGTGGTGCCTTCACAGATCAATTATGTGATTAAGACGCGCTTTACCATCCAGGACGGTTATGTGGTCCAGAGTAAACGGGGTGGCGGCGGCTATATTCGGATTGAAAAGGTGAAGCTCCTCGACAACTTAGACTTTATTGACTCTCTTGTGACGGCTGTGGGCAACCACATCACCCGTCACGACGGTTTAGCGGTTGTTCGAAGCCTGTTTGAGGCGGGGGCCGTGAATCGGCGGGAGGTCAATATTATTTTGGCCGCAATCGATAAGGACGCCATTAATACTGGCGACCGTGACCTGGACCAGCAGATTCGGGCACGCGTCTTGATTTCTATTTTGAACCATCTGCGTTACGAAAGTTGAGAAAGTGAGGAGTTGCAATGGATAACCTATTTACACCGAGTGCTAAGAGTGTCTTAGTTTTGGCACAGGAACAAGCAAAATATTTTAAGCACCAAGCGGTGGGTACGGAACACTTGTTGCTCGCCCTCACCATTGAAAAAAATGGTATTGCCAACAAGGTTTTACAGCAGTTCTCTGTGACCGATGACGACGTTCGTGAAGAAATCGAACGGTTCACGGGTTACGGGACCTTAGCCAATGTCGATAAGGACAGCTACCTACCATATTCACCAAAGGCCAAGGCAATGTTAGCCTTAGCTGGCGATGAAGCTAAGCGGTTGGGTGCGACTAAGATCGGCACGGAACACTTGTTGTTGGCACTATTGAGCGACGAAACAATCTTGTCTTCTCGTATTCTGAAGAATTTAAATGTCGAACTGGTTGATGCTCGTAAAGTGGTACTCCGTAAGTTAGGCATTTCCGACACACCTAAGCGTCGTAACGATGCCCGTGCACGCCGGGGTGCGCCACAAGGTGGGACACCAACGTTGGATTCTTTGGCACGAGACTTAACCGAATCTGCCAAAGAGGGTCGTATGGATCCTACGGTTGGCCGGAATAAAGAAGTTAAACGGGTCATTCAGATTCTAAGTCGGCGGACTAAGAACAACCCCGTTTTGATTGGGGAACCCGGCGTTGGGAAAACGGCGATTGCTGAGGGCTTAGCTCAACGGATCATTGCCGGTGATGTCCCAGAAGATATGCAACAAAAACGGCTAATGATGCTCGACATGGGCTCGTTGGTTGCTGGAACCAAGTACCGTGGTGAATTTGAAGATCGGTTGAAGAAGGTCATCGAAGAAATTTACAATGATGGTCAAGTTATTCTCTTCATTGATGAGTTACACACGTTGATTGGTGCCGGGGGTGCTGAAGGAGCCATTGATGCCTCTAACATCCTAAAGCCAGCCTTAGCGCGGGGAGAACTCCAAACCATTGGGGCCACCACGTTGGATGAGTATCAAAAGTACATTGAATCCGATGCTGCGCTGGAACGGCGATTCGCTACGGTTCAAGTCGACGAACCAACGCCGGATGAAGCCTTAGAAATCTTAAAGGGCTTGCGGCCACGTTATGAGGACCATCATCACGTTAACATTACCGATGAAGCCTTGGACCAGGCCGTGAAGTTATCTACGCGTTACATCAGTGACCGTTTCTTGCCGGATAAGGCAATCGATTTGATGGATGAAGCCTCTGCCAAGGTTCGCATCGATCAAATGGATAAGCCAACACCAGCCAGCAAGCAGGTTCAAGAATTGAATCAGCTGTCCGCTGACAAGGAAGCAGCTATTGAGGATCAAAATTTCGAAAAGGCTGCGGAATTGCGGACGAAAGAAATGCAGCTGCGTGAGAAAATCGAAGCACGGAAGGCCAAAGCTGCAGCGGCTGCTGCCGATGCACCAGAACGGCATTACGATTTGAACGTGACTGGTGAAGACGTTGCGGACGTTGTTGCGGAGTGGACGGGTGTTCCCGTTACTCAGTTGAAGCAAACGGATGCGGATCGACTGGTCAACCTGGAAAAGATTCTGCATCAACGGGTCATTGGTCAAGAAGAAGCCGTTTCAGCCGTTTCTCGTGCTATTCGGCGGGCGCGTTCTGGATTGAAAGATCCGAACCGGCCAATTGGATCCTTTATGTTCCTCGGGCCAACCGGTGTTGGGAAGACCGAATTAGCTAAGGCATTGGCCGAAGCAATGTTTGGTTCCGAAGACAACATGATTCGTGTCGACATGAGCGAATACATGGAAAAGTACTCAACCAGTCGTTTGATTGGTTCCGCACCAGGTTACGTGGGGTACGATGAAGGTGGTCAGTTGACGGAAAAGGTTCGTCAAAAACCATATTCCGTGGTACTTTTCGATGAAGTGGAAAAGGCCCATCCAGATGTCTTTAACATCTTACTTCAGGTCTTAGATGATGGTTACCTGACCGATTCTAAGGGGCGGAAGGTTGATTTCAGAAACACGATTCTGATCATGACGTCTAACCTGGGTGCCACGAAGTTACGGGACGAAAAGACCGTCGGCTTCGGTGCCGAAGACATGGCCAACGACTACCGGGCAATGTCACAAACTATTCGGGAAACGTTGAAGCAATCATTCCGGCCAGAATTCTTGAACCGGATTGACGAAACGGTCATTTTCCATTCCCTGAAGAAGCCGGAACTCCACGAAATTGTGAAGTTAATGGCCAAGCAAATTGTCGATCGCGTGGCAGAACAAGACATCAAGCTGAAGATTACACCTGCGGCCATTGATGCCGTTGCCAAGGCGGGCTTTGACCCAGAATACGGGGCACGACCAATTCGTCGGGCACTGCAAACGCAGGTTGAAGATAAGTTGAGTGAAGAACTCTTGAATGGCGAAGTCAAGACCAACGACCAAGTGACGATTGGGGCGACCCAAGGTAAGATCACGGTCAGCGTCAAGTCAGCCACCAAGAAAACGGCGGTTGCTACGAACTAAACGGGATTGAATACAGCAGCGTGTGCGGGGATGACCTGAACACGTTGCTTTTTGGGTTCTAAACTGAAGGTTAAAAATCTCGATCCTACAGATTTTCTTCACTATAAAATCAGTAGGGGAGTCACCCACTGACGCAGTATTAACTGTTACTTGGTCTAGCTGGTGATAAGTGGCTGTGGTACACTTACAGTACGAGAGATGAAAGGACGGGAGCCACCAATGAAAAGAGAAGAGCAGTTAACCCACACGCACGCCGCCATTTTACAGGCCGCACGGGAGCAGTTCTTGTCGCAGGGGTACCAAGCAACCTCTACTAGAGACATTGCAAAAGAAGTGGGCATCACGCAACCGGCACTGTATCATCACTTTAGTGACAAAGAGGTTATTTTTCTTGAGGTCATTAAAACTGTGGGGACTGAAATTCAAACGGGGTTAACTCAGGTCAACGACCAGTTAGCTGCTGAAGAGAATCCTGATCCAATTGACGCCTTGGTTCGGATTACGGAAGTCTTGACTGCGGTCCATCCCCGCGATGTCTTCACGGTGATTCACAGTAGCTTTAAGTACCTCAAGCCAGAGAACAAGCGGCAACTCGGAATGGTGTTTGGTCAGGATTACGTGGGACCGCTGCAGCATTTCTTCGAATTGGGAATTGTCACGCTCCAACCGAATCTAGCACCACAGGATGCCGCCTCCTTCTACCTCACAAGTCTCAGCCCACTCTTTAATACCTTCCATCACGTTGGGGCAGCGGATGCCTCACAACATGATCAAACGGTGGCGCTGGTTCGTCTAATTCTGTTTGGCGTGGCAGTTAAGAAGTAGACTGGCCGGCAGATAAATCACAGCTAGGCTAGAAATCGTGAGTGTTCGTTATTGACAATTCAGAATTAATTTAGTATTATATTATTCGTATGCAACTGTGAACTGAAATTGGCAACGACGATCTATTGTCCGGCGTTGCCGTTATAAGAAGCCAAAAGCAAATCAAAGTAGGTTTGTTTTTGGATTTTTTTTGCCAAAAAACCGGGTGAAAACTAATTTGTAATCAAAATGTAACATAACGGTTTGGCCAGTCCACAGAATAAATAGGAGAGGTGAACAACTTGGCAGGACACTTAGTGAAATACGGGAAACACCGTACTCGCCGTAGCTATTCGCGGATCAAGGAAGTTCTTGATTTACCTAACTTAATCGAGATTCAAACCAATTCTTACAACTGGTTCCTCGATGAAGGGTTGCGTGATATGTTCGACGACATCATGCCAATCGAAGATTTTCAAGGAAACCTTTCGTTAGAGTTTGTTGATTATCAATTACTGGAACCCAAATATAGCGTGGATGAAGCACGGGAACATGACGCGAACTTTTCAGCACCACTACACGTCACCTTACGTTTGACCAACCACGAAACGGGTGAAATTAAGTCGCAAGATGTCTTCTTCGGTGACTTCCCATTAATGACGGCCCAAGGGACCTTCATTATCAACGGGGCAGAACGGGTTATTGTTTCTCAATTAGTCCGGTCACCAGGAGTTTACTTCAATGAAGATACCGATAAGAATGGCCGGACCGTTTACGGTGCCACGGTTATTCCTAACCGGGGGGCTTGGCTAGAATTTGAAACGGACGCTAAGAACATCTCTTACGTTCGAATCGACCGGACACGGAAGATTCCAATGACTGAATTAGTTCGGGCATTAGGTTTCGGTTCCGATGACGAAATCTTGGATATCTTAGGTGACAACGAAAGCTTAATGGCAACGTTGGAAAAGGATATTCATAAGAATACCGACGATTCTCGTGTCGAAGAGTCCTTGAAGGACATCTACGAACGTCTACGTCCAGGTGAACCTAAGACGGCCGACTCTTCGCGGAGTTTACTGACTGCACGGTTCTTTGACCCGAAGCGTTATGACATGGCTCCCGTTGGTCGTTACAAGACCAACAAGAAGCTGAGTTTGAAGACGCGCTTATTGGGCCTGACCTTGGCTGAAACGTTAGCCGATCCAGATACTGGTGAAGTTATCGCTCAAAAGGGCACGGTCGTTGACAAGGACGTTATGAAGACCTTGGCACCATTCCTGGACCAAGAAGACTTCAAGATGGTGACTTTCCAACCTTCAGACGAAGCCGTTGTTACTGAACCATTGAAGTTACAGATCATCAAGGTACAATCACCAGATGATCCAGAACAAGAAGTTCCTGTTATTGGAAATGGCAACATTGATATTAAGTTGAAGCACATTCGTCCAGCCGATATCGTGGCTTCCATGAACTACTTCTTCAACTTACAACAAGGTATTGGGAACACTGATGATATTGACCACTTGGGTAACCGGCGGATTCGTTCCGTGGGTGAACTCCTGCAAAACCAATTCCGGATTGGGTTATCTCGGATGGAACGGGTTGTGCGTGAACGGATGTCAATTCAAGATGCTGCGACGGTAACGCCACAACAATTGATCAACATTCGGCCAGTGGTTGCTTCCATTAAGGAATTCTTCGGTTCATCTCAATTGTCACAATTCATGGATCAGACCAACCCACTAGGTGAATTAACCCATAAGCGGCGTTTGTCTGCCCTTGGACCTGGTGGTTTGACGCGTGACCGTGCCGGATATGAAGTCCGGGACGTTCACTATACCCACTATGGCCGGATGTGCCCAATTGAAACGCCTGAAGGTCCTAACATTGGGTTGATCAACAGTTTGTCCAGTTATGCACGGGTTAACCGCTACGGCTTCATCGAAACGCCATACCGTCGTGTCTCATGGGATACGCATAAGGTTACCGATAAGATCGATTACCTGACGGCTGACGAAGAAGATAACTACGTTGTGGCTCAAGCCAACACGCCATTGAATGATGACGGTTCATTTGACACCGACACCATCATGGCACGTGCAAAGTCCGAAAACATTGAAACCAGTGCGGACCGGATTGACTACATGGATGTTTCGCCTAAGCAAGTAGTTGCTGTGGCCACAGCATGTATTCCTTTCTTGGAAAACGATGACTCTAACCGGGCCTTGATGGGAGCCAACATGCAACGGCAAGCTGTGCCATTGCTGGACCCTCATGCACCTTTGGTTGGGACTGGTATTGAATATAAAGCAGCGCATGATTCCGGGGTTGCCTTAATCAGTCAACATGACGGAACTGTTGAATACGTTGATGCACGGGAAATCCGCGTCCGGCGTGAAGACGGTGCGCTCGACACTTACAAGCTGATGAAGTTCCGCCGGTCAAACGGTGGGAAGAACTACAACCAACGTCCAATCGTTAAGGTTGGCGATCACGTCGACAACGACGAAATCTTGGCTGATGGTCCTTCAATGGAAAACGGGGAATTGGCTTTAGGTCAAAACCCATTAGTTGCCTTCATGACTTGGCAAGGGTACAACTTCGAAGATGCCATCGGGATCAACGAACGTTTGGTTCGCGATGATGTTTACACGTCGATTCATATTGAAGAATACGAATCAGAAGCACGTGACACGAAGCTTGGACCTGAAGAAATGACGCGCGAAATTCCTAACGTAGGTGAAGACGCCTTGAAGAACTTGGACGAAGACGGGATTATCCGTGTTGGTGCTGAAGTTCAAGACGGCGACATCTTAGTTGGTAAGGTGACGCCTAAGGGTGTTACTGAATTATCCGCTGAGGAACGTTTACTCCATGCTATCTTTGGTGAAAAGGCCCGTGAAGTTCGGGATACTTCTCTTAAGGTGCCACATGGTGGTGGCGGCATTATCCAGGACGTTAAGATCTTCACGCGTGAAAACGGTGATGAACTTTCTCCTGGTGTGAACATGATGGTTCGGGTCTACATCGCGCAAAAGCGGAAGATCCAAGTTGGGGACAAGATGTCTGGTCGTCACGGGAACAAGGGGACTGTTTCAGTCGTCATCCCTGAAGAAGATATGCCGTACATGCCAGATGGAACCCCAATCGACATCATGCTGAGTCCAATGGGTGTGCCTTCTCGGATGAACATCGGGCAAGTGCTCGAATTGCATTTGGGGATGGCCGCTCGTAAGTTGGGCATTCACATTGCGACGCCTGTCTTCGATGGTGCCCAAGATACTGATATCGCGGATGCTGTTAAGGAAGCTGGGATGGCTGCCGATGCTAAGACTGTCTTATACGATGGTCGGACCGGTGAACCATTTGACAAGCGGGTTGCCGTTGGTGTCATGAACTACCTGAAGTTGGCCCACATGGTCGACGACAAGATGCATGCCCGTTCCATCGGACCTTACTCACTGGTTACGCAACAACCACTTGGTGGTAAAGCGCAATTTGGTGGCCAACGGTTTGGTGAAATGGAAGTTTGGGCTTTGGAAGCTTACGGTGCCGCTTATACGTTACAAGAAATCTTAACGTACAAGTCCGATGACGTGGTTGGTCGGGTTAAGACCTACGAAGCCATTGTTAAGGGTGATCCGATTCCTAAGCCTGGTGTGCCTGAATCATTCCGTGTTCTGGTCAAGGAACTCCAATCCTTAGGGCTGGACATGAAGGTCTTAAACGGAAACAACGAAGAAATCGAACTCCGCGATATGGACGACGATGACGATGATGTTGTGAACGTTGATGCGTTGAGCAAGTATGCCCAACAGCAAGAAGAACAACGGAAAGCCGCTGCTCAGACCGATGATGCTAAGGCAACACCTGCACCTACGAAAAACGAAAGTCAACCGAACACACAAGACTAATTAATAAGGGAGGTCGCTTCTTTGGTCGATGTCAATAAGTTCGAAAGCATGCAGATCGGGCTTGCCTCGCCTGATAAGATCCGTAGCTGGTCTTACGGGGAAGTCAAAAAGCCTGAAACCATCAACTACCGGACATTAAAGCCTGAAAAAGACGGGCTATTCGACGAGCGGATTTTTGGTCCTACTAAGGACTGGGAATGTGCTTGTGGGAAATACAAGCGAATCCGTTACAAGGGTGTCGTTTGTGACCGTTGTGGGGTTGAAGTTACCCGTTCTAAGGTTCGTCGTGAACGGATGGGCCATATCGAATTGGCTGCTCCTGTAACCCACATCTGGTACTTCAAGGGTATCCCAAGTCGGATGGGCTTAGTCCTCGACATGAGTCCCCGGGCGTTGGAAGAAATTATTTACTTCGCGTCCTACGTGGTCTTAGATCCAGGTAACACGCCACTCGAAAAGAAGCAATTGCTTTCCGAACGTGATTACCGTGACAAACTGATCGAATACGGTAGCAGTGCCTTTAAGGCTGAAATGGGTGCCGAAGCTATCAAGAAGTTATTGATGGCTGTGGATCTGGATAAAGAAGTTAAGGAATTAAAGGAAGAATTGAAGGAAGCTACTGGCCAAAAGCGGACGCGTGCCGTTCGTCGTTTGGACATCTTGGAAGCCTTCGTGACATCTGGTAACCGTCCGGAATGGATGGTAATGGATGCTATTCCGGTAATCCCACCTGATCTTCGTCCAATGGTACAACTCGAAGGTGGTCGTTTTGCGACGTCCGACCTGAATGACTTGTACCGGCGGGTTATCAACCGGAATAGCCGGTTGAAGCGGTTGCTGGACTTGAATGCCCCTGGCATTATCGTTCAAAACGAAAAACGGATGCTTCAAGAAGCCGTTGACGCCTTGATCGATAACGGTCGTCGTGGCCGTCCAGTGGCTGGTCCTGGTAATCGTCCACTAAAGTCTCTTTCACATATGTTGAAAGGGAAGCAAGGACGGTTCCGTCAAAACTTGTTAGGGAAGCGGGTTGACTACTCTGGTCGTTCCGTTATTGACGTTGGTCCTTCCCTCAAGTTCAACCAAATGGGTCTGCCAGTTCCAATGGCTTTGGAATTATTCCGGCCATTTATCATGAAGGAACTGGTTGCTCGTGGGTTAGCCTCTAACATTAAGAACGCCAAGCGCCAAATCGACCGTGAAGATGACGATGTCTTTAACGTTTTGGAAGACGTCATCAAGGAACACCCCGTTCTGTTGAACCGGGCACCTACGCTTCACCGTTTGGGGATTCAAGCGTTCGAACCTGTCTTAGTTAGTGGTAAGGCAATGCGGTTGCACCCATTGGCTTGTGAAGCTTACAATGCCGATTTCGATGGGGACCAAATGGCCATTCACGTTCCTTTATCTGACGAAGCACAAGCTGAAGCACGTCTGCTGATGTTGGCTGCTCACCACATTTTGGCACCTGCCAGTGGTAAGCCAGTCGTTGCACCTTCACAAGATATGGTTATCGGGAACTACTACCTGACGATGGAAGAAGACAATCGTGAAGGGGAAGGTATGATCTTTACCGACCTTAACGAAGCTGTTCTGGCTTACCGGAATGGTTTAGTTCACTGGCATAGTCGGGTCGGTGTTCAAGTTTCTTCAATGCCTGATAAGCCGTTTACGGATGATCAACGCACGAAGATTATGGTGACGACCGTTGGGAAGTTGATCTTCAACAACATCCTGCCAAAGTCGTTCCCATACTTGAATGAACCAACCAGCACGAACCTGAACGGCTACGTCCCTGACAAGTACTTCTTGGCACCGGGCGAAGACATTCACGATTACCTGCAAAATGCTGAAATTATCGGACCGTTTAAGAAGGGCTTTTTGTCCGATATTATTGCGGCCGTTTATCAACAATACAAGGTAACGGCAACATCGAAGTTGCTTGACCGAATCAAAGACTTAGGTTACGACGAATCAACTAAGTCAGGCTTGACGGTTGGGATGGTCGATGTTACTGACTTGAAAGAAAAGCCAGAAATTATCGACGCAGCCCACAAGCAGGTTGCGACGGTCACTAAGCAGTTCCGTCGTGGACTGATTACCGATCATGAACGTTACGAACGGGTTATTGGAATCTGGAACGATGCCAAGGACGACATTCAAAACGCTTTGATCCACAGTTTCGACCAACAGAACCCTATCTTTATGATGAGTGATTCTGGTGCGCGGGGGAACATTTCTAACTTTACGCAACTTGCCGGGATGCGTGGTCTGATGGCCGCTCCTAACGGTGAAATCATGGAGTTGCCGATCACGTCTAACTTCCGTGAAGGCCTGACGGTTATGGAAATGTTTATTTCGACCCATGGTGCTCGTAAAGGGATGACCGATACAGCCCTCAAGACTGCCAACTCAGGTTACCTGACACGGCGGCTGGTCGATGTTGCGCAAGACGTTATCATTCGGGAAAAGGATTGTGGGACTGACCGTGGTTTGAAGATTCGTGCCATTACTGATGGCAATGAAATGATCGAACCATTGTACGACCGGATCTTAGGGCGTTACACCCAAAAGACCGTCTACGATCCAAAGACTGGGGACGTGATTGTTCCTAAGAACCAAATGATCGTCGAAGACACAGCACAAAAGATCGTTGATGCTGGTGTTGAAGAAGTTACCATTCGTTCCGCCTTTACTTGCAACACTGAACATGGTGTTTGTGAACATTGTTATGGCCGGAACATGGCTACTGGTGACGAAGTTGAAGTTGGTGAAGCTGTCGGAACTGTTGCCGCGCAATCAATCGGTGAACCAGGGACTCAGCTGACCATGCGGAACTTCCATACCGGTGGTGTTGCCGGGAACGAAGATATCACCCAAGGGCTTCCTCGTGTTCAAGAATTATTTGAATCTCGGAACCCTAAAGGTAAAGCTGAAATTACCGAAGTTACTGGGACGGTTGAATCAATCGAAGAAAACCCAGCAGAACGGACGAAGGAAATTACCATTAAGGGTGAAGCTGATACGCGGAGTTACACGTTACCTATCACTGCTCGTATGCGGGTCACTGAAGGCGACTTTATCCACCGTGGTTCTGCATTGAACTATGGGTCTGTTGATCCTAAGGAAATGCTGCGGGTTCGCGATGTCTTATCAACTGAAACTTACATCTTAGGTGAAGTACAACGTGTTTACCGGATGCAAGGTGTTGCTATCAGTGATAAGCACGTGGAAATCATGGTTCGGCAAATGTTACGGAAGGTTCGGATCATGGATCCGGGCGATACCGATGTTCTGCCTGGTACCTTGATGGATATCCAAGACTTCCGTCGTGCTAACTACCAGACGTTGATCGATGGTGGCATTGCTGCTACTGCACGTCCAGTTATCTTGGGGATCACCAAGGCTGCTTTGGAAACCAACAGTTTCTTATCAACCGCTTCTTTCCAGGAAACAACGCGTGTCTTGACCGATGCCGCTATTCGGGGCAAGAACGATCCACTGGTTGGTTTGAAGGAAAACGTTATTATTGGGAAGATTATTCCTGCCGGGACTGGGATGCCAGATTACCGTCAGATCAAGCCCAAAGAGGTCGGTGGTTCATCGACCGAAGGCGTCTACTCCATCAGCGATTTGGAAAAACAAATGCAAGAAGACTCTCAAGCTTAGTGACAGCTAAGTGAGTGCGAAGTGAGCCGATTGGACTCTGAGCATTAGAGAGAAAAAGGACTCCTGTTCTGGCTATGCCGGACAGGAGTCCTTTTTTGGCTCTCAGGACAGGCGTCTGGCCCGTGGCCTATGGGTCAGAAATTGCCAAATTGGGCGTGACACCACTTGGCATTGATGAGGTGGCGGTCGGAGAATGCATTAGTGGTCTGTCGTTGACTAATTCTAGTTGTCGTAGCTTCTTTAAAGCTATTATTGGTAGGATTCATTGGAATAACCACCACGCTAGAGCACTAGTCAATAGGAAGGGAAGAAAGGGAAAAGAAGACCGTATTTTGATGCCAGAATAGATTAAGGCCATGAGACTAGCCGTCAGCAGCCATTGCGCGGTTGCAGTTACGCCCCAAAGTAGGTGGTAGCTCAGGATTATTTCCAAATCCCCATCGCCAATCGGTGGATTGGGGAAATGCGACCATAATAGATGAATGCCAACTAACAAGGCAATCGTGATGAGGACGACCGTTAGCGATTGCATCGGGAGTGTTATCGGCACAGCCACCCAGCTCACCCAGCCCGGAAAGGTTTGCGTCCGGGCATCACACAGCGCGGCATAGCCCCACAGTCCCAGCCAAAGCACGGGGATCACCGTTAACGGCGTGAGTGTCGTCAGCACTAGGCCGGCGATAAACTCTATCAGTAAACTCGTTGCTGGAATTGCCGCTTGACAGTAGTGACACCGGCCACGGAGCAGAAGATAGCTTAAAATGGGCACGAGTTGCCAGTAGACTAGGGGTGTCTGGCAGGTGTCACAGTGAGAAGCTGGATAGAAGACCGACGTGTGGGTCGCGTACCGATCGGCCAGGGCAACCAGTCCGGAACCCATGCAGGCGCCATAAATGAACAGGATAATCAGCATGAAATTTTCACCTCTATAGGTTAACTGCGTAAAAAATGCTGAAATGTTTGTGGAAAATTCCAGTTAGGCCGGTTGACATGCAAATGATGGCATGGTATTCTATTCAAGGTGCTTTTCGCAGACAGGTCTCGGGTATTCACTACCGGACATGCTGACTGACGGCGGGGAGGACACTTCAATTAAATCTCCATATGGGTCGTCTTTTTTCTTTACTGGAAAATGAACCACCTGGATGTGTGGACTTAAAACTCTAGAAAGATTACAGAAAGGAGGACTATTTAGATGCCTACTATCAACCAATTGGTGCGTAAAGGTCGTAAATCTAAAAGTTCTAAATCAGATGCCCCAGCTTTAAACTACGGGTATAACAGTTTCAAAAAAGCTCAAGTTAAGAATCCAGCTCCACAAAAGCGTGGGGTTGCTACTCGTGTCGGTACCATGACACCAAAGAAGCCTAACTCTGCTTTACGTAAATATGCACGTGTACGGTTGTCAAACTTAATTGAAGTGACTGCTTACATTCCTGGTATTGGTCACAACCTACAAGAACATAGTGTTGTGCTTATCCGGGGCGGCCGGGTTAAGGATTTACCTGGGGTTCGTTACCACATTATCCGTGGTGCCCTCGATACTGCCGGTGTTACCGACCGTCGTCAAAGCCGTTCCAAGTATGGGACTAAGAAGCCTAAGGAATAATAGACTGAGGCTTTCAAATAGGGTCGGGTGCACGGTTGCCGTCAACCGACCTGTAACAGCATTTCAAGGAGGATATTAACAATGCCTAGAAAAGGAAACGTACAAAAGCGTGAAGTCCTTCCTGATCCAATTTACAATTCAAAGTTGGTCACTCGCCTGATCAACCATACGATGATGGATGGGAAACGTGGAACTTCAACTAAGATCATTTATGGTGCTTTCGACATCATTAAGAACGAAACTGGTAACGATCCAGTGGAAGTCTTCGAAGAAGCAATGAAGAATGTTATGCCAGTCTTGGAAGTTAAGGCTCGGCGTGTTGGTGGGTCAAACTACCAAGTTCCTATCGAAGTTCGGCCAGATCGTCGGACGACTTTAGGTCTTCGTTGGATGGTTCAGTACTCTCGTTTACGTGGCGAACACACGATGGTTGAACGACTTGCTCGTGAAATCATGGACGCCGCTAACAACACCGGTGCTGCAGTTAAGAAGCGTGAAGATACGCACCGGATGGCAGATGCCAACCGTGCCTTCGCTCACTACCGCTGGTAAGAGCAGCTATCGCACTGCTTTACTAGTAGTGTGATAAAATGTTAGAGCAGCGTGGCCTTATGACCGCTTGCCTCTAACTTAAGGGAGTAATCCTTTAATCCAGAGGTGGCTACTAAAATCAATGCGATGTTAGTAGTCACTTTTTGGCACAATCTACGATCAATTTTGAGAGGAGTTACACATTAATCATGGCTAATACTCGTGAATTTCCGCTTGATAAAACTCGTAACATCGGTATCATGGCCCATATTGATGCCGGGAAGACGACGACTACTGAGCGTATCCTGTATTACACTGGTAAAATCCACAAGATTGGTGAAACCCATGATGGGGCTTCACAAATGGACTGGATGGAACAAGAACAAGAACGGGGTATTACGATCACTTCAGCCGCTACTACGGCCGAATGGAAGCAACACCGAATCAACATCATCGATACACCAGGACACGTGGACTTCACCGTTGAAGTTGAACGTTCCTTGCGGGTCCTTGATGGTGCCGTTGCCGTCTTAGATGGCCAGGCCGGTGTTGAACCTCAAACCGAAACTGTTTGGCGTCAAGCCTCAGACTTCGATGTTCCCCGTATTGTGTTCGTGAACAAGATGGATAAGCTGGGTGCCGACTTCGACTTCTCAGTTAACTCCATTCACGAACGTTTACAAGCCAACGCGGTTGCTTTACAAATGGCAATCGGTGCCGAAGATGATTTCGCCGGTGTTGTTGACTTAATCGAAATGAAGGCCTACGTTTACGACAAGGATGAATTGGGTTCCTCATGGGACACTGTTGAAATCCCTGCAGACATGGCTGAAGAAGCTAAGAAGCGCCATGAAGGCATCATCGAAAGCGTCGCTGACGTTGATGATGAAATCATGGAAAAGTACCTTGAAGGTGAAGAAATCACCAAGGCAGAACTTAAGGCCGCTATTCGGCGTGCAACGTTGAAGCTGGAAATGTTCCCAGTCTTCGCCGGTTCTGCTTTCAAGGATAAGGGTGTTCAAATGTTGATGGACGCCGTTGTGGACTACTTACCATCTCCATTGGATGTTAAGCCTTACAACGCCACTGTTCCTGATACTGATGAAGCTGTTCAGTTACGTGCCGATGACGACGCGCCATTTGCTGCCTTAGCATTTAAGGTTGCTACTGACCCATTCGTTGGTCGTTTAACTTACATCCGGGTTTACTCCGGTACTCTGGAAGCTGGCTCTTACGTGCTTAACTCCACGAAGGACAAGCGTGAACGTGTTGGTCGTTTGCTGCAAATGCATTCAAATCACCGTCAAGAAATTCCAGAAGTCTTCTCCGGTGATATCGCTGGGGCCATTGGTTTAAAGAACACCACTACTGGTGACTCTTTGACCGACCCAGATCATCCATTACATTTGGAATCTATGAACTTCCCAGATCCAGTTATCCAGGTTGCCGTAGAACCAAAGACGAAGGCTGACCAAGATAAGATGAACACTGCCCTGCAAAAACTTTCTGAAGAAGACCCTACTTTCAAGGCTGAAACTAACCCTGAAACTGGTGAAACTCTGATTGCCGGAATGGGTGAACTTCACTTGGATATCATCATCGATCGGATGAAGCGTGAATTCAAGGTTGAAGCTAACATTGGTGCCCCTCAAGTTGCCTACCGTGAAGCATTCACGAAGTCAACTAAGGTCCAAGGTAAGTTCGTTCGTCAATCTGGTGGTAAAGGTCAATATGGTGATGTTTGGATCGAATTCACCCCTAACGAACGTGGTAAGGGTTACGAATTCGAAGACGGCATCGTCGGTGGGGTTGTTCCTCGTGAATTTATCCCTTCAGTTGACCAAGGTCTGCAAGAAGCAATGGCAAACGGTGTCTTAGCCGGTTACCCATTGGTTGATGTTAAGGCCAAGTTATACGATGGTAGTTACCATGAAGTCGATTCTAGTGAAGCAGCCTTCAAGGTTGCCGCTTCGATGGCTTTACGGAACGCTGTTAAGAGTGCTGGCCCTGTAATTCTCGAACCAATCATGAAGGTTGATATCTTGGTTCCTGAAGAATACATGGGTGATATCATGGGCCAAGTTACCGCACGTCGTGGTAAGGTTGATGGCATGGAAGCACGTGGTAACGCACAAATGATTCACTCCTTCGTTCCGTTATCCGAAATGTTCGGTTACGCAACGACGTTACGTTCCGCATCTCAAGGTCGTGGTACCTTTACCATGACGTTTGATCACTACGAACCAACGCCAAAGAGTGTTCAAGCTGACATTATCAAGAAGAACGGCGGCACTCCAGTCGAAGACTAGTCTGTCAGTTGTTTAAAGAATGAAACGTCCTACCTTTCGGGGTGGGACGTTTTTTTGTTTTAAAATTGCTATTGGTGAGGAACGTGGCAATTCTCAGCGGGAGTAACTAACTCTATAAGATAGAAGAAAGTCGTCCAAAAAGTGGCGTCTCGGACTTGGACAGCCCTTGTAGCCGTAGCATTTGCAACCGAAATGATTTGGAGTTAACAGAGCGTGGTGCTTTGCGTTATAATAAACTTTGTGCGTTCGCATTGGAATTGGAGAGTGAGTTATGGAAGAGCTGTTTGAACGGTCCTCGATTCCGCGGGCCTACTTTAAGCTGGCCTTACCCGTCGTTCTGAGTATGGTTGCCAGCATGATTTACAATTTAGCCGATACGTTTTTCGTTTCTCAAACGCAAAACACGAATCTAGTAGCGGGAGTAGCACTGTGTACGCCATTATTCTCCCTGCTGATTGCCATCGGTGATATCTTTGGTCTGGGTGGCAGTTCGCTGATTTCACGGTTGCTCGGAGAGAAAGCGTATCAGACGGGGAGTCAGGTCAGTAGTTTCTGTCTGTATGGGTCGGTTGTTTTTGGCTTGATGACGACAGTGCTCTTACTGGTCTTTGATCGACCGATTTTACATATGCTGGGAGCAACCTCGGCGACTTATCCTTACGCTTCACAGTTTTATCGGATTATGGCGGCCGGGGCTATGCCGATCATTGTCTCGATTGTTCCGGGGAACCTCATTCGAACGGAAGGCTTTGCCACCCAGTCGATGATTGGGACCATGGTGGGAACAGTGATCACGATTATTTTAGATCCCGTCCTGATTTTTCCGTTAGGTTTAGGTGCAGCTGGTGCGGCTTTAGCAACGGTAATTGGTTATACGATTTCAGCGGGGGCACTGGTTTATTTAACTAAACGCTATTGTCAGGTGATTTCCGTTGATCCCAAAATCAGTCGGATCAGTTGGTCATTAGTGGGTTCAGTTCTGTTTATTGGGATACCCGGGTCGATTACTAACCTGATGCAGGCGTTTGGGACGACCGTTTTGAATCGGTACTTAGTGGATTATGGACCGACTCGAGTGGCAGCGATGGGAATCGTTTTGAAGGTCTACATGATTATTATGTTGGTCATGGTTGGGTTTGCGTTTGGTGCCCAGCCATTGATTGGGTATACCTTTGGGGCGAAAAACATGACACGCTTCAGAAAAATCCTGCATTTTGATTTACTGGTCGAAGTGGTTTATGCGCTAGTATTTGCCGTTATTCTAATGATTTTAGCACCGCAGATTATTGCCCTGTTCCTACACAACACGGCGGTCATTACGGCAGGGACGTACATGCTACGAGTCTTCTTGTTGACGACACCATTTGTTGGAGCTGTGCTGGTCTACACGACGGTCTTCCAGAGTACGGGTAAAGCAAGCGGCGCACTGATCATGTCGCTCTCACGCCAGGGGATTGTTTTCTACGTGATGATTGTGGCTGGGGCCGCCCTGTTCGGTTACCATGGAATTATCTGGGCCCAACCGGCGGCCGACGTGATGACGTGTCTGATTGGGTGGTTACTATCTAAAGTTCTATTTAATAGGAAAAGACGCGTTTGACACCAGATTTTGAAATGTGACGTCAATTTTTTAAGTTGATTTCGGTCAATTTGGATAGTGACTTAACAAAAAAAATCAAGGAATTCTGTCAAAACCCTTGTCAGCCGCCGTTTTATTTAGTATGATAGTCAAGTGCTGAATTTCAGGGGGTAATTTGTGCCCCCGGGGTAAGGCCAAAAAGTTTAAGCGATGATGTGGGAGATTGCGACACACCCGGCCGCTTTGCCATGAGGGTGTGACGGGAATTTCCACGGAGTTAGTCTTATTTTTAAAATAGACGAAGGAGGGAACACAATGGCAAAACAAAAAATTCGGATTCGGTTAAAGGCTTACGAACATCGTATCCTCGACCAATCAGCGGACAAGATCGTTGAAACAGCGAAGAGAACTGGTGCCGGCATCTCAGGTCCTATTCCATTACCAACTGAACGGACGATTTACACCGTTTTACGTTCACCACATAAGTTTAAGGACTCACGTGAACAATTCGAAATGCGGACGCACAAGCGTTTGATTGATATCGTTAACCCAACGCCAAAGACGGTCGACTCATTAATGAAGCTTGACCTGCCTAGCGGTGTTGATATCGAAATCAAGTTATAATTTTCAAGAATACTAAATACAATATAATCGGAGGTGTACTCATGACCACTAAAGGAATCTTAGGGAAAAAGGTCGGGATGACGCAAGTCTTCACTGATGCTGGCGAATTAATCCCCGTTACTGTTGTCGAAGCAACGCCAAACGTTGTGTTACAAGTTAAGACGATGGAAAACGACGGTTACAATGCCATTCAACTTGGTTACCAAGACAAGCGTGAAGTACTCAGCAATAAGCCCGAACAAGGTCATGTAGCAAAAGCAAACACGACTCCTAAGCGCTTCATTCGTGAATTCAAAGATGTTGAGCTGGGAGATTACAAGGTAGCAGACGAAGTTAAAGTTGATACCTTCCAAGCAGGAGACATCGTTGATGTCACTGGTATTACTAAAGGTCATGGATACCAAGGTAACATTCATAAAGACGGTCAAAGCCGTGGCCCTATGGCCCATGGTTCTCGTTACCACCGTCGTCCAGGTTCTCTGGGTGCCATCATTAACCGGGTATTCCCTGGTATGAAGCTCCCAGGTCGAATGGGTAACAAGCAAGTTACTATCCAAAACCTCGTGATCGTAAAAGCCGACGTTGACAACAACGTTCTGTTGATTAAGGGTAATGTGCCCGGTGCTAACAAGTCACTCGTTACTGTTAAGAGTGCTGTTCGCCCACCACGTCCCAAGCATTCTGACAAATAAATAGGAAGGGAGGATAATTAAATGACAAGCGTAGCATTATACAAACAAGATGGTAGTCAAAACGGCAACGTTGATTTGAACGCTGATATCTTCGGCATCGAACCTAACGAAAACGTTATTTACGACACGATCCTGATGCAACGAGCTTCACTTCGCCAAGGTACACACGCCGTTAAGAACCGGAGTGCTGTCCGTGGTGGTGGTAAGAAGCCATGGCGTCAAAAGGGTACTGGTCGGGCCCGTCAAGGTTCCATCCGTTCCCCACAATGGGTCGGTGGTGGTGTGGTCTTTGGACCTACCCCTCGTTCTTACAGTTACCACCTTCCTAAGAAGGTTGGCCGTTTAGCATTGAAGTCTGTTCTTTCTCAAAAGGTTCTGGACGAAAGCTTAGTCGTTCTTGACGGTTTAGCATTCGACGCACCTAAGACGAAAGAATTTGCTGCAGTGTTGGCTGGTTTGAATGTCACAACTAAGACGTTGGTTGTCCTTGAAGACGACAACGTAACTGCTGCTTTAGCAGCCCGTAACTTAGCTAACGTTAAGGTTATTCCAGCCAAGAGCTTGAATGTCCTTGATATCGCTGCTGCGGACAAGTTAGTGATTACCCAACCAGCTCTTTCTCAAGTAGAGGAGGTGCTCGCATAATGGAATCACGTGACATTATTTTACGCCCAGTTGTTACCGAAGCTACGATGGCAACTATGGACGACAAGCGTTACACCTTTGACGTTGACGTACGAGCAACCAAGACACAAGTCAAGCATGCCATTGAAGACATCTTTGACGTTAAGGTTGTTAAGGTCAACATCATGAACTTAAAAGGTAAGAAGAAGCGTCAGGGACGTTACGAAGGCTACACTAAGAAGCGTCGTAAGGCCATTGTCAGCTTATCTGCCGACTCAAAAGAAATCAAGTTATTCAACGAAGAATAAAATTTCAGATATAGGAGGGAAATAACGTGGCGATTAAGAAATACAAACCAACAAGCAATGGTCGTCGTAATATGACGAGCTTGGTTTACAAAGACGTCATCACTAAGACGACTCCTGAAAAGTCATTGCTTGATTCACAAAGCCATACCGCCGGCCGTAACAACGCTGGTAAGATGACTGTCCGTCATCGTGGTGGTGGTAACAAGCGTCAATACCGGATCATCGACTTCAAGCGAATCAAGGACGAAGTTCCAGCTACTGTTAAGGCTATCGAATACGATCCTAACCGTACTGCTAACATTGCCTTGCTCGTTTACGCTGATGGTGTTAAATCATACATCATCGCACCTAAGGGCTTAAAGGTTGGCGCACAAGTTCAATCTGGTCCAGAAGCTGATATCAAGGTTGGAAACACGTTACCATTGAAGAACATTCCTTTTGGAACTGTTATTCACAACATCGAATTGAAGCCAGGTAAGGGTGGCCAATTGGTCCGTTCTGCCGGAACTTCTGCTCAATTGTTAGGTAAAGCTAACGATGAAAAGTACGTGTTAGTTCGCTTGTCTTCCGGTGAAGTTCGGATGATCTTGAGCGTTAACCGTGCAACTATCGGTGCCGTTGGTAATGAAGAACACGAATTGGTTAACGTCGGTAAAGCCGGTCGTACCCGTTGGGGCGGTCAACGTCCACACGTTCGTGGTTCTGTAATGAACCCTAACGATCACCCACATGGTGGTGGTGAAGGTAAAGCACCTGTTGGTTTACCATCTCCTCTTTCTCCATGGGGTAAGAAGACCGTTGGTAAGAAGACGCGTTCGAAGAAGAACAAGAGCAACAAGTTCATCGTTCGTCGTCGTAAAGGTTCCAAGATGTAATAATCCGGTTTACCGGATGTCAAGAGACCTGGTGATCATCGTTTTAGACGATGCGCCACAAGTAGAGGAGGTTTCATAATGGGTCGTAGTTTGAAAAAAGGACCTTTCGCCGATGCGCACTTACTGAAGAAGGTTGATGCGCAAAAGGATCAAGACAAAAAGGCTGTCATCAAGACCTGGTCCCGTCGGTCTACTATTTTCCCTAGCTTTGTTGGTTTAACTATCGCTGTTTATGACGGACGGAAGCATGTACCAGTTTACGTTCAAGAAGACATGGTAGGCCACAAGCTTGGTGAATTCGTACCAACCCGGACATTCCGTGGTCATGGTGGCGACGACAAGAAAACTCGTTGATAAGGAGGATTAACTAATGGCTGAACAAGTTACATCAGCGCAAGCGACTGCTAAGACGGTTCGGATTGCTGCTCGCAAAGTCCGCCTTGTCATCGATCTTATCCGCGGCAAGAGCGTTGCTGAAGCAATCGCTATCTTAAAGTTCACACCACGTGGAGCATCACCGGTTGTGGCAAAGGTATTGAACTCTGCAATTGCTAATGCAGAAAATAATTTTGACTTAGATCGTCAAGATCTAGTTGTTAGCGAAGCCTATGTGAACGAAGGACCAACCCTTAAGCGGTTCCGTCCTCGTGCCAAAGGTTCTGCTTCACCAATCAACAAGCGTACGAGTCACATTACGGTTGTTGTATCTGAAAAAGAGGAGGGATAACGCGTGGGTCAAAAAGTAAATCCAACTGGATTACGGGTCGGTATCATTCGCGACTGGGAAGCAAAGTGGTATGCTGAAAAGGATTTCGCTGCTTACCTGAAGGAAGACCTTCAAATCCGTAAATTTATCGAAAAGCGTCTTGTTGACGCATCTGTATCAACTGTTGAGATTGAACGGGCTGCAAACCGCGTCAACATCTCAATTCACACTGCCAAGCCAGGGATGGTCATTGGTAAGGGTGGTTCCGAAGTCGAAAATCTCCGTAAGGAATTGAACGACTTAACTGGCAAACGTGTCCACATCAACATCGTGGAAATCAAGAAACCAGATTTGGATGCTAAGTTGGTCGGCGAAAACATTGCTCGTCAATTGGAAGGCCGTGTTGCTTTCCGTCGCGCAATGCGTGGAACGATGCAGCGTACTATGCGTTCTGGCGCCAAGGGTGTTAAGACGCAAGTTGCTGGTCGTTTAAACGGTGCTGATATGTCCCGTGTCGAAAGCTATGCTGAAGGTACGGTTCCTCTGCACACGTTACGTGCTGACATTGATTATGCATGGGTTGAAGCTCATACCACTTACGGTTCTTTAGGTGTTAAAACCTGGATCTATCGTGGTGAAGTTCTTCCCGAAAAGAAACAAACTAACGGACAAGGAGGGAAATAAGCATGCTGGTACCTAAGCGAGTAAAGTTCCGTCGTGTCCACCGTGGTAAGCTTCGTGGCGAATCCAAGGGTGGCAAGAGCGTCGCTTTCGGTGACTACGGTTTGCAAGCGTTGGATTCCAAGTGGATCACCAACCGTCAAATCGAAGCTGCCCGTGTGGCGATTACACGTTACATGAAGCGTGGTGGGAAAGTTTGGATTAAAATTTTCCCTCACAAATCCTACACCAGTAAAGGTGTTGGGGTCCGGATGGGTAATGGTAAAGGTACGCCTGATGGCTGGGTAGCCCCAGTTAAGCGCGGTAAAGTGATGTTTGAAGTGGGTGGCGTTTCTGAAGAAACTGCCCGCGAAGCATTACGCCTAGCTGCCATGAAGCTTCCCGTTCGCACTAAAGTTTTAACCCGAGAGGAAGTAGGTGGCGAATCTAATGAAGATTAAAGAAATCAACGAATTAACCACTGCTGAAATGCTCGATAAAGAAAAGAGCTACAAGGACGAATTATTCAACTTGCGTTTCCAATTAGCTACTGGTCAATTGGAAAACACCGCACGGCTGAAGCAGGTTCGCAAGAACATTGCGCGGATTAAGACCGCTCTTCGCCAACAAGAACTGAACAAGTAGAATACGATAAGAAGGAGGTCACTAATACATGAGTGATGCACGTAATAACCGCAAGGTTTACCGTGGTCGTGTCGTTTCCGACAAAATGGAAAAGACGATCACTGTCGTTGTAGAAACGACGAAGACTGATGCACGATATGGCAAGCGTGTCAAGTACTCCAAGAAGTACAAGGCACATGATGAAAACAACGAAGCCCACAATGGCGATATTGTTGAAATCATGGAAACTCGTCCTCTGTCTGCTACCAAGCGGTTCCGCTTAGTCGACATTGTTGAAAAAGCAGTAATCATTTAGGTGTCGTTTTTATCGTATTCTGAACTAGAACTGAAGGGAGGACACTAGCTGTGATCCAACAAGAAAGCCGTTTAAAGGTTGCCGACAACTCCGGCGCCCGGGAAATTCTGACCATTAAGGTTCTGGGTGGCTCCAAGCGTCGCTACGCCGGAATTGGTGATGTTATTGTCGCTACTATCAAACAAGCAACACCAGGTGGCGTTGTCAAAAAGGGTGATGTTGTTAAGGCCGTTGTTGTTCGTACGAAGTCTCGTGTACGCCGTAACGATGGTTCATACATCAGCTTTGATGAAAATGCCGCAGTGCTGATTAAAGACGATAAGAGCCCACAAGGGACTCGGATCTTCGGACCAGTTGCACGTGAATTGCGTGACAACGACTTCATGAAGATTATCTCATTAGCACCCGAAGTACTGTAATTAAGAAACGTGTTAAACAAGGAGGTGCCCACAGGAATGCTTATTAAAACTGGTGACAAGGTCCGCGTGATCGCTGGCAAGGATAAAGGTAAAGAAGGAACTGTTTCCAAAATCCTGAATGCCAAGAACCGCGTGATCGTTAAAGGCGTCAATATGATTAAGAAGCACCAAAAAGCTTCTCAATCTAATCCCCAAGGTGGAATTATTGATATTGAAGCACCAATTCACGCATCCAACGTAATGCTTATCGATCCTTCGAACAACGAACCCACCCGGCTTGGCGTTCGAATTGAAGATGGTCACAAAGTCCGGTTCGCTAAAAAGTCCGGCGAAACCATCGACAAATAATCACTGAAAGGAGGAACATAATTTCATGTCAACTCGTTTAAAAGAAAAGTACGTTAATGAAATTACCCCATCATTGGTGGAAAAATTTAGCTACAGTTCTATTATGCAAACGCCGAAGATCGAAAAGATCGTCTTGAACATGGGTGTTGGTGACGCTGTCTCCAACGCTAAGAACCTCGACGAAGCCGTTGAAGAACTTGGTTTGATTTCTGGTCAAAAGCCTTTGGTTACTAAGGCCAAGAAATCAATCGCAACCTTCCGTCTTCGTGAAGGCATGTCAATCGGTGCTAAGGTTACCCTCCGTGGTGACCGCATGTACGAATTCCTGGACAAGTTAATCAACGTGTCATTGCCACGTGTTCGTGACTTCCGTGGTGTTAGCTCCCGTGCCTTTGATGGCCGTGGTAACTACACTTTGGGTGTTAAGGAACAATTAATCTTCCCAGAAATCAACTTTGACAACGTTAACCGTGTTCGTGGTTTGGACATTGTTATCGTTACGACGGCTAATACTGATGAAGAGTCACGCGAATTGCTGACTCAATTCGGTATGCCGTTTGCACACTAATTTAAGGAGGTTCACACAAATTGGCTAAGAAATCTCAAATTGCTAAGAACAAGCGTCCAGCGAAGTTCTCTACTCAGAATTATACGCGTTGCGAACGTTGTGGACGTCCACACTCTGTTTATCAAAAGTTCCATCTTTGCCGTATCTGCATGCGCGAATTAGCCCACAAGGGTCAAATTCCTGGCATGAAGAAGGCAAGTTGGTAGACTGAATTTTAAACAAAGGGAGGGAAATCGTTAATGTCCATGACTGATCCTATTGCAGACTTCTTGACGCGGATTCGTAACGCCAACATGGTTCGTCACGAATCACTCGAAGTTCCTGCATCAACAATTAAACGCGACATCGCTGAAATCCTGAAGCGCGAAGGTTTTGTCCGTAACGTTGAATACATCGATGATGACAAGCAAGGTATCATCCGCGTATTCCTCAAGTACGGTAAAGACAACCAACGTGTTATCAGTGGTTTAAAGCGTATTTCTAAGCCCGGCTTGCGTTCATACGTTAAGGCCGACGCTGTACCAAAGGTATTGAACGGTTTAGGTATCGCCATTATCTCCACCTCTGAAGGTGTAATTACTGATAAAGAAGCGCGGGCCAAGAAAATCGGTGGCGAAGTTCTCGCCTACGTTTGGTAAAACTTTTAAGAAGATAGGAGGTGCCTTTCAGTGAGTCGTATTGGTTATAAAACTGTCAACGTCCCAACCGGCGTTGAAGTTAAACGCGATGGCAATCAAGTAACGGTCAAGGGTCCTAAGGGTTCTTTAACCCGGACGTTCTCCGATATCATTTCTATGAAAATTAGTGATGGTGCTGTTGACTTCGATCGTCCAGATAACAACAACAAGACACGTGCCATGCATGGTACGCAACGGGCTAACTTGAACAACATGGTTGAAGGTGTTGTCAATGGCTTTGCTAAGACCTTGAAGCTGGTCGGTGTTGGTTACCGTGTTCAAGCTAAGGGTAAGACCCTGGTATTGAGCGTTGGTTATTCCAACCCTGTTGAAATGGCTGTTCCTGAAACCTTGGAAGTTAAGGTTCCAGACAACACCACTATCAACATTTCCGGTATCAGCAAGCAAGAAGTCGGTGACTTCGCTGCTGAAGTTCGTGCCGTTCGTTCACCAGAACCTTACAAAGGTAAGGGTATCCGTTACGAAAACGAATTCGTTCGTATTCGTGAAGGTAAGACCGGTAAGTAGTATCGCAGCTTAGTGCTGATAATTTTACAAAGAGGTGACTATTTTGATTACGAAACCAGATAAGAACAAGACACGTCAAAAGCGTCATATGCGTGTCCGGAACAAAATTTCTGGAACTGCTGAACGCCCACGCTTAAACGTATTCCGCTCTAACAAAAACATCTACGCTCAAATTATTGATGACGTAGCGGGTGTTACACTTGTTAGTGCCTCGACGTTAGATAGCGAAGTAAGCGGCGACAACAAGTCTGACCAAGCCAAAGGCGTTGGTGAGTTAGTTGCAAAGCGTGCTGTCGAAAAAAATGTTAGCGATGTTGTGTTCGATCGTGGCGGGTACTTATACCATGGCCGTGTTCAAGCATTGGCAGAAGCTGCTCGCGAAAACGGGCTTAAATTTTAAGAGTAAGGAGGAATAACCACACATGGCAAAATTTATTGATCCCGACAAATTAGAACTTGAAGACAACGTTGTTGCTATCAACCGGATTACCAAGGTTGTAAAAGGTGGCCGTCGTCTGCGGTTCGCTGCGCTTGTAATTGTCGGCGACAAGAACGGTCACGTTGGCTTTGGTACTGGTAAAGCACAAGAAGTCCCAGAAGCTATTCGTAAGGCCGTTGAAGCTGCTCGTAAGAACCTGATCGAAGTTCCTATCGTGGGAACGACTATTCCTCACGAAGTCCTCGGTTCATACGGTGGGGGTAAGATCTTACTCAAGCCCGCTGCTGAAGGTTCTGGGGTTACCGCTGGTGGTTCAGTTCGTTCCGTCATGGAATTAGCTGGAGTTGCTGACGTTACTTCCAAGCGTTTAGGTTCTAACACGCCGGTCAACGCTGTTCGGGCCACTTTTGCTGGCCTGGCTCAGTTGAAGCGTGCTGAAGAAGTTGCCGCTCTCCGTGGTGTCTCTCTTCAACACTTAGCTGAATAAGGAGGGGTTTTAAAATGGCTCAATTAAAAGTTACTTTAATCCATAGTGTTGCTCACCGCCTCCCTAAACAGCGGAAGATTGTGGAAGCTATGGGTTTACACCGTGTTAACAGCACGGTCGTTCAACCAGATAACGAAGCAACCCGCGGTGCGCTTTTCCAAATCGCACATTTGATTAAGGTTGAAGAAGTTAAGTAATACACATATCATTAAATAAGGAGGTGCGCAATAGCATGAAGTTGAATGAACTAAAACCTGCTGAAGGCTCACGAAAGGTTCGTAATCGAGTTGGCCGTGGTGATTCATCTGGTAACGGTAAGACTGCTGGTCGTGGCCAAAAAGGTCAAAAGGCTCGTAGCAAGACTCGTTTGGGTTTTGAAGGTGGCCAAATGCCACTGTACCGTCGTATTCCAAAGCGTGGGTTTACCAACATTAACCGTAAGGAATTTGCTGTCGTAAACTTGGCTGCTTTGAACGTCTTTGATGATGGTGCTGAAGTTACACCAGCTGCCTTAATCGAAGCTGGCATCGTCAAGAACGAAAAGGCCGGTATTAAGATCTTAGGTAACGGTGAGCTAACGAAGAAGTTGACGGTTAAGGCCGCTAAATTCTCCAAGTCAGCTGCTGAAGCCATCGTAGCTGCTGGTGGTAAGACTGAGGTGATTTAATGCTATCAAGCTTGAAAAACGCCTTTAAGATTAAAGACATTCGTAAAAAAATTCTCTTTACTCTATTGGTTTTGATTGTCTTTCGGTTGGGTACTTATATTACCGTCCCCGGCATTAACGCAAAGGCACTTCAAAGCGTTGCGTCTTCTGGATTGGTTAGTATTTTAGATACCTTCAGTGGTGGTGGGTTAACCAACTATTCCATCTTTGCGATGGGGGTTTCACCTTACATCACTGCACAAATCGTTATTCAATTGCTACAAATGGACATCGTTCCGCGCTTCGTTGAATGGAGTAAGCAAGGGGACGTTGGTCGGCGGAAGTTGAACCAGGCAACGCGGTACTTAGCGATTGCGTTAGCCTTTGTTCAATCCATCGGGATCACGGCTGGTTTTAGTGCATTAAGTTCATTGAAATTGGTTGAAAATCCAAGTGTTACCACCTACTTATCAATTGGGTTAATCCTGACTGGTGGGACGATGTTAACCACGTGGATGGGTGATATGATTACCGATCGGGGTCTTGGTAACGGGATTTCAATGATTATCTTTGCGGGTATCATTGCTCGGACACCAAAATCCGTTTACCAACTTTACCAAACCTACTTTGTCGATGCTGATAAAGGGACTTTGTGGAAGAGTGTCTTGTTCATTCTTGGTTTGATCGTGTTAGTTCTGATTATTGTGACCTTCACTACGTGGGTTCAACAAGCGGAACGACGGGTCCCAATTCAATACACGCGACGAGTATCTGGTTCGCCAGACAGTAGTTACCTTCCATTAAAGGTCAACGTTGCCGGTGTTATTCCAGTTATCTTTGCGAGTTCGTTTATTGCCACGCCACAGACTATTCTGATGGCATTCCAAAACACGCACTCTCAAGATGCCTGGTACCAAACACTGACGGACGTCTTTAACATGCAGACGGTCGATGGCGCCATTTTGTACACCGTTCTGATCGTTGTGTTCACGTTCTTCTATGCGTTCGTGCAAGTTAACCCAGAAAAGTTAGCTGAGAACCTGCAAAAGCAGGGGAGCTACATTCCTGGTGTTTGGCCTGGTCACGAAACACAATCATATGTTTCCAGCCTGTTGATGCGCCTCAGTACTGTGGGTGCGCTCTTCCTTGGATTCATTTCCTTGATTCCGTTATTAGCCCAAAACCTTTGGGACTTAGATGAGTCAATTGGTTTAGGTGGTACCAGCCTCTTAATCGTCGTTGGTGTGGCTATCGAAACCATGCGGCAAGTTGACGGATTGATGATGAAGCGCGAATACGTTGGCTTTATCCAAGATCCAGAACCAGCTTAATGAGTTTCCAGCGGGTGTGTTGATCTTTTAGCACACCTGCTTGTGTTTTTCGGGTGAATTTTCGAATAAGGAGAACGAACATGACAGCAATGAATTTAATTCTCATGGGTCTACCGGGTGCCGGTAAAGGGACTCAAGCCGAAAAGATTATCAAGGAGTTCCATTTACCGCATATTTCTACGGGAGATATCTTCCGTGAAGCGATGAAGAACGAAACTGAAATGGGATTGGCTGCGAAGAAATTTATCGACAAAGGTGAATTGGTACCGGACGAAGTTACGAACGGAATCGTTCGCGACCGGTTAGCCCAAGCTGACACCAAAGATGGGTTCATGTTGGATGGATTTCCCCGTTCCATTGTTCAAGCCGAGGCTTTAAACACCTTTGGCCCAGAACTGGACCGGACCATCAACGCCGTGATCAACATTCACGTTGAACCGGACGTCTTGGTAGAACGCCTTTCTGGTCGTTACATTTGCCGCAACTGTGGTGCAACGTATCATAAGCTGTACAAGCAGCCTAAAGTTGAAGGCACTTGTGATGTCTGTGGTAGTCATGACTTCTATCAACGTGAGGACGACAAGCCTGAAACGGTGAAGAATCGTTTGGCGGTTAATCTGAAAATGAATACACCGCTGGTTGATTACTACACTAAAAAGGATTTGTTGTTCACTGTTGATGGTGACCGTGACATCGATGACGTGTACGTCGACATCGAAAAGATCCTTAAGAGCTTGTAGTCTGCGCTAAGTTCTTGCTTACTATCGAGAAATATGGTAGACTTATTCAGGTTTAGCCTGTAAATGGCGCGCTGTCGCGATTCACAGGTGCTAGGTGGGAGCAAAGTTCTTGTTCCTACTGCTTTTACGTGTAGTTTACACGCAAGAAAAAGGGAGGTACTTTCGTGGCGAAAAGCGATGTCATCGAAGTCGAAGGTAAAGTTACCGAAACATTACCCAACGCGATGTTTCGGGTCGAATTAGAAAACGGTCATGAGATTCTCGCTCACGTCTCCGGTAAGATTCGGATGCACTACATCCGAATTCTGCCTGGTGATCGAGTAACTGTTGAAATGTCACCGTATGACTTGTCTAAGGGCCGGATTACTTATCGCTTTAAGTAACGGCTAGACAGATGTAGGAGGGATATTCATGAAAGTAAGACCATCAGTTAAGCCAATGTGCGAACACTGCAAGGTTATCAAGCGTAAGGGCCGAGTAATGGTTATTTGCTCAGCTAACCCTAAGCATAAGCAACGCCAGGGTAAGTAATTCAATTTATAGGAGGTGCAATTAAATGCCACGTATTGCTGGAGTGGATTTACCACGTGATAAGAAAATCGCTTACGGTTTGACTTACATTTTTGGTATTGGTATCAACACCGCACATAAGATTGTTGCGGATGCTGGAGTCTCAGAAGATGTTCGGGTTCGTGATATGACACCTGATCAAGAAGACAAGATTCGTGTCGAAGTTGACAAGTACAAGGTTGAAGGTGACTTACGTCGTGAAGTTAGCCTGAACATTAAGAACTTGCAAGAAATCGGCTCATACCGTGGTATGCGTCACCGTCGGGGTTTGCCTGTTCGCGGTCAACATACCAAAAACAATGCCCGCACTCGGAAGGGTAAAGCCGTTTCCGTTGCCGGTAGGAAGAAGTAAAGGAGGGTTAATACTTTATGGCTACTAGAAAAACTAGTCGCAAGCGTCGGGTCAAGAAGAATATTGAAGCCGGTGTTGCACACATTCATGCTACGTTTAACAACACATTAGTTATGATCACTGACGTTCAAGGGAACGCCATTGCTTGGTCATCTGCTGGTGCCTTAGGATTCAAGGGTAGTCGGAAGTCAACGCCATTTGCTGCTCAAATGGCCGCTGAAGCCGCTGCTAAAGCTTCAATGGAACATGGTATCAAAGCCGTTGAAGTTGCTGTTAAGGGTCCTGGTTCAGGACGTGAAGCTGCTATCCGTGCTATCCAAGCTACTGGGGTAGAAGTTACTGCTATTCGCGATGTCACCCCAGTTCCTCATAATGGGACTCGTCCTCCAAAGCGCCGTCGGGTTTAACGTGAGCGTTTCATTAATGAGGGCAACCTTCATGATGGGATTGACTTATAGGAGCTCAACGCGGTTTGAAAGGGGTAAACGATAAGAATGATTGAATTTGAAAAGCCTAACATTCATAAAATTGATGAAAGCAGCAACTACGGTAAGTTTATTGTCGAACCGTTGGAACGTGGCTACGGGACAACGCTAGGGAATTCCTTACGGCGGATCTTGCTTTCTTCATTACCTGGTGCAGCTGTTACCAGCATTCAAATCGACGGGGTTCTACATGAATTTTCTACTATCGAAGGTGTCGTTGAAGACGTCACGCAGATCATCTTAAATGTTAAGAAGATCGCGTTGAAGCTTAACGGTTCTGACGATCAGGAAGAAACCATGGAGATCAACGTTAAGGGTCCTGCTCAAGTTACCGCTGGTGACATTGTCGCAGGCGCCGACGTCGATGTGTTGAACCCAGATCTGTACATTGCTACAGTTGCGGATGGGGCAACGTTCCACATGCGGATGACAGCGGATAAGGGCCGTGGTTATGTTTCTGCTGACGAGAACAAAACTCGTAATACGGACATGCCCATCGGTGTTTTAGCCGTAGATTCCATTTACACCCCAATCGAACGGGTTAACTACCAAGTAGAGAATGCACGGGTTGGCCAACGGGCTGACTACGATAAATTGACCCTGGATGTTTGGACAAACGGTTCAATTAATCCAAGCGAAGCCATTGCTCTGGCTGCTAAGATCTTGACCGAACATCTGGCTATGTTTGTCGACTTGACCGACGAAGCTAAGAATGCGGAAATCATGGTTGAAAAGGAAGAGACTCACAAGGAAAAGATGCTTGAGATGACCATCGAAGAGCTCGACTTGTCCGTCCGTTCTTACAACTGTTTGAAACGTGCTGGTATCAACACGGTTCAAGAATTGACTAATAAGACCGAAGCAGACATGATGAAGGTTCGTAACTTGGGTCGCAAGTCCCTTGAAGAAGTTAAGGCTAAGTTAAGCGACTTAGGGTTATCACTTCGGAAGGAAGACTAATTTTAGACACTCAAAGGAGGGTTTCTGGTTATGAGTTACCGTAAATTACAACGGACTAGTTCTCAACGTCGTGCATTGTTACGCGATTTGACTACCAGTTTAATTTTGAACGGTCGCATCGAAACGACTGAAGCACGCGCTAAGGAAGTTCGTAAGACGGCTGACCAAATGATTACCTTGGGCAAGCAAGGCGACTTACATGCACGTCGGCAAGCTGCTGCTTTCATCCGTAACGTGGTTGCTGATGTTAAAGAAGATGGCGACGATGTTGTTGTTACCAGCGCATTGCAAAAGGTATTCAGCGAATTAGCACCTAAGTACGCAGATCGTAACGGTGGTTACACGCGTATCTTAAAGACGATGCCTCGTCGCGGTGATGGTGCCGCTATGGCTATCTTGGAATTCGTTGACTAATCTTTGGTTAACAGTTTTCGGGAGTAATCGCGTCCTTAAACGTGATACAAATACGAATTAAATTAATCACTAGAACCATGTGGTATAGAGCGCTATGATGATGGGGAATTTCCGAGTCTAGCTTGAATGGGGGCTAACGCCTCAGCGCCGCTGGTTTGTTAGTGATTTTTTTGTACTCTTTTTTTTGTTAACACTGTGATCGAGTACCCGTAGTTTGGAATTCTTTGTGGTGACGTGTTTCAAAAGTTTACACTTTATGGTGTTAGTGCGACCAATTGGACATCGTCAGGGGAGAACCCAAAAATTAGTGAGTGACCAGCCATCAGTTACACAATCATGGGTGCTGGCCGTGTAACTGATGGCAGCTGGCAGTCACGGTACGGCTGCTAGCTGCCGTGGAAGAACGTAATCAAATATATTTACGGCTGAACGCTTCGGATTTTCCTGAATATTTGGTATAATTACCGGTGACATTTTGCGTAAGGAGATGAGGGATGATGGCAAACATCATTGAAGTCGCACATCTATCGTATCGCTATCGAAACGGTGAAGCGGATGTTGACCAGCGTCCAGCGTTAAACGACGTTAGTTTCACCGTTCAGGCTGGTGAGTGGTTAGCCATCGTTGGTCATAATGGTAGTGGTAAATCGACGTTAGCGAAGTCACTAGACGGCCTCTTGCCGTTCAGCGAGGGTACCATCACGGTTGGCGGCATTAAATTGACGCCCGCAACCGTCTGGCAGGTTCGCGAAAAAATCGGTATGATTTTCCAGAATCCCGACAACCAATTCGTTGGTGCTACCGTTGAAGATGACGTTGCGTTTGGCTTGGAAAACCGCCAGATTGCGCGTGCCGACATGGTGCCACGGGTTCAGGCGGCCATTGAAGAGGTTGGCATGACCGAGTTTGCGCACCGCGAGCCCAGTTCCCTTTCTGGTGGGCAGAAACAACGGGTCGCCCTAGCTGGTATCGTGGCGATTGCGCCGGATATTTTGATTCTGGACGAAGCCACCAGCATGTTGGATCCTCAGGGGCGACGCGACATGCTAGAACTCGTGCGGCAGTTACGCGCCGACCAGCACCTGACCGTCATCTCCATCACTCATGACATCGACGAAGCCGCCAATGCTGATCGGGTGTTGGTAATTGACGATGGTCGGCTGGTTGAAGAGGCCGCGCCTGCTACCATTTTTGCGCAGGGCGAGCGCTTGGTTCGGCTCGGACTGGACTTACCTTTCACTTCGAAATTACAGGCCGCTCTACGGCAACGGGGTATTACGCCACCGGACGGCTATCTGACCACTGCGGAAATGGAGGCATGGCTGTGGCAATCTCTTTCGAACACGTAACCTATACGTATCAGGCGGGAACACCCATGGCCAGTACAGCGCTGACCGATATCTCTTTTACTGTTCCCGACCACGGCTATCTGGCCATTATCGGTCATACCGGAAGCGGTAAATCGACGTTGATTCAAGAGTTAAACGCGTTGCTGAAACCAACCTCTGGGACCGTACACGTTGATGATTTCACAATTACCCCCAAGACGACCAACGATGATCTCAAGCCATTGCGCCAACACGTCGGGATGGTCTTTCAGTTTCCAGAAAGCCAACTGTTTGAGGAGACCATTCGCAAGGATATTGCGTTTGGTCCACAAAACTTTGGAATGAGTGAGACTGATGCCAACCATTTGGCCGATGAAATGTTGACAACGGTGGGTCTCGACAGCAGTTACGCCGAACGGTCACCATTTGAGCTCTCCGGCGGGCAAATGCGGCGGGTCGCCATTGCTGGTGTCTTGGCGATGCAGCCTCAAGTGTTAGTTCTCGATGAACCGACTGCGGGACTTGATCCACGTGGTCGGGAGGAAATGATGGCCCTTTTTGAACGATTACATCGCGAACAGGGGCTGACCATCGTGTTGGTCACCCACCAGATGGAAGATGTCGCCCAGTATGCCGAACAGGTCGCGGTGATGCGTCAAGGCCGGCTGGTTAAATTTGGCACGCCCCAGGAGGTCTTTCAGGACCCCGATTGGTTACGCGCCAACCAGTTGGATGTGCCTCGGGCGGCACGGTTCGCCCAAGCACTTGCTGCTAAGGGTGTGCAGTGGGACCAGTTGCCGTTGACTGCTGATCAGTTGGCCGATCAACTAGCTGCTCGCTGGCCACAGAGGGGGTCCGCCGATGTCTAGCTTTATTTTTGGCCGGTATTTACCGTTAAATTCGGTGGTGCACCGGTTAGATCCACGGGCCAAGCTCATGTTGAGCTTTTGTTACATCATTTTAGTATTTTTAGCGAATAATCTATTGAGTTATGCAATCCTGATTGCCTTTACGATTGGGGCTATTCTGGCGTCTAAGATCAGTCTCGGGTTCTTCCTCAAAGGAATTCGACCGTTATTATGGCTGATCGTCTTTACGGTTGTTTTGCAATTACTATTCAGCCCAGCTGGCGGCCATACGTACTTTCACTGGGCGTTTATCAACATCACTCAGTTTGGATTGGTCAATGCCGGGTTCATTTTTATCCGGTTCTTACTGATCATTATGTTCTCGACGTTGCTGACGTTGTCAACGCAACCGCTGGATATTGCGACTGGGTTGGCCTCGCTGATGAAACCGTTGCGGTGGGTACACGTACCGGTCGATACATTAGCCATGATGCTCTCGATTGCGTTGCGCTTCGTGCCAACATTGATGGATGAAGCCACGAAGATTATGAATGCGCAGCGTGCACGGGGCGTGGATTTTGGCGAAGGCGGGCTATTTAAGCAGGCCAAGTCGTTGATTCCACTAATGGTACCGCTGTTTATGAGTGCCTTTAATCGTGCAGAAGACTTGTCGACGGCTATGGAGGCCCGCGGTTATCAAGATAGCGAACACCGTAGTCAGTACCGAATTTTAACTTGGCAAAAACGGGATACGATTACTTGGTTAATATTTTTAATTGGATTTGCGGCGATACTTGTTTGTCGCCACTGGTAGGAGAGAGATGCAGATGCAACGTTACAAGGTAACCTTTATGTACGACGGGACCGACTTTGCCGGCTTCCAGCGCCAGCCCAACAAACGAACGGTGGAGAGTGTTTTAACGAAGACTGTCAATAAAATGGCGAAGAATCCAACGCCAGCCATCGCCATCTATGGATCGGGACGGACTGACGCAGGTGTCCACGCTTTGGCGCAGGTGGCCCATTTCGACTTTCCCTTCCTGATTCCCGCGGAGAACATGCGCAAGGGCTTAAACAGCATGTTACCGATGGATATGGAGGTCTTGAAGGTTGAGGAGGTCGCGGCCGACTTTCACGCGCGTTATGACGTGTCCGGTAAGCGCTACTTGTACCGGATGGATATGGGCGAGTTCCGTAATCCGTTCAAACGAAATTATACCGGCCACTGGAAATTTCCAGTTGACCTGGAAAAAATCAATGTCGCCTTACAAGACTTAGTGGGTGAACACGACTTTACGAGTTTTGTAGCATCCGGGGCGCAGACACGGACGTTCGTGCGGACTATTTATGAGGCCACGTGCCACATTGATGAGGCAGATCACGAGTTGGTCTTTGAGTTTTACGGCAACGGCTTTATGTACAATCAGGTGCGGATTATGGTGGGTGTGTTAGTTGAAATTGGGGCGGGTACGCGACCAGTTCACGACATTTTACGACTATACGAAGTGAAAGATCGGCGGCAGGCCAGAAGAACGGTTGCGGCGGCTGGTTTATATCTCAAACACGTCTATTATCAAGGTGAAGATCCCGAACACCCGACGAAATTACCCCAACATCAGCGGTAAATTTCGTTAGGGGGACAAACAATCATTGACTTTATAGGGAAAACTTTGTATTATGGTTGTTGGTATTGTTTGCCCCACGATAAGCCCCGGAAAGTTTACTTGGTGTCAGACAAACACAGATTTATGGAGGAATTTAACGTGCGTACAACTTATATTGCAAAACCAAACGATGTTGACCGCAAATGGTACATCGTGGACGCAACTGATGTTAGCTTAGGTCGTCTTGCTTCAGTCGTTGCTTCCGTATTACGCGGTAAGAACAAGCCAACGTTCACGCCTAACGTGGACACTGGTGACAACGTAATCGTCATCAACGCTGCTAAGGTTGGGTTAACCGGCCGTAAGGCAACCGACAAGATTTATTACCACCATACCGGTTTCGCCGGTGGCTTGAAGTCACGGACTGCTGGTAACTTCCGGGATCAAAACCCAGAAAAGTTGATCGAAACTTCTGTACAAGGTATGCTCCCTAAGAACTCCTTAGGTCACCAAATGGCATTGAAGCTGCACGTGTACGCTGGTGAAGACCACAAGCACGCGGCACAAAAGCCAGAAGTATTAGACATTACTAACCTAATCTAAGGAGGAAACCAAATTGGCACAAGTTCAATATCGCGGCACTGGCCGTCGTAAAAACTCTTCTGCTCGTGTACGTTTAGTACCCGGCTCAGGTAAAATTGTTATGAACAAGAAGGCTATCGAAGACTACATTCCATTTGCAAGTATTCGTGAAGTCGTCTTACAACCATTCAACGTTACGGAAACTCTCGGTAACTACGATGCATTGGTTACTGTCCATGGTGGCGGTTTCTCCGGTCAAGCCGGCGCAACTCGTCATGGGATCGCTCGGGCATTGCTCGAAGTAGACCCAGACTTCCGTGGTCCGCTGAAGCGTGCAGGTCTTTTGACCCGTGACGCCCGGATGAAGGAACGTAAGAAGCCAGGTCTCAAGAAGGCCCGTAAAGCTTCACAATTCTCAAAGCGTTAATATTTCGATATTATCGATTTGGAAATCCTCGCCAGTTATTGGTGGGGATTTTTTTGTTTAGGGACAATCTGGTTAGAAATGATCACGTTTCGGTTTTGATAGGTTGCTACCAAGTAACAACGGCTCTTTGTCAACCGGTGTTGATGGAGGGAATTTCGGAGGTTCAATTCATTTACGAATTGGGCCTCTTTTTTGTAC
>NZ_RHNX01000031.1 GCF_003946335.1 Levilactobacillus fujinensis
ATATCTGTCTAACTTTAGTTGAATCAATGAGCATCGTTGAACACCGCCTTAAGGACGGCATCCACAATATAGCCATTAGCTTTATTGTAGATGATGACTGACTTATTCTTGACAATTTTCAGTTGGATTGCCCGGCTGGGAACAACTGTCGTTGTTCCAGCAGCCTCATGCGGCATTTTAATTTGAACGATATCTTGTTTCTCCATAATAAAAACCTCACCAATTTTATTTGATGAGGTAATCATATCGTGGATTTACCGCCAATCATAGACGGTCAGTTATTAGGTGCTTACAACCATTACACTTAATAGGTTCCTCATTCCAATTATTAAAAAAAACTAACCCATACAAAAAGCCGTCTAGGCTAAATTTCCTAGACGGCTTCATTACATGAATTCTACCAGCCATTATTCACTGAAAATTCAGCCGAGTTATGCCGGAGTGTTTTATATTTTAACGAATTAAGCAACGTTTGAGCCTACTTGAGAAGATTCAAAATCCTATTAAGTCAGCCATTTAGGTTCAAATGACTAGGTATCATTATTCCCACTCAATAGTCGAAGGCGGCTTACTCGTCACATCATACAGGATGCGGTTTACGTGATCCACCTCATTGACGATGCGGACGGAAATCTCCTGTAAAACATCCCATGGAATACGGGCGAAGTCGGCAGTCATGCCGTCAATAGACGTTACGGCACGGATACCCACGGCGTAGTCGTAGGTCCGGCCATCACCCATGACCCCAACACTCTTGATGTTCGGCAGTACCGTGAAGTATTGCCAAATATCGCGGTCGAAGCCAGCTTTTTTGATTTCTTCACGCAGAATCAAGTCACTATCGCGGACGATCTGTAACTTTTCTGGCGTGATTTCGCCAAGGACCCGAATCCCTAAACCAGGACCAGGGAACGGTTGACGCCAAACGAGGTCGCTTGGCATTCCCAGCTTTTCACCCAACTCGCGGGCTTCATCCTTGAACAACGAGCGTAATGGCTCAATCAGCTGGAATTTCATGTCTTCCGGCAACCCACCCACGTTATGGTGAGACTTGATGGTTTGCGCCGTATCAGTCCCACTTTCAATCACGTCGGTGTACAACGTTCCTTGCGCTAAGAAGTCAATTCCATCGAGCTTCTGGGCTTCGTCGTTAAAGACTTGGATAAATTCATTACCAATAATTTTACGTTTCTTTTCGGGCTCGGTGACGCCAGCCAGCTTATTCAAGAAGCGGTCTTGTGCGTCAACTTTCACGATGTTCAAGCCAAATTTACCCTCAAGGCTAGCCATAACTTGATCAGCTTCGCCTTTTCGTAATAGACCATGATCCACGAAGATACTGGTCAATTGGGTGCCAATGGCCTTGTGTAAGAGGACACCCACCACGGAGGAATCGACCCCACCGGATAGACCCAACAAGACACGCTTGTTGCCGACCGTCTCACGGATGTGTTCGATTTGCAGGTCAATGAAATCATCCATAGACCAGTTTGCCGTTGTCCCACAAACGTCAAAGGCGAAATGCTTCAGGATGTCATTGCCATATTCCGTATTACGAACTTCCGCGTGAAATTGAATCCCGTAGAAATTACGGTCAACGTCTTGCATGGCTGAAATCGGGCAATTTTCACTCGTCGCCACGCGTTCAAAACCATCAGGTACCTGAGTCACTAAGTCACCGTGACTCATCCAAACCGTCTGGGTCTTGGGCGTGTCCTTGAACAGTTTTGCCTCATCGCTCAGCACGGTGATATCTGCTCGGCCGTATTCGCGGTTATCCGCGGACTCAACTTTCCCCCCAGTCAAACTGTGGGCCATCAGTTGCATCCCGTAACAGATTCCTAGAATCGGAATGCCCAAGTTAAAGATCTCAGGGTCAACGTTGAACGCACTGCTGTCGTACACGCTGTTTGGTCCCCCGGAGAAGATAATCCCCTTGGGGCCCCAAGCCTTGATTTCGGCCGCACTCATAGTATGGGCCTTTAGTTCAGAGTAAACGCCCATGTCACGAATCCGGCGCGTAATCAATTGATTATATTGACTTCCGAAGTCCAAGACGATAATTTTATCGAATTTGGACATATCCACGTTTGCCAAGCCATTCACCCTTTCTTCTTTTTCAACATTGGTTATATCATACAGATTTCTCAAACGATGGTCAATGCAAATCCGACCGATTCCCACCAGAATTGGGTCACCCTTTAAGCTGCGAGCGGGCTTCACCACCGCTGAATATGGCAGTTGTCCTGGCTATCGTCGGTTAAAAATTGATCATCAAGATAATTTCAACCGTAAATGATAGGCCACCTGTCGGTCCAATAAACGTCGCTGAGTCGCCACAAACCCGTACTCAGCCGCCAACGTTCCTAGCGAGCTTCCCGGCCGCACGTCCATCCCCATGACAGGACAGTCAGTCAATTTTGCCCGGTGAATCGCGTCACCTAGGAGCCATTCGTCGAACCATTTCTGCTGAAAGGTCTTGCCCTTGGAGCGATTCCGCACCGTTAGTAAGTCCAAATACCACTCATCGGCTAATGCGCGTGGCGTCACCACCACTTGCTGCGGCGGTGTCACTTGCATGCGGGCAAACAATGCCGACCACTGGTTATTCAGTGTGGGCTCAACCGCGGCTGGATAGCCGTACGCCACCCCGACCGCGACGCCCTGATTTTGATAGACCCGGGCCTGCGGATAGCCATAACGAAACTGGGGCTGATGGTAACCGACAAAGAGAAGCTGCGAGAGTTGTTCCTTACTGACTCGCCGCAGTTGCCGCAACTGGCGCCGCTCCAACTCATGCAGCACCAACATGGCTACGGCATCAGCATCAACGATCGTCGCATCTCGTAACATTCGACCGCCCCCTAATACTTTCGCAGTAACAACCGGTCGATCCGGTGATGGAAGGTCTTGTGTATAATCATGTCGGCCCGATTCCGGGTTGGCAAAATGTACTCTTCCAAATTTTTCAGGTCAATATCCCGCCAAACCGCTTTGCCTTTAGCCAACGCTGCATCGTGGTCACCAATCGCGTAAGGATAATAATAATTCGTCGGGTCCTGAAAGGCCGTTTCCAATAACAACTCGAACCGTTCCAAGAACCAGCTTTCAATCAGGCTTGGCTCGGCATCCACGTAGATTGAAAAATCAGTGAAATCACTGACGTAGATTTGTTCATTGGTGGGCAATTGGAGTGTGTTGATGCCCTCCACGATTAAAACGTCCGGATGAATAATATACTCGAATTGGTCGGGCACAATGTCATAGACCTTATGCGAGTACACTGGTGCCTTAATTAGCGGTGTACCAGCCTTTACGGCATTTAAAAATTGAATCAGCGCTGCCATATCATAGCTTTCGGGGAATCCCTTACGCGCCATGAGATTTCGTTTTTTTAACTCTTCATTACTGTATAAAAAGCCATCGGTCGTAATCAGCTGAATCCGTTGCCCCGTGAAGTAGTGGTTGAGCAAAACTTCCAGCAGCCGGGCCGCCGTGCTCTTCCCTACCGCCACACTACCAGCGATACCGATGATAAACGGCACCCGGTGCTTTTTCTGCTGTAAGAAGGCCGCCTTATCCCGCTGGAGTTTTTGGTAATGGTCAAACTCTAAGTGTAATAAATGCACCAGTGGAATATAAACGTCCTGAACATCCTGCAGGGAAATCCGGTCGTTGAACGCCTTGATTTGCCGCAAACTTTCTTGGGTCAACGGTAAGGTCGCGTCATCGGAAAACGCCCGCCACTGTGCGCGGGTAAATACATTGTAATTAATGGGATCACTCATGGGGACACCTCAACTTTAGATAGAAATAATTACCCACCATTATACCGCAAAACCGGCTACTTCTGACACTGAGAAGTTGGAAAGTGGGAACGCTTTCTGAGGTGTTGTGTGCATGCAACGAGCTGCATAAAATAAAGTTCCAAAATATGTGTTATGGCCTAGGAAAACAACCCCCGTATCCACGGGGAATACTTCGTTTAAAGTAATCCCAGCATCAGGCTTCCAAAAAACCAGGTACCTAATATGCAAATGAGTAGTGTCACACAACCACAGCCGTCTCTATCGTAGTCAGGTTTCATTGCTTACCTCCCTTAGAGAATAACTCCCGTGGGATCACCCCCGTGTCCACGGGGAATACTAGGCCCTCAAAGCCACGGTACACGATGGTGAGGGATCACCCCCGTGTCCACAGGGAATACAAGTCAGGCTTCGGCTCCTTCCAAATCTCATAAGGATCACCCCCGTGTCCACGGGGAATACCCCCCGACCAAGGGACGGCACGCACTTAGTCTTGGATCACCCCCGTGTCCACGGGGAATACTCGACACTTGATAGCCACCTAGCTCTTCTAAGAGGATCACCCCCGTGTCCACGGGGAATACAAGGCGATGGTCTCAGCAGTCTCCTCGAAGTCAGGATCACCCCCGTGTCCACGGGGAATACTGCTGAAGTTATGAACGCCTTAGTACCCGATGAGGATCACCCCCGTGTCCACGGGGAATACGGTATGATGACAAGTCAACAATTTTCTTAGGCAGGATCACCCCCGTGTCCACGGGGAATACGACGTCTGTTGTTTGTTTAATTGCCAAAATTTAGGATCACCCCCGTGTCCACGGGGAATACCGATTCCTTAGCTTACATGAAGCAACTCAAAGGGGATCACCCCCGTGTCCACGGGGAATACAACGAGTAACAAAAACCGTTCAAATACCTGTAAGGATCACCCCCGTGTCCACGGGGAATACCTTCAAAGACCTCCGGGTTAAGTGGACTGATGAGGATCACCCCCGTGTCCACGGGGAATACCATACTGGGCTGATAACGGCCTGTACGAGGTGAGGATCACCCCCGTGTCCACGGGGAATACCTCACAAGGTACAGACGGAAAAGAACGTTCATGGGATCACCCCCGTGTCCACGGGGAATACACTAAACAAACGCTGCTACACCGGCATTCTAATTTTCCTAAACTGCGTATTTCCTTTAACTTGCTCTTAAAGCATACCGTACCATCACCCCATTAACAACAGCTTTAGCCTCAAATGCATCAGGAAAAAGATTGCCCCACAAACCACTAAATGACACATACACTAACCAAAACTTCAATTGCCCCCCCTCCCCAAAACAAAAAACGCACGCCCCCGACTTCTCAGTCAGCAACATGCGTTTCTATTTACCCTAAATCATTTCATACTCATCACTAGGCACATCGCTCAGTAACGGCGAGAACTCGCCAATTCCAATGATGCTTAGCCGGTGCATGGCCCGGGAACAGATAGTGTACAGCAATTGCCGTTCATCTTCCGCCGCGTAACGACTCGCCGAAGCCTGCCAAACGATAACCCCGTCGAATTCCAATCCCTTGGCTAGGAATGATGGCACAACAATAGTCCCCGGTGCTAGCCGTTGGTTCTCAGATTGAATCAGTGTGACCGCCACACCGGCAGCCTTCAATTTCTCAGTCAATTCTCGGCAATCCGCCAAGTCTTTTCCAATAATGGCCGTCGTTTCGTCCTCTTCTTCGTTCTGCTTGATCTGGTCGATGACCCGATTTAATCCGGCCGCTTCATCAGCTGCCAGCGTCATGGTCGGGAGTTCACCTTCTCGGGCAAACGCCGTGACCGCTTCACCATTCTTCAAAATGTGCTTGGTGAAATCAGTCACCTGCTGCGTTGACCGGTACGACTGTGTCAGCTGAATGACCCGCGTCTTGTCGGGGTCAAACATTGTGCTGAGTTCCTGTAGCAACGTACGGCTATTTTCCTTAGTGAAGATTGCCTGGTTCAAGTCTCCTAACATGGTAAACCGTGCCCGCGGGAAACTAAATTTCAGAAAAGCCAGCTGAAAGGCATTGTAGTCTTGAATCTCATCCATGAAGACGTAGCGCATATCTCGCTCGCCACCCTTGCCCGTCATCTTGTCGTACAAGTATAGGTAAGGCGTCGTGTCGACTAGCTGCATGTGATGGTCCTTCAACTTCCCGATGGATTCCTCGACGCTCGTGTTCCAGTCCGCTATGGAAATTCCTTCATGGGCCAAATCAATTCGACTCGGCAGGTTTCGTAGCATGTGAACATACTGGTTATTGATGCTCAAGAACCGGGCCCGGACAATCGCCTTTCGAATCGGATCAAACGCCTGCATGACGACCTTTCGCGATAGGAATTGCATTTCCTTTTCGGAAGAGTCGAATTCCCGGGGCTCCTCACCATACAAGGTATCCAACTGTTCCTTGCTCATGTCCTGAATGGTTTCTTCAACCCACTTGGTCTTCATTTCACTCGTGATGCGGCGATTCAAAATGCGAATCAAGGCTTCCTTCGTGGCCTGAAGCCGATTACCCAAGTGGTAGTTGCGATTGAAACTATAGTAAATTTCTTGAATTTTTTCCTTATCAATGAAGACCTTACCCTGAAACTTAATGTTTCTGAAGACCATGTCGCTGCTCTCCAGTTGGTCTGCGTAGGCCGTCACGGCATCAAAGAACGCGAGGCTCCCTTTGAGCTGGCTGATCTTCTTTTGGGCCGGCGTATTCGTTTCGCCAAAGCGTTGAGCCAGCGTTTCCACGTCGATCTTCGGTAATCGTCGTCCCGCATACTGGTAGTACGTCATCTGAACCATGTTATGCTCTCCTAATTCAGGCAGTACTTGGTCAATATAGTCATTAAATAATTGGTTAGGTGAGAACAGCATGACTTGCCCCGCCGTCAAATGGCCCCGGTAGCGGTACAGCAGGAAGGCGACCCGTTGTAAAATGGCAGCCGTTTTCCCAGATCCCGCTGCCCCTTGTACGAATAGCAAGTCGGACTTGGTGTCCCGGATAATTTGGTTTTGTTCCTTTTGAATGGTGGTCACGATACTCTTCATTTTCGTATCGGAATGCTCACTCAGCGCGGACAGCAACATCTGGTCCGTTACCGTTTGGTCGGTGTCGTAAAGGGTCACGATGGTGCCATCTTCGATTTGAAATTGGCGCTTGAGCTTCACGTCGACGGTCTGTTCGCCATCCGGTGTCTGGTAGCTCACATTTCCCAATTCTCCATCGTAATAAATGCTCGAGATGGGCGCCCGCCAGTCGTAGATCAAGAAGTGATCGGGCGTATCGGAAAAGGACCCCAACCCAATGTAGATGGTTTCGGTCTTCGCAGTCGGCCCCTCTTGGAAGTCGATGCGGGCAAAGTAAGCCTTCTTCTCCAAGCGTTGGATCGTGCTTAATTCCGTCGTCGCGTGTTGCCAGCTGTTCTGCCGCTCAGCCAGCAGTTGCTGCTGTTGCCGCACCGACAGCGCCGTTTCCAACAAGCCCTCATAACTATCTGTTTTGATTCGTAAGTCGTTGACAAAGTTCTTGCGAATCCCGGCTTCGTCATCCTCAGCCACGTCGATTCGCTGTTTAGCGTCCTTTTCTGCGGTTTTAATCTTCGTAACCACCGCATCTAAGTGTTCCTGTTCGTGGGCCTTAATTGAATCTGGCAAGCCAATCCCTCCTCGATTAATTGGGCAATCTAACGTGTCCTGACGCCAATGAGTGGTCCTTGTTGGTACCACCGCAGTGCATTCAGATACACTGAAACTTTACGCCTGTTTGACCAGTCCACTCCCCCGTGACAAGAAAAAGTGACTCTTCCCATCACCCGTAGCCACCGGCCACCAGATGTAATAATTCGACTTACCATTCTACACGTGTTTCCTGGATAAATAAAGTAAACTGACTGCACTAAATTTAGGTCCATTCATGCTGGTCACTTATTGTCAGAATTCCAGTAGCAGGACGACTTTATTTCAGTTTAACAGCCGCAACTTTGCTATAATGTAGGCGAACTTTTTCGGGGGTGAATCTTATGGATCAAGTTTCTTTATTAATCATTCTGACCGCTGCGTTGGTGACGCCGCTGGTGATGGCGAAATTCAAGCTCACCGTCCTGCCCACCGCCGTCGTAGAGATTCTCGTGGGAATTTTGTTAGGGCCCAGTGTCCTCAATATCGTCCACAGCAATTCAACGCTCTCTTTGCTTTCCAACACCGGGGTCATCTTCCTCTTATTCCTCAGTGGGATGGAAATCGACTTTAGTCTATTCAACCGGCGCAAACGGCCACAAACGCCGCTAGCTGCTAAGGTCGCTGGCAACGCACCCAAGTACTCACCGGTTTTTCTGGCGATTAGCAGTTACGCGGCCATCATCGTGACCTCCCTTCTGCTCGGTTTCATTTGTAAATGGACCGGACTCTTCAAGGACCCCTGGCTAGCCGCCATCATCTTCATGACAATTTCTCTAGGAATCGTCATTGCGACCCTTAAGGAAAAGGAACTGCTGAGTAAGCCATTTGGACAGACCGTGCTTCTGGTCGCCGCATTAGGTGAAATCGTGCCCCTGTTCTCGTTGACCGTCTACGCGTCCATCTTTGGCAACAGCAGCAAGTCTCTGTGGCTCCTACTGCTGGTCTTTCTGGCCGCCGGCATCCTATTTCGCCGGTTCAAGCCCTTCTTCACCTTCTTCGAAAGTATCAACAAGTCCACCACCCAGCTCGACATTCGTCTAGCTTTCTTCCTGATTTTTAGTCTGGTCGTCATTGCCGAATCCGTGGGGGCAGAAGGTATTCTAGGTGCCTTCGTTGCCGGAATCGTCATGAAACTCCTGCAACCGCAAGAGAATACCATGGTCCGGTTGGATGGTATCGGGTATGGTTTCTTCATCCCCATCTTCTTCATGATGAGTGGCGCTGACCTCAACTTGCGAACACTGCTAGCCGACCCAGCGACCTTGCTCCTGATTCCGGCCTTCTTCGCCGCCTATCTATTGGCCAAGGCTGCGGTCTACTTCATTTTGCGATTGCGTTTTAAACGTGGCAACGCCTTTGCTGGCACGGCGATTTCAGCAGCGACCATTACCATGGTCCTGGCCGTCCTACAAGTTGCCAAGTCGATGAAGGTCGTCACCACCCAGCAGTCCGGTGCATTCCTGCTCGCCGCCATTCTCACGTGCGTGCTTGGCCCCCTGCTCTTTAATACCGGCTACTCCGCTGAGGCCGAGGACTTGAAAAAGTCGACCGTCCACTTCATCGGCACCAATTTACTGACGGTTCCGGTCGCACAGCAGTTGGCCGACAGCTGGTACGACATCACCATGTACACCGATAAGGAAGCCAACTTCAAAACGTACAACTCCGAGGTCAATGCCAAATTACTGCCCTCACTGGACGCCGACGATGTTGAAGCACAGGACGCGTTCGATGCGGACATCGTCGTTCTGGGGCACTTCAATGCGACTAAAAATTATGAGTTAGCCAAGGCCGCTAAAGCATACGGTGTCACTCGTGTCATCGTTCGCTTCGAAGACCGCAACGTCTTGGACGCACGAGAAGATGAGCTGACCGACCTGGGTATCGAAGTCTACAACACACCCAACGTCAACATTGCCATGCTCAGAAGTTTGATTGAAGCCCCAACGACGCTACGCTTACTGACAGCTTCAACCTCCGCCGTCTACGAAGTCGCGTTACGTAACCGGCGCTACACCGACCAAGAAATTCACAGTCTGCCATTCGTCAAGGACATCACCATCAGTCAAATTTTTCGTGAAGGCCACTTTATTCGCCCAACTGGAAGTACCACCCTCAAATTCAATGACCGGATCATCTTCACCAGCAGCGCGGATACTGCTCGCGAGATTCGACGCGAATTGGGAATCCTGAACTAGGATTTGTGTGACTATTGCGCCGCGGTTTTTAGGTAAGCTGACGGCCCGTCCTTTGGCTGGAGGCATTTCCCAACAACCAGAAAAATTTCTGACAGTTGCTGTGCAACCGTTTTGACGGTGATGAGCCGCACTGTCACCAGCACAATTTGGCTTTCAATCTTTAGCAAGTCATTTAAAAACAGTATCATAACTGTTAAACTAGCAATCTAGTGTTATTGCTGACGACTACTTAAACCACGCAATCGTCCGCACTAGTTTAATTTAAGCGCACCTGGCGAATATCGTCGCCGCTGCTAGCATATCCCCACAACTTACATTTAAAGGAGACCAAAACATGGCATCAGTTGAAATCTACTTGGTTCGTCACGGCCAAACCTATTTAAACAAGTACCACCGTATTCAAGGGTGGTCCGACTCGCCCCTGACCGATAAGGGAATTGCGGACGCTAACCGGGCCGGTAAACGGCTCTCTAAGCTATCATTTTCAGCTGTCTACGCAAGTGATACCACGCGGGCACAAAACACCGCTAAGCGCATCTTAGCTGCTAATGACGCTCCCGTTGCGCTAACGACTGAACCTGCCTTTCGAGAAGAGAACTTTGGCTTCTTCGAGGGCATGGATACCGGTCTCACTTGGCACACGCTGGGGACGCCGCTTGGTCTGGACTCCTTTAACGCCATGATTGCCAAGCTGACCATCGAAAAGACCAAGGACATGTTCAAGGCGCAAGATCCTTTTAACGACGCCGAAGACAACGCTGAGTTCTGGGCACGAGTTCAACCTGGTCTGGACAAGGTCATCGCAACTGCCAACGATGGGGACCGGATTCTGATCGCCACGCACAGCACGACTATCCGGAGCATCGTGTCAAAGTATTCCGACATTGACGTCTCCGTTTCGGCCGAGAATGGCAGCATCACCAAGCTAACCGTAAAAGATGGTCACTACAAAGTTAACTATTATAACAACACTGAGGGTAAAGTGAAGTAATCCACCCACAGTAAAGACGCCGCCGACTAATTAGGTCAGTGGCGCCTTTTTTGTAGACTTGTCAAACTGTGCCATATGGCAGCTGCCAAGCGTTCAACCATACGCTGAATGGAATCCCTGACAGTCGTGGGGCAATCACTCTTAGTAAGTCCATTTTTAAAAAATCTGGATTCAAAAAAGCACCGTCGCCATCATAGCCACAGTGCTTTCAACTTATCTCTTAATCAATGACGCTTCATGTGCCCGTTGGGTGTACATGTCGATTTCATCATCGGCAGCACGAACCCAGTGACGTGGAGAAATCTCAACGAGTTTACGTTCCTTACCATCATTTTCATTGGTGGCATCGTACGCAATTTCCTGACGTGTCCGTTCGAATTCAGGATCAGGAACCGGAACGGCAGACAGCAGACTCTTGGTGTAGTCATGCAAGGGATGGGCGTAAATTTCGTCAGAATCGGCGATCTCTAGCATCCGACCATAGTGCATAACTCCGATTCGGTCCGAAATGTACTTGACCATGGACAAGTCATGGGCAATGAACAGGTACGTTAAGTCCTGTTCACGCTGCAGCTTCTTCATCAAGTTGACCACTTGGGCTTGAATCGATACATCCAAAGCGGAGATGGGTTCATCGGCGATCACGAACTTAGGATCAACGGCAAGCGCACGGGCAATCCCGATTCGTTGTCGTTGCCCACCAGAGAATTCATGAGGATATCGACTGGAGTGGTCCTTGTTCAGACCAACCGTTTCCAATAAGTCCTCGACTTTTTTACTCCGATCGGCATCATCCTTAGCTAAATGATTGATGTCGATTCCTTCAGCCACGATGTCCTTGACCTTCATCCGGGGGTTCAGTGAGGCATACGGATCTTGGAAGATCATCTGCATGTCTTGCCGAAATTCACGCTGTTCAGCTTTACTAGTAAACGTATCAACGTTCTTACCGTTGAACAGAATCTCACCAGCGGTTGGTTCGTACAAATGAATGATTGCACGACCGGTCGTGGTCTTCCCAGAACCGGATTCCCCAACCAGGCCAAAGGTTTCCCCCCTGTAGATATCAAAAGAGATATCATCAACGGCACGAACTTCGTCGGGCTTCCCCACGTTGAAGTACTGTTTGAGGTGCTTGACCTCGAGGATTTTTTCGGCATTTTCATAGTTCATTATTGCTGTTCCTCCTCTTCTTCAACCGGAATGTTTGGCCGTTGTTGCTTGACCAAGTTCTGTTGCATCTCAGCGTACTTCTTTTGCCGGGCAACGATTTGGTCGGGCGGCGTTACCTTAGGGGCATTCGGATGCAGTAGCCAAGTTGCGGCGTAATGCGTGTCGGACACCTTAAAGAATGGCGGTTCTTGTTCCGTATCGATCTTCAAGGCATAGGCGTTCCGGGCCGCAAAAGCATCCCCAGTTGGCGGATCTAATAAGTCCGGTGGCGTCCCTGGAATTGATGGCAACTCATCGCCACCAGTATCCAGAGTCGGCATGGAGCTTAACAACCCCCACGTGTACGGATGCTTAGGGTTGTAGAAGATTTCATCAACTGTCCCGTATTCAACGATTTTCCCCGCATACATGACGGCGACCCGGTCGGCCATGCCGGCCACGACACCCAAGTCATGCGTGATGAAAATGATCGACGTGGAAATCTTGTCTTGCAATTCCTTCATCAAATTCAGGATCTGAGCCTGAATCGTCACGTCCAATGCGGTCGTGGGTTCATCGGCAATCAGAACTTCCGGGTAGTTGATCAAGGCAATAGCAATGACGATCCGTTGCCGCATCCCACCTGAGAATTGGTGCGGATAGTCATTGATTCGGTTTTCGGCATCAGTAATACCGACTAATTTCATCATTTCCAAAGCTTGTGCTAAGGCTTTTTCCTTCTTCATACCCTTATGAACCATCAGCGGTTCGGCGATTTGCCGTCCAATCCTCATGGTTGGGTCCAAAGAAGTCATCGGATCTTGGAAGATTTCGGCAATATCTTGGCCCCGAATGCCTTCCATTTCCTTTTCAGACTTCTTCAGGAGGTCTTCGCCCTTATACATGATGGTTCCGCTGGTAATATCAGCGTTTCGAGCGTTCAAGCCCATGATTGTCCGGGTGGTTACGGATTTACCGGAACCGGATTCCCCAACAATCGCCAGGGTCTCACCCTTTCTTAAATCAAAGCTAACGTTCCGAATTGCCTTAACGTCACCGGCATAGGTTTTGAAGTTAACTTGTAAGTTGCGCACTTCCAAAATATCTTTTTCGTTATCCATGACGTGACTTCACCTACTCTTTCGTCCGCGGGTCAAACGCATCCCGCAAGCCATCACCTAAGAGGTTGAAGGCTAACATGATGATGGAAAGAATCAACGCTGGCCACCACATTTGATATGGCAGGAATTGGAAGTTCTTCTGTCCATCGTTCAACAACGTCCCTAGTGAAGCCTGTGGTGAGGAAATCCCAATCCCAATGTAGGACAAGGTAGCTTCGAAGAAGATGGCGTTCGGGATGGTAAACATCGTATTAATAATGATGACACTCGAGAGGTTCGGGAGCAAGTGTTTAAAGGCAATCTTGATGGGACTTTCACCCAGTGTTCTCGCCGCCAAGATAAACTCTTGTTCCTTCAACTCTAACGTCTGCGCTCGGACTAGCCGGGCCATGTTGACCCAAGACGTCAGTGCGATGGCGATAATGATCGAGGCCATCCCAGGTTTCAGAATCAAGATCAGTAAGACAATAACGACTAAGTTAGGGATGGACAGGATGATTTCAATGATCCGTTGCATGATGGTATCAACGCGACCACCCTTCCAGCCTGAGAACATCCCGTACGTGACCCCAATTGTTAAGTCAAATAACGTGGCCACTAACGCAATGATCAGTGAGATTCGCGTCCCATAAAGAACCCGTGAGAACAAGTCTCGACCTAAGTAGTCGGTCCCCATGATGTAATGGGCACCACTGGCACCAGCTGCCTTATAGGCATCGATTCGTTCACCAGCTTGGACCAAAGTTCCGTTGAACCCATTGATCCCGATTCCGGGAATCTTAGACGGTAAGTTGGCATAGGCTGGATGCACGGCGTTCGGATCGTGGGGTGAAACGAACAGGGATCCAAAGGCCATGATGAAAATCACAATCAGCACAATCAAGGAGACCCAAGCCCCCCGGTTCTTCTTCAACCGCCGCCATGCATCTTGTGCGAAGGTTAATGAGGGTGCTGCAATTTTTTCACTATCTAACGCCGCCCGGTCATCGGACGTAATTGGCTTAAAGCTATCTTCAGGGAGTTTTACTGTATCTGCCATTTATTTACCTCCTAGTTAGCCTTTCCTGTGAGTCGAATCCGCGGATCAACGATTCCATAAAGGATATCGGTGATCAGCAGAACAACACACAACATGAATGAATAGACGATGGTTAACCCCATGATGGTTGGGTAATCGTTGGTCAAGACGGACTTGACGAATTGTTCCCCGATACCAGGAATGGAGAAAATGTTTTCAACAACCATGGACCCGGTCATGATGTTCACGGCCAGTGGCCCCACGATGGTGATCAACGGAATTAAACTGTTCCGGAGCGCATGGTGGTAGATCACACCGGTTCGACTCAGGCCCTTGGCCTTAGCCAACTCAATGTAATCCGAACTCAACACGTCGACCATTTCGGTCCGGACGAACCGGGCAGACTCGGCCAGCGGTTGCGCCCCCAAGGCTAAGGTCGGCAATACCGTGTAGATAAAGCCACCCCATTCAGCGATTGGGAACCAACCTGCTTTCAAGCCCAAGTAGTACTGTAATAGTACGGCTAAGACGAAGGAAGGAATTGAAATCCCTAAGATAGAAACCACCGTGGTCGTCGTATCAACCCACGTATTTTGCTTCATTGCGCCGAAGGCTCCGATGATAACTCCCAACAGGACCCCAATAATCATGGCTTGCAGCCCAATCTGCAAGGATGGTCCGATCCGACTTGAAATCAAGTAAGATACGGGTTGGTCACTGAATTGGAAGGAAGTTCCGAAGTCACCTTTGACCGCACCAGCCAGGTACAGCAGGTATTGCTGCCAAACTGGTTTGTTCAAACCATACTGTTCATAAATCAGATTAATCTGACTCTTAGAGAGCTTGGCTTGGTTGGTCAGTGGCGTCCCGGGCAACAACTTCATCAGGAAAAACGTCACGGTAATCACAATGAATAAGGTCAGGATCAGATAAAAGATCCGCTTTGCTAGGTACTTTGCCATTTGTTTACCTCTCAATCAGTAGACTTATTCGTTACCGTTAAGTTGTCAAACTTAACAAAAACTCCACGAAAACAACAAGACAATAAATGATTGCAATAATACCGAAAAGTAAGGATCAACTCGCGTTAATCCTTACTCCCCGATAAAACTTATTAAGTCGGTTACCCGACAGTGATCACTGAGTTAACAGGACTTACTTGATGTAAGCCTTACTGAAGTCCCAGTTAGCGCCGGTTGGGAAGTAAACCAATCCCTGAACCTTAGACTTGACGAGTTGGGCTTTCCCTTGTTGGTAAACTGGGATGATCCCTTGTTCGTTCAAGATGGTCTTTTGTGCGTTAACCAAGTCGTTCCAACGAGCAGTACTGTTGTTAGCGTCCTTACCAGTTGCGTTGCCTACGTAAGTATCGTAAGCCTTGGAAGACCACTTCCCGTTGTTGTAAGAGTTACCAGAAGTGAAGAGTGATAAGAAGGAGATTGGGTCTGGGAAGTCGGCACCCCATGCGGAGATAACGGCATCGAAGTCACCACTTTGTGAACGCGCAAGCCGGGTCTTAAATGGCAAGTTGCTGTTCGTGACCTTGATGTTGCCTAACTTAGCCCATTGACTCTGAATAAATTCAGCTGAGTTCTTACCAGCTGGCGTATCGTCGGCGGTTAAGGTCAGTGAGTAGCTTGAACGACCAGTTTCCTTCAAAGCTTCCTTCCAAAGTTGCTTAGCTTTCTTCAGGTTGTAGCTTGTAGCTGAAGGAACAGCTGCATCGGTGTTGAAGTCCTTACCGTTCTTAGTTGCCAAACCAGTGGAAACTAATCCAGAGGCAGCGGTTGAACCATCTTGAAGAATCTTGTTCACAAATTGATTCCGGTTGATGGCCAATGACAAGGCTTGACGAGCCTTCTTGTTCTTCATCATTGAATCTTTCTTTTCGTTCATTTCAATGTAGAAGGTTGAAGCACTCTTCCGTTCAACGTATTCTTTAGAGTTCTTGTAGTTCTTTGGTTGTTGCCCACTCAAGTAGGTTGCATCCAACTTGCCACTTTGGTACTGACTCAAAGCTGTTTGCGGATCCTTGATCGTCTTGAAGTTGACTTTCTTCAGTTTAACATTCTTTGCGTTCCAGTACTTAGTGTTTTTGCTCATCGACCAGTTATCAGACGTCCCAGTCCAGTATGTCAACTTGAACGGACCATTGTAGACGTTATCCTGAGCGTTCGTTGCGTATTTCTTACCGTACTTTTGAACAACTGATTCATTTTGTGGGAAGAACATTGGACTTGCTACCAATGAAGGGAAGTAACTAGTTGCTTGGGTTAACGTCACAACAACCTTGTAATCCCCAACGGCCTTGATACCTAAAGTAGACACGGCCTTCTTCTTGTTCATGATGGCATTAGCATTCTTAACCTGCGCGTACATGTAAGCATACTGTGAAGCTGTCTTCGGGTTGACCGTCCGTTGCCAGGCGTAAACGAAGTCTTTAGCGGTTACCTTGTCGCCGTTACTCCAGTTGGACTTCCGTAAATTGAAGGTATACGTCTTCCCATCCTTAGAAACCTTGTAGCTCTTGGCTACCCCAGGATGAATGCTGCTGTTCTTACCGATCCGTAAGAGCCCTTCACCAGTGTTGTTCATAGTTTCCCCTGAAACGACATCGGTTGCAGTGGATGAGTCCATTGATGGTAATGCTGAACTTTCCATCCAATTTAACGTTTGCTTACTGGATTCCGAGCTGTTAGACGATGACCCACACGCTGCAAGTAGAACTGCCGCGAACGTTGCCACCGTCCCTAGTTTAACTGCCGAATTAATCTTCATTTTAATTCCAACCCCTCTTAGTTGTTTGAGCAATGAATTGACAACCTCAAATTTGATGTTTCCAATTGTATATTAGAAATTCATTAAAATCAATGGTAAATGATAAACTATTTTAACAAACTGGTTATAAACGCCTCTACATAAGCATTTAAAATGAAAAATTAAAATTCGATGTCACATTTAAAACGAGTAAAAATAAGTTTTTCTGCATACGGTATACAGAAAAATGGCCAGAATGTGGCAATCTTAGTCATGGTTTACTCACAAAGCTATTACCTGTTGCTCACAGTTAGTAAACGCTCATAATTCGTTTAGATTCTTACTTAAACGTAGCACGCTACACGCCGACTGTTAGCGATCCCATCTGATGCGATCGCTTTTTTACAGTAAACGTTGAAAATTAGCATTTCTCTGGTTTTCCAAGTCAGCTGTCTAACTGCTTTTAAGCCGCTAAGTGAGGTGTCGCAGTGGCGCTTTTATCGGCCCGATATAGACTCAGGGGCGTCATTCTGCTTAATTAGCGGTATCTTCCTGCCGGCTTAGTAGAAACACCCGACTCTTTGTATTCATACCGTTCCATTCCATATCTGGCGACTAGCAAGGTAAAAAATGTTGCTACGCTAGAATTGGAAAAAGCGTTAATATACCGACGTTAGCTGATGAGCATGTTATACTCATCTTATAGACAATTAAGGAGGGTGATCCTTTGGAAGAAGCCCCACGAACACCAGTCATTACAATTGGGTTAAACGCTGGTCAGGCCACGTTTAACTACTCGATGACTGAACTAAAGAATCTGGTAGAAGCAAACAACATGACCGTCGTTGAGGAGATTCAACAGTCCCTAGCAAAACCACAACCTGGTACCTACTTTGGGACCGGGAAGGTTGAAGAGCTAGCCACCATTGTTGCTGACGATGGCGTCGACATTATCGTGGTCAACGATGAATTGACGCCCAGCCAGATTCGGAACCTCGAAAACGTCACGAAGGCCCGGATCATTGACCGGACCGGTTTGATTCTGGAAATCTTCGCGAACCGCGCACAATCTCGTGAAGCCAAATTACAGGTCCAATTGGCGATGCTCCAATATCAACTGCCTCGACTGCACACCAGTGCTTCACAACGTCTGGATCAACAGACTGGTAGCGGTGGCGGCGGTGGCTTTACCAACCGTGGTGCCGGTGAATCTCAGACTGAAATGAGTCGGCGGACCATTCAACGCTCCATCAACCACGTCAACCATGAACTGAAGGAAATTAACCAAGCTGCAGCCACCCAACGTCAACAACGGGAACGCAATCAACTGCCTTCCGTGGCACTGGTCGGTTACACCAACGCCGGTAAATCAACATTGATGAACGCTTTGGTTCGCCAATTTGGAAAGAGCGAAGAAAAACAAGTCTTCGTCAAAAATATGCTATTCGCTACGTTGGACACCAGCGTGCGGCAACTGACCTTCCCCGACCAAAAGAAGATGTTGCTCAGTGATACGGTTGGCTTCGTTAGCCAATTACCAACGCAATTGGTGCAAGCCTTCCGTTCCACGTTAGCCGAAGCCGCCAGCGCCGACCTCTTAATTCAGGTCGTTGACTATGCTGACCCTAACCGTGAAGCCATGATGGCGACGACAGAACAGACGCTACACGAGATTGGCGTTAATGATGTTCCCATGATCACTGTCTTCAACAAGGCCGATTTGACCGAGGCTGACTACCCAAGTCGTGCCGGCGACCAACTCATCTTGTCCGCACAAGACGATTCCTCCATTGCCATGTTGGTCGATGCCATGAAGGAAAAGGTCTTCCATAACTATGTCACCGCTAACTTCTTAGTCCCATTTGCGGACGGCGAAGTCGTGGCCTATCTCAATGACAATGCGCACGTTCTCAGCACGGACTATGCCGCTGAAGGTACTGCGCTTAAGGTCGAACTCCAGCAGGCCGACTTTGATCGCTTCAAGAAATATATCGTTACCGACTAAAAAGTTTTCCGGTTTATACGCAAAGCTCCCCACCAAGTTTCAGTTGGTGAGGAGCTTTTTTAGGTCGTGAGTTTCAAAATACCTACTGTGACTGCGGGAACAATTCTAGGAGACTCTAGGCCCCCTAATTGAAGACTGAATGTCTAACTAAAATGCCCATTACGGCTGCTGTAACAGCAATTCTGAGACTAAAATTAAGCAACTTAGGTCAATCATCGCCTTACCAGCCAGCAAATATGGCCTGGACCGCTGTGACGCGCCTGATCCCCTATCTATCCATAATAAAAATAGCCGACGACCCCAAAGTCATCGACTACCAATTTACAGCTATTAAGCTTGACGTTTCTCCAAGTACCGGGCCAGTACGGACAGGCAGTAGCACACGACGAAGTACATCAGTGCAATGGCCACGAACATTGGAATAATGTAGTTCGTGTTCTGCCCATAGATAATTTGTGACCGATACAGCATTTCTGGCAAGAGAATGATGGTTGCCAGCGACGTATCCTTAACCAGTGAGATAAATTGGCTCACGATGGCTGGAATCATCTTAACCATGGCTTGCGGCAACACGATGTGCCACAGGCCTTGCCAGTAGGTCAACCCATTGGCACGGGCCCCTTCCATTTGACCAGAGTCGACCGCTTGAATCCCAGAACGGACAATTTCTGCCAGCATGGTGGATTCGAAAATGGTCATGGCTAAAATGGCAGCCGGGATAATTTCCGGCTTAACTCCCAGGTTGGGTAACCCAAAATAAGTAAAGAACAGAATCAAGATCAGCGGCAGGTTACGGATCACATCAATGATGAACCCAACGATCGCCGAGAAATATTTAATCTTAACGTAGCGGATGATTCCAAGAATCGATCCAATAATAAAACTCCCGATGATGGAGACGACGGAAACCAGAATGGTAATTCCCAGACCCCCAAACAGGTAGCGCAGGTTATCTGGGGAGTAGGCATCAATAAAGTTTTGTAACATCGTTATTCTCCTCCCCTTAAGCTAACCGTTTTTCGAGATAGCGCATGTAGTAACTGATGGGCATCGTGATGACCAGATAGAGGACCCCTACCGCTGAGTACGCCGCAATGGTTTCCAGCGAACTCGACGCGATAACGTTCCCTTGATACATCAAATCAAAGCCACCCACAAAGGCCAACGTTGATGAATTCTTCACCAAGTTGACGAACTGGTTACCTAATGGTGGAATCACATAACGGAAGGCTTGCGGCAAGATAATGTAACGCATGGCTTGCCAGAAAGATAGCCCATTGGCACGGGCTCCTTCCATCTGACCAGAATCAACGGACTGAATCCCCGCTCTAACCGTTTCAGCGATAAAGGCCGACGTGTAGAGCGTGAGCCCGATTGTTCCGGCAGTGAACCCATTCATCTTAAGCACGTACAACGGGAACACCACGTAGAAGAACATCGTGATAACCAGTAAAGGAATGTTCCGGAAGATTTCGATGTAGACCCTGGCGATTCCACGAGCAACTTTGCTAGGTGATTCTTCGAGTAAGGCAAAGAGCGTGCCCAGAATCAAACTGAAGACCAACGCGAGAAGACTGCAAAGTAAGGTCTGTCCTAACCCATAAAGGAGCGTGCCCCAATAGTTTTGAAAGATATGAATCATTCTTTAGCCGCCTCCTCATAGTCAAAGCCCGTCACATTGTGGAACCACTTGTGTAAGAGCCGATTGTAAGTGCCATTAGCCCGCAATTCTTTTAACGCCTTGTTAGTCGCAGCCTTAAACGGTGTCTGGTTCTTGTCCATGGCGATCCCGTAAGGTTCTGAGACGAACGTGCCCCCAGTAACTTCATAGCCTGGGTTTTGTACGGACATCCCATAAAGAATCCCGTTATCGGTCGTCAGCGCCTGCCCTTGACCGGACTTCAGGGCGGTCATGGCTTGCGCGTAGTCGGTCAATTGCAAGACCTTAGCGTTTGGCGCAACCTTCGCCACGTTTTCAACGGAATCGGAGCCGACAACCCCGAGAACCGTTCCTTTTTGTTTATTTAAATCCTTAACGTTCTTGATCGAACTGCCCTTCTTGACCAGCAGTGACTGCCCAGCAAAGAAATACGTGTTCGAAAAGGCAACTTGTTTCCGCCGTTCTGGCGTGTTGGTCATGGTTGCAATGATGGCATCAATGTTCCCATTTTTCAGCATTGGCATCCGCGTCGAACTCGTGACCTGAATGAACTTGGCCTTCCCTTTAGACCCCAACATCTGTTTCGTTAATGCCTTGGCTAAATCGACTTCAAACCCTTTGATTTTGCCATCCTTGGTGTCGAGCAACCCAAAGAGCCGGGTATCCGCCTTAACCCCCCAAGTGATGGTTTTCGTCTGTTGGTCGGTCTTTAGCACGTTACGTTGTGACAACGGCTTGCTCCCACAAGCACTCACGACGATTGTTAGGGTGACCAGGGTCAGCAGTAGGCCAAGATTACGAATCAATCTTTTCATGGTTAGCTTCCTCCCCTGATTAGTGTGTCAAAATCTTGCTAAGGAATTGACGAGCCCGTTCGTTAGTTGGTTCGCCATCGAAGAACTTCTCCTTGGTATCATCTTCCAAAATGCGACCATCAGCCATGAAAATAACCCGGTTGGCCACTTCACGAGCGAAACCCATTTCATGGGTCACAACTAGTGACGTCATACTGGAGTCCCGGGCGATGGTCTTCATAACGTTTAGCACATCATCGATCATTTCAGGGTCCAACGCACTGGTTGGTTCGTCAAATAAGAGACACTTGGGTTTCATCGCCAGTGACCGGGCGATAGCGATTCGTTGCTGTTGCCCACCAGAAAGTTGTGATGGCATCTTTGGTGCTTGATCCGCTAAACCAACTCGGTCTAACATTTCCATGGCCACTTTCTTGTTTTCATCCTCACCACGGTGTAACACGATTCGCGGTGCTAACATGATATTTTCCAAAATCGTCTTGTTTGCGTATAAATTAAAATGTTGGAAGACCATGCCGACGTTCTTCCGAATCCGGTTCATGTCGGTCTTAGGGTTGGCCAGGTCCTGACCGTTAACGATCAGTTGTCCGTGACGAATCTGTTCAAGTCCGTTAACCGTCCGAATCAGTGTTGACTTTCCGGAACCAGATGGTCCGATCAAAACCACGGTCTCCCCGGCTTCAATCGTTAAATTAATGTTATGCAGCGCGTGAAAGTCGCCGTAGTACTTTTCCACGTTGTGAAATTCAATCATTGACATATGTTTTCCCTCCACTAGTTATTCTTTTGCCGTAATCGGTCTTACTAGCGCCCCAATTAGCTTGTTGGCTCTACGTAGCATTCCAGCGCCCAGCACACTTCTCGTAAAAGCTTTTTTTGGTGTCTAAATTAAAGTTTAAACCAAAAAATTTACCCGGTCAAAACAAACCGCTTTGGGTTCCCCAACCCCGGTGACGATTTAAGGTCAAAAATATTAGACGTACCACGGTTTTGCGTCCCTACCCGAACATGAAAAGTTTTTTTCTGAGGCCGCACTAACTGGTCTAACCACTGGTCACTCTAAGCCTGATTGGCTTGTCATCTCAAACTCACATTGCCATGTCAGGCCCGCCATCCCCCACACTTTGGTTAACTCCCACACGAAATTGACCATTTTGATGGAACTCTTCCTATTAAATAGTTCGAAAGTTCACATTTGACAGCAATGGTAGCGTTTACTTAGCCTTGACTGCAGATTGCTTGTTCCCAAATCTCTGTTATGACTGTTGTCACAACGAGACTGAGCCTAAAATTAGGCAACAGTGTTCGGCCATCACCTTACCGGCCGGCAGGGATAGGGATTAAGGTACAAAAAAACCACCTCCCCGAATCTGGTAGGTGGCTGAGAATGCTGAGTTTAATGATGGTAACGCGATGTCCGCGTCATTGGTTCTGAATCCGAACCGGTGTCGCTTCCCGCCGAACGGGAAGCACGACTCATCGAACCGGACTCGTCGTAACGTGACACCCGCGTGTTAGCAGATGATCCCGCCAATGAATCTTGCGGTTGGTCATCATTCTGATGCTTGTAAGCCAATTGAACGGCCACGGCAAATGGATTATCCTGTTCGATCAGGTTCGTCCGGCCGAGCACCTTGAAGGGTCCCCCCACCAACGTTGCGTTGGCTAAGTACAGTTCAAACTGATCACGCACGTCCGCAACATTTTGTAAACCGACCGTGCTGACAACTCCCACCCGTTGTTTCTCCGCCTGATTGATACCAGCGTATACCACGAGCTGATTGTTCTCGGTCTGCATTTCAAAGTAAGGAATCAAGACGCCAGGCCCCGATGCATAGACTGGCTTACTCAAACGTTGGGCTTGTTCCATGATCTCTCGGTCGCCTAATCCGGAATAGTCGAGCTGCAACAACTGGTTCTGCTGCAAACGCGTAGCCAGTTGCTGGATACTTTCCGTTTCTATCGCTGACGACGTTAATTTCCCGGGTAATATTTTCTTCTCGTCAAAATACCCATTGGCTGGAATATTGCGACCACCACGTGTCATGGGCTTGGTGCCCTCAAGGTCAGCATCCTTAGGCTTCATGTGCAACATTTTTTCAATTTTCGGCGAAATGTCGAACGGTGCCTTTTTCTTCGTAAAATAGTAAATCGTGTTGAGATAGACAAAGTAGACCATGAGCAGTGCCACCAACAGAATCAACAGTCCCCAGAACGGGTGACCATTTTGGAGGTAACGAATGGCAATGTAAAACAGGTACAAGTCACCTAATGCCCCTAAAATCACGTAAATTCGGTTCTTGATCTTAACACTAACGTTGATATAGCCCAGATAGTGGTTGACCATGTCAAGGAAACTAAGCATGTTGCGGTCCCCCTTTCTTTATTATTGACCCGTGGTGTCAGTGGTGTTAGCCGCACTATGACTGTACGTGCTAGCCCCCGTATCATCATTGGTCGTGGTACTATCACTCGTCGAGTTTGTCGTCGTATCATTAGTGGTATTGTCATTCGTCGTTGTGGAACTAGCCACGCTAGACGATGCCTTCTTCTTAGACGTCGTCGTGCCAGTGCCTGACTCAGACGTACTGTCCGCCGACGAACTCTGCGTGTCCGTTGAGGAACTGTCCTTAGAAGAGGACTCATCACTACTACTGTCTTTGGAAGAATCCGAGCTCTTCTTTTTACTGCTATCATCGCTCGATTTCTTCTTAGAATCACTAGACGACATCCCGCTAACTAGCGACGAACTCGTCGTTGAGACCCGCGATGCGCCTTCATTGGTCTTAGTCACGGTGTTGGTAACCACGTTGGTCGCACCCAGGGCTAAGGCCATCGAGACAATCGCAAATGGCGTGATAAATGGTGGTGTCCGGTACGCCATGTTACATTCCTCCCTGCATTACTTCTTATTAGAATCATTATCCCACGGTAAAACGAAAATACTATCAAAATTCTCTTAATTTTTCACTAAGGCCGCTTCAGTCACACCGGCAGCTTTGCATTCGGCACACAGACCATACAGTTCAAAGCTGTGTCCAGCAATTTCGCAACCGGGTAATTGAGCCGTAAAGAAGTCCATCGGGCACATCTGTAACTCGATAACCTTCCCACAGTTTTGACAAATAAAGTGGTGATGGTGTTGATGATGGAAGTCACACTGATACTTGACCCGTGTCCGTTCCTGTTCTGTATTCTGTTCAACGATGCCAACCTCTTCGAATTCCTTTAGGTTGCGATAAACTGTGTTGTGGCTCATTCCAGGAAATTCAGTGCGCATGTAAGCATCGACGGTCACCACATCCGTATAATGACCCTGATTGGTCAACAAAAACTCTAAGAGTGCGTGCCGTTGCTTGGTCAGCTTTAACTTGTTCTTTTTTAAAATAGCCACAGCGGCGGATAAAGATTCTGCCATGATGGGCGGCCTCCTTGTTTGTTTTTTGGTTCTAAAGGTTAAAAGCTGAAGATTGAAAGTCAAAATGCCTATCCTAACTCTTACGACCGTAAGAATTGTCACCGCTAAATTAGTGGTGCTGGTCGCACTCCGGCCGCCAGGGATTCCGCTTGCTGTGGGGAATACTCCCACCACTCAGCGCCCTGTAAGTGTCGCATACTTTCTTAATTAACTCAACTATCCACTACTTCACCGTGTTCTAAGCGGACCATCAGTGCATCTAGCTTGATCTGTGTCTGCTGCCAGTTATCGTTATTCAGTTGGATGGCCCGACCACGTAAGGCTAGTGGCATCGTCAGATCACGACGGTATTCCGGACTGGCTAGGCGTTTCGCCATCATACGCTCGTCGTCGCCCCGTTTACTCAGTCGATGCGCTAATTTTCCAGAATCACTGACCGTTAAAAAGATAATGACCGCCTGACTGCCGAGCTCATCTGCATAAGTAATGGCACCCTTGCCGTCCAATACAATGGTCGCAAATTCGGCTTGCTTAAGTCCTGCCGCGATACCTTCCTGTGATGACCCATAATGGTAACCCGAATAGAGAACGGACTCCAGATAGTGATTCTTGGGAAAGCTCTCCTCGGTCTCAAAATAGTAGTCGACACCATCGACTTCTCCCGCACGCGGTGGTCGGGTAGTATGCGTAATAATCTTCGCCGCCGGATAGTGTGCTACCAGATAGTCCTGGACGGTGGTCTTCCCGGTCCCTGTCGCCCCGGTGATCACCAACACTTTACTTTGCATGGATGTCCTCCAGATACGTATTCGCCTGATCCAACAAGCCCTTCAAATTATCATAACTTAGTGTCTCACGCGCCGTTTGATAAGCGAACCAGCCGTACTCACTGATTTCCTCGACTTGACGGGTAATGGTTACGTCGGCCGGCACCTGCGACGTGTACAAAACCACGTGCTTGTGGTGACCATTCTTCATATCATAGTCCAGGTCAGCGTGAAACTCGGGATCGATAGTCGCCCGTAGCTGAGTTTCCTCCCGAATCTCTCTGACGGCCGTTTCGATGTCCGTCTCATTTCCTTCCACATGACCCTTGGGGAATCCCCAGAAGTTACTGGTGGCACTCTTTAATAGAAGATATTCTGGTTGATTATTCTTTAAGCGGTAAACGACTGCACCGCTAGCATTTTCGGTAATCATGGCAAATTGCCCTCCTCGGATTTGAATAGACTTCCTCTATTTTAAATCGAAATCGTCGCCGACGGGTAAAATTTAACTGTATTTCTCAAAAAGTCTGACTATCTCTCATTGACTTTTAATTTATCCCTAGGGTACACTATGCGAGACGTCCCACTTTAAGCCGTTTTCAGTCGGTAGCGGGAGAGAAATCGTCATTTAGAAAAAATATTATGGGACGTACCCTCATAATATGTATACAATAGGTTTAAACTGGTTTGTTTGACGTCTATTGGTCGCGTAAGCCCACCCGATCACGTTAAGCAGCTAGTTGTGCGACATATCAGTATAGGAGGCTTTTTATGGGACTTTCGCGAATATTTCGCCGCGAACGCTTAGACAACTACTTAAAAAGTGACCAGCACTTTGCCAAAACCATGTCGGCAAAGGATCTGATGTCACTGGGAATCGGTGCCGTGATTGGAACTGGGATCTTTATCCTCCCCGGGACCATCGCCGCACAGTACAGCGGCCCCGGCATCGTGCTATCCTTTCTCATCGCGGCCATCGTGTGCTCCACTGCGGCCATGTGTTACGCGGAGTTCGCCTCCGTTTTACCAGTTGCTGGTTCGGCTTATTCATATGGTAACTTAGTCTTTGGCGAAATCATTGGCTGGGTATTGGGCTGGGCCTTAATTTTGGAATACGTGTTGGCGGTTGCGGCTGTAGCCAACGCATTCGGTGCGTATTTCAAATCGTTTTTGGCTGGCTTTCACCTCAATATCCCCACGGCGATTTCCGGGCCCTTTGACCCAAGCCACGGAACGTACGGTAACCTCATCGCTATTCTGGTGGTCTTCTTTATCAGTTGGCTCCTGAATCGTGGGATGCGCGAGTCGATGCGGATCAACAACTTCATCGTTATCGTTAAAATTGCCATCATTATTTTATTCGTCGTCGTCGGGATGTTCTACGTCAAGCCCAGTAACTGGCAACCCTTTGCACCGTTCGGGTCCAAAGGGATTCTGCGGGGCGCCTCGACCGTCTTCTTCGCCTACCTTGGCTTCGATGTGGTCTCTGCATCCGCTGCCGAAGTGAAGAACCCCAAGAAGAACATGCCGATTGGGATTATTGGAACGTTGATCGTCGCCACGGTACTGTACATGCTAGTCGCCATCGTACTGACCGGGATGGTCCACTACACCAAGCTCAACGTTGCCGATCCCGTCGCTTTTGCCCTAACGCTCGTTCACCAAAACTGGACGTCCGGTATCATCTCACTGGGGGCACTGGCTGGCATGTTTACCATGATGGTCACCATGATCTACAGCTCGTCGCGGCTGATTTATTCAATTGGTCGTGACGGTCTATTACCAAAGTTTCTGGGGAAAATCGATGAAAAATCCGGCACACCCAAGCATAGTCTGGGCGTCATCACCGTAGTCATCGCATTACTTGGTGGTTTCGTGCCACTGGCGCAACTGACCAACCTGGTTAACATTGGGACGTTGGTAGCCTTCCTGTTCGTTTCATTTGGGATTATCCGGCTGCGTCATCTGCGGGACCTCCCCCAAAACTCTGGCTTCAAGGTGCCCTTCTATCCCGTCCTCCCCATCATCTCTGGGCTCCTGTGTTTCTATATGATGCTCCAACTTCCAGCGGAGACCTGGATTGCATCGACCATCTGGTTCGCATTGGGACTGGTGATCTACTTCAGTTACGGCTTGCGACACAGTCGGCTGAATGATCAGGTTTAAAATGTCCCACATGGGATTTAGCTGGTCGCACTGCAACTGCCAGAAATCCGTCTAAGATAGGCTGCAGTCCCTTATCCAGCGACAGAGACGAAGAGAAGCATGAGCTGACAATGCCCAGCGTATCTGTTAGTTAACTGTCAGCAACAAGTTTGATGAAAAATTGAAAGTAGGCGATAGTTTTGCGTAATCAACAATTTGCCATCCGGCCCACTGCCCCCGCAGCGGCTCGAGACGAACTGACTCAAATTCATTTTTTAGATGATCAAAATGCTAGCTTAACGACCCCCAGTGCCCTGTTACGGGACCTCTACGATCGTAGCTGGCCAGAATACACAACGAAAACGGTCGTGGACCAGCAACTCAGTAATTTAATGGCAACCGCAGACGTTGACGGTCTGGACTTCTTAGCCCATAACGATAACGTACCCGTTACCGTTTTCTACAATTTAGCCCTGCAGCGTTTAGCCTTTGCACCTGGCTTGGACTTTCAACTTACCGATCCCCTAAGTGCCATGGCTAAGATTCAATTGCCCGTCGCCCCTCACGCTGGTGACGACTTCACCTTGGCTGAATTGATTCAGGCTTGGTATCTCTTACTAACAACGCACACCAAGAACGGTCAAAACTTTTTGGACCATTTGACCACGTGCGGCTATTTCGACCCGCTCGTACACGACGCCAGCGTGGAAAAGCCACTGATTTTTAACGGTAAATCCCAGGCCGTATTCGACACGACCCGTTTGATTCGTGAAGTCGTCTACGTTGAAAGTCCTCAAGACACCGACCATGATGGCAAACGTGACCTATTAAAGGCCGAGATCATTCGCCCGGCCGAAACAGAAACCGGCCTCAAGGTTCCCGTCCTGTACACCGCGAGCCCGTACAACCAGGGTACCAACGACGAATCCGGCGATGCCTTGATGCACAACGTCAACGTTCCCCTGCAACCAAAGCAGCCCAATGACCTCACACTAGCCGACATTACCGCGCAACCCGACACCACGCCGCTGCCCAACGCCCGTCCCATCACGGCCGCGACCAAGACGGCTGAGGAAACCTTTGCGCGCGAGCAATCCTACACGCTCAATGATTACTTCTTAGCTCGCGGATTTGCGGTCGTTTACGCTGCCGGAATCGGGACCAAAGACTCCGATGGGGTCCGCACGACTGGTGACCCCGAAGAAACGACCTCTACCATTGCCATTATCGAATGGTTAGCTGGCAACCGTACGGCCTTTACTAGTCGTGCCGCCACCCAAACCATCCCTGCTTGGTGGAGCAATCAATCCGTTGCCATGACTGGCCGTTCCTACCTGGGGACACTGGCCACGGCCGCCGCAACCACGGGTGTTGACGGTCTCAAGACTGTGATTAGTGAAGCTGCCATTTCCAACTGGTACGACTACTACCGTGACGGCGGTTTAGTCATCGCGCCCGGCGGTTTCCCCGGTGAAGATACCGATGTATTGGCCGAGGAGACATTTAGCCGAGAACTCCTTCCCGGTGACTACCACCGGATTCAGGCCAAATGGCAGGCTGACCTCGCCACCATCACGCACGGACAGGACCGCGCGACCGGAAACTACAACAGCTTCTGGGATGCACGAAACTACCTTAAAAACGTTAAAAACATCAAAGCCGACCTGCTGTTAGTCCACGGACTAAATGACTGGAACGTCAAGCCACGGAACGTCAACAACCTTTGGAACGCCGTCCGTGACTTGCCCGTGACAAAAAAAATTATCTTGCATCAAGGTCAGCACATTTACATCAACGCCTTTCGCTCCATTGATTACACTGACATCGTCAATCTGTGGCTGACTCACGAGCTGTTAGGTGTCGACAACCAAGCGGAAACGCTATTGCCAAACGTCATTATTCAAGACAACGTGCAGCCTGAAACTTGGAACGCCTACGCAGACTGGGATGCACCAACCAATGCAACGCGCACCTTCAATCTACAAGATGACGAACTAGTCGATGCAAGTGTCACGGCACCACTTCCCGCCGCAACTAGCTTCAACGACCAGTTACCAGTGGAACAGTTCAACCACTACACGCACCACATCGATCAGTGGCAGAATGATCTCTTAGGCGATAAACATAACGACATGTTCAACCACCGTTTACTCTTCAAGTCAGCAGTTCTGACCGATGATCTCATCCTAGATGGTAAGCCCACCGTTGATCTCCAGGTTGCGGTGAATCAACCAGTCGGGATGCTAAGCTTTCAAGTGGTCGACTACGGTGAGGCCAAACGCCTCGGCGTCAGTCCCACGATTCTCGCCCGTAAGGCCCTGGATGAGGGTTATCGTTGGCGTGAAGATGACCTGCGGGAGTTCAAAACGATTGCAACCACGCCATTTAAAATGATCACCAAGGGCCACCGTAATTTGCAGAACCGGACCAACACTTACCACGTCGATGAACTGAAACCAAACGAATTCTACAACCTCAGTGTGACGCTCCAACCGACCCACTATCGTTTACTGGCCGGCCATCAACTGGGACTGGTCGTCTACGCCACCGACTTCGGCATGACGGTTCGGGGCAATCAGGACTTACAGTACTCGATTCAGCTTGGGCATTCCGCTTTGCATGTGCCTTTTGTGGAGTAGCTGTGATAATCCCTACCGTCGCAAACCTCATGTGAATATTTTGGCTTTCAGCCTTTAGAAGCATCCCCCATGCCCGTCTGTAGCGACGCTCATTGGAGATGTTTTTTTGGGCCTACTCTATCTACAATCCCTAGCAGCTGCAGTGCGACCACATTTCATCAATATAGATTTGAATCAAACACAAGCAGTTTAGAATTTCTGCGAATAGTGATAGAATATTAATAACTCATTAGAAACGGGGGAAACTTTCATGAAGCAAGGCACCACGATTATTACCTTAGACAACGGCTATCACCTCTGGACCAACACCCAAGGCACCGGCGACATTCATTTGCTGGCCCTGCATGGTGGTCCCGGTGGCAACCACGAATACTGGGAAGATACAGCTAAGCAATTGGCTAAGCAAGGCTTGAATGTTCAAGTCCACATGTACGACCAACTCGGTTCCTGGTACTCTGACCAACCCGACTACAGTGATCCTGAGACTGCTAAGAAATACCTCACTTACGACTACTTCTTGGATGAAGTTGAGGAAGTTCGCCAAAAATTAGGCATCGACAAATTCTATCTGATTGGCCAATCATGGGGTGGCGCCTTAGTTCAAATGTACGCTGCCAAGTATGGTCAACACTTAAAAGGCGCCATCATTTCCTCCATGGTCGATAACATCGACGAATACGTTGAAAGCATCAACCATATCCGCGAAACGGTGTTGACACCCGACCAAGTAACCTACATGAAGCAGGTCGAAGCTGATGGCAACTACGACGACGCAAAATACCAAAGTTACGTGGATATCTTAAACGATGGCTACGTAGACCGGAAGAAGCCCGCCGCTATTTCTCATTTGATCAGCACCATGGCGACCGACGTTTACGGTGCCTTCCAGGGTGACAACGAATTTGTCATCAAGGGTAAGCTAAAGGAATGGAACTTCCGCGAACATCTGAAGGAAATCAAGGTTCCGACCCTGTTGACTTTTGGCGAACACGAAACCATGCCAATTGCGACCGGCAAGAAGATGGCCGAACTCATCCCGCACTCACGCTTCGTAACGACGCCTGAGGGTGGTCACCATCATATGATCGACAACGCACCCGTTTACTACGATCATTTAGCAACGTTTATCCGCGACGTAGAAAACGACAATTTTAACGCTTAATTTATAACAAAAACTCCTGTGAAATCGTTGATGACTTCACAGGAGTTTTTGTTTGCGTATCCCTTTTGATCAAACTTCGAAGCTTCAAGCTGTGTTCGCAACAATCCAGCCTATATCTACCGGCCGGTAAGGCGATAACTGACTAATGTTGCCTAGTTTTAGTCTCACAATTGCTATTACAACAGTCATACTAGGTGCTTTAGCCCTTTCACCATGTCCTTAGATCTGAATATTTTGCCATAAAAAATAGGCCCACCTAAATTGGCAAACCCATTTCAATTAACCCTATTATTTCAAATTAAATCGCTTAATGAATCACAACTTTCATCCCATAAGGCACGTTGTTGTAGACCCACTTGGCATCGGCTACGGATAACCGGACACACCCATGTGATGCGGCGCTCTTTCCTAGTTCCTTGGCTTCACTCTCGATGTAGTTCCCATCTTTATCGGTCGGCACACTGTGGAACAGGTAGATACCGTGGTCCTTCCAGGAGACCCAGTAACGAGCACCCTCGCCAGAACTCTGGTTATAGAAGAACTTTCCCCGTTCGCCTTGAATGTGGAACGTCCCGTGAGGCGTCCCATTTTCCTTACCAGTCCCAGTCGAACAATACATGGTGTAGAGCACCGTATTGCCGTTCTTAATATAGACCCGTTGCTTACTGGTGTTGACGTCTAACCAAGCGTTAGGATACTTTTCCAAATCCGGATAAGCCTTCTCTTCCGACGGCTTACGCCAATTAACAGTCTCAACTTTAGGCTTTTTGGTGGCAGTCGTCGTCTTAGCTGTCTCAGCCGCCGTGTTCGCAACCTTATCCGCCGAGGTCTCTTGTAACACCCGGTTAATTCCGATTGCGGCCACAATGACCAACACAACAATGACGAGTAATTGTCTAAATCGTCTCATGCTCTCCGTCCTTTTGTTGACATAATTTTCATCCCTACCGCTAACTTTAACGGATTTTTCTGAAAAAGGAAACCATTTCGGCCAAAACGTAATCTGTCCGTAAAATTTCAATCGATTGCGCTTGCTCATGGCCGCCGCACGCTTCCGTCCTAGCGTACATGTTGCTGGCACTGAGGTCAATGGAAACTAATCTTGCGGAACAACCTGATATGGCTGAAATGTGGGTACCAAGGCAGCTGGTTCCGCTTAACCCGGATAGCCGAAGAATCCTGAACTGCGATTCCAAGCTAGCCGACTTCGTGTTCGCCAGCTAAACGCCTTTGGATACACGTTGTTAATTTCCAGCACGTAAACTCAGCTTTTCAACGTTTAAGATCTTATCGACCAACCCATTGTAGAAACTAGCCTCATGGCTAACGATAATAGCATTGCCTTGGAAGTTCAAGATGGCTTGCTTCAGCGCTTGCTTCGTCTCGTCATCCAGATGGTTTGTGGGTTCGTCCATGATCAAAAAGTTAGCTGGTTCAAATTCCATTAGCGCTAACTTGACCTTGGTCTGTTCCCCACCGGAAAGCTCACCGATCGGCTTCATCGCGTTGGCGGAATCCAGACCACACTTCGACAGTTTGGTTCGGATCGCCTTTTGCGGTAACTTCTCGTATTTCTCTTGAATGATCTGTAGTGGTGTCTGTTGATTGTTATCCCAGACCAAATCTTGGCTGAAGTAACTGATCCGCGCAGATGGTGAGAAGTGGGCTTCCCCACCCTTGGCCTTGATCAATCCCAGAATCGACTTGATCAGCGTTGACTTCCCAACCCCGTTAAATCCGGTCAGACCAACCTTTTGATCCGTTGTGACCGAGAACGTTACGGGCTTCAACAATGGCCGATCATAACCCACGGAGAGTTCATCGACCACCAACGCGTTTTGCGACCCGGTTTCCTGGTAAGGGAAATCAAAATGGGCTTGCACGTTAGTCGAGGGCGGATCGACCCGGTCCAATCTGTTCAGCATCTTTTCTCGGGACTTGGCCATGGTCGACTTGGACCCGGCTTTGTTCTTCCGGATAAAGCGTTCAGCCTTTTCAATCACGACCTGTTGCTTATCGAACTCACGTTGTTGGGCTTTTTCCTTTTCACCCCGTTGCCGCATGGCTTGCTTAAAGTTCCCACGGTACTTCGTGATTTGTCCAAAGGCCACGTTGATGATACAGTTCGTCACGTTTTGTAGGAAGTCATAATCATGAGAAACGATTAAAGCGGCCCCTTCAAAGTTATTTAAATAATCTTCCAGCCAAGCGATGTGGGCGACATCCAAGTAGTTCGTCGGTTCGTCCAACAAGATCACGTCTGGATTTTCAAGCAATAGCTTGGCCAAAATAATCTTGGACCGCTGCCCACCGGACATCTTCGCAACTTCGTGATCGCGACCCATATCATCCAGGCCTAGCCCAGAGATGACCCGTTCGATTTCCGTTTCGACATCGTAAAAGTTGCGGGCGTCCAACACTTCTTGAATGCGACCAGCCCGTTCGAGGAGTTTGTCCGCCATAGTTTCAGCGTACTCCGTATACATAGCCGTCATTCGGTCGTTCATTTCGTACAGGTCGGCGTAGGCCGTGTGAAGAAACTCGATCAACGTCATGCCTTCTGGAATATCGGCGTATTGATCCAAATAACCCACGTGGGTCTTCTTTTGCCATTTAACGTTCCCGGTCAATGGGAGCTCATGACCCGTAATGATTTTAATTAAGGTTGACTTACCAACCCCGTTTTGCCCGACGACACCCATGTGTTCGCCCTTTTCTAGGGTAAAACTGGCCCCTTCGTATAGCTTCTTATCGGCGAAGCTCATGCTAAGGTCGTCAACTTCTAGTAGTGGCACGTTTCGTCCCTTCCCTTCTTCTCTCACGCAGAAAAAAGCCCCGACAACGTCAAGGCCAGATTCCTAAACAATATATTAGGTAGTAATTTACCACGAAACGCCCGGGTTCGTCAACTTCCTCGCCTAGGGCTGTCGTCACAAACTATGCTATAATAGGTAAAATTTACTGCCGAAGGACTGACAACTTATGAATATTCGAAACATTGACCACATCACGCTGACCGTTAGTGACATCGAGCGTTCCGTACGCTGGTATCACGAGGTTTTCGACCTGCCGATCATCGAATTCGACGATGGCCGTCGCGGTGTCAAACTTGGTAAACAAAAAATTAATTTCCAACAGAGCGACCAGCCCCATTTACCCGTTGCTAAACATCCCACGGTCGGTGGCGCAGACTTTGCCATCATTGCAACCGATCCGCTTGCGAACATTTTGTCTCATTTAACCAACTACGCCGTTGAAATTGTCGACGGTCCACTTCCCAAACAAGGTGCCATGGGGCCAATGACTTCCGTTTACGTGCGCGATCCAGATGAAAACTTAATTGAAATCGGCAAATATGATAAGTAAAGGAGGTCTGCCCCTTGCGCAACCTGGCTAACGACCTGATTGATTGGCTATCTAGGAGTTTAAAATGGATGGGGTTCCTCATTATCTACCTCATCGATACTGGCATCTTGACCTTCGCTACGGCAATGGTCAAGCGCCCCGGCGTCGTCAACCGATCAATTGGGATCATGTTGATCTACTCGGCGCTGCTACTCGCTTTTATCACGTGGCGTTATCAAAAACAATTAACGCAAAACAATCCACGACATTTTGGGCACACACCTTTTACAGCCAAGACAGTCACAGAATTGATTGGTTTTTTCCTGTTGATGTTGGCCGTACAATACGCATGGACCTTCTTGATCAGTATGCATGTGCTAAGCAATCCTGCGAATCAAAAGGCCCTGACCTCTCAGGTGATTCAGTTACCATTTTGGAATCTGGCTTACTCAATTTTATTTGCACCCATCATCGAGGAACTGATTTTCCGGGGGATTTTTCTCAACTACTTTTTCCGTGGCAACTCACGAACACTGAATTTTCTCGGCGTCTTCATGTCTGGACTAATTTTCGGCTACCTCCATACTATGAGCCTCACCCCGACGCTCATCATGTACGCAGGGCTTGGGTGGGTCTTGGGTGCGGCCTATCTGCATTTCCGGGATATTCGCTACAACACCATGCTTCATTTTCTCAACAACGCAATGTCCTTGATGGCTTTTCTGTAAGTTGACTGAAGGTTGAAAGTCCCAAAACACTCATTATGACTGTTGTCACAACGATACTGGGTCTAAAATTAGGCAACGTTAT
>NZ_RHNX01000032.1 GCF_003946335.1 Levilactobacillus fujinensis
GAACTCAAACGTATATTTCTTCATAAAACCACCTCAAAATTATTAGTCTTTCTGTCTAATAATTTTACGGCACTTCAATTCGCTGTGGCTTTTAATTTTAAAACGTGATGGTAACTGTAAGTCGTCTTCACGCCCTGCACCTCAGTGACGTGCTTGACCTGGTCGGTTCCCAGCTTAGCTTGTGTGAAATAAGCCTGCTTGCTTGGCTGTAATGCCTGCATTACTGTCTCTTGATTACGCAGTGCATTCGCCCCCAACTTGACGTTCCCCAGTGCAGGGGATACGGCAAAACCCATTCCGCTATAGCTGGTCGTTGGTATCGTTTTCGCACTGTTTGTCGTTAAATGGACCGTATCCTTCACTCCCAGCAATAGTTCTGTTAAGGGCGTCAATCCGGCAGACCCAATGCGACGGACATTATCGCTGACCAATCCCAACTGTTTCAGCATTTGTCGCGTCTGCTCAGTTAACGTCGAACTATACGACGCCACCCCATGAAAGTTAAAGAGCAGACTGTCATTGTAATTATTGTAAGTTCCCTGGTAAGCCCGGTTAATGAGTGTATTATCGTTTTGAACCCGGTAAAGTTGGCCATCCGGATCATTCACCCGCCCCATCTGCCGATTTTCATTTTGATAAGCTTTGGTGTAGGCCGTTTGGTTCCCAAAATTAGTGGTGCCAATGGCCAGGATAAAGTTGCCGCCAACCTCCGTTAAAATCAGCCCACTGATCAGCCATTTGCGCCATAGTCCCTGCGTTGCAAAGATCACGAGTGCTGTAACGACCACGTAGACCGCGGCGATAGCTAAACTTTGCCAGTGGATCTGTTGGATGTTGCCGTAGTATTTTTCCAATTTTGCTGAATGTCCCCGTACCAGATTGGCCATAAACACGACGAATCTTGCACCGAGAACCATACTCAACACCTGTAATCCTGGTAATCCCCACTGCCAACCGCGACGAATCGCCCGTGGATTTTTCTGCCAAGCCGCAAAGGCCAGCATGACCATGACAAAACTAAAGAAGAAAACGTTACGAAATGGAAATCCTGCCGGTGCCTGCATCAGGTGCCAGACCGTATTGAACGCCCGCACCCACATCGCCAAAAATAACGCGAGTAGGAGTCCTCCCGCCGACCACTTTTGGCGTCGAGAAATCTGTGGATGGACGAAGTAAACCAAGACCAGTAGAACGACCGCACTAGACACAAAGACGGTCGGTGCGTGCCATAGTCGCTGGGTATAGTTAGTCGCCCCCACCCCAAACTGTGTAAAGAATTCTAATCCGAATTCCGGAACGACCCGGAAGTTTAACGGATTGGGCGTCTGTTTTGCCGTTAACAACATCCCTAACCCAGTTGGAATCAACACGATTGCCGCACTCAAACCACTCAGCAAAGCGGTCAATGTAAACTGTGTTAGGCGTCCCCACCACTCTTTGGCCTGACCTGACCGGTTGTTATCCGTCAACCAGCCGTAAAAAACGTAGCCGAAATAGAATACCGTAAATAGACAAGTCATGTACCCCAAGTAATAATTTGTCAAAATACTAACGAGTAACCAGCTGAAGAAGAAACGTGGCTTTCCCTGCCAAACCAGCCGGTCAACACCCGCCGCAACCAAGGGGAGGACAATCAAGGCATCCAGCCACATATAATCAAAATAGTTCATCGCGACAAAGCCACAAAAACTAAACGCAAGGGCAAAAATCACCGTTAGCCGTTGGGTCGTACGAAAGTGTTGTTGTAAGTACCACGTCATCGTCGCGGCAATCGTCGCAATTTTTAACATGATAATCAGACTGGCCGCAATCGGTACCTGCGCCGCACTAAAGAAGACGACTAGTAAGTTGAACGGGCTCAACAGGTAATAAGCTATAGTCGGAACCACTGAACCTCCCAAAGACTGCGAGAAAGAATACAGGTGAAAGACCTGATACTTGAACGCATGTTGCATGGCCGTTAAAAACGGGATGTACTGTGTCCCCATGTCGCTCATTAATAAACTATGATTGCCAAAGGGGGTGATTCCCCAATAACTAAAGACGCCCATGACAACTAGCAAGGCCAACCCCCAAGCTAACCCCACATTTTGCCATAATCGTTTTCGTTCCAACTGCTGCATTTCTTCTCCACCCCACAATTCATTCTTGTGTCTGCTGTTGCCGCCGCTTCTTGGTGACACGTTCGAGCACACTGACAATCTGTAACCACCAGCCACTCGCCAACAACAGACTCCCTAGCACGTCGCTAGGATAATGATCACGCAACCCCAAGCGGGCAAATAGGACGCCGATAAGGACCATCGCCATAAGCGTTATCACACTCCAACTCACCCAGCTCCGGCCCAGCCATTGCATGAGTAGCGTCCAGACAATAAATGCTAATAAAGCCGTACTAAAGACGTGGCCACTGGGAAAACTGAACCCCGTATCGGGCACCACCTGTTGGAATGGTCGAATCCGACCGACTAAAGCTTTAATCACCAGGAGTAGGCCATCCCCTGTCACGATTGCCGTGAGGGTTGCTAACGACCAACCATACTGGCGAATCCGCCAGAGAAATAATGCCAAGATGACCGCTAAGCCACTGGTAACCAGCGGGCTGCCTAGCAGGGTCAGCCACTCCCACACGCGCACGTGCTGCCCCAGGGGACTCGTGCTGAATGCCGTTAGCCATTGGTGATCCACCTGCATGAGTGGTTCAAAGCGAACTTTAATTAAAATTGCCAGAATCCCGAATAGGCCAAAACAGCCCAAGGCTAATTGCTGATTCCGTTCTGTCAGTGTCATTGTGCTCCTCCTAACGTTGTTCCTTGATCAAATATTGTGGCCGGTGCTTCGTCTCCAAATAGATTCGCCCCACGTATTTACCGAGAATTCCCAGGCATAAAAGCTGCAGGCCCCCGAGCATTAAAATAATGGCGACCAATGATGGCCAGCCGGCCGTTGGATTGCCAAACAGAAGCGCCCGAAAGACGATCCATAGCATCCCTAGAATGGCGCCCACAAACGACAGACCACCTAACCAAGACGCAATGGCTAAGGGAACTTCGGAATAATCCATGATGCCTTCGAGCGAATAATCCAGCAATTGCCGCATGGACCAGTGAGTCTTGCCAGCAACTCGATCTTGATGATGAAAGCTCAGGTACTTGGTCTTAAAACCGACCCAACTGAAAATCCCCTTGGAAAATCGGTTATATTCGGGCATGTCGATAATTGCCTGAACGACCTGTCGCCGCATAAGGCGGTAATCACGCGCACCTGGGACGATTTGAACCTGTGAGATATGATTGATCACGTGGTAAAAAGCCTGCGACAACTTTGACCGCAACCATGGTTCACCGGTTCGATCAGACCGCTTCGTGGCAACCACGTCGTAATCCGTCTCGATCAACGTCTCAATCATTGTTGGGAGGAGTTCTGGTGGATCTTGCAAATCAACATCCATGACTGCTACCAGGTCTCCCTGAGCCGCCTTTAAGCCGGCCAACAAGGCGGCCTCCTTCCCAAAATTACGCGAAAAATTAACGTAATGGACGCCCTCTGGATTGGCGGCGTGTAGGTATTGCATTTGTTTTAAAGACTCATCACTGGATCCATCATTAACGAACCAGTATTCCCATTGAAATTGATCTCGATGACGATTGAATTCCGTCATAATTTGTTCAACCCGTTTATAAAATAGTGGTAGGCTCTCCTGCTCGTTATAGCAAGGCACCACGATTGAAATTAATTGCATACGATCCACTCCTTAAACCACAAAAAAGCACTTAGCTCTTATGGAAATTAACTGTCTCCATAATAACTAAGTGCTTAATAATCAAATACTGTGACCAAAAGAGATTAATCTGAGAATTTATCAGAATATTGGTTTGAAGCTTATTGGGCGTTGGATTTGCTAAGTTTTTAAGGATGAAAGTTTCAAAATCCTCATTATGACCGGTTAGCTGCTTTTTCCATTTGCCGTCTTATCCCGGAATGTCAATACGAACTGACTCCCCTGTGGCTGGTTGTCAACCACTTTAATTGTGGCATGATTGAGCTTGACCAGCTGGGCGACAATGGCTAGACCCAATCCTGTACCGCCAATTTGACGGGTACGAGCGGAGTCTACGCGGTAGAATCGTTCGAAGATATGTGTCTTATCCGCGTCAGCCACGCCTAATCCCAGGTCCTGAACGCGAATCTCGGCAGTTCTATCCGTTGTCCCCAAAGCGACTGTAATGGGGTGATCTTCTGGCGAGTATTTCCCCGCGTTATCAATCAAGGCCGTGAGTATCTGCTGAACGCTTTCGGCATTGCCAAAAACAATAGCCGCATCCTCACCAACTACCTGAATGGGCTGCTGTAAAACAGCACGCTCTTCTTCAACCGTTTCATTAATGGCTTCTGCCAAGTCAAAATAAGCAAGTGTTAGTGTTCCCCGATCAGCTCGTGACAACGTCAATAGACTGTTGACCAACTTTTGCATCCGCGTCGATTCCTCATCAATGAATTGAACGGACTTGGGGATAATTTCGGGATGCTCGGTCCCCCGCCGTTCAATCAACCGGACGTGACCCCGAATAGCGGCAATCGGTGTCCGTAACTCATGCGCCGCATTTGAAATGAACTCGCGCTCCTGCACGGCGTGTTCATTAATGGCCGCCAGCAGGTCGTTAAAACTATTAGCCAACTCTGTAACTTCACTCGGCTGATTGGGTACAGGCAACGCCGCCTTAATCGTTTGCGTCTGTGATTGCTCACGCGCCGCCACATTTAGGCTGGCCAGTGGTTCCGTAATATGTTTGGCGGCTAATCGAACATATGCCCAGCCCAAGATTATTGTCAGGAACATAATCACCAAGACCACGCCAATCACTGACAGCAAGACCGTCGTAATCGGCGACAGGCTTAACCAAATTTCCGATTGGATACCTAGTCGCGACCCTGACCGGTAATAGGTAAATCCATATCTAGGGGTATACGCAACCGCCGAAAAGATTGGCATTTGATAATGTTTCGCCTTGATAAACTTCTTTGTGTTTGGCGAGTAAAAGGTTGCCGGCGCCTCGCCAATCTTACTATTATAGACGCGGACAAAAGTGTTCTTCGTATTGATTGAACTGTTCTTCCGCCACCGTTGCCAGTCCGGTTTGTCGTCAATAATCGATCGTTTCAGACTCGCCATTAGCTCAACCGAAGATTGTTCGCTCTGTTTCACTAGCTGATAACCGACCGTACCGACGATGGCCATGCCCATCGTCAAAGTCACAATGACCAGCATCCAAACAAAGCGGTGCTGAATCTCTTGGGCGGTCGTGACCCGGCGTTTACTTTTCATCATGCACATCACCCACTATATTCGGCGGAGAGAACGTAACCGACACCGCGAACAGTATGAATCAAGCGCGGGGCCTGTTCCTCGTTTAACTTATGCCGCAAATAACGAATATAGACATCCACCACGTTCGGTTGTCCTTCAAAATCAACACCCCAGACCGCATCTAATAGTTCATCGCGCGTCAGCGTCTGCCCAGCATTCTTCATTAAGCAAAGTAAAAGTTCGTATTCTCGTTGCGTGAGTTGGACCAGCTTGCCGTTACGCAGGACCTGCCGTGACCGGGTATCCAACGTCACATCCGCCACATGCAGTTGACTGTCAACGATGGCCTGCCGATTTTGATGCCGTAAAATAACGCGAATCCGCGCTAACAACTCCTCAATTTCAAATGGTTTCGTAATGTAATCATCCGCGCCGGTGTCGAGACCAGCCACCTTATCCCCGATATAATCGCGGGCGGTCATCATAATGACGGGGAGATCATCGTGCTTGCGGATTCGGCGCAGAACGCCCAACCCATCTAGTTCGGGCAGCATCCAATCTAACAATACTAAGTCGAGTTGCCCCCGGTTCGATTCATAAATTTCCAGCGCCGTTTTGCCATCCATAGCGTTTAACACCGTGTAGTCCTCAAATTGTAATTCAGTCGTCAGCGACGCCAACAGTGCTTCGTCATCTTCAACAATTAAAATTGTTCCGGCCATTTTTTCACTCCGTTCGTGCTTAACTTCTCACCTAGCTTAATCATTTTTCAGTTAAATTACTATCCCTAACACTTAGATTAAGCCAAAAATTAAAAAAATCATACCTAACATTCCGTGTGCTTGACGAATACTTGGTTTAGACTTCATCATTTTTCATAGCTAAACCGGATGATCACTGGATGACTATGCCGAATCTGAGAATACAAAAAAACCGTCACCCGAAGGCAACGGTTTTTCATTTCGTAAGTGAAGGTGACTACTTAAGCGTAACCACACCACCAACGGCTTCAAGCTTTTCCTTGATGTCGTTAGCTTCGTCTTCAGAAACGCCTTCCTTGATGACAGATGGTACGTTGTCAACGAGGCCCTTAGCGTCCTTCAAGCCTAAACCAGTGATTTCACGGACAGCCTTGATGGCCTTAACCTTGGCGTCACCAGATTCAGTTAATTCAACGTCGAATGAATCCTTGGCAGCAGCGTCGCCACCAGCAGCACCGGCTGCAGCAACTGGGGCAGCAGCGGATACGCCGAATTCGTCTTCGATACCCTTAACTAAGTCGTTAAGGTCAGTAATGGATGCTTCTTTAAGAGAAGCGATGATAGCATCTTTATCAAAAGCCATGTTATTTTCCTCCAATAATTGGGTTTTATATTTTATGTTTCAAATTTGAATCAGGAACTTAGGCTGCGTCGCCTTCGTCACCCTTTTCAGCAATAGCCTTAACCGCGTAAGCAACGTTCCGTACTGGTGCCTGTAAGACATTAGCCAGCATAGAAAGAAGATCTTCACGACTTGGCAAGCTTGCGTAAGTGTTGATTTCGTCAACGGAGACAATCTTGTCTTCGATGAAACCACCTTTGATTTCAAGGTCGTCAACACCATCAGCAAACTTCTTCAAAACCTTAGCTGGGGCAATTGCATCCTCGTCAGAGAAAGCAACAGCAGTAGGGCCTGCAAAGAGATCGTTAAGATCACTGTAACCAGCCTTTTCAGCAGCCCGAACCAAAATCTTGTTCTTGATAACGCTCATATGAACGCCGGCTTCACGTAATTGCTTCCGTAATTCAGTTGCTTCTTCAACAGTTAGACCACGGTAGTCAACGACGATAGCACTGGTGGCGTTGTTGAATTTTTCAACAACCTCATCAACCTTTTTTGACTTAATTGCGATAGCTTGTTCACTCAAATTAATTCACCTCCCGGAGTAGTTTGGTGGGATAAAAAAATCCCTATGCCACCAAGACATAAGGAGTCCAAAGTTTAAGTAAACTTCTTCCTCGGCAGGAAATTAAGACCATTAGGCCACCTGAGTCTTAGGTAGATCTATTAAATACAACTTCAATAGCATACAATACTTCGACATCACTGTCAACATACTGCTAGGGATTTTTTTAATCACATTTTACTTAGTCTAATAAAGAAGCCAAGTCAACGTCGACACTAGGGCCAAACGTTGATGCGATTGAAACGTGTTGCACGTAAGTCCCACGCACAGCGGCTGGGCGAATACGAACAATCGTTTCGGCAATAGTCTTCAAGTTGCCGGCAAGCTTGTCAGCATCAAAGGAAACCTTACCAAATGGAACAGCAACGTTACCGTCCCGGTCAGTCCGGTAAGTAACTTGCCCGTTCTTAGCATCGGAAACAGCCTTTTCGACGTTCATCGTAACGGTACCCGTCTTAGGGTTAGGCATTAAGCCCTTAGGTCCTAAGACACGACCTAAACGACCAACTTGGGCCATCATGTCTGGCGTTGCAATGGCAACGTCAAAGTCCAACCAACCGTCTTGGATACGTTCTACTAAGTCTTGTTCGCCAACAACGTCAGCACCAGCAGCTTGCGCAGCCTTAGCTTGGTCCCCCTTAGCGAATACGATTACCGTGGTTTCCTTACCGGTACCATTTGGTAATACTAATGCGCCACGGAGTTGTTGGTCCGCTTGCTTTGTATCAACGTTAAGCTTGAAAGCAACTTCAACAGTTGCATCGAACTTAGCGAAATCCATCTTCTTAACTAAATCAATCGCGTCGCCCATGCCGTAGACCTTGTCAGCCTCGACCATTTTGGCAGCGTCTTGATAATTCTTACCTCGTTTATGAGCCATTTTTGTGTATTCCTCCTTGCAAATGTGGTTGTAACGGATAAACCTCCCACTTGACACATTTCATTTTCGTGAAGTGTCCGACTATCCGAAAACTGAGCTTAACCTTCGACCGTGAAGCCCATGCTCCGGGCAGTACCTTCAATCATGCGCATAGCTGCTTCAACATCAGCTGCGTTTAGATCTTGCATTTTAGTTTCAGCGATTTGCTTAACTTGATCTTTGGTTACCGTAGCAACCTTCTTCGTGTTAGGTTCGCCGGAACCACTTTCAACACCAGCGGCCTTCTTCAACAGCGTTGCTGCTGGAGGGGTCTTAGTGATGAAATCAAAGGAACGATCTTCATAGACACTGATCACAACAGGAATGATCATACCAGCTTGGTCAGCGGTACGAGCGTTGAATTCCTTAGTGAAGCCCATGATGTTGATACCTGCTTGACCTAAAGCTGGTCCAACTGGGGGAGCTGGGGTTGCTTTACCCGCAGGAATCTGTAATTTAACGACATTAGCTACTTTTTTAGCCACGAGACAATACCTCCTTGAGTCCGTGTGTGGTAAGTGGGGCTGTTAGTTTGCCCCTCCCACTTTGTACATATGCATCACGCATACCTGAGAATCATACCACACTTTACTAACTGCAACAAGTTCTTTTCAAATTAACCTAAGATTGGATCAACTTGGTCAAAGTTCAGTTCAGTACTCGTTTCCCGACCGAACATGTCAATGTTGACCTTCAACTTCATCTTTTCGTTATCGACTTCAGTAATCTTACCGACTAAGCCACTGAAGGCACCATCGACGATTGTTACGGAGTCGCCAGGAGCAACGTCCAAATCGGCATGCCGCGCGGAAATCCCAACCCGACGTAAGATGCGTTCAACTTCATCAGGTAACAATGGTGTTGGCTTACTCCCTTGACCATGAGAACCCAAGAACCCAGTGACACCAGGTGTGTTCCGCACAATGTACCAAGCTTGGTCACTCATGACCATTTCAACTAAAACGTAGCCAGGGAAAGTCTTTTCCATTGTGACCTTGTCTTTACCGTTCTTAACTTCGTGTTCCTCTTCTTCGGGAACAACGACCCGGAAGATGTTATCTTGCATCCCCATTGATTCGGCCCGGGATTCCAAGTTTGCCATAACCTTGTTCTCGTAACCCGCGTAGGTGTGAAGAACGTACCATTGCTTTTCAGCTGACTCAACCATTTTGGTGCACTCCTTTAATTTCATTGACTTTTCGAGCAAAATAAAAAAAACTCCGCGTACACGAAGTTCCCTGTTACCTACTAATATAGCATATTTAGTCACATTTGACTACCGACAATTCCACTAAGCGAGGAACTTCAGGCCAAACTGAACCACCCAGTCAACAACCGCAAAGAAGATTGCGAACAGAACTGAGATACCGACGACAGTCCCAGTATCGTGCCGGGTCTGCTTAGGGCCTGGCCAAGAAACTTGTTTCATTTCCTGTCCGACTGACTTAAAAAAACGGAATAAACGCATGGTGTTGCCTCCCTAAAATTAGTGTTTGTCGTTGTGATTAGTCAAATTAACGGGTTTCGCGGTGTAACGTGTGCTTACCGCAATATTTACAAAACTTCATAACCTCTAGCCGTTTCGTGCGGGTTGCACTTGCTGTGATGGTGTAATTCCGTGACCCGCAAACCGAACAAGCCAGGGCAATTTTCCGTTGAGCCATTTTGCCACCACCTTTGATCAAATCGTCTTCAACTCATACTGCAATAGCTTACCATCGTTTGCCCTGCCCGTCAATCATTCGGCCAATAGTCGTCGCAGCTTGATCTGACTTCTGTGTGCTGCGGAAATCACCTGCTTTAACGGCAAAGCCTGCTGCTGACTAATGGCTCCCAGACTGCTGCCCTGGACCAGTCCCGTAAACACGACCCGCTCGATTGCCGACAGCTCGCCCTGCAATTGCACCAGCGTTTCCTTGACTTCCAGCTGTTCACGCACAACCCAATGTTCGTCAACCAAGGTATCTGCGAAGTAGGCCCCATGTTCTTCAATGGAAACTGGCAATTGCTCCGCCTGCCGCTTTAACGCGTGGCTTTTACGAATCAAATCGTACACGCGATGTGCTAGATTTAACCGATAAAAGGCCCCAAAGCTTAAGGAACGACTAAATTCGAAGTTTTCAATGACGGTACAAAAAACCAGCAATGCTTCTTGCTCCCAATCATCAGCGTCATGCCCGGGAATAAAATAACGGCGCTGCATCCGATACAGCACCGGTCGATAACGTTCAAATAGAACACCTAATGCCGGTGAATGTCTCCTGATGAATCAACTCTAATAGTGCGGTATCGCTTAACTCGGTCAATGAAAAAGCCTCCCCTTCGTCCGGTAATTCCAGTCTACGGGAAGGCCGTCCATTCACCGAGCGAACGAACGTTCATTTTAAAATTTATATTCTCTGCTAACGGTTGAACCCCAGCCTCTGTCATGACCGCAAAAAAGCAGCCGATCATCTCAGCCTTTCAGCATCGCGTGGCCGCCATCCTACTGCACCATTAATCTGACTGAGCCAGGCCATCCCCAACTTAATTACTTTTTCTTTTTCTTCGTCGGTTTCGCCATCATCTGGTCTCGCAGTTTTTCTAGCTTATAGAGCTGCTGGTCATTCCACGGCGATTTACGGACCATCCCCTTGTCCGCAAACTCGCGGGCCGTTTGCTTGACCTCATTTTGGGCCCGTTCAATGTCTCGAAGAAGTTCACCCGCTGGAATTCGGAGGGCCCCTTCAGAGAAGATGGTCCACTGTTCAGCCTGATCACTAGTGGCGACTGTAACTTGCGTGAAACGCGTTTGCCGTTCCTTAGCCAATTTTTCAATATAGCTATCCGCGGTCTCATCCCGATTCGTCCAAACCACTTCTAAGTCAAACTGCTTATAACTCTTAGAAATTCCAGGAACGTACATAGCATCAAACACCACGGTAATCGAGGCATCGCGGAGTTTGCGATAGTTGGCCAACATACTCAGCAGCTCATCCCGTGCTTCTGGTAACCGGTCTGCTAATTTCAACCGGTTGAGTTTGGGCCAGTTGCCGATCATGTTATAGGCATCGACAATTAAAATGTCTTCTTTCATTATCCCTCGCTCATTTCTTTTTGGCTTAGTGTTGCACGGGGTGACGAGAACTGAAACCCTGATACATCAGCAATCCAGCCGCAACACTGGCGTTTAAGCTCTGCACGTGACCGACCATTGGAATCGTCAACGTCACGTCAACCGTTTCCTTTAACAAGCGAGAGATCCCCTTGCCTTCGTTACCAATGATCAATGCGCTGGCTCCCTTAGCATCCCAGTCACGATAGTCGGTGCCATCCATGTCGGTACCAAAAATCCACAGGCCGCGGTCCTTCAATTCCTTGACCGTATTGACCATGTTGGTGACCCGCGCAACCGGTACCGTTTCAATGGCCCCGGTCGACGTCTTCGCCACCACGGAGGTCAAGCCCACTGCCCGACGTCTTGGAATAATGATCCCGTGAACACCACTGGCATCGGCCGTCCGCAAGATTGACCCCAAGTTATGGGGATCTTCAACGCCATCTAGAACCAAGAAGAATGGCGCTTCACCGGCAGCTTCGGCCTTAGCAAATAAATCATCAATGGTCGCATATTCAAAGGCCGCAACCCCTAAGGCGACCCCTTGGTGATTTTGGTGATCTGTCAATAGGTCTAGTTTTTGCTTAGGCACTTCGGAAATGACTAGGTGACGTTTCTTTGCCAACTGCCGAATCTCATCGAGTGCTTCAGCTTTTAACCCGCTCTGTAAGAAAACCTTGTTGATGGTCTGTTGGCTCCGCAAAGCCGCTACGGCTGGATGTCGACCGATAACAAAGTCACTACTGATATCTTTTTCTGATTGTTCTGGTTTCATTACTCCGTTCGCCCCGCTTCCACTTGTTGAATGCACCATTGTCCCAGTTCGTCCACCCGGTCTTGCTTACCACTCAGGGCCAGATAGCCCATGAGTGCTTCAAAACCGGTCGAGATTCGGTAAGTCACAACGTCCGTGTTCTTAGCGTGTGTGTAACTCTTGGCATTCCGCCCACGTTTGAACATCGTCCATTCGTCCTCACTCAGAAGCTTATCTTCTTCCATCAGGTTGATCAACGCCGCTTGGGCTTTGGCCGAAACGTAGTGCGTCGCCGTCTTTTGTAAATGGTTTGGTTTTGCTAGGCCTTCTGCGATTAAATGTCGGCGAATGATCACTTCATACGCCGCATCGCCCATATAGGCCAATGCTACCCCGTTCAATTGTCGATAATCTGCTACTTCAGTTGTCATTAATTTTCCTTTCTCCAACGCGTCCCTTGGGCCGTATCTTCCAAAATGATTCCTTGATTTTTAAGTTGTTCGCGAATTTCATCACTCCGTTCGAAGTTCCGGTTGTTGCGGGCTTCGATGCGTTCTTGAATCAATGCCTCGATACGTTCATCGTCTAATTTTGCGGCGGTAGTTAGCTTAACGCCAAAAACGCTCAGCAAGTCCGTCAACGTTTGCCGCATAAACTCTAGTGTGCCTTTAAAGACTACTGGCCGTTCCGCGTAAACGTTGCCCAATCGCGCCAGGTCGTATACTTCAGACACCCCGTTCTGAACATTAAAATCGTCATCCATGGCATCAATGTAATCCGCCACAATCTGCCGCGTTTCCTGTTCCGTCTTCGGATCATTACCAGCTTCCGCGTCCTTCAACCGGTACCCCATGTTGTCATAGGCTGTCTGTAGCCGTTGTAAATTCCGCGCAGCCGTATCCAAATTTCGTTGACTATACTGAATCGGCCGCCGATACTGGGTCGTTGCCATGAAGAAACGCAACGTTTGTGCATCCACGGTCTTTAACATGTCATGAACCGTCACAAAGTTGCCCAATGACTTGCTCATCTTCTCGTTGTCATCGCCAATGGTCACAAAACCATTGTGTAACCAGTAATGAACGAAGGTCTTACCGGTCTTGGCCTCACTCTGTGCAATTTCATTTTGATGGTGAGGGAAAATCAAGTCTTCGCCGCCACCGTGAATATCAAAGGTATCGCCAAGGTAGTGTGTGGACATCACGGAACACTCGATATGCCAACCCGGACGTCCAGCGCCCCAAGGAGATGGCCAGGAAATTTCACCAGGTTTAGCCCCCTTCCAGAGGGCAAAATCGACTGGATCTTCCTTCCGAGCGGTCTCTTCGTCATTGGTATGCTGAGAAGCGCCCTCTTCCAAATCGTCCAAATTCATGTGAGCCAATTCACCATAGTGGGCAAACTTATGGGTCCGATAATAGACATCCCCATCAACCGGATAAGCATATCCCTTATCAATTAGGTCTTGAACAAACGTCACGATTTCGGTGATGTGCTCGGTGGCTCGCGGATTGACCGTTGCTGGTTCAATATTCAGCGCAGCCGTATCTTCCTTAAAGGCCGCAATAAAACGGTCCCCCAGTTCAGGTACTGTAACCCCTAAGCGGTGGGCTTCATTGATCATTTTATCGTCGACATCAGTAAAATTAGAAACGTATTTGACTTGGTAACCGCGATATTCGAAATAACGACGAATCGTGTCAAACGCAATGGCACTCCGCGCGTTCCCAATATGAATGTAATTATAAACGGTTGGGCCACACACGTACATGTTGACCACACCGGGGGTAATTGGCTCGAAAGTCTCTTTTTGCCGAGTCAGTGTGTTAAATACTTTGAGCATCCCAAGGCTCCTTTCGCATCACTTTTTTATTTTGATTCTGTAGCGATTAACCTCGCCTTACCGGTCGGTTTACACTGTCGTTCAATAATGGCCGTATCGAAACCCCTGTAATGCCACAAGTTGATCACCTAATGTCTTTGAGCTTCTACCGTATTACTGAACAATCGTCGCTGAAGGCGGCCAGGGATAACGCCAACCGTGAAGGTGTCGTGTTCGTTGACATTTGGGGTCAGCTTACCGCACCGGACAACTTTGGCGCCGCGTGTTTTTCGCGGCTTCAAAGCGAGGTGGCAGACCCGCCCTTTGTCTGGAACAGGCAGCCTCCCTGGCAACCACAGTGGGGCCATTCCCCACAAACCGGGCCCTGAACCACAGAACCAAATGAGTTAGCTCCATTGTAGCATATCCCGGAGAAAACAAAGAAGCCGAATGAGCAGCTAATCCGCTCATATTCGGCTTCTTTACCAAATCACTAACCTTCGAGTTGTGCTAATGTCTGGTGAATGTGTTGTAAGGCCGTCTTGCGACCAACTAATTCAATCGATTCTGGTAATTCTGGCCCGTGCATTTCGTGGGTCACGGCAATTCGGATTGGCATCCAAAGTTGCCGACCTTTGATTCCAGTCTTAGCTTGAACCGCCTTGATAACGTGGAAAATCTCTACGGAATCAAAGAGGTCCAACTTTTCAATTCGTTCAGCAAATTCCTTCAATACGACTGGTGCCGTATCGTTGCTGATTTCAGCTAAGGCGTCACCCGAAACTTGTTCTGGTTCCTGGAAGAAGACGGAAGCCATATCGTTGATTTGCGCCATGTAACTCATCTGCCGCTTGTAGAGGTTGATGAGTTGACGTGACCATTCGATAGTCGCCGTATCTGGGTTAGCAGGAATGTTCCCCGCCTTGATCAACTGCTTCAAAGCCAAGTCCATGATGGTACTGTCATCGGCATCCTTGACGTAACGGTTGTTCAACCATTCCAACTTATCACTGTCGAACGTTGCCGGTGAAGAACTCAGGCGCGTTTCGTCGTACATCTTGATAAATTGCTTACGGTTGAAAATCTCGTCCTCGCCTACTGGTGACCAGCCCAACAACAGGATGAAGTTGAACATGGCTTCTGGCAGGTAACCCAAGTCCTGGTATTGTTCGATGAACTGCAGGACGGATTCGTCGCGCTTGGACAACTTTTTACCGGTGTCCTTGCTGATGATCAAGCTCATATGGCCGAACTTTGGTGCTTCCCAGCCGAATGCTTGGTAGATCATCAATTGCTTTGGCGTGTTAGCAACGTGGTCATCCCCACGAAAGACGTGACTGATAGCCATTTTATGGTCGTCAACAACAACGGCAAAGTTGTAGGTTGGCATGCCATCACGCTTGGCGATAACGAAGTCCCCCCCAATGGTATCGGAGTTAAAGGACACATGGCCTTTAACCATGTCGTCCCATTCGAAGATTTCGTCCTTGGGTACGCGGAAACGAATAACCGGTTTCAAGCCCTTAGCCTTAGCGGCGTCGATGGCAGCTTGCTTTTCTTCTTCGCTCATACCAGCGTATTCATATTCGTAGTGTGGCATTTCCTTACGCGCCTTTTGAGCTTCCCGGTCGGCAGTTAATTCGTCTTCCGTCCGGTATGATTCATAGGCTTTGCCTTCATCTAACAATTGTTGGATGAGTGGGGTATAAATGTCGCGCCGTTCCGACTGACGGTAAGGACCGTAATCTCCACCGACATCAGGGCCTTCATCCCAGTCCAAACCAAGCCACTTTAAGTTTTCTAATTGGCTCCGTTCACCGTCAGCGATGTTACGTTTCGTATCCGTATCCTCGATCCGAATGATGAACTTACCCTTGTTGTGACGGGCAAATAAATAGTTGAAAATGGCCGTCCGAGCATTACCAATGTGTAAATGACCGGTTGGGCTCGGTGCGTACCGAACCCGAATTGAATTTTTCGCCAAAACGTTTGCGCCTCTTTCTAATTTATTTCACGTTTTATTTAAATACTGCCATGTTTTCATGACACAGTGTCTTAAGTGTACAATGCCACCGCGGAAAAATAAAGGTGTGGGCCTCAATCCTTCTCAGAAAACGGAAATTGGCGCCGTAACTTACCGCTACGGTACCAATTTTAGGCTCTTAGCGAGAACGTTTCGTGTTCTTAGAGCCGCTACTTGTTTTACCTGTACCTGATTTACCGGCATCGGCCTTTTCTTCGATGTTCTTGCTAGAGTGCAACGGCTTAGCGAAAATCATTCGCCCAGCATCCGTTTGAATCGCACTAGTGACCACAACATCAAGCTGCTTGTTGATGAAGTAACGCCCATCCTCAACGACGACCATTGTGCCATCATCCAAGTAAGCCACCCCTTGCTGCCGTTCAGTCCCGTTCTTAACCACCATGACGTGGAGGTCCTCACCCGGAATGACCCGCGGCTTCAAGGCGTTGGCCAACGAATTAATGTTCAGTACTTGGACATTTTGGAATTGAATTACCTTATTCAGGTTATAGTCGTTGGTCACGATGACCCCGCCGTTTTGTTTGGCGAGCGCAATCAACTTGCTATCGACCTCGGGGATATCCTCGAAATCACCTTCGTACATTTCAATCGGCATGATGTGTTCGTTTTGGAGTTTGTTTAGAATGTCCAAGCCACGCCGGCCCCGCACCCGCTTGATAGAATCGCTGGAGTCTGCAATGTATTGCAGTTCGTAAAGTACAAAGTTAGGAACTAACAGTGTCCCTTCGAGAAAACCAGTCTTTGCCAAATCATAGATACGACCATCAATTAAAATGTTGGTATCTAAAATCTTATAGTGATGGAAATTCGGTTCCACTTGCTTATCTAGAACCTTCTTGTCAACCTCTTCCTCGGTCTTCTTAGCCCGCGGTTGGAAAAGCTTTCGCCACTCCTCAGCGCGAATCTTACTGAGTCGGGCCCCACTTCGAAACCCAAAGTAACCGAATAAGATCATCAGGATCAGTGGAATCACATTACTGATGAAGAACGATGGCACCCGGAAAAGAAATTGCGAAATCAAAAGAGCTAACGCCAAGCCGACAATCGTTAGTAAACTGCCAAAAATCAAAGTCATGGGGTTTTGCTTGTTCAGGTAAGCCTCGATTTGATTAATCAATCGAATCAAGACCCCCGCAAAGAGCATACCCAAAATAAGGAAAATAATAGCACCAAGCAAGACATTTACAATTAGGTTGTTGACGAGGTGATTGGAGATTCCCATCACGAGCCATAGTCGTGACAGATACACAGCACCCATGATCCCACCTAAAATGGCAAATATGACTAAAATAACTGTCCGTTTACGCATAAATTCACCTCCCTTCAAAGCGCTTGGATTAGACGTCCAACGCTAATTTTAACGTCTGCCGTAACGTGGAGACCCCGACGACGTCGATTCCTTTCGGCGGTGTCCACCCCTGCAGATTATTTTTCGGCACAAAGATTCGTTTAAATCCTAGCTTTTTGGCCTCACCGACTCGCTGTTCAATCCGACTGACCCGGCGAATTTCACCGGTCAAGCCGACCTCACCCACGAAACAATCCGTGGCGGCCGTCGCCGTGTCACGATAGCTAGAAGCAATGCTCACGGCGATGGCTAAATCAATCGCTGGCTCGTCAAGTTTGACCCCACCAGCCGCCTTCAAAAAGGCATCCTGATTCTGAAGCATCAAATTGGCCCGTTTCTCCAGCACAGCCATCAGCAGGGAGACCCGGTTACGGTCTAGCCCACTCGACGTTCGCTGTGCGTTACCAAAAACCGATGGCGTGATCAGCGCTTGGACTTCGACTAGAATCGGTCGTGTCCCCTCCATCGAGACCACAATTGATGACCCAGTCGCATCCTTGAGTCGCTCCTCAAGGAACATTTCGGACGGATTGGCCACCTCATAAAGGCCGCCATCCCGCATCTCAAAGATTCCCAGTTCGTTAGTTGAACCAAATCGGTTCTTCACTGCCCGTAAGATCCGATAACTGTAGTGGAGGTCCCCTTCAAAGTACAAGACCGTGTCCACCATGTGCTCTAAAATCTTAGGCCCAGCGATGGCGCCACCCTTGGTCACATGACCCACGACAAAAATCGTGATTCCGTTGGTCTTCGCAATCTGCATCAGTTCACCGGTAACCGCCCGAATCTGAGAAACCGACCCAATCGCGGATTCAATCCCCGGGGCCTGCATGGTTTGAACAGAGTCAATCACCACATAATCTGGCTGCATTTCTTCAATATTTTCCCGAATGCTGGCCATATCGGTCTCCGGATAGAGGTAAAGATTGTCGCTGTTAACTACTAATCGGTCCGCTCGCATCTTGATCTGTGAGGCACTTTCTTCACCAGAAACGTACAACACCTTGCCGCCGGTCTGACTGAGTTGCCCAGAAACCTGAAGTAACAGCGTGGATTTACCGATACCCGGATCTCCACCAATCAAAATCAGTGAGCCGGGAACAATTCCCCCGCCCAAGACCCGATTGAGCTCCTCCATTTGCGTTTTTACGCGTGATTCAGTGGAATGCTTGATTTCACTCATCAACTGGGGTTTAGAATGTTCACCAGAGGGCTTGATCCGTGTTGATTGTGGCTTAGCCGATTCCGGAACCACGACTTCTTCGACCATCGTATTCCATTCACCACAGTTCGGACAACGGCCCAGATAACGTGGCGAACTATACTCACAATTTTGACAAATAAAGTTCGTTTTCTGTTTAGCCACTTGCATTCCCCTTATCTCTTAATTTCAGTACCCTTATTCTAGCATACCACGGGTGGTTTCCCCCACTAGTCTGTTGGGATAACCCAAAAAATTTAGTTTCTATCAGATGAGCCAAATCCACCGGTCCGCCGCTGTTCTGGAATCTGTTCACCATCAGCTAACAGATAGGGCATGAACAGGCCTTGCGCAATCCGTTGTCCCTTTTTAATGACAACATCTTGAAGACCAACGTTAACGAGTTGAACGAAAATTTCACCTTCGTTTTTTTCATTGTTATAGTAGTCAGCGTCAATAATTCCGACGCCATTTGGTAAAATTAAATTATGTTTCAACGGATTGCTCGAACGATTGGCCAACATCAGGACCTCTCCCGGCTGCATGTAGGCTTTGATGCCAGTTGGAACCAGCCACGGTTTCAAATCGTGGTTGCCGGCAGTCAGTTCGGCCGTTGTCAATTGCTCTCTGTGCCGCAATGGCTTGAATGCGTGCAACAAATCATGCCGCCAAATAGAGGGTAACGTAAAATCCTCAGCACACTCGAAGTCATATCCTGCAGCCTGTTGGGTGGTCCGATAGGGCAGTTTGATTCCCTTATCCGCATATTTACTAACAATTTCAAATCCCCGTTGCATAATTAAACACTCCCTCATCGATTCTTACGTAACAACTTACTCTCTTACTAGAATAAGCAAGATACGCTCAGATTACCAGCAAAAGCATGTTCCCCTGACAAACTTTCTTCTACAAGTAAAGGCTTCACTAAAAATTACCGCTCGCCGACCACCAGGAATCCAGCCTGCTGTGATGGGTTCCAGTCTGAGAAGCGGACTGCTCTATGATTGCACCTTACTGGCCAGCAGATACGTGCCAATAGCCATAGCGACTACTTGTCATTTAAGAAACTCGGCTTTCGAGAAAAGGAGTTGACAAGCGTCGCATGATAGACCAGAATCTAAAGTGTAACCGGTCACGAAAGGAGTAACCGCCATGACGATTACGGAACAGCCGGGCCAACTGACCATTACTCAAGATGAGCAGTTACTGGCAAGTCTGCACTACCTACATTTGAGTACGACTAGTTGGGTTCTTGAACAGATTTTTGTGCGCCCATCTCAGCCCGCAGACGAACGTGCCGCAGACTTGATAAAACGTTTTACGAAATTGGCTACTGCCGCAAACGTTACCGTCAAAGTCCTTGATCCGTATGCCAAACGGTACTTCGCACAACATCCGGCCCCGAACCTCTTAGCTGCGCATCAACTGCCAGTTAGCGGTGCGGCCGCCGTGCAGCCAGTTGCCTTACACATCAGCCATTCAGAAAAGGAGTAGTGATAATGGATCAAAACGCATTAAAGGCCCTCGTTGGCCAAGAAGCCGTCAAGTACGTTGAAGACGGGATGATTTTAGGAATCGGTACCGGGTCGACCGTTCGTTACATGATCGATGCACTCGGGGAACGGGTCAAGAACGAAGGCCTCAGCATTGTGGGGGTTGCTACCTCTGACCGTTCTGCCAAACAAGCCCGTGACTTGGGCATTACCATTAAACAATTGGACGAAGTTGACCACCTCGACTTAACCATCGACGGTGCCGATGAAGTCGACGATAACTTTCAAGGCATCAAGGGTGGCGGTGGTGCTCACCTCTGGGAAAAGATCGTCGCTATCAACTCTGAAAAGAACCTCTGGATCGTTGATGAAAGCAAGCTGGTCCACCATTTGGGTAAGTTCCCCTTACCACTGGAAGTCATCCCCTTTGGTTCCTCACACGTCTTAGAAAAATTAGACAAGATGGGATTCAAGCCGGCCTTCCGCATGAAGGAAGACGGCACTCACGTCTTAACCGACTCTAAAAACTACATTATTGACCTACACTTGGGACGCATCGACCATCCCCACGAATTAGCCAACACGTTGAACGGCATCGTGGGTGTCGTGGAACATGGTCTGTTCTTGGACACCGTCAACACGGTCGTCGTTGGTCGGCAAAATGGTCCCGAAGTTTTAAACGCACGCGACTAATCTGCATTCACTAAAGTCTAGCCAATATAAAAGCATTATCTCGCCGATCCTGATTAGATCGTTGAGATAATGCTTTTTAGGTTTGCCGTCAAAATGTCATGCAGCTAACTACATATTCGTCATAAGAGCCCATTGTCCTGAAGAAATTTACTGAAGCTAAAGGTTGAAAACCAAAATGTTTGCGTTACGCTTGCGACAGTAGAAATTATCACGGCTAAATTAGTGAGAACAGCCGCACTCCGGCTCTGATTGTGCAGGTCAATTCCACTCACTGAATCCCAAGTGGTTGCTAAAGTTTAAGCATAATTCAACAGTGTTCCTAGCGGGCATGATCCATGTTGTCTAGACCAACTACGTCAGCCGAGAGGTCGGCAGATATGGGCTCAGGCGCGTCGTTCTACTTAGTCGGCAGGTGGATTCCCTGCTGGCTTAGTAGAAAACCCAGCTTGGAGACGCGGTCTTTTCGAGGCTTCAAGTTGGGTTCGCACCGATCCAGCCCATATCTGCCGGCCGGTAAGGCGATGACTGGCCTATGTTGCCTAATTTTAGTCCTCGTATCATTGTTACAACAGTCATAATGAGTGTTTGGGGACTTTCAACCTTCAGAAATTTAGATAGGTCCACAAAAAAACTTACTGGCCAATGTCACACGGCCAATAAGCTTTTAGACGTTATGCTAAGGCACCCATTGGATCCCAAGGGGCCAAAACTGTTGGTTTTTCGTTTTCTTGAATTTGCTTTAAGTCGTCAGGCAAAAATTGCTTGTTCACAACAACTTGGTAACAGTATTCGTCCATCCAAGCATCGCTCATCACGAAATACCCCTTCGTGCCGACTTTTTCACCCCAAGAGTTTTCAACTTTCCACTTGGTCGGTTGACCATCGACTAAATCGACACCGGTCAAGACCATGGCATGGGTCATCATGCTTTCCCCGTAATCCAAGCGTTCTGCCTTGGTCGTGGAGAAATCAATGTTAAAGAGGGCATCCTTGTCATAGAACTTGGTGTCCATAATTCCCTTTTGCCGTTCTGAAGATTGACCCACGTCACAACCAAACCAAACAGATTGGCCAGCTTGTAATTGCTTGATGGCTAACTGTTTAAAGTCCTTCATCGTCACGTTCAAATGCTTCACTTGACGACCGTTGACCACGTTACCCAGCATTTCAACCGTGTAGGTATGATTGTAAGGCTTGTCAGCAGTTGGCGCGTTGATGATGGAGACGTAGTCGGTCAAATCCCAGTCGACGTACTTGTCGAAGAATGACTTTGGCGTTAAGCCCTTGTCAATATGGTAATTCTTGTCATCGTCACGGTATTCAAAGTCAAATTCACTGACCGGTTGACCCAAAGAGAAACTCAGTAAGCGGTAAACTTCACCCAGCATCTTGTCTTTGGCAGCAGCAATGTCAGCGTCACTAGCCTTGTCCGCAACCAATTTCCGTAAAGTTACGGCATCCTTACGTAACTTCAAGTTCAACGTACTGTTTAGTTCGCTAGACTTTGAGCTGTTGTAAGTTTCAGGCATGACGGACTTAGGAACGATCCCATACTTCTGGATGATGGCGCACAACATGTCCCATTGACCACCATCTTGCTGTGGGGTTGCCATTAAGAAAGCAACCTTTCGACTAGACGTTGGTTGGTCGGCGGTGGCCAGCACATTTTCGTAGAAGTAGTTAGCCTTTTCAAATTTGTCCCAGAAGTTCGTATAGTTTTGCGACAATTCAAAGTCGCTCAAATTAAATAGATCTGCTAAATGATGCCGCATCGTGTTCAATGCGGCAAACATCCAGCAACGTCCACTTTGCTTCTGGTTCGCAACTTTCCCAGTGTCCAAATCGATGGAGAATACGGGAGTCATGTCGGTTTCAGAAGCATAATCGGCAGAGGTTGCTAAGATTCCTTGATGACTGACGGCGCGTTCTAAGACCTTCGCGGTGGGGTCAGTAGCTAATGCTTGTTGATAACGGGCGGTTTGATCCGCCGTGATTTCTTTACTCAATGACGTCACTCTCCTAACTATTCTCTCATTGTACCCCAATTTTCTCATTTTTTGTATAGGTTTCAGAAAACTGACGTCATTTTCGTGACGTTTCGCTACTTTTCTTAAGAACGAATCCATCCCATCAAAAAAAGCGGTCAGAGACATCGCATCCCAACCGCCACTTCATTTACTTTATTTTTGGTGCCGCTAAGACATTTCTAAACGTAGAAATAGCCAAATCCTCCGTCGACCAATCTGGCCACATGGTCTTCTTATAAAAGTTGTTCGACAGGAATACGACGCCAGTCTTACCGTCACGGCTCATCACAAAGGTCCCCTCATAGAAGTCACCAACGCCATGACCGTAGTAGCCAATTCGGTCAAGATGATACATCCCACCGGCATAGTGGATAGTCTTGTTGGTCGCCTCATGTAAGATGTTCGCACCAGCCTTAGATGTGAGTAGCTTTCCCTGAATGATTGCGCGCTCAGCCCGGAACATATCCCCGGTGCTCATCGTGACGTTACCCGTCGCAACCTGAGCTTCCATATCACGCATCGATGGCAACTTTGGTGTCGTAAAATCGCCCGGTGTTGTGCCGCTGTAACCGACCGTCATCCCCTTGGTCTGTGACCGCAGTTGGGCAAAGCTCGTGTGATTCAAGTTCAGTGGCGTTACCAATTGCTGATAGAACAACTTGTAATACGACTCATGCGTCACTTGCTGTAAGATACCTGCCAGTAGAACATAGCTAATCGGTTGATAATCAAATTTATTAATGCGTTTAGGACTAATCTTCGCCGTTTGCTCAGCATACTTATAAACCCCAGCTTCATTTAACGTGGACGTCGGTGCCATGTTACCCGTCAGGCCCGCTTCCATGTTCAGCATCTGTCGCAGGGTGACTCGCCCGCTGTGCTGAATACTAGGATAATATTGACTCAGTCGATCCGTCAATTGCAGTTTGCCCTCTTGAACGGCTTGCATGACCAACATCCCAGTCAATGACTTCTGTAGTGAATTGATCAAGAACTGTGACGTAACCTTATTGGCCCGTTTTTTCTTGGCATTGGCCTTACCAAACGAACGTTGATAGACCACGTGATCATTCTTGACGACCAGGGCCGATCCAGAAAACTTTTTTGCTTTTAACTCCCGGGTCAGCTTTGCCGTAAATTGTGGTGCTACCATCACTTGTTTCTTATCAAAACTTGTTTTTCGATGTGTCCGTTGTTGGCGACTCTTTAAGGCATCATCAGCAATTTCTTGTTTCGTTTGCTTGGCGTTGGCCTTGTTGACCTTGGTGACCTCTTGCTCATCCTTGGTATCAATTGAATGCATCCCATAGACCATGCCGCCAATCCCCAAGATGACGGCCAATAGCACAGCCCAATGCCCCAAATTTCTAGTATTCAATTTTCTCGCTCCCCCATATCAATTCCCACTAGCTTTAACCTGATTATACAAAAAGGTCGGCCAAAAACAATCATTTATCCCCAATTGCTCTAACCGACCTAAATATCTTATTCTTTTGTTAACCTCTGAGACGTGAAATCTGGATCTTTCTAATCGCTATCGACAACCGCCAACCCATTTAGCGGTGAAATTAATTATGCTTTGACCCTTACAAAACTGTTTTCTTTAACACATTCAACCGCTCATCGAAATCGTATTGAATGGGTTCGCCATTTGCCACTTCGACCTGACTAATATCGGCATCTGCCACGCGATCGAGGTATTTGATCAATGCTCGTAAGGTACTGCCATGTGCGACAATCAGCTGGTTATCGCCATTGCGCAACCGTGGCGCAACTTGGTCTTCCCAATATGGCATCAAGCGGTGATACGCCATTTCAAGGCTCTCCCCGCGCGGCTCAATGTTCGGGCCAAATTGATCATAACGCCGGTCCTGTGTCACATGATCCAATAACGGCGGCACGGTCTCAAAACTTCGGCGCCAAATTTTAACTTGGCGCTCGCCAACTTTCGCTTGAACTGCAGCTTTGTTTTTCCCCCGCAGTGCACCATAGTGCCGTTCATTTAGGCGCCAAGATTTGTACTCCGGGATGTACAGCTGATTGATAGCTTCCAAAACAATATTGGATGTCACGATGGCCCGCTGCAACATTGACGTATGTAGTGCCGTAAACTGAATTTCGGTCTCTGCGACCAGTCTTCCGGCGGCCGTCGCCTGTTTGCGGCCCCTAGCTGTCAGGGGGACGTCACTCCATCCTGTAAAAATATTATCCCGGTTGGCGACACTCTCTCCGTGCCGTAAAATGACCAGCGTTGCCATTGATCATGCTCCCTTTCTCTCATCAACTCTCACCCACAATGATACCATAGGTTTTGCGTGCGGCCTTGAAATTTGTGTTCTCTTTCACTTAGCGTGCTTGCCTTGTGTCAACTTTTCCGTAAATCATCAGGAATCCCATCCCCCCGTGTGTTGAGTTAAAGTGTTCTCATAGCCAGCGGGATCCCTGACCCCCTCCGGCTCTGATTGTGCAGGTCAATTCTAATCACTGAATCCCAAGTGGCTGCTAACGTTTAAGCATAATTCAGCAGCGTTCCTAGCGGCATGATCCATGTTGCCTCAGACCAACTACGTCAGCCGAGAAGTCGGCAGATAAGGCGATGGTTGGACAACGTTGCCTTATTTTAGTCCCGTATCGTTGTGACAACAGTCATAATGCGTGTTTTGGGACTTTCAACCTTCAGCTTGCAATCTTCAGCTAGAAAACAAAAGCGCCATCGGCCACGGCTCTCGCCTAGGTCCACAACGCTTGCTAATTTTATGAAATTAATCCGTCGATGATGACTCTGTGTGCCGGGCTGCTAACTCAGCAGCAGCCTGTTGCGCAACGGAAACTGGTGCATCGTCTTCTTGGAAGTCGCTGGCATCTTCTTCTGCCAATGCAGATTCCCGTGCCTTGACCCGGTTCCCCATGAAGGTGATGACCGATCCCATCAGGATAATCACGATACCGATAATCGTGGGTGCTAAAATCCGTTCGTGAATCAACAATGCGGCCAAGATAGGTGCTAACCCTGGCTTGATGAAGAATACCAGAGAAGCCGTGGAAACGTCGGAACGTTCCATCGCCAAGAAGTAAAAGGCAAACCCACCACCGGTCACACAGACACCAATGAAGAAAAGAATCCAGAAGTACTGCAAGCTAACATTTTTCAGAATTGGCATAGCAGCAAACTGTTGTAACCAACTCACCTGCCGCATCCCCCCAGCGATAGCGGGAACGTGCGTCAATAACATGATCACTAGCAGTTCAAATGATCCCGCTAAAAAGGTAAAGCAGGTCATAACGATTCCGTTGAAGTGGTGCCGCACAGACCCCCACCGGGATACAATGCTGTACAGGCCAAACGTTAACGCCGAGCCAATGGCTAACACCAAGCCCACTGGATTCGACAAATGGGTAGGGTTCACAATGACCACTAACCCAATGATCGACACGACAACGGCAATCAAGTTAGCTCGGCCTAACCGTTCGTGTAGAATGAAGTAAGAAAAGATCAGCGCAAAGACGGGATTACAGCTGAACAATACAGCCACCGTTGACGCTTCATCAACGGTAATTGCCAGTTGATACAGCGTCATACTGATAATGACACACACCAGACCGGTCAGAAAGAATAACGCCCAATCAGAACGCGTTAACCGGCGGCTTTGTTTATGTAAGGCTCGGAGCGCGATTGGGAGCAGAATAACGCCCCCGATAAAGAAACGAATCAAGTTTAACTGAATCGGGTTAAATGCCCCGCCAGCAGACTTTAATGCAATTTCCATAGAACTAAACATTAACGTTGAAAATGCGATATACAACATTGTTTTTCTCAAAACGAAAAAGTGTTCCTCCTTATAAGTAAACGATCATAGTTAGGCAACGTGCTGGACGATGACCATCAAAATCGGAATCACCACTAAACTTAGGAGGGTCGTTTCGGTTACCATGATGGCCGCGTAATCGGCATCGGCGTGGTAAAGTTTCGCCACAACTGGTGCATTAGTCATGACGGGCATCGCTGCTTGCAAAATAAAGACTTGTTTCATAATTAATGGCATACCCGTTGGAATCACTAGCAACCCCATTAACACCGGGGCCACAACAAAGCGTCCCAAGAGGATTCCCAGGCTGTCACGATTGAGGTGCACATTTTGTAACCCTGCCCCGGCAATCGCTGTCCCAATAAAAATCATGGATAGTGGAATCGTCAGACCACCGACATATTGAAAATCCTTCATGATCCAACTGGGTAACTGAATGTTCAGGAGAACTAAAAGTACCCCAACGATAAAGCCCAATAACGGTGGTGAAAAAATTTTCTTCAGCGTCTCTTTCAGGTCAAACTTGGCACTCCCCTGACCATCGCGTTGAATCAAGTAAACCCCCAGTGTCCAGAAAAAGGTCGTGTTCGCCATATAGTAGACGAGCACAAACGGTAAACTCTTCGGTCCAAACAGAGCCTCGTTGACTGGTAACCCCACAAAGACCGTGTTGGAATTTAGAAACATCGACTCAAACAGGCCACGGTGACCCGGTTTAATCCGGAAAAGGTGAAAGGCCACAATCGATAGACCAAACATGATCAACATGGAGACCACCGGAAAGCGGAGGTCCGGCAACGTCCTCTTCAGTGTTTCCGCCGAAAATTTGGCAGTAATTGTACTGATCATATATGCAGGTAAGGCAATCTGTGTCACCAAACGCGCAATTAACTTCGGTGCTTGATCGTCAAACCAGCCGCGACGAGATAAAACGTATCCCAGCGCAATCATGACTAAAATAATTAAGACACCGGACACACTTCGAATAAATATGGCCATCCGCGACCCTCCCCACGAATCGTAACAAAAAATTAGATTTTCTTAAGCAACTCTTCGTATTATAGCATAGGACGGCGGCCGCTCCCTTCAGCAAGCGTTTACAATTACCGAATTAACACCGTTTAAGTTGACTTGACAACTTAATATTTTCCATGAAATCTGGTATAATTCTCGCTAGTTGGGGCCTAAACCGCCCGGGCGTCCGTTTACGTGCGCCGAATTTTATGGTCTAATTAGTAAATTGAATCAACAGATAGGATTCCAGGGGAATTTAAAATCTGGTAAAGGTCACTTAGTCGCCACCCAAAATGATCCACTACATGGCTTATAATTGGGTTAAAGATTTTAACGAGGATGAGGAAGAATATGCCAAAAGACAATGGAAGTAAACGGCAACGATCACCTGAAGACTTTGAACAAGTCTTTGATCGTCGTGCCGATCAACACTCACACTACAAAGCGCCAGCCGTTCACCCCCACCGGCCAGTTATGTGGACGATCGTCATCGCCCTCATGATTCTCCTGACCGGGGGACTTGCGTATGGACATCAAGCTTGGACGTCCGCCAAAAAGACATTTAGCGCGACTTATCAAGCATCAAACATTGCGAAAAGCCGTAACGTCTCTTCTGTGCTTAAGAAAAACAAACCCTTCTCAATTCTGCTGTTGGGAACTGATACCGGTGCGTTGGGTCGTTCAGATGTCGGTCGGACAGACACCATCATGGTCGCCACCATCAATCCGCAAAAGAAGACGGCCTACCTGACCAGTATTCCCCGGGATACACGGGTGACTGTGGGTTCTGGTGCGAATACATCAATTCAAAAGATCAACGCCGCCTACACCATTGGTGGGGCCAGCACGGCGGTTAAAACTGTCGAAGATCTGCTGGACATCCCCATCGACTTCTATGCCATTATCAACATGGGGGGCCTAGAAAAAATGGTCGATTCGGTCGGTGGGGTCGACGTGGTTCCACCATTAACATTTAAGTACGGGTCCGCTGACGTCAAAAAAGGTGTCAAGATTCACTTGAATGGTAAGCAAGCCCTCTCATACTCTCGGATGCGCTACGATGATCCTAAGGGAGATTACGGCCGGCAGAAACGGCAACGACAAGTCTTACAAAAGCTAGTCGTTAAGGCGGCTGGCCTATCGTCCATCACGCGGTACCAAACGATTCTAAAGTCGTTGAATGGTAACTTGAAGACCGACCTAACCTTTGATGACTTGATGCAAATCCGGGCCAAGTACGGGGATGCCTCTCACCATATCAGTTCCGAAACACTTCAGGGACAAGATGCGATGATCGATGGTCTTTCTTACCAAGTCCCAACGACCACTGAACTCAAAAAGGTCTCTAATCACATTCGTAAGACGTTGGACTTAGCTGACACAGCGAAGTTCACGACAGATGCCGACACATCCACGACCGGGTCAACCGACAACGGTAATGGGTCGAACGATAATAATAACGGTGGTTACGGCTACTAAACGTAATTAATGAACAAGACTGGAACATAATTCAAAAAGTTGCTCATTTCAGAATCTAACGATTCTGAAATGAGCAACTTTTTATTTCCGTTACCATGGTGCCAAAACGTGCGCCATAGGACGGCTTGTTGCGCTTAACCTGTCAACAGGGATTATGCCAGAATCAGACATCATCCCTGCTATCACATTAATGCTCACAAACTAACCGTCTTCTGTCCCCTCTGTTTTTTTGATTGACAACCGACCGTGATACACCTATCTTTGAAGCACACAAAGGGATTTAGCAGCTACCTATAACTGACTGCATACAATCTAAAATATGAAAGGTTCGACCACTATGACATGCCTACTTTCTCCGGTGACCAGCAGCGAACAGCCACAACTTCAAGCTCTATACATCGAAATCAAGCCCTACTTTATGACCATTGAAGGTCGAAATCCACTTTCCCCTTTTGATGACATAGCGACCAAAATTCCAGGGATTCCAGTTGAAAAGACCCATTGCCTATCCATCCACACCAATGACCAGGTGGTCGGTTACATCTGGGTCTTTGAAGAAACGCCGACTAATCTCTACATCTTACACCTATCCATTGGCCGTCAGTTTAGACGGCATCACTTGGGCCAAACCGCAATTACGGCATTAGTCACACGCTATCCCCAAATGACGACCTTTACTCTGATGGCCTCGACGAAAAATTATTCGGGACTGAAATTCTGGCTGGCACTCGGCTTTAGTGACCTCCTTTATGTGGAGGCGCCAGATGAAAACGCGGTGACCAGCACTGTCGAGCTTGAACTACGAAAACACCTCAGGCCGCTCTAATACAGCAATTCCAAACACTCTCCCCATTTTTCATATGATAAATTTAAAATTGACCTTGTCAAGTGTAACTGTTTTCTGTAGTATCTAAATAGTAATTATTACTATTTAGAGGAGAGAGTTCTTTGTTAATCAAGTTTAAACACCTATTTTTCACTACTATCTTAATTATCACCATGGGAAGTCTCGCCGCGTGCGCTACCACTAAACCCCAATCGGCCACCAAGATTTCCGCTAGTAAACCAATTCACGTGGTCACCAGTCTCGATTTTTATGGTGAAGTCGCTAAAGCCGTTCTCGGGGACCACGGCACGGTGACCACCATCATTAAGAGTGCTAGCATCGATCCCCACGACTTCGAACCGACTCCGAAGGACGCCGCCCTCGTGTCCCATGCCAATTTCGTTTTGGCCAACGGTATTGGCTATGACGCCTGGATGCAGAAACTGGTCAAGAGCGATGCTAGTAAACAAACGACCAGTATCCGCGTCGGGGAAGATGTCATGGGTAAAAAGACCGGCGACAACGAACATATCTGGTACGACCCCGAAACCATGTCCCGGGTCGCAACGACCTTAGCCCAGAAATTTAGCCAGCAGGCACCTAAATACAAGCAAACTTATCATCGCAATGCCGCTGCCTACATCAAATCGCTTGCTCCCCTCCAGAATCAACTGAAGGAACTCAAGCAAAACAGCAACCAACGAGCAGTCGACGTCAGTGAGCCCGTCTTCGACTACGCCCTCACTGCCCTTGGCTATCGCCGTAACAACACCAGCTTTGAAATGGCCATTGAAAATGGGACTGATCCGTCACCCAAATCGATCACCGCTATGCAACGCGACATCAAGAAACACCGCATCGCCTTTTTCGTAAACAATAGTCAGGCCAGTAGTAAGACCGTCGCGACAATGGTCAAACTAGCCAAGAAACATCATGTCCCTGTCCTTAACGTAACGGAAACCCTGCCCGCCGGTAAAACCTATCGGACTTGGATGATCGGTCAGTATCATCAGTTGGCCAAGATTCAGAACAGCCCTACTCACTAAATCGACTATGATTTAAGGTCAATTGCCCCTGTCCTCTTTGTATTGGAAGAGATCCGTGTAAATAAGCTATCTCGAGTCAACTTTACAGTTAGCTGACTCGGGATAACCAGTCACACTATAGTTACCACACATTAATGTGAGTCGAGAACATGTGTAACTGCGGAGAGTTAGCTGATGCACATTAGTGGTGTCAAGCTGAAACGACTGCCCGCCGGCACCCGTTTCAGTTATGGTTTGAAGACACCAAACAGTTTCTGACTTTTGGCATAGTCACAATAAAGCGACATGCCGAGTCTCAAAAAGCACCGTCAGTTTGCCCGACGATGCTTTTTTATTGTCAGCTAAAGAAGGTTCCAAAATCCTTGTTATGACTGTTGTCACAACGACATGGCGACTAAAAGTGGCCAACGTCGGCCTTTGACCGAAGTGCGGTTGTTCTCACTAATTTTGTCGCGATAATTCTTACCGTCACAAGAGTCATGTGAATGAGTTGGCTTTCAACCTCAGTTGACAGGACTAGTATTGCGCTGGTAATATCGGGTTCACGCTCATTGATTGGCGTGAACTTTTGACATGTTCGTCAAAATGACGGGCAAGTCAAACGGTCTTCACCCTAACTTAGTTGCATCCCGACTAACTGACCACATTAAACAATATATGGGATTGCGCTTTCGAAGTTTTGCGCTAAAATAGTAAGTAATCAGATGATTAACAAAATTTTTAAGGAGTCGACCGGTATGTATCGTTTCTTTGTTCAGCCACAAATCAACCAAGATGATCATCAAGTTTTTGGCTACGAAGTACTTCTGCGTAAACAGCAGAATGATACGTGGGTCTTGCCCAAAAACTTTACAGAAATATCGGTAGAAGATCAGGTAAAACTCCTGGAACAGACCGCCGTCTCTCTACACACGGCAGTCACCAACCAAGTCTTGGCTTTTAACTTGAATAATCAGCAACTACGCGACCCGCTAACCTTGGGTGCCGTTATCGCCTTAAAGAAGCGGATGAACCCGGCTTCCCTTACCATTGAGCTCACCGAGGCGCCAACACTTGAAGAGGTGAAAGGTTTTAGCATCGCACTACATCAGTATGGTATTGGTTTAGTCCTCGACGATGTTGGCACTGGTTCGAACACGTATAACAACATTGTTCACCTGTTGCCATTTGTCGACCAAATAAAATTTGCCATGCAAAATCTCCGCATGAGTGGCGATGCCGATAAGATTCCAACAAGTCTGGCCTTTTGGGCGAAAATTGCTCACGAGTATCGGCTACAACTCATTCTTGAGGGGGTTGAGGATAGCCGTGATCAGGATCTCGCTAAAAAGTTTGGCGTCACGTTGCACCAAGGTTACTTGTACGGCAAACCAAGCTTAGTGTGACGTCGCGGGTCAGGGACAAAAACTCAGGTCTCTTGGGTATCTCCGAACTTACATTACTAAAACGTGGGACAAAAGGCAGCTGACTCCGCTTAAAACTGATAACTAAATAATCCAAGACAGGGGTTATTCGGTTATCAGCCTTAATGCTTGCTAGCTAATCGCCTTTTGTCCCACTCTCCCTATTTTCCTTTAAACTCACTAAGATTTAATGACTTTTTTTCACTTTGTGAGTTAACATGTAATTGTGATATTAATTAATATAATTTACTTACGGAGTGCAACCAAATTTTGTTTCGCCGGTCTTTGACGTCTCATCATATTAGTTCACCCCATAAGCAATTGGATTGGAAGGCGTTAAACAATGACTTGGTCTCACTGGTTTGTTACCCCTGCTTTCACGAGCCTGTTCTTTCTTCTCGGCGTTTTAACGCTCTACTGGTTCGTCACGAATCAGCTTATCCATACGATGAAGAAAAAAGGGAAGCACCCCAACATTGAAAAGGGCTATACTCCTACTTAGGTAGACAAGCAAATAATTAAAGCTTGTTTACTTAGGGAGGAGTTTTTAGTATGGGCCGA
>NZ_RHNX01000033.1 GCF_003946335.1 Levilactobacillus fujinensis
TGGGGCAGTGTGCCCCTTTTATTATACAGAAAATGGCGTCGACAGATTTCTCTATCAACACCAAATATCATAGAACCTTTCTTTTACGCGCTCAAAACTTGTGCGACTGAATTATGACGTTAAGGACATCACACTTTAAAAGTATCATTTTGGTCTGAACGACGCTTTCTAAACAACCACCAACCGGCAACTAGCACAATGAGGGTCCCACCGCTGATAAGTAGTCCAGCGTTTAGGAATGGTGGCCAGTAGGATAGGGTCACCGTGTTCTTTCCCTTAGGAAGTTTGATAGCGGTGAACATATTCAACGTCTTATAGGTCTTGACGGGCTGACCGTTGACCGTTGCGTGCCATCCCTTGGAGTAGGGGATCGAGGTGTTCAGAACTTGATTTCGCTGATTCGTGGTAATCGTCCCGCTGAAATAACGACTGGAATGCTTCGTCAGGTGCCAAGGCTGCGTTTGCAGTTGCTTGACCGCCCGTTGGAAGGTCGCCGTGTTCAGACGGTATAGCGTGAAATTCTCGAGCCATAGCGACCCTTTTTTCAGTTGAATTGTTAGCTTCTGGGTTTTGCCCTTGGCATGATCAGCAACACTCACCAGAATCGTATTGCGGTAAGTCTTGTATTGATCCAGTTGCTTGCCATTCAGAATAAAGGTGGCATTATCTGGATTGACCGTGGAGCCAAAGGTCAGATAGTAGGCGTCGTTACTCGTTGGTTTAAATGTTAAGGTAATCTTAGCGGGTTTGAGCAGGTTCTTCTTCTGCAGCATCGCCCCGGTAATTTTGGTTTGCTGGCCAATGTTTTGGAAGTCGACCTGATTAAAGTTCTCCGCGGTGTAAAGGTGTTGATCGCTTGCATTACCAGTTAGTGCTGCCAACCAGTTGGCCTGATATTGTGCTGGATCGGCCGTTTTGTTCTTTAAGGTTAAAATTTGTGAGCTAGCGGCATATCCCATTGGGAGCGCGTACGGATTATGGTAGGTTGTTGCCCAGTGATCTTGGCTGATGACACGATAATCGGCGAGATCAGCCTTGTTGGTCGACGCGGGTAAAATGCTGGTGCCACCCAAAGCGCCAGAAAGTTGCTTTTGCTGGAAGTAATACTTCATGTTCAGTAGCGAGTCGGTGACCAAGGTGCCGTTACTGTATTCTACGAAACCGTCACCATCAGGATCTCCAATGTTGCCAAAGAAAGCTGGCGTGGTTTTTGTCAAAACGGAGGAGAAGACGCCCCCACCGTTGTATCCGGTTTGAAAGGCATCGCCCTTAGTCCGTAAGAAGGTCTTGCCAATGCGGTAGGCGCCGGTATCCTTCTTTTGGACGCGGTTGACCAACCGTTGCAACTCATTGGTGTAATTCCCATATTCGCCCTGTGAGACGTAACTGATGTTATTCAGTGAAATAAAGGCGTTCGCACTGACTTCGGTTACCCCAATGACGAAGAAAGTCAGTGGGTAGATCCAGTGATGGTGAATCGGGAGCGTTGTCAGGGCCAAGGCAAAGATAATGAATAATAGCCCTAGTAACACCTGATTCCAGGAAAGAAACGCAAACTTTTTCAGATTGAGGACCACGTAGGCACTGCCAGCCGCGACCAGTAGCGTGACGATGGCAATTGCTAGCCAACCGGGCTGAAAGTCATTGGTCAACGTCTGAGCGGCCAACCAAATCAGCCAAAAGCTGACGATAAATGAGAACCGGTATGGATACCAGACCGGAAACTGGCCAGCGTGCCATAGTAGATCCAACGGTTGCACGCATAAGGACAGTGCGAGAAAGAGAGTGACGATGCCAGCCGTGAGCCGACTTCTGAGTCGAATGCGGCGGTCACTGAAGAAAAATAGACTTCCCAACAGGGCAATAGCGCCAATAAATAAGTTGGCCGTCCCATCGGGCATCTGATCAAAGTTAAAGGCCCCCATAAAGAATTTTGCAATCATCTTGGGTGGGAAGAACTCGAACTTCCATTTAAAAGAGGTCACGGTGTATTGTGCCTTACTCTGCGAGAGTGACCACCAGGTTGGCAGGAGGACAAACGCCGCGAGCAGGCCACTGACGACTGAGGTCCAAGCGAAACGGTAGGTTTGACCCCAGAAATGACGCCAGGTAGTGAACTTGTCAATGGCTAACCAGATAAAGGCAAGAATCATAAAAAGACAGATCATGTAAGCCATGTAGTAGTTCACAACTAACATGAGAGTCAACCAAATGACATAGGTCCGCCACTTGCCGGTCTGCATCAGCAGGTAGAGTCCATAGAAAATCAAGGGTAAGAGGTAGGCAGCATCCAACCACATCACGTTTAACTGGTTGGCGATCGACCAGCCCATCAAAGCATAGGCTGTAGCAAAAGTAATGGCTTTCAGTCCGGTCTGCTTGGTAGTTTTATCTAATAACCAAGCAAAGGTCAGACCGGAGAGCCCATATTTGAACACAGTCAGCAGGAAAACACCGGTCGTGAGTGATGTTCCTGGGCACAACAGCAGAATCCAGTTAAGGGGACTTAACAAATAATAGGACCAGGTCCCCAGCATTTCGCCCCCTAAGCCATTGGCAAAGGAATAGAAGATGCTGCTAGGATCGTGCAGGAGTGCCCGTCTGAGGTAGGCAAAGAAGTCAATGTACTGTTGACCCAAATCGACGGTTAGCAGGCTGCTAGAGCCAAATGGGGCCATCTGACGGTAGATAAAGTAGATTGTCATCAGGATAAAGGGCGTTAGGAAAGCCCCAAGTAGGGTAAATTGACGTTGAGTCAAAGACCAGCGCCGTTTTCGTGCTTGCAAATAAAGCCACCTCAATCTTAAAAATAGTTGTGAGTCAAAAAGTCATTCCGTAACTGGGCGACGTAGCGGGGCTATTCGCCTTGCCGACCACCAAACATTGGGTGAACCGATGCGCCTGAGCTCATATCTAGTGACGTCTCAGCTAATCATTAGTGAGGTTCATGACAGAGTTGCAGGAGTGTCATGAACGAGTTAGGATAGTCCAATTTCACCATTGAATGTGGCAAAGGTCAATGTAAATCAGAGAGATCAGGGATAGCATCAATCTTGGAAATAACATTTGCTGATGGCTTCTAAGACTTGAATGGCTCACGGCAGATGAAATCTCTGGCAGTCGTCGTGCGACTATTTTATACTAGCCTATATCTTCCAATATATTGTTTGTCTTCATAAGTGTAATATACTAAAAGAAAACGTCACTTAATTAGCTTGAAAAGTTTAGATTTTGTAAAGAGCCCGACTAGTGACTAAACGGTCGCCCGGGTTATGCTAGAATGACTAGTGTTATTTTGTCTAGGCTTCTAGAATAGCATAAAATCATTAAATTTCGTTAGTGGGATAGTGACTAGCGACGAAGTTTGGTAAAATAGGTGCAGTACAATAAGGAGCAGAGCTGTTGTGAAGAATTTTTATAATCGCGTTAGTAACCGGAATCAACGGTCTAGTGGCGGCCCCACGAAGTCACAGATCCCGTTTCGGTTAAACTTTCTTTTCATTATTGTTGCCCTGTTATTTGCGGCGCTGATTGGTCAGTTGGCGTATTTGCAGGTGATGTACGGGACACAATTTAAGGCGGAGGTCAATTCGACCGATACCACGATTGAAACCACCAACGTTCAACGGGGGATGGTTTACGACTCCAGTGGTAAGGTCCTGGTTGGGAATAAAGCCCATCAAGCCATCTCCTACACCAAGGGGGTCAACGTCTTATCGACGAGTATGTACGATATTGCGAACAAGTTGGGCCGCTACTTAACAGTTTCGACCAGCTCCCTGACACCCCGACAGTCCATTGACTACTATTTGACCGATCAAAATCGGTTAAAAGCAGTTGAAGGAAAATTGTCTGGGACGAAGGGGATGTCGACCACCCAGTTGTACAACAAGGCGTTGAGTTATTTACAGAATGATTCATCATTTAAATTAACGAAGACGCAGCAGAACGCGGCCGCTATTTTTGCGAAAATGAGCGGGGCCTATGCACTGTCGACCACGTATATCAAGGACTCGGGCGTCTCAAGTACGGAAATTGCTCAAATTGGTGAGCATTTGTCCGAAATGCCAGGGATTCAAGTGGGAACGAGTTGGTCACGGGATTATCCCAACGGGTCGTCGATCAGATCAATCATTGGAACCGTTTCGTCCGAAAAGACGGGGTTGCCAAGTGATCGGGTCAACGAGCTGCTCGCACAAGGGTATTCTCGCAATGACAGCGTGGGCCAGTCTTACTTGGAACAAGAATACGAGTCCGTTTTGCGAGGAACTAAGGCCGAAAAGCAGGTCGAAGTTGCTGGGAATAACACGGTGACTAAGGAAGTTAAGAAGTATGGGGGTCAGAAGGGGGATAACCTGCAACTGACCATCAATTCTAAGTTCCAAAGTCAACTGCAATCACTGGTTCATTCTGCGGAGTCTGGTGCGGGTGGTTACTCAACCGGAACGTACGCAATCGTCATGAATCCCAATACCGGTGGTGTTATCGGTATGGCTGGGGTCGATCGTGATCCGTCTACGGGTAAAATCACGACGAACGCACTGGGTGCCATGAACAGCGATATTGTTATGGGATCTGTTGTCAAAGGTGCCATGGTTTCTGGTGCACTGATGGATGGTGTGATCACGCCATCGAACAACACGTTGACTGATAAAGTCATCAATGTTGGTGGCGTCAAGAAATCTTCCTGGTTCAACCATAGTGGGAGTGCGAACATCACGGTCAACGCATCGACAGCGCTAGAAGTTTCTTCTAACTCTTATATGATGCAGTTAGCCATGAAGGAAGCCAACTTTAATTACGTTGCAGGATCTGCTTTGACCATGAATACTAGTATTTTTGCCAAGGAACGGGGTTACTTTAACCAATTTGGGTTAGGGGTCTCCACAGGGATTGACCTCCCCGGTGAAAGTACTGGTTTGAAGGGGTCAAGTAGTTATGCTCACATTGGGAATGCTTTGGATTTGGCCTTTGGAAACTATGATGCGTACACCGTTCTGCAGGTCGGACAATACATGTCGACCATTGCCAACGGTGGGACTCGGATCGCACCACACGTAGTTGATTCTATTCGCGGTACCACATCAACCGGTAAATTGGGGGCTGTTAAGTCGACTGTGACCCCAAAGGTTCTGAACCGAATCGACATGACCACTGCTGAAAAACAACTGGTTACGGAAGGGTTGTACGACGTGGTTCATGGGTCCAACACCTATAAGACCGGTGGGAGTTTATCTTCAATTTCACCAGGTATTTCGGCCAAGACTGGGACAGCGCAAACTTACTATAAGGGTCACGAGACCGTTACGCTGAGTTTGGCATCTTATGCCCCAGAAAAGAATCCACAAGTGGTTGTGGCTTTGGCAATGCCTAACTTAGGTGTTAACGCCGAAGATAACAACATGCAATTGGCCAAAAAAATCTATGCAGCTTACTGGAAGACGGTTCAGTCTAAAACGACAGTTGGATAGGGATAAAGCTTAGTGGCAAAAGGTTTCTGACAGCTGTTAAGTATTTTTCCTTAACATATTTGGGATTATGACTGGTAATTGCACCGGATTAATGGTAATATATTACGAGTTAAGGGCTCTAGCCTGTAATTCTGAACAAGTTGGGAGGTTACCCACAATGCGTGTACACATCACTTTAGAATGTACAGAATGCCACGAACGCAATTACTTATCCAGCAAGAACCGGCGTAATAACCCGGACCGGGTTGAATTTAAGAAATATTGCCCACGTGACCGGAAAGTAACTTTGCATCGTGAAACTAAGTAAGGTACGGGCGAGAGTCCGCACCTTTTTTTGTAGTTAAAAGTTGAAGGGCAAAAAGTGTTTTTTGGGATGTTGATTGGTGTTTGATTTGGTAACACTGTTAGTTGTGAAAATAGATAGCTATTCGCCTTACTGGCCTATATGGGGTTGTGGGGGAACTGTTCGCATCACGTTTGATTTTATAGGTGGCGATTTTTCGGCCTATACGTGTATGTTGTGTACAGTTACAGTGGGTCCAGGTAAAGAAGTAAGAGAATGAGAATTGATTAGGGAGGCGTCATCGTGGCAACTAAGAAGGAATTGCGGCAACAGACGATTCAGGCACTCAAAACGATGTCCGCAGAGCAACGACTAGCCGCCAGTGCTCAGTTATACCAGCAGTTATGGGCGTTGCCAGAATGGCAATCAGCTAGCAAGATTGCGACTACTATCAGTAGTGGATTTGAATTAGCAACGCAGCCGATCATCGACCGGGCACATGTGGAGGGGAAACTTGTTGCGGTTCCACAAACGCTGCCTCATCGGCAAATGGCTTTTCATGTGGTGGACGACCATACAAACTTCGAACGTAGCAAATTTGGCTTGTTGGAACCCATTGATGGCGAAATCATTGCGCCAGACCAATTTGAATTGATCGTTGTTCCCGGTCTCATTTTTGCGACTGCTGGTGAACGATTAGGTTTCGGCGGTGGGTACTATGATCGTTATTTACCAAAAACGACCGGATTCAAGGTTTCACTGGCGTTGCCCGCTCAGCAGGCGAGTCAACCTAGTTGGACCGTTGAATCATTTGATGTTAGATTAGATGCGGTTTTAGCCGCACAGTTATAGAATAGAAAGGAAGCCTCGCGGTGACGCAACTTAAGTATCGACTTAGCCGACTCAACCAGTATCCATTCATGACGGTCGGCCTGATTGTCATCATGGTACTGGTGTACGGCGCCATGACCTTAGCTGGTGGAAGCACCAACGTCAACGTTTTGATTACGTTTGGTGCTAAGGTCAACGTCTTGATTCAGCAGGGAGAGTGGTGGCGATTATTCACCCCAATTTTCTTGCACATTGGCTTCACACATATCTTAATGAACATGATTACACTGTACTTTGTGGGAATTCAGATTGAAGCGGCGTTTGGTCATACCCGATTTTTGACGATGTTTCTAATTGCTGGTATTGGGGGAAACGTGGCAAGTTTCTGCTTCTCAGATAGTCTGTCGGCGGGTGCTAGTACCGCAATTTTTGGCCTATTTGGGGCATTCTTGATGCTTGGCGAGTCCTTCTGGCAAAATCCAGTTATTCGTCAAATCGCGCGAACTTTTATGGCCTTTATCATCATGAATTTAGCGTTTGACATCTTCACACCGGGGATTGACATGGCCGGTCACTTGGGTGGCCTGATCGTGGGCTTTTTGGTAGCGTATACAGTCGGTGTTCCTCGAATTGGTAAGGTTAGCGTAATCAAGAGAATTGTAGCGACGATTGTTCTAATCGTTGGATTGGTCTGGTTGTATTTACATGGGATGGCCCAGTAGTCAACGAAAATGACTCGTGCAATTTCACGGAGGTTGTGGCACAATGAAAACGTTATATGATGTTCAGCAGCTACTTAAAAAGTTCGGTATTTATGTGTACGTGGGCAAGCGGCTTTGGGACATTGAGGTCATGGCACTAGAACTAGACCACTTGCGAAAAGCGCGGGTGGTGGATGACCATACTTTTGTGCAGGCCAAGGTGGTTCTAACACATGAACACCGATTAGAAGAACAACGAGCAAGAGATAAGCACCAATCTATTGGAGGGATTTAGAGTTATGGCACGGAATTTAATTGGAATCGATTTAGGTGGTACCACAACGAAAATGGCTTTCCTTTCTGTTTCTGGGGAAATCCTGACGAAGTGGAACATTCCCACCGATATCTCTGATGAGGGCAGTCATATTGTCCCAAACATTATTGAGTCGATTAACCAACACATTACGAATTCAGAATTTAGTAAAGATGATTTTCTCGGTATCGGAATGGGGACTCCAGGTTCCGTAGACATTGAAAATGGAACGGTCATTGGTGCATTTAATTTGAACTGGAAGAAGCGCCAACAAGTCCGTGACCAGATTCAGGCCGGTGTTGGGTTACAATTTATCTTGGACAATGATGCTAACGTGGCTTCCCTGGGTGAATACTGGAAGGGTGCCGGTGAAAAGGATGCCGACGTGGTCTTCGTTACGTTAGGTACTGGTGTCGGTGGTGGAGTCATTGCTGGCGGACACCTTTTGCACGGCATCAATGGTGGCGCTGGTGAGTTGGGTCACGTGACCGTGCAACCAAACGGCTACTTGTGTACTTGTGGCAAGCGTGGTTGTCTCGAACAATACGCTTCTGCTACTGGTGTCGTTCACGTTGCCGCTGATATGTCTAAAGATTTTATGGGCACATCTCGTTTAAAGGAAATGGAAGATAACCAAGAAAGCGTCACGTCTAAGATGATCTTCTATTTGGCTGATAATGGGGACATTTTAGCTAACCAAGTGGTTGACCGCGTCACCTTTTACTTAGGATTGGCTTTGGCCAACGTTGCGAACATTTTGAATCCGGCCAACATCATTATTGGTGGTGGGGTTTCTAATGCCGGCAATACGTTGTTACAGCCAACGACGCGTTATTTCCAAGAAAATGCCTTCCCAGCCGTTCGTGATTCAACGAAACTCCGGTTGGCACAATTAGGTAACGATGCAGGTGTGATTGGGGCCGCTTCATTGGCATTGCGGTTCCAAAAGAGTAACTAGTAAAAGCCAGGAAGGACGATTTAGTTTTGGTAATTGGTGCAATCTCTGGGATGACGATCTATACCATCATCCTGATCATTTTGTTAGTCGCATGGGGTGGCTGGGAATTAGCTACAGTAATCCGACGTAATCGCGTCGCTACCCTTATCGACGAGGACACGTTTCAGGCGGGTCTCCGTAAGGCACAAGTTGTGGACTTACGGGAGAAGAAAGATTTTGATGCGGGTCACATTTTAGGGGCCCGGAATATTCCTTTCTCAACGTTTAAAGCTTATCATCAAGAAATTCGTGCGGATCTGCCAGTCTACCTGTATGATCAGGGGAAAACACTGAGCACCCGTGCTGCCTTGTTGCTAGGTAAAGAAGACTACGACCAAATTTTTATCTTAAAGACAGGTTACTCACGTTGGCAAGGTAAGACGAAAAAGACGAAGTATTAAATTGAAAAGCGTGCGACTGAAGTGACTAGCGAGTGAGCATAAAGGCTGACAATCGCGTAATCCTAGCTTGAAATCAATTACGTATTCGGGGTAAGCGAGACCGATTACCTCTGGTCACATGCTTTGGCAATGTAAGGGCAGGGCATTTATGGTCCCGCAAAAAAAGAGCGTCACGGATTTTTTCCGCGACGCTCTTTTTGAATTTCAATGAAAGTTAACCATTGTGAGCGGAATGGCTCTTCCGGTTCGCACGTTTCCGGTTTTCTTCGAAGCGTGATTCTTGGTCTTCGATTGGCTGAACGACCTTTTTTCTAAATGAAAAGACTGCCCCGGCAACGGCACTAGCAGTTGCGACGACACCAAACAAAAATCCCTTTGTGAAATGTTTCATAGCTCTCGACTCCCATCATTTAAGAATTTAATTATCCGCTTCCATTATGCTGGTTTTACTGTCAAATTGCCAGTGATTTACGGAGATTCGCATTGGGGGGTGTGAAGAATGGTTGGGTCTAAAACGACCGTATTCCGGGTGTCAAAAGTGGGAACATCTCAGCCGATTAAAACATCATTTGTATGGCCGAATTTGTTGTGATACATGTTGAAATCCGTACGTGTCTTGTGGATGACATTCAGCGTCTAACAGCTAGCCACCAAATAAGCTCTGAAATTACCCAATCGTAGCATTAATCTCACTGCTGAAACGTAGTTCGTTGCGAAAGACGAAGTTAATAACTGAAGGTTGAAAGCTAAAACGTTTAGGTTATTTTTGTGACAGTAGGAATTATCACCGCTAAATTAGTGATACGGGTCGCACTCCGGCTGCCAGGGATTCCGCTTGCTGTGGGGAACGCCTTCAGCCAAAGAACGGGCTTCCGGCTCGCCTGAAAGCCGCCAAAATCAGGCGTCTCCCAGGTCGTCCCACGATGTAAGCCGGAAAAGGCGACTAACATCGTCGACACGCCTAGCTGCATCCTTGGCCGCCTCCGGCTCAGATTGTACACGTCCATTTTAACCACTGGATCCCAGGTGGTTGTCAGGGTTTAAGCATAAAATAATAACGTTTCTGTGGGCATAATCCGCGTTGCCTTAAACCAACTACGGTAGCCGAGAGATCGGCAGATATGGGCTCAGGTGCGTCGTTCTACTTAGTCGGCAGGTGGGTTTCCTGCTGGCTTAGTAGAAAACCAAGCTTGTAGACTCGGTACTTTCGAGGCTTCAAGTTGTGTTCGCACCGTTTCCAGCCCATATCTGCCGGCCGGTAAGGCGATGGATGGACAACGTTGCCTAATTTTAGACCCAGTATTGTTGTGACAACAGTTATAATGTGTGTTTTGGGACTTTCTTTAGGCTAATAATAGGATCGCTGGTGGCTAAGCTGGTTCCAATAGAGAGCTATGACTTTATTCTAACCTTCGATTCGCTATAAAGTTGTTTACGTTTTGTGGTAATCTTATTCATAAAGGATTCAAGAACAATAGTCGGGACGTCAATTACTCACAAATGAATTCATGGATAATTGAACAAAGAGGAGTTGAGGACATGTTTACCAAACAACCGACACAAATTATTGCGCATCGAGGAAGCAAGGGGACCCGTCCTGAGAATACGTTACTAGCGTTTCAGGCGGCATTAGATGCTGGAGCTGACGGAATCGAAACCGATGTTCAGCTGTCAGCAGACCAGCAGCTGGTGATTATGCACGATGAGCGGGTCGACCGGACCACTAATGGCGAGGGCTTTATTAAAGATTTAACGTTGGTACAATTAAAGGGTTTAGATGCCGGGAGTCGTTTCAGTCCAGATTATGCGGGCATCCAGATTCCGACACTGGATGAGGTGATTCAACTCTTGATTGCGGATAACTTCACGGGTGTTTTTAACCTAGAACTTAAAACGAATAAAATTCACTATCCGGGAATTGAACAACGCTTGGCAGCTTATTTTGAGCGGCAACCGGTGCCGTTCCGGCTGGTTTTCTCTAGCTTTCGAGCCAAGTCTATTCTGACATTACGTACTCTGTATCCACAGGCGGAGTATGCGAAACTTTTTAAAACAGCTGGACGCCAGGCGAAACTCATGCAGCGTCGGCATCAGGTTGGGGGCTTGCATCCGGATATTCACTGGGTGAAGGCCCATCGTTTCTGGTTACCGCACGCGCAGTTGCGGCCGTGGACGGTCAACAGTGAAGCTGACATGACATATTGTTTACGGCACCATTTTGCGGGACTGATCACGGACTATCCGGCCCGGGCTGTGGCCTTGCGAGCAAAAATTCAGGGAGGGGTGCCATCTTGGAAAAAGTCTTAGCTATTGTGGGACCGACTGCAGTGGGTAAAACAGCGCTCGCTATCGATCTAGCACAGAAGTTTAACGGCGAAATTATCTCGGGGGACTCCATGCAGGTTTATCGTCATTTGGATATTGGGACGGCCAAGGCGACCCCAGCCGAACAGGCACAAGCTACGCATCATTTGATCGACGTCTGTGACGTGACGCAGCAGTTTACAGTGGCTGAGTTCGTGGCGGCGGCACAGACGTTGATTCCGGAGATTCGGCGACGGGGACATTTACCTATCATTGCTGGAGGGACAGGCTTCTATCTACAAGCGCTTTTCGATGGCTTGAAATTAGGGGCAGAAGCTCCTGGGGATGCCGATGTTCGGGCACAACTTCGGGCGGTAGCGCAAGAAAAAGGGCCACAATACTTGTGGCAAGAGCTAAACGATCGTGATCCGCAAGCCGCTACTAAGATTCCACAAACCAATGTGCGACGGACGGTACGGGCGCTAGAAGTTATTCAGATCACCGGACAGCTATTTTCACATCAGGATAATAGCGGCCCTCAGTATGACGAGTGTTACGTGGCCCTGAATACCGATCGTTCCTTGCTCTACCAGCGAATCAATCAGCGGGTCGACTTGATGATCAAGGAGGGACTGGTGGATGAGGTAAAGTGGCTAGCTGAGCGAGGGGGGGCCGTGCTACCACCCGCCACGGGCATTGGTTACCGCGAACTACTCCCAGCCTTGAACCAACCAGCTCAATTGCCAGCCGCCATCGACCAAATCAAGCAAGACTCACGGCACTATGCTAAACGTCAACTGACTTGGTTTCGCAATCAAACAACGGCAACTTGGTACGATTTGGTTCGGCACCCTGAGCAACGTACGCAAATTGAGCAGCACGTGACGGAATGGTTGAAGAAATAGTGACGGTGTTAATTCGATTTGCTAACTAGTGAGACAAATTAAAATAAGATAGCATGCCTTGGAATCCTGGATAGATCAGGACGTCAAGGCTTTTTCTGTGGGAAAGAGTAGTGCATCTGGATTTATCGGTTAACCTTGCAAACCGATGCGGATAATATAGTGTGAGTGATTTTTAGGATATATGACCCGTGTGGCTTAAAAGCAGTCATGTAACTTAGTAGCTTACAGACTAAAACATCCCTAAAACAGGCGTGATTTCTAGTAGCCGGAGTGTGTACATCCTAATTAGTTTGTTTTCGGTCGGTGTACTTAGTTCTTACAATTAATTAAAGAATTAAACATTTTGGGTATTCATGTCATAAAACATAACATGAAACCTTGACTCCGATTTTCAGCGTGGTATGATGGCATCAGAGTTAAAGGGGGCCGGTAGTGATGAAGGAAAAGGAGTTACGGCGTTCATTGGCGGTTTTGCCAATGGGAACTGTTATGAAATTAACGAGCTTAACGGCGCGTCAAATTCGTTACTATGAGGCTCAGAACTTGGTTTCTCCCGAACGGAGCGACGGCAATCGACGATTATATTCGCTAAATGACGTTGACCGGTTGTTAGAAATCAAGGATTACTTGGCCGACGGAGTCAATGTTGCGGGGATCAAGGCAATTTATGATCAACAACAACGGGCCGCGCAGGCAAAACAAGCGGCTGAAAAGCAACCGCTGACCGATGAAGATGTTCGTCGTATTTTACAAGACGAGTTCATTCGGCAGAGTGGGTTCAGTCAACCAGCGTCAGGGCTACACCAGCAACGACCTCTTTAAACCGTGGTATTAGACGAGAAAAAAACTGACAGGGAGCGATTTTAATGGCAAAACCAGAATATTCCAAGGATGACATTCGTCAGATGGCAAAGGACGAAAATGTTAAATTCTTACGGTTAATGTTTACCGACTTATTCGGAACAATCAAGAACGTTGAGGTGCCAATCAGCCAACTTGGGAAGTTACTCGAAAACAAGTTGATGTTTGATGGGTCTTCCATCGATGGTTTTGTGCGAATTGAAGAAAGTGACATGTACCTATACCCAGACCTTTCGACCTGGATGATTTTCCCTTGGAGTACGGAACGGGGCAAGATTGCTCGAGTAATCTGTGAAGTCTATACGACGGATGGTAAACCATTCGCTGGCGACCCACGGAATAACTTGATTCGCGTCTTGAACGATATGCGTAAGGCCGGCTTTACCGACTTTAATATTGGACCAGAACCTGAATTCTTCTTGTTCAAGATGGACGAAAATGGTAAGCCAACGACGGAACTTAATGACAAGGGGAGCTACTTCGATATGGCCCCAATGGACTTAGGTGAAAATTGTCGGCGTGAAATTGTTCTGACGATGGAAGAAATGGGCTTTGATGTTGAAGCGGCGCACCATGAAGTCGCTCCTGGCCAACATGAAATTGACTTTAAGTATGCCGACGCCTTGACTGCGGCTGACAACATTCAAACCTTTAAACTGGTCGTTAAGACGATTGCCCGCAAGTACGGCTTGTACGCAACGTTCATGCCAAAGCCACTGGCGGGTATCAACGGTTCCGGGATGCATTTGAATATGTCCTTGTTCCATGGCCAAGGGAACGCCTTTTTCGACAAGGATGGTGGCGACATGCAGCTGTCTGAGGACGCTTACCACTTCTTAGGTGGGTTACTCAAGCACGCCCGGAGCTTTACAGCTATCTGCAATCCAATCGTTAACAGCTACAAGCGCTTGGTTCCTGGTTACGAAGCACCCGTTTACGTGGCCTGGTCTGGTTCTAACCGGTCGCCACTGATTCGAGTACCAAATTCTCGAGGCCTGTCAACACGATTGGAACTTCGGAGTGTTGATCCCGCAGCGAACCCTTACTTGGCTATTGCGGCAGTTCTAGAAGCTGGCTTGGACGGTTTGCGCAACAAGCTGGCACCACAGGAAGCCGTTGACCGGAACATTTATCGTATGGACGCTGAAGAACGTCAAGAAAATCACATCACTAACTTGCCTGACACGTTACACAACGCGTTGAAGGACTTAGCTGCTGATGATATCATGCGTGGTGCCATGGGCGAACATCTCTTCCAGAGCTTTATCGAAGCGAAGAACCTGGAATACAATTCTTACCGGACGCAAGTTTCGCAATGGGAACGTGATCAGTATCTGGAATTGTACTAAAATTTAAAAAATAGATAGCAAACGTCACGAATGGGCACCGGAAAAACCGGAGCGTCGTTCGTGACGTTTTTAGTCGCTGGTGAGAAAATGAGTAGGGTGAGAGTCGCCAAGTAGACGAGAAACTTTAAAAAAATCCTTGTTTTCTGGCAAATTTCGTTCAAACTGCTTTATTCTAAAGGAATTTTTGGTAACATGAACGTATAACCAAATGTTCACGGCAAGCGCTAGGGAACATCAGAATGAGGGATAATCCATGGAAAAGCAAGAACAACAAGCTAGTGCAGCCGATGTCTTAACGCAGGCAATCGCCAACAAACTCGATTACTTAAGTACGTTGCAGGCGGCGGTTCAGCACGGCGATGACCGAAAAGTTTATGAACTTCTGGATCAAGCGCGCTACTATCAGGAAGTTAAGAAGACCCGAGCAGCGCGGTCAGTTAATCATTTGTCTGAATTGGTCGATAATATTCATCCCCAAGTCAGCCATTATTTGAGTGACAACTTAATTGATTATTTAGGCCACATTTACCCATTCTTCTACTACGAGGAGTACACCACCGGACTGTTCCACATTTACTTTGGGAACTGGTGGGACCGGCGATTGTTTGGTGACCTCGATGTGATCAATGTTCAATTTCAGTTTGACAAGAAGGAATATCAAAAATTAAAGGATTCCTTTGCATTAGAGAGCCAAAATCAACGGTTGAACACGGCAAAAATCGAATCGGTTTCTGCAGAGAGTGAAAAGCTTCAAGGTCTGGTCGATGCCCAGGCAACTCGGGACAATGACAAGGCCAAGTTACGTGACCAACTGAAGGAAAATAGTCAACGGAGTAGTTTGCCATGGGATTCTAGCAAGGTCAAGGATGAACGCCAAGGTATTATTGACCAGCTGACCAAACTGGCTGACGAAGACGAAAAGGCTTTGAATGCGCACAAGCTAATCAAGGAAAATGATGACAAGATTTTAGTATTGTCCAAGGAAGACACGATTCTTAGCTATGAAAAGCAGAGTATTCGCGATGCGTTTGACGACTTTGAACACTTTGAAGCTCACAACGCGAGCTTATACGCCGATTACTTAAACAGTCTGTTAGGTAAGAGTGAGGGCGAGGTGAAGGCTGATGATTAACGAAAATGATCCGTCAACGTTGACCACCAGCGGTCGGCTACTTAACTATAACGAAGCCATTAAGTCGGGACTAGAGACGGGACTGAAGTTTACACAGCTGATGGACCAACTCGTTAAGACCACGGATCCCGATGAATTGGTTAATGCGGCGACACAATTGGCCGATTTTGAATTGGATTCGGACTATGTGACATTCCCCCATCAATATAGTAATTCAGATTACTATCTGTTATTCATGTCCCGGATGTTGGAATTACACGATCAGGGTAAGCATGTTATCTTGCAATCCCGTGATCACCACGAGGAGCTAACGCAGCAGTTAACGCCATTAGGTGATCGGGGGACCTTCAACTTCCGCATTGAAACATCAGAAAATGGCGGCGTTTTCTACCGGGAACGGGCAACGGGTCAGTCCCTGTTCTATTTGAACTTGGAACGTAAGATGTTCCGTTTCAATAGCCATGCACTGACACAATTATTTATCATCGACTTGCACGAGACGGTCCCGGCCGAAACGGTCAAGGCATCCGTTCAAATCCTTTTTGATTTCGCACGCTACTTAAAAGAGGACTACGGTTATTCTGTAGACTTTAACATTTTGGATATGGCTAACCGGCAAAATTATGCGGTTCGTTCCGCGGACTTGCCAGCTGGTGTTGTGGACCGTCTGTTCGTGACGGCGGCGCAAAACGACTACATGTTGACGAATGGCGTCAACGGCAACGGTGCTGAAATTTCACTGGATAAGAGCGTCGTGGTCGATATCTTCAACAATCAACTTGAAGGACAGCCAGAGTGGGTCATCACCGTCCATGACGATGCACAACAAGTCTCTTGGTTCGATGTTTTACTTCAGTATCCGTTTATGCGAGATTGGTACTTAGAAAATCTGAACGATCTGGAGATTCAATCGGATCCACTGATTTTTGGCTAGGAGGAATTAGATAACGTGTTAGAACTAGCAAAATTAGTCCAGCAGTCAATTGCGTTGGATGAACAGATTACGGTCGACCGCCAGATTGAGATGCCTCGTAAACAGCAGATTGAGAATGCCTACGTGGCCTTAGATGTCGAGCTGGCTGAAGTGGCAAACACTTCTGAGTGGTTCAAGGTATGGAAAACGCATCGAGGCAAGGCTGACGAGGGCCAAACGCCACGTGAGACACTACTGACGGAATACACGGATGCCATGGATTTCTTCTTTCTAGTAGCGGCCAAGAAAACCTGGACGCACCTCATCATGATTACTGAAGAAGACTTAACGGGACTGGAAAAAAGTCGGCCTGCTAAGGATCTGGACCAACAATACTTAATTCTAAAACGGATGGTGTTCAATAGTCACTTTGCTCACAGGCAAGAGGATTTTCGCCATGCTTGGCGATTATTCCTGAAGTGGGGATTTGTTGACTTGGGGTTTAGTCAGGATGAGATTCAAGCGGCCTATGAAGCTAAACGTAAGGTCAACTTAGACCGACAAGCTAATAATTATTAAATACTGGGGAGTTTTGAATAATCGAATTCAGAACCCCTTTTTTGATTGGATTGATGACGTTGCGATTGCACGATCATTTTCAACCAATATAGACTAAAAATTTCTACTGGCTAACATCATAAGCCGGTGATACAGGAAACGAAAAACTTGTCAGGAACGCTAAAAATCGGTATGGTTTTAGGTGAGTAGCTACAGCAAGTGGAATCGCTGGTAGTCGGAGTGCGACCAGTACCCCAATTGAGCGGTGACAATTTCTATGGTCGCAAGAGTAAGGTAAACATTTTGATTTTCAACCTTTAGTTTCAATGTTTGGCAAGCACTAGAATTGGTAACGAACGGAAGGGAGCGGAGGATTATCAGTCAATTAGATCCACGGGTGGTGCGGACCAATGAGCAGTTACGTCAGGCACTCAGCGAGCTATTGCAACAGCAATCGTTACAGCAAATTTCGGTCCAGAAGTTGACCAGTACGGCCCAACTGACACGGGGGACCTTTTATCTACACTATAAGGATAAGACGGATTTCTATGAACAGACGGAACAGCAAGTCATTGATGAGTGGTTCGCGGCGGCGCGGACGGTGATTGCTCCCAACGGTGAATCCGTAAGTGGCTTCGCCTTGGGGCCGGCGCTACGCTATGTTGATCGCCATCATCAGATCTTAACGGTACTGTTACATCCCCAGTTCACTCAGTTCCGGCCGCGGTTACGGCAACGTTTTGAGCGGGAACTTTTAGGATTTAGCCAACATTTACCAGCTGTCGGAACGGATGAACCACCGATTGACATTCAAATCACCTTTTTGACGATGGCATTTTTAGGATTAGTCGAGCATTGGCTAAATGATAATCGGCGTTACCGTTCAGAATATTTAGCACAATCTTTTCGACAATTAGCAACGCCTAATGTCACGCTACTGGCGACTTGGTTTGCATTGGTGGGAACGGATATTGCGTTGGACTCAGAAAAAAGCTTGACGTAGCTGACCCCATCAAGTATAATTTTCATGTTGTATTTGTGGACTTCCACAGCTGCAACCGCTCGGGACGAGTCATTAAGTTTTCCGCTTGCGGAGCACTTGTTTTCGGCGAGTCTAAGTCTAAATATATAAGGAGGTGCACACACATGTACGCAATTATCGTAACTGGCGGCAAGCAGTACAAGGTCGAAGCAGGCCAAGCTGTTTACGTCGAAAAGTTGAACGTTGAAGCTGGTGAAAAGGTTACTTTTGACCAAGTTGTCTTTGTCGGTGGTGACAAGCCTAAGATTGGGACGCCAACTGTTGCCGGTGCAACCGTTACTGGAACTGTTGAAAAGCAGGGTCTGGAAAAGAAGGTTGTTACTTACAAGTATAAGGCCAAGAAGGGTACTCATACGAAGAAGGGTCACCGTCAGCCATACACCAAGGTTGTCGTTGATGCTATCAACGCTTAAAGCCTAAAGATTAAGAGAGGCGATCTCGATGATTCACGCGACGTTCCATCATGGAGCTAACCGAATCGATTCATTCCAAATCACTGGCCACGCTGACTCAGGTGAGTATGGTCAAGACATTGTTTGCGCTGCGGTTTCGGTGCTTGCGATTACGACGGTCAATGGTCTACAACGAATCGCTAAGATTCCGATAGACGTTGAAAATCGTGATCAGGAGGGTGGCTATCTGGAAGTCCACCTTCCACCAAAGCTGGAAGCAACGGCCGAATTAAAGGGACAAACACTCCTCCAGAGTTTTGCGGATGGGTTAAGAGATGTCGCCACAAATTACGCGGATTATATTGAATTCGCTGAAATAAAAGACTAAATTGCGGAGGTGAAACTTATGCTGATGAACATGAACTTACAATTCTTCTCTCACCATAAAGGTGGTGGGTCTACTGCTAACGGTCGTGACTCTGCTGGTCGTCGTCTTGGGACGAAGGCTGCTGATGGCTCTACTGTTACCGGTGGTTCTATCCTTTACCGCCAACGTGGGACACACATCTACCCAGGCTTGAACGTAGGCCGCGGTGGTGACGATACTTTGTTTGCCAAGGTTGATGGCGTCGTTAAATTCGAACGTCTTGGCCGTGACAAGCGTCAAGTATCCGTATACCCAGTTGCTGAAGAAGTAGCTAAATAACACGAGGTTTTCCTCGTAACGACTGAAGAGCTTGAGGCGAGACCAATTCGCTTTGAGTTCTTCTTTTTTCTCTGATTAAAAAGGAGGATGGGTCAATGACATCACGAATTGAACGGTTGCAAGCACAATTTGCATCACTGAGCATCGATAGTTTTCTGGTCTCCTCGGCCAGTAACCAGCAGTATTTAGCTGGTGCCAGTGTTGAAGGCGGCGACGGTTACTTGTTAGTGACGGCTAAACGTGCAGTTTTCATTACGGATGCGCGTTATCAGTCGGAATTGGCAGCAACCATGCCAGATATGTCCAAAATTATTACCCGTGACTATCTCCAGGCCGTTGAAGAGGTCTTAGAGGCCGATGGTGCGACAGTATTAGGCCTTGAGGATAGTTTAACCTTAGCTGAGTTCGACTGGTTAGATGAACATTTGATGAGCGACATCGTACCACTTGCTGATGTTGTGGACCACTTACGTCAGGTTAAGGAACCAGACGAATTGGCTGCAATTCGTCGGGCAACGGCCCTGACTAGTCAGGGAGTGGCGGCTTTATTTGATGTCTTGGCGCCCGGGATGACCGAGCGTAAGGCAGCTCAGTGGCTAGAACGTTGGATGCAAGACCACGGTGCAACGGGGCCGAGTTTCGGGACAATCGTTGCCAGTGGTGTGCGTTCCGCTTGGCCTCATGGTCAGGCCAGTGACAAGGTGATGGCAACCGGTGAGTTAGTGACCATTGACTGCGGTTTTTACGTGGATGGCTATACGTCTGATTTGACCCGAACAGTGGCCTTAGGCGATCCCGGTGCTGATCTTAAGGCGGCTTATCAGGCCGTACAGGCGGCCCAAGAAAAAATTATTGCGGCGACTAATCCCGGCGCAACGGGTGATGAAATTGACCATGCGGGTCGGGATTTCTTAACAGAACAAGGTTACGGGGATGCATTTATTCACGGTACCGGTCACGGTATTGGGTTAGACATCCACGAAGGCCCGAACATCGGTCGCGGCTGGCCAGATGTGATGGCGGCAAATGAGGTCGTCACCGCAGAACCAGGCGTTTACTTTGCCGGCAAGGGTGGTATCCGCATTGAAGACGACGTGTTGGTCACAGAAACTGGTCATGAAGTCCTCACGACCACGCCACGGAATTTAATTATTCTGTAAGTGACCCACGTATCTTGCTTTTTAGGGGTAAGAATTGATATTATAAAGAGGACATATTTTAGGAGGCTGAACACATTATGGCAATTTCGACTGCTGATTTTAAAAACGGTTTAACTATTGAAGTGGATCATGCAATTTGGCGCATTATTGAATTCCAACACGTTAAGCCAGGTAAGGGTGGCGCTTTCGTTCGTTCAAAGCTAAAGAACTTACGGACGGGTGCCGTTCAAGAAAAGACTTTCCGTGCTGGTGCAAAGATGGAACAAGCTGACATTCAGACGCGTTCTATGCAATACCTGTACGAAGATGGTGGTAACCGGGTCTTCATGGACACCGATAACTTTGAACAAATTGAAGTTCCTGGTGAAAATATCAAGGACCAACTCCCATACTTACAAGAGAACATGAACGTTGATTTGGTCCAATACGGTTCCGAAGTTCTCGGCATCGAAGTACCAAACACGGTTGTCTTGGAAGTTGTTGCTACGGAACCTGGTATCAAGGGGAACACCGCTTCTGGTGGTTCCAAGCCTGCTACCATGAATACTGGCTTAGTCGTTCAAGTTCCATTCTTCGTTAACGAAGGCGACAAGCTCTCCATCAACTCTACCGACGGGACTTACATTTCTCGCGCATAGTTTCACACACGTTTAATCAGTAAGGGAGGGTCAACGAATGGCAGAAGATACTAATATTATTTTAGAATCAAAGGAACCCGCTTTAGGCAAGATTGAAGTAGCACCGCAAGTTCTCGAAATTATTGTGGGTATTGCGGCTAGCCAAACTGAAGGTGTTGCTCGGATGCGGGGGTCTCTGGCAAACAGCGTCACGGAATTATTCGGTCGCAAGGAACAACATGGCAAAGGCGTTAAATTAGTCTTTGACGGCGACGAATTAGCAGTTGATGTTTACGTTTACTTGAATTACGGGGTTGCCGTGCCAAAGGTCGCCTTAGCCATTCAGGATAGCGTCAAACAACAATTGCTGTTCATGACGGACCTCGATTTACGTGAAGTTAACGTTCACGTGGAAGGCGTCATTCCCGAAAAGACGGCGCAACAGGTCGACCCTGATAACCTGTTTAACCAGAGCGATGAAGGAGACAGTGACCAATAGTGACACTTACACGACATCAAATTCGGGAACGGGCGTTTCAAATGTTATTTGCGTTGAACGCCAATCCCGATGCCGATCACGATGCGTTGTATCAACGTGTTCTGACGGACGACCCGAACCAAACCGTTCCCGTGCCAGATTACCTACAAACGTTAGTGACGGGTGTCTTGGCACATCAAAGCGAATTGGACGCACAAATTGACCAGTATTTAAGTACAGGTTGGCAGTTGAAGCGAATTGCGAAGACTGACCTTGTGATCCTCCGATTAGCATTTTATGAAATTGACTACGTGGAAGAAGTGCCTGACCGTGTAGCCGTTAACGAAGCCTTGGAATTAGCCAAGAACTTTAGCGACGACCGCTCACGGCGGTTCATTAATGGTGTGTTAGCACATACGTTAGATGAACCTTTGGATTCACAATCTTAGTCATTAATTAGACCGACTGCTAAACTACTAGCGGTTGGTCTTTTTTTAGACTTGACTAAAGATTAAAAGCCAAAATGTTCACCTTGCTTTTGAAATCATATAAATTGGTATTGCTAAATTAGGGGCAATGCGTGCACTCTAACTACCAGGGATTGAACACCTTCGGCCAAAGGAGGGGGACGGTTCGCCTGAAAACCACCAGTTGTAGTCTCCGTATCGTTAGTGACAACAGTCCTAATGATCATTTTGAAGCTTTCAACCGTCTTAAAAACGGATTGTGATAGCTGGTCGCACTGCGCCTAATTCACTACAACCCGCTTTAGGTTAATGAATCATCTGAGCCAGACGAGAAGGTCCCGTTTTGGGACTGACTATGCTAAAATAGAACATAACTTTGAATTTTGGGGAGGACGAGCTTCATGACGACGATCATTGATGGCAAGCAACTGGCAAAAGAGGTCAATGCACAGACCAAGGACCGGGTAGCTACCCTAACGCAACGTGGCATCACGCCCGGATTAGCCGTGATTATCGTGGGGGATGACCCGGCTAGCACAATTTATGTCCGGAATAAGCATAAAAAGGCACTACAGCTCGGTATCAACTCAATCGTACGGCAATTACCAGCTACGGTCAGCCAGGCGGAACTAATCGCCATCGTTCAGGCATACAATGTGGATCCAGTAATCCACGGTATTTTAGTTCAGTCGCCCTTACCCGTTGGCTTAGATGAACAGACTATTGTGGCGACCATCGATCCCGCCAAGGATGTTGATGGTTTTCACCCGTTGAATGTTGGCCGGCTATTTGCGAACTTACCCGGTAAGTATCCCGTTTCTTGTACACCACGGGGCATCATGACCATGCTAGATTCCTTGCAGATTCATCTACGGGGCAAGCGGGCAGTCATCGTGGGGCGTAGCCGGATTGTGGGGCGACCCATGGCAGCAATGTTGTTAAATGCTGACATGACGGTTAGCACCGCGCACGTCTACACGAAGAACCTGAGTGACCTTACCCGAGAGGCAGACGTTTTAGTCGTCGCGACGGGGGTGACCCACTTGATTAAACGAAACGATGTGAAACCCGGTGCGATTGTGATCGACGTGGGGATGGACCGTGACGAGAACGGAAAATTGACCGGTGACGTGGACTTCGATGGCGTCGTCGACCGTGCGGGAGCAATCACGCCTGTACCTGGTGGTGTGGGTCCCATGACCATTGCGACGTTGATGCAACAAACAGTAGACCTATGTGAGTGGAGTGAGCAACTTGGCAACGACTGATTACTTAACAGTCACAGCATTAACCCAGTATTTAAAACGAAAATTTGATGTTGACCCTTACCTAGGCAAGGTGTATCTGACCGGTGAAATTTCTAATTTTCGCTTACGACCGCACGCGCACCAGTACTTTAGTTTAAAGGACGATCACGCGAAAATTAGTGCCATTATGTTTCGTTCAGCATTTGAAAAACTGAAATTTACGCCGGAGACCGGGATGAAAGTCCTGGTAACTGGTCGAATTTCCCTTTATGAACCCAGTGGTAGCTACCAGATTTACGTGGAACGGATGGAACCAGATGGGGTTGGCCAACTCTATCAGGCCTACGAGCAGTTGAAGCAAAAGTTGGAGACAGAAGGCCTTTTTTCAGCGCCTAAACGGCCACTACCACGCTTCCCGAAGCGTATTGCGGTGATTACGAGTCCCAGTGGGGCCGTTATCAGAGATATTATTACGACTGCACGACGGCGCTACCCCATCGCACAAATCGTTTTATATCCGGCAGTTGTTCAAGGCGATGGGGCGGCTCCTGATCTGGTTCGCCAGATTCAACGGGTCAATGTGGCTGGTACCTATGATACCTTGATTATTGGTCGGGGTGGCGGGTCGATCGAAGACCTGTGGCCATTTAATGAAGAGAGTGTGGCCCGGGCCATTGCGGCTAGCCAGATTCCGGTGATTTCATCGGTCGGTCATGAAACGGATACCACGATTGCCGATCTGGTCGCTGATGTCCGTGCGGCAACCCCCACGGCAGCTGCCGAGTTGGCGGTGCCTGTATTGCGTGATGAACTGTTAAAATTACAGCAACAGCGTACGCGCTTATTAAATGCGATGGGTAACCGGATCAACTTCCAGCAGGAACGTTTGAACAAGCTGATGACGGCTTACGTTTTCCGGCAGCCGCAACGGCTCTACGAAACGTACGTTCAACGATTAGACCGAGCACAGCAGGCCCTGAATCGTAATGTTCGAACGCAGGTCCAGCAGGCAACGCAACGCTTTCAGTTCGCCCGTCAAGGCCTCGTCGTGCAGGCTCCATTAGCGCGGGTCCAGCGCGATCAACAGACCGTAGATCAGACTGCAACGCGGTTAACGACTGAAATGAAGCGTTATATGGCTAAACAGCAGGAGTACGTGGGTCAATTAGCGAGCGGTTTAGACTACCTCAGTCCCCTGAAAATCATGGGCAGAGGATACAGTTATGTCACACAAAATGACCATGTTGCCAGAACAGCTGCCGATTTGAAGCCAGGATCAGCAACGATTCATTTGAGTGATGGCACGGCTGAAGCAGAAATTAAATCTATCAAACCAGCAACGGAGGATCAGCATGAGTGAAGAAACGAAACCGACTTTTGAAGAGAACTTAACGACGTTAGAACAAATTGTCGCGCAACTTGAACAGGGGGATATTCCGCTGGAACAGGCCTTATCCCAATTTCAAAAAGGTGTGGCCTTGAGCAAAGATCTGCAAACGACCCTGCAAGACGCCGAAAAGACATTGACGACGATGATGTCTGACGACGACCAAGAAGTTGCTTTTGAGACGCCACAAGGGGGCACGGGTGATGCCAAGTGATGCACGCTTAACGCAGTTTGAACAGACGTGGGTCCCGTGGCTCAACGCACCATTAAAAGCCGCCATTGCTACGGATAGCGGTGATGATCGGTTGGCCGAAGCCATGAGCTACTCCGTATTGGCCGGTGGTAAACGACTGCGGCCACTGCTGACGGTGGCCACCTTACAAGCACTGGGTCACACTGTGGAACAGGCGCGTGATTGGCGGCCAATTATGGCGTTGGAGTTGTTGCATACGTATTCGTTGATTCATGACGACTTGCCTGCCATGGATAACGATGCCCTGCGTCGCGGTGAACCCACCAACCACATGAAATTTGGTGCCGGGATGGCGACCCTGGCTGGGGATGGTCTGTTGACGTTGGCCTTTCAGTGGGTGACGGCAACGGGTCTATCAGCCGAGACACAAGTAGCGTTGACCCAGGCGTTGGCACGAGCTGCTGGACCGCACGGCATGGTGGCTGGTCAGGCCAAGGATATTCAATCCGAGCACGTCGACCTGCCATTGGCAAAGTTACGTGTGTTACATCGTGAAAAAACAGGTGCCTTGCTGCATTATGCGGTACAAGCAGGATTGATTCTAGGTGAAACGCCACAAAACCAGTGGTCACCGTACCTTCAGTTTGCTGATGCCTTCGGGCTGGCTTTCCAAATCTATGATGATATTTTGGATGTGGTCAGTACACCAGCCGAACTGGGTAAGGCGACGCAAAAGGATGCTGGTGAGGCTAAGAATACCTATCCGGGTAAATTGGGTCTGCAAGGTGCTAATCAAGCGCTGATCGACACGATTCAGGTAGGGAAGACAGCGCTGGCACAATTACCGGCGAGTGAAGGGCGCAGCTTATTAGCGGCTTTCTTTAGCTATTTTGATACGAAACGGGTGAAAGCATGAAGAAAAAACGGGTGGCGGATCTCCTAGTTGAACAGGGACTCTATACATCTCTGGATGAGGCAAAGCGTGCCGTGATGGCTGGTGAGATTCTCGGAACTAACGAGGAACGTTTGGACAAGCCAGGGTCAATGATTCCAGCGGATACCGAACTTCATTTAAAGGGTCATCCTCTCCCTTACGTGTCACGAGGTGGATTTAAGCTGGCTAAGGCGCTTGAGGTCTTTAACATCGATGTGACCGACCGAATCGTTTTAGATATTGGTTCCTCGACGGGTGGATTTACCGACGTCATGTTACAGAATGGTGCGCAACTCAGCTACGCATTGGATGTCGGTAGTAATCAACTAGTTTGGAAATTACGACAGGATCCACGGGTCATCGTGATGGAACACACCAATTTTCGCTATAGTAAGTTAGCCGATTTTACCAAGGGTCGGCCAACCTTTGCGTCGATCGACGTGTCCTTTATCTCACTCGACATGATTTTACCGCCATTAAAAGAAATCTTGGCGGCCGGTGGTGATGTCGTAGCGTTGATCAAGCCCCAGTTTGAAGCAGAACGGGGTGACGTCGGTGCTCACGGTATCGTTCGTGAACGGCGGGTTCACACGGCCGTTGTCCAAAAGATCATCGATTTTGCGGTGGCAACCGGATACAGCGTTCTCGGACTCGATTTTTCACCAATTCGGGGTGGTGAGGGTAATATCGAATTTCTGGTTCACTTACAATCTGTCGATAAACATGCAGTCTGTGTAAGTTCAGTTTCCGTTGAAGAGACAATTAACGCTGCTTATGAAGGCCTCAAACAATAGATTATGAGAAAATTATTAGAATTTGCTTTCCAAATACTTAGGTCTGGTATATGATAAGATTATGCATTTTTATCACATAAAGGGGGGCCAGGTATGAAAAAGCAGGAACGCCAGCAATTATTGAAACGGTTACTCACATCACGGGAAATTGAACGACAAGAGGATTTTGTTCGTTTGCTTGCCGAGGACGGCATTCACGTCACACAGGCAACGATTTCACGGGATATCAAGGAGATGCAGCTGGTTAAATTACCAGCAGAGTCTGGCGGTTACCGTTACAGTTTGCCCGTCCAAAAGAAAATTGATACCCAAAAGAAATTGCAGCGAACCTTGCAAAATGCCTACATATCCTTTGCGGTGCAGGACCAATTTACAGTTCTTAAGGTACTTCCCGGGAATGGTCCGGTGATTGCTTCATTATTGGATCAGATGCGCTACGAGTATGTTTTTGGCACGGTCGGCGACGATAGTTCCGTTCTGACCGTTTGTGTTTCCCATCAGGGTGCTTTACAATTAGAAAAGACAATTGACCGCATGCTTGCGGATTAAGAGCAGTGACCACAACTGACCGACCAGCACAGAGCTGAGCATCAGCAGTGGTCTTTTGTTTAGGGGGCAAAAAGGTGTTACAGGAGCTATCGATTAAAAATTTTGCCATCATCGAGCGCCTCGATGTGGTGTTTAAAAATGGGATGACGGTCTTGACTGGGGAAACTGGTGCCGGAAAGTCTATCATCATTGACGCGGTTGGTTTGTTAGCGGGCGGGCGTGGTTCCGCCAACTTTGTTCGGACGGGTACGGATAAGGCCGTTATTCAGGGAAGTTTCATTTTTCCCTCGGGTGGGACGACTTATCAGGTCCTCGATGAGCTCGGCATCGACCACGATGACGGTAACGTTATTTTGCAACGGGAGATTCATCGTAATGGTCGTAATACCTGTCGGGTCAACGGCATGCTGGTCAATACCAATACGTTGAAACACATTGGGGAAACGGCTGTCGATATTCACGGGCAAAATGAACACCAAGAGCTGATGCAACCGGAAAAACATTTGGGAATGTTGGACGAGTTTTCAGCGGACAAGGTACACGATCTCAAGGCACAGTACCAGACAACCTATCAGCAGTATACGCAATTACGCGATACGTTAGAAAATAAACGGGCCAACGAAAAAGAGTGGGCCCAGCGACTGGATATGCTGAAATTTCAGGTCAACGAGATTGAATCGGCCCAGTTACAGCCGGGTGAGGAAGACGACTTGATTGCAGAGCGGGACCGGTTAGATAACTTTCAAAAAATCAATGATGCCTTGCAGCGGACGCAACTGATATTGACAGGTGAAGATTCGACGCCGGGAGTAAATGATCAGATCAGTAGTGCTATGCAGGCCATGCAGGCGATTGCTGACTTTGATCCAGCCTTCAAGCAGATTGCGGGCGGACTGGAATCGGCCTATTATGCGTTGAGTGATGCCGTGGGCGATGTGTCGTCCCAACTGGATATGCTAGAGTGGGATGAAGGTCGTTTAGATGAAATTGAACGTCGTCTGGAAGTCATCAATCAGTTGAAGCGCAAATACGGCGACTCCGAAGGCCAAGTCTTAAAGTACTTTGACCAAATCTCGGAGGAGCTTAAACAAATGCAGTCGACTGACGAGACAGCGGATGATTTGGAAACCCAGGTCGCCAACCAACAGTCGACTTTGTTGAAGCTGGGTGAGAAGCTGAGCAAAGCTCGTAAACAGGCCGCTCAAGAATTGGAGCAAGCGATTCACGGTGAATTGGCTGATCTTTATATGGACAAAACGGTCTTTGCCGTTCACTTCACGCGCTCGAAGACCCAGCCATTATTGAGTACCGGACTGGATCACGTGGAATTTTACCTGCGAACGAATCCGGGTGAAGCCATGCGACCATTAGCTAAGATTGCCTCCGGTGGGGAATTATCCCGAATCATGTTGGCGCTAAAGACCATTTTCTCCGAGTCACAGGGGGTGACGTCGATTATCTTCGATGAAGTGGATACCGGAGTCAGTGGTCGGGTCGCGCAAGCCATTGCAGAAAAAATTAGTGGTATCGCCAGGGAGTCACAGGTTTTGTGTATCACTCATTTACCCCAGGTCGCGGCTATGGCCGATCACCATTACTTTATTTCCAAAAAAATTGTCGGTGATCGGACGGAAACGCATCTAACTCGGTTAAATGAGCAAGACCGAGTCAGCGAAATTGCCAGAATGTCTGCGGGGACGCAGGTGACGAAACTCGCGTTAGAACATGCGAAGGAGCTCTTGGGACTGGCAGAAAAAGCCAAAATTAAGGTTAAACAGAAAAAATAAAAGAGTAAAATGTAGGCCTTTCCCAATAGGGACGGGCCTACATTTGGTTCTAGTTAGAATTGGTTACAGCTGTTTATGAATTTCCCCTTAAATAATTTGTCTGTTTGGGCTATAATTAATTTAAAAGTGTAACAGTTAATGTAAGGGGTGCAAATTAGATGTGGAAAAAAGTGGGTGTCGCTTGCTTAGGCCTACTAGTAACCCTACTTGTTATTTGTGGAGGGACACTTAAGGCAAGTGCTAAGGATATTACATCGGAAACCACGGGGTTATCTCTGAAAGATGTCACCATTGAAAAGCTAGTTGGTGGTGGATCTGAACCGGTTGATTACAACTCCGATTTGGAGGCTAGTCAAAATTACTCGATTTCCTACGAATGGGGAATCAACGATGGTGTGATTGTTCATGATGGCGATACGGCAAACGTTGAGTTACCGACAACTGCCAATACGAGTAATGTTGGCGACTTGGATATTATGGACAGTCATAATGACACGCTAAAAATCGGAACATTTAAGTTCAATGAAGGAACGAATACTGGAACTATCACGTTTAATGATAATTTGAGTCATACCAATTCTGACCGGATGGGTTTACTGGGTTTCACAGTCACTGGTACCAAGGTTGCTAGTGGTAGCGGTGGCAGCGGTTCAGGCGGCCCTGGCTATGTTGTTAATAAGAATGGTTGGGTTTATGGTGAAGAAAAGAATTCCAATAAAATTCCGAAGGTACTTCAGTGGGATGTGCTCTTCAACGTTGGTGCGAGTCATATGGGTAAAACTATCGTGACCGACACCCTGGGTGATTACCAAACTTATCGCCAAGGGTCGACCATGATTACGTATAAGGATGCCGATGGAAAAGAGATTGTGTATACGGATACCGACGGAAATAAGGTCAGTGCTCCAGGCGATCCAATCGATCCAATTATTAGTCCGGATGGTAAGACACTGACTTATATTTTTCCTGACGTTTCAACTAGTATTGAAGTCGAGTATCTTGCAGATGTTGATAGTAGTCTTACTGGAACCAGTGGTGTTTTAACCAATGGCGTATCCGTTGCTAGTGCTAACGGAATTACGGGTGATCCAGGTGGCAATGGGGCAGGAACGATTGCAAGTCCGGCTACCAGTCATAACGATATCTATTGGGGTGGTTACGGCAACATTGAAGGTAAATATAAAGGCACAATTGTCTTAACGAAAACAGATGTAACGACTAAACAAGCGTTAAGTGGAGCCGAGTATACGTTGTATGATAGCAGTGACCAAGCGGTTAGTTCGGGAACGACTGATGGCCAAGGTGTGATAACGATGTCACACCTTAAGCCGGGAGATTATTATTTCTTGGAAACAAAGGCGCCATCGGGATATGCATTGAATCCGGATAAAGTACCCGTGACAGTCACAGATAGTGATGGGGACACACCCGTTGCTACCTGGCCAGTTGATGAGAAGAACAGGGTTACCTTTACTAAGACAGATGCTGAAAATGATGCTGTTCTCAGTGGAGCGGTTTATGATCTATACAACGGAACTGGGATTGTTAAAAGTGGGCTTAAGACAGATGTTAATGGTCAGATTCACGTTACAGGTCTAGTAGACGGTGACTATTATTTCAAAGAAACGGCTGCCCCTATAGGGTATGATAAAAATGAGAATACTGTGCCATTTACCGTGACTTCAACAATGACTAAAGATATCCAAGTTGGTCAAAAGGATTCAAAAATCAAGTTGGGATCGGCGACCTTGACTAAGCTCGGATCTGATACAGGTTATGGGGTGGGCAATGCTTGGTACGAGCTACTCGCGGCTGATCAACAAACGGTTGTAAGTGGTCCGCAGCAGACCGATGCCAGAGGGCTATTGACGGTTAACAATTTGACGTACGGTACTTATTACTTCAAGGAAACTCAGGCGCCGGATGGTTATGAGCCTAATTTAAGTTTAGCCCCAGTAACTATTGATGCCACCAATAAAGGTGTTGGTTCTACGACACAAACGGATATGGCAGTGCCAACGGGTTCGTCGAGCTCATCGTCAATTATGACGAGTTCTTCTTCAGAACTGTCCTCAAGTTCATCGTCAATTATGACGAGTTCTTCTTCAGAACTGTCCTCAAGTTCATCGTCAATCACAACGAGTTCTTCTTCAGAACCGTCCTCAAGTTCATCGTCAATCACAACGAGTTCTTCTTCGGAACCGTCCTCAAGTTCATCGTCAATCACGACGAGTTCTTCTTCGGAATCGTTATCAAGTTCATCATCAATAACGACTAGTTCGTCGACACCGAGCATTCCGTCTGTGTCAAGCAGTAACTCATCAAACTCATCGATGACGTCTTCTAGTAGTAGCCAGAGGAGTAGCTCATCGAGTGTGCGGACCACGACGAGTTCCACATCGACTGGGTCTTCCTCTGCAGACGTTGTTACCGGTGGTGTCCCCGTGACAGGTTTAGGTCAATCCTCATCGTCTGACATGATGGGTGGCGGTACCGGAGCTTTTGCTGACGATGATTCAGCAAGTTCATCGTCAACGACTGCAAAAAATAAATCTAATCGTTACTTGCCACAAACCAATGAAGAAAAGAGCGCAGGCGTTTTATTAGCCGGTTTGCTCCTACTTGGGTTTGGCACGAGTCTTTGGCGGTTACGGCAAAGACGTGAGTAACTAATATTAAATTTAAGATGTCAAAAGTCTACTTCTGTTAGGAAAATCTCCTGATAGAAATAGGCTTTTTTGTTAGCAGTTGTTAACAAATCATTGTATAATTAACTTGTGAAAATAAAAATTTGGGGGCTTTACTATGAAACACGGACTATGCTTGGGGTTGGCCGTGATCTCATTTGGCGCTGCAGTTGGTTTGATGACTAATCAACCAGTTACTGGTCGGGCGGTCGCAACTGTCCGCCCAACACCAACCGCTGTACGGGGAAGTTGGTTTCAGGAACAGGATTTGAAATATCGGGTCAAGATTACGAAGTCGACGTTTGTTTTTGGTGGTGGCTATTACGCTGGTAAAAAATGGCATCCCATTGATCAGCAGTCGTATCAGGTCAGTCGTAAAGTCAAGCAGGGCACGTGTACCTGGAGCAAACAGACAAATGCGAACGGCTATTATACAGTCAAAATCAAGAATGGTAAGTTTTTGGTTAAAGCCAAGAGTGGCATTCTAACGGTTAAAGAATATCGGAATGGTAAAGACGTTAATGGGTATCCACTATATTTTCATCATATTAAGAACGCCGCGGCAGTTCTTTCGGGCGATACGAAATAGGCTAGTTAGCCAACAAAAGACACCGTGTCAGCAGTCACTAGAAATGGTGGTGTTGACGCGGCGTCCTTTGTTAGTTTGGTTCTTCGTCAACTGTTGTTGGTGAACAAAATATTGGAGTTCTAATCACTTGGTGATTAGGGCTCTTTTTGTATGA